>CAJUIT010000016.1 GCA_910586565.1 uncultured Muribaculaceae bacterium | reverse complement strand
TTACAATTAGGAAAGAAATGGACTTTTTCATCCTACCATTTTACAATTAAGCTTAAAAACGCGAGGCATACTTAGGTTGGGGATTGGAGGTTTGGAAAATTAGCGGCTCTTTTGTAAATTTGCCACATGAGTCGATTCCGTCTAATACCGGCAATAATCTTTCTGCTGACCGTTGCAGTCACCGCTGCGGGGAAAAACACATCTGTTACCGACAGCCTGATGCAAACCCTTCGCGAGGCGATTGCCAACCGCCCCACTTATCAGCAACAGAAAGAGGACCGGCTCATTGAACTGCGCAAGGAGATTGCATCAGCCAAAGGTGACCGCCGCCGCTTCAACGCCCTCGACGCGCTACTCAACGAATTTCAGGCCTATAACACCGACTCGGCTTTTGCCGTGTGCAAACGCCGCGAGGAGCTTGCACGCAAAATCGGCGACCCGGCACTGATGCGCAACGCCGCCATGAACACCGCCAACGTATTTGCCGCCACAGGCATGTATAAGGAGGCGTTCGACATCATGGACACCATCTCCTCGGCCGACATTCCCGATTACATCCGCCCCTTCCGCTACCACATTCTGCGCACCGTCTACGGGCTGATGGCCGACTATGCCGTGCGCGAGGAGGACCACTTGCGCTATTCACTGAAAACCGAGCAATATCTCGATTCGCTCATGGCCGTCAACGCTCCCGGCACCATCGGCTACGTCATGGCCGAGGCCACTCGCCACAACGCCCGCAAGGAATACCGCCAGGCAATCGAGACAGTGCAACGCTTTCTCAACGAAAACGAAACCACAACACATGAGAAAGCCATCTGCGCCTTTACCCTTTCCGAATCCTACGAAAAAATAGGCGACAAAGCCCATTTGAAAGATGAGCTGATAAAAGCCTCCATCGCCGACATGCAATCGGCCGTGCGCGAATATGTGTCGCTGCGAAAGCTCGCCATGCTCCTCTATGATGAGGGGGATGTGTCGGAAGCCTACAAGCTGCTGCGCATCTCGCTCGACGATGCCGCAAGCTGCAATGCCCGCATGAGGGTGGTGGAGCTCAACAGCATCTTCCCGCTTGTCAACGAGGTGTATGTCAACACCATCAGGCAACAGCGCTCAACCCTGCGCAATTCCGTGATTGTGATTAGCGTGCTGCTGTTGGTGTTGCTCGCGGCAATCTTCTACGTGATGCGGCAGATGCGCCGCACTGCAGCCGCACGCAAGGAAACCGAGCATGCCAACAACCGCCTGCAGCAACTCAACGCCGAGCTCAACGAGTCAAACGCCAACCTTTGCGAGGCCAACCGGGCCATTGCCGAAAACTCCCACATCAAGGAGGAATACATAGCCCGCTACATGGACCAATGCTCGCTCTACATCGAAAAAATCGACTCTTTCCGCAAGCAACTCGCAAAACTCATCTCAGCAGGAAAAACATCCCAGCTCAACGACACGTTGAAATCCACCAACTTCCTCGATGATGAGCTGAAAGCATTCTATCAGAACTTCGACAACACATTCCTTAACCTTTTCCCAACATTCGTCGACGATTTCAACGCACTGCTCCGCCCCGACGAGGCCATCATCCCGAAGAAACCCGGACAGCTCACCACCGAGCTGCGCATCTTCGCCCTGATTCGCCTCGGCATCAACGACAGCGTGAAGATTGCACAGTTCCTGCGCTACTCCGTCACCACCATCTACAACTACCGCACCAAGGCTCGCAACAAGGCCATCGGCGACCGCGACAAACTTGAGGAGGAAGTGATGAAAATAGGTCGCGACAGCGTTCCCGGCCTACACTGACAACACCCCGCAGAGGGGTTGAAAAGCACACCAAGCGCTATTCGGCCACTACTTATTTGCGCATTTTCACCAACGCTTCAACACTGATTATCTGCCATTTATCATTAGCGGAGCACCTACTTTCACTATATTTTTATTTCAGTTGGTTTTGGGGATTTATAAATCCCCTATTTTTGCATTGTGGAAACTGCCCAACCGCAATGCCCACCCGGCGCATCCCGTTGCCACCGACCGCCGGCCACACCTGAAAAACTACAACACAAACTATAACCCTAAACCTAATTCATCATGAGACAACCAAAAGCCAAGGCCATATTCAGGCCATTGTTTCTGCTTTTGATGCTGCTTGCCATGACACCCGCAGCCGTGGCGCAGCAAACAATCACGGTGTCGGGCTGCGTGACCGGCACCGACGGCGAACCCATCATCGGCGCTAACGTCATCGCCGCCGACACAGGCACAGGAACCGCCACCGACATTGATGGCAACTACACCATCCAGGCCAATCCCCTCGCAACCCTCCGTTTCTCCTATATAGGATATGAAACAAAAAACATCGCCGTTGAAGGGCGCAACACCATCAACGTTGTTCTTGAAGAAAACTCGGCCATGCTCGACGAAGTTGTGGTTATCGGCTACGGCACACTCAAGAAAAGCGACCTCACCGGTGCTGTAGGTTCGCTCGGCGCCAAAGACATCAAGGAGGTGCCCGTCAACAACGTTGGCCAGGCCATCCAGGGCAAAATCGCCGGTGTGAACATCGTTGGCGGCAACAAGCCCGGCGACAACGTAAGCATCAAAGTGCGCGGTCTGGGCTCCATCAACAACTGCGACCCCCTCGTTGTAATCGACGGTGTGCCCACCGACCTCGGTCTCAACAACATCAACCCCCAGGATATCGAACGCCTCGACGTTCTCAAGGATGCATCGGCCACCGCCATCTACGGCTCGCGCGGTGCCAACGGCGTGGTTATGATTACCACCCGCAAAGGTGTGAGCGGAACCTCGCGCCTGTCGGTATCGGTCAACGCCGCCTTCTCCAACGCATCCAAGAAAATGAAAATGCTCGACTCGGCAGGCTACGCCGCCCTCAGCAACGACATGCTCACCCAGGCCGGCCACAACCCCAACCCCGACTGGGCCGATCCCTCGCTGCTCACCTCAACAACCAACTGGGTCGACGAACTGCTGCAGACCGGCGTGATGCAGAACTACAACATCAGCTACTCGGGCGGCAACGACAAAGCCCACTACTACTTCTCGGCCGGCTTCCTCGACCAAAGCGGCATCGTGCGCAACGTCAACTACCGCCGTTTCACCATCCAGAGCAACAACGACGTGAAGCTCAAAAGCTGGCTTAAGCTCTCAAACAACCTGCTTTTCAGCGCCGACATAAAGAAATCGGGCTCCTACAGCATGTGGGATGCAATGCAGGCACTTCCCATGCTCCCCGTCAAAACCGACGACGGCGAATGGAGCGGCCCCTCGGGCAATTCCGAGTGGTTTGGCAGCGTGCGCAACCCTGTCGGCACCAACGACATGAACCGCAGCTCAACCCACGGCTACAACCTGCTTGGCAACGTGGCAGCCGACATCACCCTCACCTCATGGCTGCAGTTCCGCTCGCTCTTCGGCTTCGACGGCAAATTCTTCTTCGACGAAGCTTTCACCCCCAAATATAACTGGAAGCCCACCCCCGTTGAGGAAAGCTCGCAATACCAGTCGTCGAACCGCAACTTCACCTACCTGTGGGATAACTACTTCACATTCGACTACACTTTCGCAAAGAAGCACTCGCTCAACGTTATGGCCGGTATGTCGGCACAGTGGAACCACGCCTACTGGATGAGCGGCCAGATGAACGGCTTCCTCTTCGACAACGTTCACCAGCTCGAGAACGGCGAGAAAATCAACGACCTCGCCGGCTCGCAGAGCGAATGGGCACTCCTCTCCTACATGGCCCGTGCCAACTACTCCTACGACGACAAATACTTCCTCACCGCCACCATCCGCCGCGACGGTTCAAGCCGTTTCGGTCCCAAACACCGCTGGGGCACCTTCCCCTCGGCATCGGCTGCATGGCGCATCTCTGGCGAGGACTTCTTCCCGCAGGATAAGGTTGTAAACGACCTCAAGCTCCGTCTGGGCTACGGAAAAACCGGCAGCCAGGCTTCGGTTGGCAACTACGACCACATCCAAACCCTCGTAACCCTCCTCTACCCCTTCGGCACCACACTCGAAAACGCCGAGCAGTCGGCTCTCTATTCGCAGGTGCTCGCCAACTCGGCAATCCACTGGGAGGAAATCGAGCAGTTCAACGCCGGTGTTGACGTGTCGCTGTTCAACTCGCGCCTCAACGTGAGCCTCGACGGCTACATCAAAAACACCAACGCCATGCTTGTGAAGGCTGCGTTCCCCATCACCACCGGTTTTGAGGACACCTTCGACACCTACACCAACGCCGGCAAAGTACGCAACATCGGTTGGGAACTCACCGCCAACTCAATCAACCTCACAGGCGAATTCGGCTGGGAAACCAACCTCTCGGTAACCTACAACAAAAACAAAATCAAGGACCTCAACAGCGACACCCCCCTGTGGCGCAATCAGTTTGGCGGAGCCTACGCCACTATGCTGGCCGCCGACTACCCCATCAACGTGTTCTACGGCTACGTGACCGACGGCATTTTCCAAACCGCCGACGAGGTTAAAGCTCACGCCGTTCAACCCGGTGCCGAACCCGGCGACATCCGTTTCCGCGACCTCAACAACGACGGCGTTATCAACGACGACGACCGCACCGTTATCGGCAACCCCAACCCCACATGGCTCTTCTCGATGAACAACAAGTTCACCTACAAAGGCTTCGAGCTGTCGGTGTTCCTGCAGGGTGTTGCCGGCAACAAAATCTACAACCGCACACGCTCGGTGATGGAAAGCATGTCGGCAGCCTACAACCAGTTTGCCACCACAGCCGACCGCTGGACCGCCCCCGGCACCTCCAACTCCATGCCACGCGCTGTGTGGGCCGACCCCAACGGCAACAACCGCATCAGCGACCGATGGGTTGAGAACGGCTCCTATCTGCGTCTCAAAAACATCACCCTCGCCTACAACCTCCCCGACAAATGGCTCAAACCGATTGGCTTCGAGCAGGCGCGCGTAATCTTCTCGTGTGAGAATGTGGCCACTATCACAGGCTACAAGGGACTTGACCCCGAAGTGGGCATCGACGGCATCGACTACTCGAGCTTCCCCCAGTCGCGCACATTCAACGTGGGCATCTCCTTCAATTATTGATTCTCTCACCATTTGCTTGACCTTTAGAAACAAATCATGAAAAAATTCATATATCCGCTGGCCGCGTTAGCATTGGCCGCGACAATGACTTCGTGTGAGGATTTCCTCGACAAATCACCCTACGACCGCGTGGACCCCGACACAGCCGTCACCGACCAGGTGGCAGTGGCTATGGCCAACGCCTGCTACGTGCCCCTGCGCTCCTCCAACCTCTACAACCAGCGAATCTGGGGCCTCGACATCGTGGCCGGCAACTCCAACGTTGGCGCCGGCGGCGGCGACGACGGCATCGAAACAATCCAGGCTGCCAACTTCACAACCCTCAGCGACAACGCTATGGCCCTCTACATGTGGCGCTCCCCCTGGATCGGCATCGCCCAGTGCAACAACCTGCTGCAATCGCTCGAAAGCGCAACCGACGTGAGCGACGAAATCCGCGACCGCTCCAAAGGTGAGGCCCTGTTCCTCCGCGCCCACTACTACTATCTGCTGGCCCGACTCTTCGGCGGTGTGCCCCTGCGCCTTGAACCTTACGACCCCGACACCTCAAGCGCCATAGCCCGAGCCTCGCTCGACGAAACCTACAAGCAGATAATCTCCGACTGCTCCGATGCCATCTCCCTCCTCCCGGCTAAAGAGGATTACGACGCACACGAAAAGGGCCGCGCATGCAAGGATGCCGCACTCTACATGCTTGCCGACATCTACCTCACCCTCGCGCCGTCAAACCCCTCGCTCTACCGCGAGGTAATCGACCTGTGCGACCGCATAACCGCCCTTGGCTACGACCTTACCACCTGCTCCTATGCCGACAACTTCAACTGCCCCGTGCGCAACGGCGCCGAATCAATTTTCGAGGTGCAGTACTCAGGCAGCACCGAATCCGACTTCTGGGGTAACACCCCCTATGCTTCATGGCTCTCGACATTCATGGGTCCCCGCGGCTCCAATCTCGTTGCCGGAAGCTGGGGATGGAACCAACCCACACAGGAATTCATGGACTCCTACGAGGAGGGCGACCTCCGCAAACCCATCTCGGTGTTCTACGAAGGATGCCCCGACTGGGAAGGCACACCCTACCGCAAACAGTGGTCAAACACCGGCTACAACGTGCGCAAATTCCTCGTGTCAAAAGAAATCTCACCCGAAACCGACACCAGCCCCGCCAACTTCATCGTCTACCGCTATGCAGGTGTGCTACTGATGCAGGCCGAGGCGTTCAACGAACTCGGGCTCACCTCCGATGCCCGCGGGCCCCTCAACATCGTTCGCCGCCGTGCAGGCCTCGACCCCGTGCCATCAACCATCTCGAAAGACAACATGCGCGAGGCCATCATTCACGAACGCCGCATGGAACTTGCCTTTGAAGGTCACCGCTGGTTCGACATGATTCGCATCGACAACGGAAACTATGCCGTCAACTTCCTCCATTCAATCGGCAAGACCAACGCCACACGCGACCGTCTGCTCTTCCCCATCCCGCAGACCGAAATCGATGCCAACCCCCTCATGACCCAGAACATTGGCTATTGATGCCATAGCGTGTCAACACATTCAACATTAACCACAGTGTTTACAAATAACAATCATGCCAACCATGAAACTCAACCATAAATTTCTGGCACTTGCCCTGCTTCCCGCTATGGTGTTGGGCGCATGCAGCGACAACGACTACACCGAGCTCGACAAAGGGGAGGCACCGCTTGCCCTCACAGCAACCAAAACCAACGTGGTGCTCGACGAGCGCGACCACGCCCTCGAAGCCATAGCGCTTGAATGGACAACCGGCACCAACCAAGGCACCGGCAACCGCATAAGCTACACCCTCGAAATCGCCGAAAGCGGAACCGCTTTCATCGACTCCTATGTGATAAAGGACCACGACCAGCAGGTCTACAAATGGGCCCCCACAGTCGACCAGCTCAACCACATCCTTTGCCAGAGCATCGGCATTCTGCCGGGTGAAACCGTGTCGCTCGACGCACGCCTCACCGCATCGGTCGAAGGGCTCGACGACCAGGTGGCACAGGTGAGCTTCACAGCAACCACCTACAAGCCTGTGACCGAGACCCTCTACCTCATCGGCGACGCCACTCCCAACGGCTGGAGCGCCGACGATGCAACAGCCATGACCCGCACCACCAACGGTGTGTTCACATGGACAGGTAACCTTTCGGCCGGCAATCTTAAATTTATCACAAATCTCGGCAGTTTCCTCCCCTCCTACAACAATAACGGCCGTGGTGGTCTCGTTTACAGAACAGACGATGGCGAACCCGACGAACAGTTCGCAATCTCCGAGGCTCACTGCTACAAGGTCGATGTTGACCTCCTCAACCTCACCGTGAACTTCACTATGACCGAAGGCATCGAACCGCCCTACTCCACAATCTACCTCGTGGGCAACGAAACCGACTGGAACTTCCGGCAAATGAACCAAGACCCCCTCGACCCGTTCCTCTTCCGCATCGGAGTGTTCTTCGTGAAAGGCGGGGAATTCAAATTCGGCACCTCCGAAGGCTCGTGGGAAAACATGTACAAGGCACCCCGCGAGAACGCACCCTACACCGACCGCGAAGTGCAGTTCATCAAAGGATTCGACCCCGACCCCAAATGGTTCCTCCAGCCCGGCGAAACAAACCTTGCATATAAAATCTGCCTCGACATCCGCCCCGGAGCCGAACGCATGATAATGAACCTCTACACACCCTACACCGAAATGTATCTCGTGGGCGACGCCACACCCAATGGCTGGGACCTCGGCAACGCCACCCCCATGACACAAAGCACCTCCGACCCCAACATCTTCACCTGGAGCGGCTACCTCAACACCGGTGAGCTCAAATTCTCGGCCGACCGACAGAGCGACTGGAACGGAGCATGGTTCATGGCCACAGGCGAGAACGAATCACCCACAGGAGTGCCCCAGCGCGTGCTGTTCATCAACAAGAGCGACAACGCATGCCAGGAACAGTACAAGGACATCTCCGTTGGCAGCCTCGATTTCAAATGGCGTGTTACCGAAGCCGGCAACTACACCATCACCCTCAACCAGCTGCTTGAGGAAGTGACAATCGCCCGCAACTGAGCATTCACTGCGAGGGGAACTACCCCGAATCTACCTGACTAATATCGCGGGGGAGCGTGTTAAACCTGTTTGTGAATCAAAAAACATGCTTCCCCGCTTACAACAACCTCTTTCTCAAAATCTCTTTCTCAACCCTATTCCAATGTTTAAAACACTGATGACAAAAAAAATGAATCTTCTTCTTGTGTGCGCGGCGGCGCTTGCCGTGTCATGCAGCGACTCCGACAACACTCCCGGAACCGAACCCGAGCCCACCCCCGGCAACGGCCCCTCAGGTTCGGTGACCGACGTAACCTCCGTGACCTCCAACCTTTGCGTCGACCTCTCAACCGACAAAGCCTGCTACACTCCCGGCGCCACCGTGCGCTTCAAAGCCTCGCAGGCTGTGGCAGGAGCAAAAGTGCGCTACCGCCACGGCTCCGAAATCATCAAGGAGGAAAACATGACCACAGCCTCATGGCAGTGGCAGCCTCCAACAACCGATTTCACAGGCTACATGGTTGAAGTCTACACCCCGGCTGCCGACAACGGCGCCGAAACCATCCTCGGCACTATCGCGGTGGATGTGTCGAGCGACTGGACAACCTTCCCCCGCTACGGCTTCGTGGCAACATTCGATGCATCAAAACTTGCCGACGGTGTGATTGAGCAGGAAATGGACTTCCTCAACCGCTGCCACATCAACGGCGTTCAGTTCCAGGACTGGCACAACAAACACCATTGGCCTCTGGGTGGAACACGCAATCAGCTCGACGTAGTCTACAAGGATATCGCCAACCGCGACGTCTACACCTCGGTGGTGAAAAAATACATCGACGTGCAGCACTCGCTCGGCATGAAATCAATTTTCTACAACCTCTGCTTCGGCGCGCTCGACGATGCGGCAGCCGACGGCGTGAAAGAACAGTGGTATGCCTTCAAGAACGACCGCCACGGCGACAAGGACATGCACTCACTCCCCTCATCGTGGAAAAGCAGCATCTACGTGCTCGACCCCTCCAACAAGGAATGGCAGGCCTACATTGCCGAACGCAACGACGAAGTGTATGCCAACTTCGATTTCGACGGTTATCAGATCGACCAGCTCGGCAACCGCGGTGACCTCTACGACTATGCAGGCTCGAAAATCAACCTCCCTCGCGGCTACGCATCCTTCATCAACGCCATGAAGGAGCGCCACCCCTCCAAGCGCCTTGTGATGAACGCCGTGAGCAGCTACGGCGCCTCACAGATTGCGGGCACAGGCAAAGTTGATTTCTGCTACAACGAAGTGTGGGGCGACGAAGCCGATTTCTCCCACCTCCACTCAATCATCAAGGCCAACGACAACTACAGCTCCAACAAACTGCGCACCGTGTTCGCTGCCTACATGAACTACGACCTCGCCGACCGCACCACAGGCGATTTCAATACCCCCGGCATCATCATGGCCGACGCGGTGATGATGGCCCTCGGCGGCTCTCACCTCGAGCTTGGCGACCACATGCTGTCGCGCGAATATTTCCCCGCATCACCCCTGGCCATGACCGAAGAACTGCGCACAGCCATGATTCGCTACTACGACTTCATGACCGCCTATCAGAACCTGCTCCGCGGAACCTCCACACAGGCCGAATTCGACCCCGGCATGAGCTGCACCGATGCCTCCAAACGCATCAACGTGTCGGCTTGGCCCCCGAAACAGGGCAACGTGGTCACCTACGCCCGCAACACCGGCGACGCCCTTGTTGTGAGCCTACTCAACTTCCGCAACATCGACAACCTGAGCTGGCGCGACCTCAACGGCACTCGTCCCGCACCCCGCCTCACCCTCGACCTTCCCCTGTCGATGACCTGCCGCCGTGAAGTTAAACGTGTGTGGACAGCCTCACCCGACATTCACGGAGGTGCCGTTGTCGAACTCCCCTTCACCCAGAACGACGGGAAACTCACCTTCACCCTCCCCTCGCTCAAATACTGGAGCATGATTGTGATTGAATGATTCCACCGCAACTGAACAATTAGTCACTTACCTATGTCAAAGATAACCGTTTTCACTCTTTTCACCGCCGCTGCACTCGCTGCAGGGGCGGTGGAATTAAAATCGCCCGACGGAAAGCTCGCGCTCGACTTCGACCTCTCCGACGGCGGCCGCCCCACCTATTCCCTCACGTTCGATAACAAAACCGTGGTGAAACCCTCAACCCTCGGCCTGGAGCTTGTCAACGACACCGACCTCATTGAGGGCTTTGAAATCAAAGGCCATGAAGTCACCACTTTCGACGAGACATGGCAACCCGTGTGGGGTGAGACAAGCCACATCCGTAACCACTACAACGAACTGCTCGTTGAGCTTGCCCAGCCGGCAACAGGGCGACTGATGAACCTCCGCTTCCGCCTTTACGACGACGGCCTCGGATTCCGTTATGAATTCCCCCTGCAGAACAACCTCGTTTACTTCGTTGTGAAGGAGGAGCACACTCAATTTGCCATGAACGGCGACCACACCGCATGGTGGATTGCAGGCGACTACGACACCCAGGAATATGATTACACCGAATCGCGCCTCTCCGAAATCCGCAATCTATCGGCAGGCTCGATTTCGAGCAACGAATCGCAAACTCAGTTCTCTCCCACCGGCGTGCAGACCTCCCTACAGATGAAAACCGACGACGGCCTCTACATCAACCTCCACGAGGCTGCCCTGGTTGACTATTCGTGCATGCACCTCAACCTCAACGATTCCACAATGGTGTTTGAATCGTGGCTCACACCCGATGCCGTAGGCAACAAGGCCTACATGCAGGCACCCACCCACACCCCCTGGCGCACTGTAATGGTGAGCGACGATGCACGCGACATGCTTTCATCCAACCTCATCCTCAACCTCAACGAGCCCTGCGCCTACGACGACACCTCATGGATCAAACCCGTGAAATATGTTGGCGTGTGGTGGGAAATGATTGGCCACGGCAAGGAATGGAGCTACACCTACGACCTCCCCTCGGTGAAACTCGACACCCTCGACTACTCTAAGACCAAACCCCACGGCCGCCATCCGGCCAACACCGAAAACGTGAAGCGCTACATCGACTTCGCTGCCGAACACGGCTTCGACCAAGTGCTTGTTGAAGGCTGGAACGTGGGTTGGGAGGATTGGTTCGGCCACTCTAAGGACTATGTGTTCGACTTCGTCACCCCCTACCCCGACTTCGACCTCGAAGGACTCAACGCCTACGCCGCCGAAAAGGGTGTGAAGCTGATGATGCACCACGAAACCTCAGGCTCGGTGCGCAACTACGAGCGCCATCTCGAGGAGGCCTACAACCTTATGAACAAATATGGCTACAACTCGGTGAAAAGCGGCTACGTGGGCAACATGATTCCCCGCGGCGAGCACCACTACGGCCAGTGGCTCAACAACCACTATCTCTATGCCGTCACCGAAGCAGCCAAACACAAAATCATGGTCAACGCCCATGAAGCCGTGCGCCCCACAGGCCTCTGCCGCACCTACCCCAACCTCATCGGCAATGAATCGGCCCGCGGCTCGGAATATGAGTCGTTTGCCGGCAACAAGCCCTCCCACACAACCGTGCTCCCCTTCACCCGCCTCCAGGGTGGCCCGATGGACTACACCCCAGGCCTCTTTGAAATGGACATGAAAAAGGTGAACCCCACAAGCTCGGGCCATGTAAACAGCACCCTCGCCCGCCAACTCGCTCTGTATGTTACAATGTATAGCCCGCTGCAGATGGCAGCCGATGTGCCCGACGTTTACGAGCGCTTCATGGATGCATTCCAATTCATCAAGGATGTGGCCGTCGACTGGGACGACAGCAAATATCTCGAAGCCGAACCCGGACGCTACATCGTGGCTGCCCGAAAAGCCAAAGGCACCGACAACTGGTTCGTTGGTTGCACTGCTTCGGAACATGGCCACGAAACCACCATCCCCCTCGATTTTCTCGACAAGGGACGCAAATATGAGGCCACCATCTACGCCGACGCACCCGATGCCCACTACCTCACAAATCCGCAGGCCTACACCATCACCCGCAAAAAGGTGACCGATAAAAGCAAGCTCAAACTCAAGGCTGCTCCCGGCGGCGGTTTCGCAATCTCAATCATCCCCGTCGACTGATTGAGCCGCGACCACAAACAAACCGAACAACAACAAACCCCTGTCAATAAAGGCGGTGTGTCATGAATTTTGACACATCGCCTTTTTATGTCTAACCCGGGAGGGTACTGTCAGAATGGTTTGGCCGAATCCCGCAAGCGACGACCCGGACGAGCCGTTATGACACACCCTCATGATTATATTAGCGGCAGTTCAATGGTGAAAGTAGTTCCGGCCCCCGGCTCGGAGCGGCTCACGAAGATGCGCCCTCGGTGATATTGCTCGATGATGCGCTTGGCAAGCGTAAGCCCAAGTCCCCAGCCACGTTTTTTAGTGGTATAGCCGGGATTGAACACCGTCTTGTGGTTTTTGCGCGGAATCCCTTTGCCGGTGTCGGTGACATCAATCACCGCCTTGCGCCCCACGCGGTTGGTGACAATCGTGATGCTGCCGCTCCCCTCCATCGCATCCACGGCATTCTTTATGAGGTTCTCCATCACCCACTCAAACAGGGGTGAGCACATTTTCACGTCGAGCGCCCCGTCGCACAGCTCCACCGACAGCTTTATGCGCGACGAAATGCGTGTGGCCATATAGGATGATGCCCTCTCAACAATAGCGTTGACATTCTCAACCTCCATCTGAGGCTGCGAGCCGATTTTCGAGAATCGTGAGGCGATGGTGCTCAGTCGGGTCACATCCTTGTTCATCTCCCTCACCGTGTCGGGGTCTACCCCCATCGACTGCAGCAGCTCCATCCATGCCATGAGCGACGAGATGGGGGTGCCGAGCTGGTGGGCCGTTTCCTTCGACAGGCCCACCCACACCTTGTTCTGCTCGGCGCGGCGCGTTGAGTTCACGGCATAGTAAACCACAAATATAAACGCGAGCATCACGAGCAGCTGAATGTAGGGGTAGTAGCTCAACCGCCTCAGCAACTTTGAATCATCGTAGTAGAGATGTTGCAGATTGTCGGGCGAGATGATGATGTGAATCACATTGGCGCGGTTCTGCAAGTTTCTCAGTTTCCCGAGCAGAAACGCCTCATTGCCGGGGGATATGAAATAGGGCGCGGCCGAGTCGACAGGCTCGGGCAAATCGAAATTTCGGTGGAGCAGAATGTTCCCTTCATCGTCGGTGAGAAGCACCGGGATGGTGTGGTTGCGTTCGATGATGCTGAAAAGGAAGTCGATGTTTTCGGCCGACGAAGCATCCTCCGATTCCCCCAAGTCGGCAATCTGCTTGGTGGCGTCGGCCCAAATCTGCATGCGCTCGCGCTCCTGTGCGGCAAGGTCGTTCACCAGATTGTTCGACACATAGATGAAGAATGCCACCAATCCCACCGAAATCAGCAGGAACGCGGCCAAGCCCCAGCGGCGCACTTCATAGATGTTCATAAGCTCAGCCCCTCCCTTTCCATTATGAACCGTGGCACCGCATCGTCGGTGTTTGCTCCAATCACCACATCGGCCTGCTCTTTCACCTCGGGGAGCGCGTTGTCAACAGCCACAGCCACATCGGCCACCCGCATCATGGGGAGGTCGTTGAGATTGTCGCCGAACACCACAATCTCCGTGGCGCCCGTTTTCCGCGCCATGCGCTTCACCGCCTCGGCTTTCGACACTCCGGGGGCATAGATGTCGATAAGCCCCGTGTCGGGAATCAGAATGTCGGGATACCACGCCGCGGCACATGCCGTGATGCCGTCGAGTTCGCGGGTGGCGCGCTCAACGCTCTTCACCGGTCCGATGGCGAAAAACAGCGCCACGCTGTTCCAGCGCGACGGAGTCTGGTCGAGATGAAAACGTTTCAGTTCGAGATGGCGCCGTTCCTGATAGAAACTGTTCTCGCGGCGGGTCATGGCCGCGGGATGATACACATTCAGGAAACTGTCGCCGCTGAGGCAATAGACAAACGGGCGAAGCTCCTCGCGGGCGAAGGTGTCGCGGATGCGCAGCGCATCCTCCTCGGGTATAAGCTCAACGCTCTCGAATTTCACCGTCTCGCGGTTCCACTCTCCTGCCCCGGTCATCACAATTGCCGGCAACGGGCGGCTTGTGCCGTCGGCAGCGTCGGTGTAGACCGGTTGCACCACACCGCGAAACAGGGGCTGAACCGTGGCTGGGGTGCGGGCTGTGGCGGGGGTTACCATCACCCCGGCGCGGGCAAGGCAGTTGAGCATCTCAACACTTCGCCGGCTCACGCGGCTGTCGGCACCCAACAGCGTGCCGTCAAGGTCGGTGACATATAAAGTAGTGCGCTTGGTTTTCATCGTCATTCCACAAAATTAATGAGAATCTTCCGTTCGGCCAACTCCCTGAGGATAACGCATAGAGTTAATTTAACCAAATATTTCCATTTTCACCGAACAACGACCCCCTGTTCTTGATTTTTATTAGTAGCTTTGTCTTGGGAAGCCGAATCTCCGGGCAAAGCTTCACCAACGCGTTTTAACAACAACTCATATAAGCCTGAAGCGCTTATCCGGGCGGCCACGCGCATTTCCAACCGCCACCCGGCACTTAAAAAGAAATTTAAACATCATGACATTTGAAGAATTAGGAGTTAACGAACCTTTGCGCCGGGCCATTGCCGACCTCGGTTTCGAAAACCCCATGCCCGTGCAGGAAAAAGTTATCCCACACCTCCTCTCGCAGGAGGGCGACGTTGTAGCCCTGGCCCAGACAGGAACCGGCAAGACAGCCGCGTTCGGCCTCCCGGTGTTGCAGCGTGTCGACGTTGACCGCAATTCAACCCAGGCACTCATCATCGCCCCCACCCGCGAGCTCTGTCTGCAGATAGCTTCCGACCTCGCCGACTACTCGAAATACATCTCGGGCCTGCGTGTGACACCGGTCTACGGCGGCTCAAGCATCATGAGCCAGATTCGCGCCCTGCGCGAGGGCTCGCAGATTATCGTTGCAACCCCCGGCCGTCTCATCGACCTCATCAAACGCGGTGAAGTGAAACTCAACGACGTTCACACCGTGATTCTCGACGAAGCCGACGAAATGCTCAACATGGGCTTTCTCGACTCCATCAACGAAATTCTCGAACATGTGCCCGACAACCGCAAGATGCTCATGTTCTCGGCCACAATGCCAGCCGAAATTGCAAAAATCGCAAAGAAGTACATGCACGACCCCGTGGAGTTCGTAATCGGCACCCGCAACGAGGGCTCGGCCAACGTGCGCCACATCTACTACATGGTCAACGCGCGCGATAAATATCTGGCACTCAAACGCATCGCCGACAACTCCCCCAACATCTACGCCATCATCTTCTGCCGCACCCGACGCGACACACAGGAGGTGGCCGAAAACCTCATCCGCGACGGCTACAACGCCGACGCACTCCACGGCGACCTCTCGCAGCAGCAGCGCGACATCGTGATGAAGAAATTCCGCGACCGCGTGATTACAATGCTTGTGGCAACCGACGTGGCCGCCCGCGGTCTCGACGTCGATAACCTCACCCACGTAATCAACTACGGCTTGCCCGACGACACCGCCGTCTACACCCACCGCTCGGGCCGAACAGGCCGCGCCGGCAAAACCGGCGTGTCAATCGCCATCATCCACTCGCGCGAGAAAGGGAAGCTCCGCGAAATCGAGCGCATAATCGGCAAAACTTTCGAGCGCAAGGAGGTGCCCACCCCCGAACACATCATCGAGAAGCAGCTCTACAGCCTCGCCGACCGCATTGAGCGTGTTGAAGTCGACGAAAGCGCCATTGAAAAATATATCCCCGGCGTGCTCAAGAAACTGGGGTGGCTCACCACCGAGGACCTCATCAAGCGCGTTCTGTCGCTCGAATTCCACCGCCTGCTCGAATACTACAAGGACGCCCCGAAAATCGACTTCATCGACGAAAAGCCCCGCAAGGAGAAGAAAGACAGGAAAGATAAAGCCGGCGTCGAACGCACCGATGCCGAGAAAGACCGCCGCACAGCCTCGAAAGGGATGGAGCGCGTCTACATCAACACCGGCAAGCGCGACGGTTTCTATGCCGGCAACCTCATCGAGATTCTCAACCGCTTCGTGGGGGGCAAACGTGTCGACGTGGGCCGAATCGACCTCATGCCGGGCTACTCGCTGTTCGACGTGAAGAAATCCGACGCCAAGCGCGTAGTGGCATCTCTAAAGGGGGCCGACTTCATGGGCAAACGCCTCTATTGCGAGATTGCAAGCCCCGACAAGGACTATGCCAAGGCTTCCACCCGCCGCTCAAAAGACAAGTTTGCCGACGAGGGCGATGCTTACGACGCTTTCGAGAAATTCAAGAAACGCGCACGCCGCAAATAACCCGCAACTGTGATGGGGCAGCGCCCCGAAAAGGCGCTACTTCCCCCTGCGGATTCTGAAAAACAACCATCGATTTATGAAACTGAAAATTTTTCTGTTCCTTTTTGCTCTCAATGCCGCCTGCGCCGCCAAAGCGCTCACGGCATCGACTGCATTTGTCGATGCCCCGGCCGAAGTGTTCCCCACAATCGACCGCATGACACGCCTCGACATGCTCGACTACTTCAACAGCGGCTCGCAGAAGCCCTCGAAAAACGCCTTCAAAGGTGATTGCCGCATCCTCTCGGCCAACGACAGCCAGATAACGGTGAGCACCTCCGAGGTGTCGGAAGTCGCCATGTCGCTCATCCCTCAGAAGTCCGACACCATCATCATGGTGATAACAACTCTCAAAACTCCGCAGGACGACAGCAGCGTGAAATTCTACACCTCCTCCTGGAAAGAAATCAAAAAGGGATTGTTTCTCGTTCCGCAGCTCGACGACTGGATGCTCCCCGAGGCCAAGGAACGGAAGAAAGACCTTGAGAACGCATTCCCCTTCATGCTTGCCCGCTGCGTCTATGAGCCCTCCACCGGCACCCTCACCCTCATCAACAACGTTGGGGGCTTCCTCCCCGAGGAGGATGCGCAATGGGCCGGGCCGCTGCTCCGTTCGAGCATCACCTACCGCTGGAACGGGAAAAAGATGGTGAAAGTAAACGACTGAATCACATTCTCCCCCCATGCAAGCCCGAACATTATCACTTCTCGACCTCAACCGCCTGGTGGCATCGCTTGTGCAGCGTCCCGAAACTCAAAACGTTTGGGTCACCGCCGAGCTTTCCGATGTTGCCGTGCGCGGCGGCCACTGCTACATGGAGCTGCTTCAGAAAGATGACCGCGGCCTGCAGGTGGCCAAAGCCCGCGGCGTTATCTGGGCGAGCAATTTTCCACGCATCGACGCCGAATTTTTCAGCGCCACGGGGCAACGGTTCGCCACCGGACTGAAAGTGATGCTTCGCGTGTCGGCCTCGATGCACCCCGTCTACGGCTTCTCGCTCGTGGTCACCGCCGTCAACCCCGACTACACGATGGGCGACCTCATGCGCCGTCGCCGCGAGATTCTGGAGCGCCTGAAAGCCGAAGGGATTCTCGACCTCAACAGGCAGCTTTCATGGCCCGCTGTGCCTCAGCGCATCGCTGTGATTTCAGCCCCGGGAGCCGCCGGCTACGGCGATTTCATGAACCAGCTCTACCACAACCCCTCGCGGTTGCGGTTCGTCACACGTCTCTATCCGGCAGTGATGCAGGGAGCCACGGCACCCGCATCAATCATCGCTGCCCTTGAGAGAATTGCAGCCGAAAGTGAGCTTTGGGATGGTGTGGTGATTATCCGCGGTGGTGGCGCCACATCCGACCTCCAGGCCTTCGAGGACTATGAACTTGCCGCCAACGTGGCCCAGTTCCCCCTCCCCATCGCAATTGGCATCGGCCACGAACGCGACATCACAGTGCTCGACTGGGTGGCCAACCTGCGCCTCAAAACCCCCACTGCCGTTGCCGAATGGCTAATAGCCAACGGCGAAAACGCCCTCGGCTTCCTCTCCACCGTGGGAAACCGCATTCTGCAGCTCGCCACCGAGCGCATTTCGGGAAACAAAGAGCAACTCGCCCATGCTGAAGGACTGCTACCCGTGGCCTCGCGCAACGCCATTGAGCGTGCATCGGCACGTTTACGCAACAACGCCTCTACACTCTCGGGGATAAGCGGCCGACGGCTGCAACCGCAGCTCACACGTCTCGACATGACTCTGCGCGCCATCGCCGAAGCCGCCTCCAACCGCATTGCCACCCGTCGCAACCGCCTCGACGCCTCGCAGGCGCTGCTCAATGCCCTCTCACCAATGGCAACCCTGCGCCGCGGCTACTCCATTACCCGCGTCAACGGCCGCGCTGTCAGCTCGCCTGCCGGCATCGCGCCCGGCTCGGTTATAGAAACCACACTGGCACAGGGCACAATAACCTCTACCGTAACATCAACCGAAACCACCAACCCGCAACCATCCACATCACAGCCATGACACCCGTCAAAGAACTCACCTACAATCAGGCCATAACCGAACTTGAAGGCATTCTGCGCCTTATGCAGAGCGACGAATGCGACATCGACCGCCTCGCCTCCCTCACACGCCGTGCCACCGAGCTCATCGCCGAATGCCGCACCCGCCTCGTAGCCACCGACGAGGAGCTCCGCGCCATCCTCGCCGACCTCGCCAACTAACCCCGCGAAGAAGCCAGACGCAAGAAGCAAGAAGCAAGAAGTCAGAAGCAAGAAGTCAGATGAGCTGCGCGCGGGGCCTGGCTCACAGATTCCACCATACCTCCACTCGGCGTAGCCGCACGTAGAGCCGCCATACATGGCGGCTTGCAATTCCGTAAAACACCATCACTCAAAATGATAGGGTCGTTAGCGTCCTTAGGGTCTTTAAAGACCTTAACGACCCTAAAGACTCTAAAGACCCTAAAGACCCTAAAGCCCCTAATGCTCGCAGAAACTTGGGCTTTTTTTGCTCGCAGATTTCGCAGATTTCACGGATTCCCCCTTGCTCCACTCCCCGCACCCTTGCTCCATTCGGCTACGCCGAGCGCTTCCACACGAAACCTCTAAAAACTAAAAACTCACAACTAAAAACTATGCCCTGCGCAGCCGGCGTCCGAAGGCCGCCGATTTCTTCCTAACCCCCGCTGCCGTAGCGGAGCGTAGGCGTCGGGGGCCTCCCACCACCCATAAAGAAAGGCGTGCGTAGCCCGCCGATTGTATCAACCATGCCGAAGCCGCCATGTATGGCGGCTCTACGTGCGGCAAAGCCGAAAGAAGCAAAAATGCGGCTGCGCCGAAGGTAGCAATTGTTGCATAGCCGAATGCAGGGGGGATTTTATGGAAAGAATGTCAAAGGGCTCTTGCCGGGCGGTTACACAGGGGGAAGGTTCGTTGGAACCGTGGGCCTGTGGTTGGGCGGAGTCCGGCACACCGCAAGGTTCGGACGAGGGTGTGGGGTGGGCCCTCACGGGTTGGTTCTAATAGTGGCGGGGGGTGAGGTGGGGAGGTGTAGGTGATGAATGGGATGATAAGGTAGGTGGTGGCGTTGCGGTGGATTATGCGCGGGGATGGGTCGGGTGTGATGCGCTGCAACAGGAGGGGGAAGTTGCGGCCTTTGGGGGTGTCTTGATAGTGGAGGATGATGAGCCCGCTGCCGACGTAGGGGAAGATGGCCCGGCAGATGTCAAGGAAGTTGAGGTGGTTGCGGCGAAAGGGGCTGTAACGGCGGAAGTTCTGCATGTTGAGCAGCAGGGCGAACTCGGGGTTGCAGCCGCGCAGATGTGAGGGGGTACGGGGGGAGATGTTCCACAACGCTTTGTGGTGAGGAAAGCGGGTGAGGGTGTGACGGGTTGCACCCTCGCAGATGATGGCGAGGGTGTGTGGGAGGGAGAGTGAAAGGCGATAGCGGAGATAGCTGCGGAGGATTGGGGTGGAGTCGATGCCGGGAGGGTCGATGATGAGCACGGGGGAGGAGGTGGATGCACGCTCAAGGCGGGATATGACGATGCGCTCGGCTCGCGTGAGGGGACGGCCGATGAAGCGTGCGAAGCCGCGTGAGACGGGCATGGGTGGACGCAACGACAGGGAACGGGATGTGGTGATGAGTTTGCGCATCGAGGCGCAAAAATAAAAGCCCGCCTCGTGAAGAGGGGGCTTAAAAAGCGCGAAATGTTTTTCGTTTTGAGACGAAAGACGAAAAGACGAAAGACAAAAAGCGAGGTTAGCTCTTGTTGTTGAAAGCATTCGGCGTAGCCGCACGTAGAGCCGCCATATATGGCGGCTTGTAATTTCCTGTTGCCGGTGCTCAAAGGGGCAATAATCCTTGCAACGCACCTCTCCAAGGTTGCGTTGAACCCAGCAGTGGCAGTCCCCACCAAACGCCGCTTTAGGGCGGCTATATGGTGGGGTTACCGACGACCCCGTGGTCTCCGACCACTCGATGACACACCGATGTGGGGCCGGATTTGACGGGGGAGGTTACAAGCCGCCATGTATGGCGGCTCTACGTGCGGCTACGCCGAAAGGAGCAAAAATGCTACTGCGAGCGGCGGAATCTGCGAGCCTCCCCGCGCAACTCATCTGACTTCTGACTTCTTATTTCTGACTTCTTGCTCGTGGGACGGTAGAGGAGGGTGAGGCGGTGGCGGGGGGTGAAAATGTTGCGGGCGGCGGATTGGAGCGAGGCGGGGGTGATGGCGCGGTAAGGCTCCATGAAGCGGTTGGCATCCTCACCATGCATTTCGGCATGAGCCAGAGTCTGCGCAACCGACAGATAGTTGAGCAGCGCGAAAGTGCGGCTCGATTCAAGGCGGTTGATGCAGCGTTGCAACTCAACCTCACTCACAGGCTCATCAACAAGCTTGGCAAGTTCGGCCTCAATGGCGTTTATCGCCGCATTCTCGGCCTCGGGGCCATTTGCGGTGAGTTTGGCATTGATAGTGAACAACCCCGGCTCCTCACAACCCTGAATGGCGGCATCCACCTCGGTGAACATGTCGGTACCCATCAGCAACCTGCGATAGAAACGGCTCGATTTGCCGTTGGCAAGCACATCGCTAAGGAGGTCGGCGGCGAAATATTCGGGGTGGCCGTAGGGAGCCATTGGATAGGCTATGGTAAGAGCCGTCTGGGGCACATCGCCGCTCATCACGTGGGTGCGCGGCTCAGTGGGGAGCGGTTCGGCGGGATAGAGCCGGGGAGCGATGTCGCGCCGCGGAATGTCGCCATACCACTTTTCAACAAGCTCCCTCACACGCTCCCATTCCACGTTGCCGCACACTGCAAGCACGGCATTGTTGGGGGCGTAATGGCTGTGAAACCACTCCTTCACCTGCTGTTGCTCAACCTTTTCGATATGCGAGAAATCCTCACCTATCACCGGCACGCGATAGGGGTGCACCTTGTAGGCAAGCTTTCTGAAAGCATGCTCCATGTCGCCGTAGGGGCGGTTGAGACACATCTGTTTGAACTCCTCCACAACAACATTGCGCTGCACCTCAAGCGCCTTGTCGGAAAAAGCCAGCCGCTTCATGCGGTCGCTTTCAAGATAGAGCGCCGTTTCGAGATTCACAGCCGGCAAAACGTCGTAGAAATTGGTGAAGTCGTTGCTCGTCCATGCGTTCGACATGCCGCCGGCAGCAGAGAGCACACCGTCGAAATCGGCCACATTGGCCGACCCTCCAAACATCAGATGCTCAAACAGGTGAGCCATTCCGGTGAAGTCGGGGCGCTCGTCGCGCGCCCCAACGTTATAGAGCGTGTTCACCGCCACCATCGCCGTGGCGTTGTCGCGGCAATGCACAAGGCGCAAGCCGTTGGGGAGTGTCAACCGGTTGATTTCCATCGCCAATCAGCCTTTCACCTCTTTCATTGAGATGATGCGGATGTCGGAAACCGGACGGTCGCGGCCATCGGTCTCGGCCTTCTCGATTTTATCGACAACATCCATCCCCTCCACAACTTCGCCAAACACGGTGTATTGGCCGTCAAGATGAGGAGTGCCACCAACAGTGGTGTAGGCTTCGCGCTGCGCATCGGTCAATCCTGCGGGGTTCTCGGCCGCTTTCTTTTCGGTGATGGCGATAAGCTCATCCTGAAGTGCCTGCAAGCCGGCCTGATCGCGGTTGCGGCGCAGTGTCATGATTGAGTCCTTGTATTCCTTTGTGAGGTCGTTGAAAATCTGCTGCTTCTGCATCATGTCGAGCTGGCGCTCCATCTGCTTGAGAGTGGAGTCGTTGTAGGCCTTGCCGGTGACGATGTAGAACTGCGAGCCCGACGAACGGCGCTCGGGATTCACCTGGTCGCCCTGACGTGCGGCAGCGAGGGCACCGCGTTTGTGGAAGTGCGCCGGATATTTAATTTCAGCCTCGAGTGTGTAACCAGGGCCACCCGAGCCGAGAGCCTGCCCCACTTTGGCAGTTTTCGAGTCGGGGTCGCCGGTCTGCACCATAAACTCGTTGATTACGCGGTGAAACAGCACATTGTTGTAGTAGCCCTCCTTCACAAGTTTCAGGAAGTTGTCGCGGTGGGCGGGAGTGTCGCCGAAAAGGCGCACCTTGATATCCCCCTCTGTGGTTTTGATTTCAACGTATGCGTCGCCTGCGCCGGTTTGTGCGGCAGTTTTTTCTGTTGTCATATCGGTTGTATTTTTCTTTTTTAAGGTGACAGCCCCTGCGGCAACGATGGCAAGCAGGGCAATCACGGTCAAAAATATGTTTCTTTTCTTTTTCATATCAGAGTTGTAGTAAAAATTCACCATGAAACGGCATGCATCACCGCCGCAGGTGGCGACACACGCACGTTTTCACCATCCACACCCGCAGGTGTTATAACGCGCTGGTGGGATAGAGCCGCTTGTAGATTCGGCGGAAGTTATCGTCGGAAGCCGACAGCTCGGCGGCATGCTCGCGGTAATCGGCACCGTAGAACTGCTCCATGAGGGCACCCATGTAGCGGCGCTCGCGGTCTTTTTCGATTCCCAACGCCACAAGGCGGCTCACACAGTCGCCAAAACCCTCGGGGTCGATGGCGTGGAGATAGCGCGCCGCGCTAATCACGAACTGCCCCGTGAGGTCAACACGGGCCATGTTGTCAATCAGGAAATCCATATCCTCGCTGCAACCGTCAACATGGTTGGCGATATATTCGTAGGTGGCCAGACCGTCGGGGTCCCCTTCCAGCCGTTTTTTCAAATCTTCTTCTATCATAATGCTGTAATTATATCAATTGTTTATCCATCCACATCCCCCAACTACGCAAAATTAGCGATTTTTTCAATAACTTTGCAACTACTCCTCACATTAGAACTTCCCATAACCAAAAAATATCACAAAAAATGACCACCCTGAAACTTGCCGCCGCGCTGTTAGTCGCCGCGGCTGCCGCGGCACCGGTTAATGCCGAAACGGCACCGGCACATCCGCAGATTCCCGTCTACCCCACCCTCACCGAACCCGGCTCATTCACAATGATTATGCTCTCCGACCCGCAGAGCTACACCAAATTCACCGGCAACCAACCCCTTTTCGATCTTCAGACAGCCTGGACCGCCGAAAACATCGACCGCCTCAACATCAAGGCTGCCCTTGTCACCGGCGACCTCGTGGAGCAGAACAACAAACTCACCACCGCCGGAGTGCCCCACCCCCTCAACGGCAACCAAACCTCGCGCCGCCAGTGGGAAGCCGCATCCCACGCGTTAGGCTACCTCGACGGACGCCTCCCCTACATCATCACCCAAGGGAACCACGACGTGGGCTATGTAGCCGCCGAGAACCGCCTGTCGATGCAGCCCGAGTTCTTCTACCCCGAACGCAACACCGCCTGGGAACGCACACTCGTGGCCACCGCCCCCAACTGGCAGGGGATAAACACAATGGAGAACGCCGCCTACGAAATCTCCACTCCCCAGTGGGGCGACCTCCTTATCATCGCTTTTGAGTTCGCACCCCGCGACGAAGTGCTCGACTGGGCACACGACCTCATCGGCAGCGACCGCTTCAGCAACCACCGCGTTGTAATCCTCACCCACTCAATGCTCCGCCACAACGGCGAGATTCTCGAAACCGAACGCTACGACCTCACCCCCCGCAACTGGCCCCGCGCCGTGTGGGATAAACTCATCGCCCCCTCGCGCAACATCGACCTCGTGCTCTGCGGCCACACCGGTGTGCCCCCGGCCATCTCACCCGAGGCTACCGTTCCCGCCGACGTCGACTACAGCACCAACAGCGCTTTCCGCATCGAAAAAACCGCCGACGGCCGTGAGGTGCCCATCATGATGTTCAACTCGCAAACCGGCGACGGCGAGTGGTTCGGCAACGGGGGCGACGGCTGGCTGCGCATCCTCGAATTCCTCCCCGACGGAGAAACCGTGTCGGTGCGCACCTTCTCCCCGCTCTTCGCCCAATCGAAGCTCACACGCCACCTCGCATGGCGCGACAACCCTGTTGACTGCTTCACCTTCAAGGTGCCCCGCAACAGCAACTGACACCACGGCCGGATGAGGCCAAAACTACCACTTTTTCATCCCCGTTGCCATTAATTTCGGGCCGTTTATGGTTATTCGCCATAACCACGGGCGCAAAGCGATGAAAATTTGCAGTTTTTAAATATTATTTACTATCTTTGGAGGCTCGATTGGCGTCAACCGCACAATCGGGCCTCTGAATCGCTTCCGCGACGGGAGCGCCCAACCATAAAAACACGAAAAATCATTAACAAATAAAGTAATTTATGAGATCAAAGCTGTTTCTATCGCTGCTGGCTTCAGCAGCGCTCCCGGCCGTGGCTCAGACAGCCGTGGTAACCGGTAGCGTTATTGATGCCGACACCGGAAGCCCCGTGCCCGGTGCCGTCGTCACGATTCAGGATCAAGGAATATCCGTAACAACCGGCCCTGCCGGCGATTTCCGCATCAGCAACGCCCGTCCCGGTGAAGCGATGCTCCTCATCTCGGCTCCCGGCTACGACGGCAACGCCGCTCAGGCACGCCTGTTCAACGGCCAAAGCATCGACACAGGAGCCCTGCGCCTCTTCGCCGACTTCGCCGACAACGAATTCGTTGTCGACAACCAGATGGAAATGCTCATCGACGAGAGCATGCTTGAGGATGAGGAAGGCAACCAGCAGAGCGTGGGTGCGCTCACAGGTGCCTCCGACGACATCTACTTCAAGTTCTCGCGCTACGGCTACTCTCCCCTCTACTCCAACTACCGCGGCTATAACAGCACATGGCAGGAGACCTACATCAACTCCCTCCCCATGAACGACCTCATCCGCGGCGGCTTCTCGTTCCAGCAGCTCGCCGGCATGACCTCCCGCGCCTTCCGCAACTCCACAGCAACCGTGGGTCTGGGAGCGGCAGCCTACGGCTTCGGCAACATCGGCGGCAGCCAGAACTACAACACCATCACCGATGGCTATGCCCCCGGTTTCAACGGTTCGCTGAGCTACACCAACTCCAACTACAAATACCGCGCTATGGTGACCTACTCCACCGGCATGCAGGACAACGGCCTGGCATTCACCATCAGCGCAATCGGCCGCTACGCCGATGAAGGTGTGGTTCCCGGCACATTCTACAACGCCGGCGGCCTCTTCATCTCGGCCGAGAAGATGTTCAACAAGAACCACTCCGTAACCCTCACCGCATGGTGCAACCCCCGTCAGTATGCCAACGGCAAATCCGCCGTGCAGGAGGTGTTCGACCTCACCGGCGACAACCTCTACAACCCCAGCTGGGGCTGGCAGAACGGCAAGAAGCGCTCCGACAACATCCGTGAGAACTTCGACCCCACCGTGATGCTCAACTACATCTACAAGAACGAGAAAACCTCGGTCAACACAGGTGTGGCATTCCGCTGGGTGAACTACGCTCGCACACGTCTGGCCTACTACAACGGCTCCGACACACGCCCCGACTACTACCGCAACCTCCCCTCCTACTGGACCAACTTCGGCAACGACAACCCCGAGATGGCGGCCCTCTACACCGACCTTTGGGAAAACGACGAATACTTCCGTCAGATTGACTGGGACAGCTTCTACAACGCCAACTACCTCAACAACATTGAGAACGAGTCGCTTTCGGAAGCCGACAAGAAGGGTTCTACCTACATTCAGGAGATGGAACACTCCAACCAGTTCAACTTCATTGTAGGTTCAACCGTCAACCACCGCCTCAACGACTACATGACCCTCCAGGGTGGTGTCAACCTCAACTACACCAAGACTGCCGACTACGCCACCGTGAAAGACCTTCTCGGCGGTGAGTTCTGGCTCGATGTCGACGGCTTTGCCGAGCGCGAGCTCAACAACCCCAACGCCAACGCCGACATTATCCAGAACAACCTCGACAACCCCAACCGCCGCGCCCTCAAGGGCGACCGCATCGGCTGGGACTACAACATCTACGCCCTCAAGGCCCAGGCATGGTTGCAGAACCAGATTAACCTCCCCAAATGGGACATCAACTACGGCATCGAGATGAGCTATGAGCAGTTCTACCGCAACGGCCTGATGCGCAACGGCCGTGCCCCCGAAAATTCGCTGGGCCGCTCAGAAACCATCCACTTCGACGATGCCATGATTAAAGCCGGTGCCACCTACAAGCTCAACGGCCGCAACTACTTCACCATCCAGGCGCAGTATGGAACCGTAGCACCTCTCATCAACGACGTCTACATCTCGCCCCGCATCAAGGACTCCACCGTTGGCGACGTGCGCTCAACCCGCGTGTTCTCTATCGACGGCCGCTACACCTGGAACTACCGTCGCTTCCGCGGTTCAATCGCCGCCTACTTCACCGACATGAACTACGCCACCGAACGCTACGGTTTCTGGGACGAAAACGCCAACGCCTTCTGTAACTTCGCCCTCTCAGGCGTTCACCGCCAGTACAAGGGTATCGAGCTCGGCATGGCCTACCAGATCACCTCGTCGTTGAAAGCCACTTTCGCCGGCAACTTCTCGCGCTACCGCTACGCCAACAACCCGATGGGCACACGCTCCTACGAGAACGGCCTGCTCCCCGACGCAACTTCGCAGTACTATCTCAAGAACTACTACTGCACCTCCACCCCCATGACCGCCTTCAACATCGGCCTGGCATGGAACGCTCCCAAAATGTGGTTCTTCAACGTCGATGCCTCATGGCTCGCCGACTACTACGTGCGTCTGGCCTACCCGCGCCACAACGTAATCAACGGCCTGGGTGAATATGCCGCAACCGAGCAGAACCTCGCCTCGCTCATCGACCAGTTCTCGGCTCAGGAAAAACTCCCCAACAACTGGGTGATGAACGCATCGGTTGGCAAACTCATCTACCTCAACCGCAAGGTCAGCCTCAACTTCAATGTGTCGGTTTCCAACCTGCTCAACAACCGCAACCTCATCACACAGGCAACCGAGCAGTTCCGCATCGACGAAAAAACCTACAACCCCAACGCCTACCCCACCAAATACATGTATGCACAGGGCATCAAGGTGTTTGTCAATGCAGGCATCCGCTTCTAAGCTCTCACGAGGCAATTTTTCACCTAACAACAACTCATGATAAAGATGAAAAAATCAATTCTATATAGCGCGGCACTGCTTGTGGCAGCCACAGGATTCGTTTCCTGCGACGACAACTTCGAGCAAGCTCCTTTCGAGTTATTCGTGCCCCACGCCACTTTGCAGCCCAACACCACAATCGAGGAGCTGAAGGCTGCATTCGACCAGGATGTGAACTTCTATGCCACCGAGGTTGGAACAAAAGCCAACGGCGAACACTACATTGTGAAAGGACGCATCGTTTCCTCCGACGAGGCAGGCAACATCTTCAAGAAAATCGCCATCCAGGATGAAACCGGTGGCGCAATCTTCTCAATCAACGTCAGCGGCCTCTACGACACCTACCGCTACGGTCAGGAACTCGTGGTTGACGTAACCGGCCTCTGGTATGGCAACTACGGTGCCGGCATCCAGATCGGCAGCAAGCCCTCTGGCGACCCCGCCACATCGGCTCCCGACCGCATGGCTGAATCAGTGTGGACCGCCCATGCCCAGACAGACGGCCTGGCCAACGTTGACAAAATCCACATCTACGAGCTCACCGTGGCCGAAGCACTCGACATCCACGCCGACCGCTCGCAGATGCTCCAGTGGCAGGGTCGCCTCGTGCGCATCACCGACGTGCGCTTCGAGACCCCCGGAACACCCCTTGCCGTTGCCAACCAAACTAACAACACCACCTACATCGTAGGCACCGACGGCAAGCGCATGGCACTCAACACCAGCGGCTACTCAACATTCGGCTCATCAACAATGGCACCCCGCGGCACAGGCAACGTGCTGGCCGTGCTCACCAACTACACCTCGGGATGGCAGCTTCAGCTCAACGACCTCGCCGGTCTTGAAGGCTTCACCCCCTGGAGCGACGAGCCCGAACCCGAAATCGACCCCGTGGGTGCATTCACCGTTGATTTCGAAACCGGCGTGCTCCCCGAAGGGTGGACGAGCCTAACCGTAGAAGGTGGCAAGGACTGGTATTTCACCTCCTTCAGCAACAACTACTACGCAGCCATGACAGGCTACAAGGGCACTGCACCTTTCGATGCATGGCTCATCTCGCAGCCCATCGACGCTTCGCTCATGACCGACAAGACCCTCTCGTTCGAGACTCAGGTGAACGGCTACGGCTCAACCACCTCAAAACTCGAAGTGTTCATCCTCGACAACGTCGACCCCGCACAGGCAACACTCACACCCCTCACCTGCACCCTCGCCACTCCCCCCGCTTCGGGCTACAGCTCATGGGCCAACTCGGGTGCAGTGAGCCTTGCCGCAGCCAAAGGCAAGTTCTACATCGGCTGGCGCTACACCGCAACAACCGATGCCAACTACGCCACCTGGTGTCTCGACAACATCACCGTTAAATAATAACTCTCCTGACACAACATTTGAATCATGAAAATACTGAAATCATTTCTATATGGCCTGATGGCGGCAGCCACTCTCGGCGGATTCTCGTCATGCCAGGACAACATCGACGCCCCGGAATTTGAGGTGCCTGTGGCCACCCTCAAGGCCAACACCACAATTTTCGAAGTGAAACGCGCCTTCTGGGACGACGCCACCAACTATGCCACCGAAATCGGCACCAAGGAGGACGGCTCCCACTACATCGTGGCCGGCCGAGTGATAACCACCGACGAACCCGGCAACGTGTTCAAGAGCATCACCATCCAGGATGAGACCGCAGCCCTCACCTTCTCGGTGAACACCTACAACCTCTTCCTCAACTACCGCGTGGGGCAGGAACTCGTGGTCGACCTCACCGGCCTGACCATCGGTAAATACAACGGCCTGCAGCAGATCGGCCGCAAAGAATGGTATGCCTCCGGCAACGCCTGGGAAGTATCGTTCATGGCCCCCGAGCTCTTCTACAGCCACGTGCAGGTCAACGGTCTCCCCGAGCCCGACAAAGTGATTGTTCACGAACTCCAGTCAATCGGCGATATCCCCTCGGGTCCCGACGGCCTCTGTGCATGGCAGAGCCAGCTGGTGCGTCTCAACAACATCACCTTTGTTCCTCAGGTCGACACCGAAACAGGTGAAATCGTCACCACCTTCGGCCTCTACAAAAAGAACTTCAACCAGAAAGTTCTGCTCGACGGCACCGAAATCACCCTCCGCACCAGCGGCTACTCCGATTTCTTCGCCGAGGAGATGCCCACCAAACCCTGCGACATGACCTGTCTCCTCTCCTACTACGGCTCGGCTTGGCAGATTCTCATCATCGACGTCAATGACATTGAGAACGAAGGCAACCCCACCCTCCCCTCAGGCACCGAAACCAACCCCTGGAGCGTTGACGACGCCATCGCACGCATCCAGCAGGGCCAGACACCCACCGGTTGGACCCGCGGCTACATCGTGGGCACCGTGGCTCCCGAAGTCACCGACGTAACCTCGTCGACCGACATCGAATGGGGCGCTCAGGCAACCCTCGCCAACACCGTGGTTATCGCGCCCGAAGCCGATTGCACCGACTTCAGCCGCTGCATCGTGGTTTCACTCCCCCAGAACTCCGTTATGCGTGAGTATGTGGCTCTGAAGAACCACCCCGAAAACCTCGGCAAGACACTCGACATCTACGGCACACTCGACACCTATCTCGGCACATTCGGCATCACCAACAACCAGGGCACCGCTGCCGAATTCCGCCTCGAAGGGGTTGACGTTCCCGAAGGGTCAGGCTCGGGCATCGCCGATGGCGACGGCACCGAAGCTTCACCCTACAGCGCCGCTCAGGTGGTAGCTATGGGCACCGACGCCAACGTGGCCAACGTCTACGTGAAAGGCTACATCGTGGGTTGGGTCGACAACACCATCTCCAACTACGCCGATGAAAACAACTGCGTATTCTCAGTGCCTGCAACCGCAGCCACCAACATCCTCATCGCAAGCAATGCCGGCGAAACCGACTACACCAAGTGCGCCGTTGTTAACCTCCCCACAGGCACAATCCGCTCGGCTGTCAACCTCGTCGACAACCCCGGTAACCTCGGCAAGATTGTGACCATGAAGGGCACAATCCGCAAATACTTCGCAATCCCCGGTGTGCGCGACCTCACCGAAGCCTCCGTTTCCGATGGTGAAGGTGGCGGTTCCGTAACCCCCACTCCCACCCCCGGCGGCTCCGAGCTTTGGTCGGCAACCTTCAAATCGTCGGAGGACGGTTTCACCTACGACATCGTCTCGATGGACCCCGCCCTCACCTACGTGTGGACACGCGACACACAATACGGCTACATGAAGGCCTCGGCCTACGTTGGCCAGAGCTATGCTTCCGACGCATGGCTCGTGTCGCCCGTGCTCGACCTCGCCTCGGCAACATCGCCCGTAATCACCTTCGAGCACTGCATCAACAAATTCCCCTCTGTTGACGTTGCCAAGAGCCAGTGCAGCTTCGCCGTGCGCGAGGTTGGAGGCACCTGGAAAACCCTCGACATCCCCACATGGGGCACCAACACCTCATGGACATTCGTTGCCTCCGGCGACATCAGCCTCTCGGCCTATGCCGGCAAACAGATTCAGCTCGGCTTCCACTACACCTCCGAGAACGATGCTTCGGGCACATGGGAAGTCAAGAACATCGTGATTACCGGCAACGGCTCCATCACCGTTAAGTAATTCCTCTCCCCCTGCGGGAGACCAACCACCACAGCGGTGCGCCAAAATGACACTCTCATTTGGCGCACCGCCTTGTTTTTAACCAAAATGGGGAAGGGGCTTCCCGATGGTGGTACGTGCGCCCGACACCCGCATTACACAGTGTCACTTTGCCACCAAAACGCGACAAAAAAAAATATTTGCGAAAATTTTGTTGAAAATGCTTGCAAAATGAAAAATTAGCTTTAACTTTGCGTCGTGCTCAAAAAATATGTTTTATAGCATTCGCTCCGAAACATCATCACTCATTCGCAACCAATAGTACAATAATCAAACTTTAACTCAAATCAGCATGAAGAAATTCTACTCACTTTCATTGCTCGCTCTTGCAGCAGCATCGCTGAATGCAGCCACCAACACGGTTTCGCTCAATCCTAAAGCTGAAATCAGCCGTCAGTCGATTAACCAACGCACAGCCACTTTCTCAGCTCAGTCAATCGCACCTGCCAAAGCGGCATCCCGTGCCACCGACTTCAACTCCCTCACATGGAAAGCCCTCGGCGAAGGTAAATATTCAGCTTCCGTTATCCCCGGATGCTACGGAGGGAGCACCGAACCCCAGTCGGTTCAGGTGTTCGAGGCAGAAAGCAAGGCCGGTCTCTACAAAGTTGTGGGCGTATGGGCCGACATTGTTGGTTCCTCCGCTGCCGTTCTCTATGTTGATGCTTCCGACCCCGAATTCGTTCTCGTTGAAAAACAAAGCACAGGCATTGAAGATACCGTTGACGGCATTACCTACATCGCATCACTCTCGGCAATCGCAGTTGACGAGTTCGACTACACCAAAGCTGAATTCATCACCGACTTCCCCGATCAGAACGCTACCCTCACCAACGGAGTCATCGCCTTCCCCAAAGGTTCGCTGATGCTTCAGTGGCCCGAAGCTCCCGAGGACAGCTCCTACGGAACCGATGCCACCGAGTGGTATAACTACGCCAAGACCGACGGCATGCTCGTTCTCCCCGGCGGCGAATACGTTGACCCCTGGGGTGAAGCTGTAGATGCAACATTCGTTGAGGATATCATCACATCAACCCTCACCGGAGCTGAAAACCTCACCCCCTACACCGTGCAGGTTCAGAAATCTGCCGACAAAGAACTTTACCGCGTGCTCGACCCCTGGAAGCAGCTCTACGCAGCCGCCGGAATTACCAGCCAAAGCCCCACGCTTGAAATCGATGCCACCGATCCCACCAACGTAATCATCGAGCTCCAGAGCACAGGTCTGTCAAACTCCACAGACGGCACATACGGCGTGATGAGCGAAAGCTACTACTGCGAAGTTACCGGCGACGCGTTGGCCGACGAGCTCAAGATTACCCTTACCAACAACGCCGACGGCACCACCACCATCACCGTGCCTCACTACTCAACCACTGTCTACACCACCACATCCCAGAAGTTCTACTACGGTAGCATGTCGGAAACACCCTCAACCCTCACCTTCAAGACATTCGGCAATAATGAAGCCGGCATCGCCAATGTTTCAGTTGCTGCCAACGATGCCCCCGTTGAATACTTCAACCTTCAGGGTGTTCGCGTAAACAACCCCGCCGCAGGCCAGCTGGTAATCAAGCGTCAGGGTTCGGAAGTAACAAAAACTATCATCCGCTGATTCTCAGCGCCACACTAACCCAACAAAGAGCGGTTCCCCCGGGAGCCGCTCTTTTTCGCTACTTCCCCGCCGGATATAAGATTTATAAATCTTATAAAATTTATAAGTCGGATAAATCGGATGAGTCGGATAAGTCGGATGAGAGTTATAAGTCTCACTTGCTTCTTATCTCTTTTCGTCTTTTGTCTTTTGTCTTTCGTCTTTTGTCTTTTGTCTTTAGTCTTTTCGTCTATTGTCTTTCGTCTTTTGCTTCTTTTTCGCTAATTTTGCGCTATGAATGAAACCGAAGCACACAACAGAGAAACGGAAACCGCAGTTCGTGCGGCGCTCTACCTCTTCCCTGTGCCGCTGAGTGCGACGTCGAAACCGGCCGATGTGCTCCCCGAGGGGAACGCACGTCTGCTGAAAGGAATCAGGCATTTCATTGTTGAGAACGTGCGCTCGGCGCGCCGCTTCCTCAAACGTGTCGATCCCTCCACCGACATCAACGCCCTCACGTTCACCGTGCTCGACGAGCACACACCGCGCACCGAAGTCGATGCCATGCTCGCCCCTCTATCGGAAGGGTTCCCCATCGGTGTAATCTCCGAAGCCGGTTGCCCCGCCGTTGCCGACCCCGGCGCCGATGCCGTGGCAGTGGCGCAACGCAAGGGATTCGACGTGGTGCCGCTCGTTGGCCCCTCAAGCATCCTCATGGCTCTGATGGGTTCGGGATTCAACGGCCAGAGCTTCGCTTTCAACGGCTATCTCCCCATCGAGACCGCCAAACGAACAACCCGGCTAAAAGAGATGGAACGCCGCATCCAACGCGAGCGGCAAACCCAAATCTTCATCGAGACCCCCTACCGCAACAACCGCCTCATCGCCGAGCTGTGCCGCTCCCTCCCTCCCAACCTGCTGCTTTGCGTAGCCTCCGACATCACCGGCGACCGCCAGAGCATCATCACCCGCCCGCTCTCCGCGTGGTCGAAAGCCACCTACAACTACGACAAAACCCCAACCATCTTTCTCCTCTATAGCTAAACAAAAAAACTATCTCCCGCTACAAGAAACGACCGGATTCAGGCGAAGGGCTCCCCGGCCTCTTCGACGACCTCGAAAGTTCACTCTTTCCCGAGGCCGACTCGTCGTTTCCTGTTCTCCCGGCCATAGAGCGCGAGGCACGCAGAGCCGCCGAATCATCGCGCCAAAAAGAGGACCTTTTCGCCGGCGACACCTTCTCGCCACTTGAGGATGTGCCCGCCATCGACAAACTTAGCTTCATCTCCTTCGGCTCGGGCAGTTCGGGCAACTGCGCCTACATAGGCGACTCCTCTACAGGGCTGCTCATCGACGCGGGAGTTGACATGACAACCGTTGTTGCCGAGCTGCGCCGCAACGGCATCGACATGAGCGCCATAAAAGGGATTGTGCTCACCCACGACCACTCCGACCACGTGCGCTACGTCTACACCATAGTGCGCAAATACCGCCACATCGGCGTTTACTGCACCCCCCGCACGCTCAACGGTATGCTGCGCCGCCACAGCATCTCCAACCGAATCAAGGATTATCACCGCCCCATCTACAAGGAGCACCCCTTCACCATCGGCAACTTCACCCTCACAGCCTTTGAGGTGATGCACGACGGCACCGACAACTCGGGCTTCTTCATCACCCACGGGCGCCACAACATTGCCGTGGCCACCGACTTGGGTTGCGTGTCGGAGCGCGCCGACCACTACATGCGCCGCGCCAACTACCTCATGATCGAGGCCAACTACGACAGCGCCATGCTTGCCGCAGGCTCCTACCCTGAATATCTCAAAGCCCGCATCCGCTCCGACAACGGCCACCTCGACAACGAAGTCACCGCCCGGTTTGTGGCGCAGGCCTACACCCCGGCGCTACGCAACATCTTCCTCTGCCATCTGAGCAAGGACAACAACACCCCCGAAATTGCCCTGCGCGTGGTTGGCGATGCCCTGCGCGCAGCCGGAGTCACCGAAATAGGCGACTGCTCCGGCAGCCCCTATTCACGCATGGCACCCGTGCAGCTTATGGCCCTTCCGCGTTTCGACTCCTCCGGCCTAATCACCCTGCGACTGTCATGACCCCCTCCAACACCCAACCGCAATCAACCTCACCTGTCGCCTCAGCCGCCCCCGGCCGTTCCAAAGCCGCATGCTGGATTGAGGCGATGCGACTGCGCACGCTCCCCGTCTCCCTCTCGGGCATCATCGCCGCAACGGCGCTTGCCATCCACTTCAACACTTTTCGCCCTCTGCCGGTGGTGATTTGCTTCATCTTCGCCACTCTGGCACAGATAGCATCAAATTTTGCCAACGAATATTTCGACTTCCGCGACGGGCTCGACAAAAAAGGGCGCGTAGGCCCCCGCCGGGGCGTCACCGAAGGGGATATCACACCCCGCGCCATGCTCCGTGCCACCTTCATCACCCTCGCTCTCGCAGCCGCAACGGGGTGCACACTCATCGTGTGGGGCGGCTGGTGGCTCATCGCCGCAGGCGTAGCAATTATTCTGGGCGCCCTCGCCTACTCGGCCGGCCCCTGGCCATTGTCGCGCCACGGCCTTGGGGAGGTGGCAGTGGTGATTTTCTTCGGCGTGGCACCCGTCACCCTCACCTACTGGCTTCAGGCCGGCAACTGCCCGTGGCAAGTGTGGCTCACATCTGTGGCCATAGGATTAATAGGTTCAAACGTGTTGATTGTCAACAACTACCGCGACCGCGAGGCCGATGCCGCCGTGGGGAAGCACACCCTTGCCGTTATTTTCGGGGCACGGTTCGCCTCAACGCTCTATCTTGTCAACGCCATTGTGGCAGTAGCGCTAATGGCGCCGGTGTGGGGAGCGGTAAACGACATCGCCATCCCCGCCATCTACATCCTTGCCAACATTCGCTGTTGGAAAGAACTGCGCACAGTGCCAAAAAACGAACTCACCGGCCTGCTGGCAAAAACATCCGTGCTGATGCTCACCTACACAGTGCTGTTTCTCATCTCCGCAACCCTCTGATTTCATCCCATGCAACTCAACTCGCTCAACATCGCCAACTTCAAGAACATCGCCGATGCCCGGCTCGAGTTCAGCCCTAAAATCAACTGCTTTCTGGGCAACAACGGCATGGGGAAAAGCAATCTGCTCGATGCCATCTACTACCTCAGCTTCTGCAAAAGCTTCAGCGGCATGCCCGATTCGGCGCTAATCCGCCGCGGCGCCGAGTTCATGACCCTGCGCGGTCTCTACGACCGCAAGGGGATAGCTGAGGAGCTCTCGGCAGGCATGATGCCGGGCAAACGCAAGTCGTTCAAGCGCAAAGGGAAAGAATATGAGCGCCTGAGCTCCCACATTGGCTCCTTTCCGCTCGTAATCATCGCTCCGGCCGACCAGGAACTCATCACGGGCACAGGTGAGGAACGCCGCCGCTTCATGGATGTGGTAATCTCGCAAACCGACCCCGTTTATCTCGACCATCTCATCCGCTACAACCGCGCCCTGCAACAACGCAACAAAATGCTGCGCGACCACATTGTCGACGCGGGGCTCTATATGGCCGTGGAGCTGCCTATGGCGCGTTCGGCCGAATATATCACCCGCACCCGCCTGCGCTGGGTCGACGAGCTCACCGCCATCTTTTCAGGCATCTATGCCGGCATAGCCGCCGACGGCGAAACCCCGGCGCTATCGCTCCGCAGCCATCTCGCCCAGGAACCGGGCAATCTTATGGCACTTTTCGACGAGACCCGCCGCCACGACGAAATTGTGGGGCACACTTCGGTGGGCTCTCACCGCGACGACATTGAGCTGCAGCTCAACGAAATGCCCGTGCGCCGCGTGGCATCGCAGGGGCAATGCAAATCCTACACCATAGCCCTGCGTCTGGCCCAATATGAGTTCCAGCGCCGTGCCACAAACATGAAACCCCTGTTGCTCCTCGACGACATCTTCGACAAGCTCGATGCCACACGCGTGGAGCGACTCATCAACATAGTGTCGGAGAGCCGCTTCGGCCAGATTTTCATCACCGACACCAACCGCGAGCACCTCGACAGCCTTGTGGCCGGAGCGGCCGCAGGCCACCGCACATGGCTCGTGGCCGACGGAACGTTCACCCCAACCGACAACACCGATGAAAAGAGTTGAACCGCAATCAATACGCCAGATAATCGACCGGGTGCTCTCCACCTCAGGTTCGCGGCAAGAGTTGCTTGAGCACCGCGCCTCCTACCTCTGGAGCGAAATCGTGGGACCCGGCATCAACCGCCACACCTCGCGGCGTTATGTAACCAACGGCGTGCTCCACGTCTACATAACCTCCGCCGCGATGAAAAGCGAAATCGAGCACTCCAAAAGCCGCATCATCGATGCCATCAACAGCGCCCTCGACGCTCCGGTGCTCACCTCAATTGCCGTTCACTGAACGCGGCCGCCGAGATTGCAAGCCGCCATATAAGGCGGCTCTACGTGCGGCCTCGCCGAATGCAGCCATGCGCTTAAGCTAAAAACTAACAACTCAGAACTAAAAACTATGTTGCCCCTTCCCCCCTGCAAAAACGAAAAAGTGCCTGCACCCGCCAACACCTTCAACCACATCACCACGGTGCAGACACGCTTCAACGATTTCGACATGCTCGGCCACCTCAACAACTCCATCTACCTCCAGTTCATGGATCTCGCCAAGGTGAGCTACTTTGAAGCCGTGACAGGAGCGCCGCTCAACCTCAAAGGGATAGGCGTTGTGGTTGTCAACATCAACGTGAGCTTCTTCTCACCCGCCTACTTCGGCGAGAAACTCGCCGTGGTGACAACCTGCACCAAAATATCGCGCCGCAGCTTCAACCTTGAGCAACGAGTTGTCAACCCCGAGAGCGGCGACGTGAAATGCGTGGCCACCACCGTGATGGCATCGTTCGACCCCGCCACGGCAACCTCACCCGAACTCGACCCCGAATGGACCGAGGCTCTGCGCCGCTTCGACAACCTCTGAGGTCACCACACCCACGCTGCAACCGCGGTTGCCGGCCATTTGCCACATTCGCCCAAAATAGTTAATTTTGCATATCGACCTCAGGCAGGCCGACACCGAAACACATAGAAGTTACAATCACTCGAAATGAACATCCAACAATCGATGCGCGAAATCCTCGAAGCCGAAAGTAGCGCTATCAGCAACATACCCTACACCCCCGACTACGACCGGGCTGTGGAACTCATCCTCGAACACGTTCACCGTCGCGGCGGCAAACTCGTCACCTCAGGCATGGGGAAAGCCGGCCAGATTGCAATGAACATCGCCACCACCTTCAGCAGCACAGGCATCCCCGCCGTGAACCTCCACCCCTCTGAAGCGCAGCATGGCGACCTCGGCGTGCTCCAGCCCAACGACGTGATGCTCCTCATCTCCAATTCGGGTAAAACCCGCGAAATCATCGAGCTGGTGTCGCTCGCCCGCAACCTCATCCCCTCCATCCCCATCATCACCATCACCGGCCACGCCCAAAGCCAACTCGCCGAGATGGCCGATGCCACTCTCTTCACCGGCGGAGCACCCGAAGTGTGCCCCTTAGGACTCACTCCCACCACATCAACCACCCTCATGACAGTGATAGGCGACATCCTTGTTGTCAACGTCATGAACCGCAGCGGCTTCACCGCCCGCGACTACGCCATGCGCCACCACGGCGGCTACCTCGGCCACGCCGCCCGCACCAAAAACGAAGCGTCCAAGAATTAAGAAGCAAGAAGTAAGAAGTCAGAAGCAAGAAGCAAGAAGTAAGAAGTCAGAAGCAAGAAGCAAGAAGTAAGAAAGAGGAAGAAGCAAGAAGTCAGTTTTTGCGCAGCCACTAAAAGCTAAAAACTCCCAACTAAAAACCATTGTCGCTTTTGTCTTTCGTCTTTTTGTCTTTCGTCTAATAAATGTCTTTCGTCTAATAAACTAAAAACCAAGCTATGTCAACCGCCCTCGCAGGAGCCGCCCCCAAAGGGAACCTCCCCAAAATAGACAACCTCCGCGTTGCCATTGTGGCCGCCGAATGGAACGGCCACATCACATCAGCCCTCACCAAAGGCGCCACCGACCTTTTCAAGGCCGAAGGCTATCCCGCCGATGCCGTTGAAGTGTTCCACGTGCCCGGTGCCGTTGAGCTCACCTTCGCAGCATCGCAGCTCATCGAAGCCTCGATGTTCGATGCCGTGATTGTGTTTGGCTGCGTTATCCGCGGAGGCACACCCCATTTCGACTACGTGTGCCAGAGCGTCACACAAGGCATCACCGCCCTCAACGCCGACTGCGACACCCCGGTGATTTTCGGAGTGCTCACCGTCGACACCGAGCAGGATGCCCTCGACCGTGCCGGAGGCTCACTCGGCAACAAAGGAACCGAAGCTGCCGAAGCTGCCGTCAAAATGGTCGACTTCACCCGCCGCGTGAAAGAAATGTAGTTTTTTTCACTATCGTTGACTCAATAAAATTGGCTACGCCATCGCGAACCGGCCTGCGGCCGACTTTCGCTATTTTTTTCGTCGAAGATTCTTCGTATCTTTGCACTCGGCAAGAGCCTGCGCCGATTCAACCCCGCCATCTCAACAAAAGCGGGCTGTTGAACCGCGCGAACTCATTGATAAAGATTATTTTTCTTGACAGTGGACACTAAATACATCTTTGTTACCGGTGGCGTGGTTTCATCGCTCGGTAAAGGCATCATCTCGTCGTCGCTCGCCAACCTGCTCATCGCCCGCGGGTATCGTGTGACAATTCAGAAGTTCGACCCCTACATCAACATCGACCCAGGCACGCTCAACCCCTATGAGCATGGCGAATGCTATGTGACCGTCGACGGCCACGAGGCCGACCTCGACCTGGGGCACTACGAGCGCTTCACCAACATCCAGACAACCCGCGCCAACAACGTCACCACCGGACGCATCTACCAGAGCGTCATCGACAAAGAGCGCCGCGGCGACTATCTGGGCAAAACGGTGCAGATTGTGCCCCACATCACCGATGAAATCAAACGCAACGTGAAACAGCTGGGCAAAACCGGCAACTTCGACTTCGTAATCACCGAAATCGGAGGCGTTGTGGGCGACATCGAGTCGCTCCCCTTCCTTGAAGCCGTGCGTCAGCTCCGCTGGGAGCTCGGCCGCAACAGTCTGGTGATTCACCTCACCTACGTGCCCTACATCGCCGCTGCCAAGGAGCTCAAAACCAAACCCACACAGCACTCGGTGAAGAAACTGCAGGAGCTCGGCATCCAGCCCGACATCCTCGTGCTCCGCACCGAACGCGACATCACTCCCGAGGCGCGACGCAAAATCGCCCTCTTCTGCAACGTGGCTCCCGATGCCGCCGTGCAGTCGATTGACGTTCCCACCATCTACCAGGTGCCCATCAAGATGCACGAGCAGCACCTCGACGACCTCGTGCTCCGTCTCACCGACACCCCCTCGAAGGGTGAACCCCACATGGGTCCGTGGCTCCGGTTCCTCGACAAACTCGCACATGCCGAAAAACCCGTCACAATCGGATTGGTAGGCAAATATGTCGAACTGCAGGATGCCTACAAGTCAATCAACGAATCGCTCTTCCAGGCTGCCACCTACGACGACCGCCGCCTCGACCTGCGATTCATCCACTCCGAAAAACTCAACGATGCCAATGCCGACGAGCTCCTCTCACCCCTCGACGGCGTGATTATCGCCCCCGGCTTCGGCCAGCGCGGCATCGAAGGGAAATTCGTGGCTCTGAAATGGTGTCGCGAGCACGATGTGCCCACCTTCGGCATCTGCCTCGGCATGCAATGCATGGTCATTGAATATGCCCGCAACGTGCTCGGTCTCGCCGAAGCCAACTCCACAGAGATGAACCCCACAACTCCCCACAACGTAATCGACTTGATGGAGGAGCAGAAAAGCATATCCAACATGGGTGGCACAATGCGCCTGGGAGCCTACGACTGCGAGCTCACCCCCGACTCCATCGCCGCCAAAGCCTACGGCACAACCCATGTGAGCGAGCGTCACCGCCACCGCTTCGAGTTCAACGAGGACTACCGCGAGCGCTTCGAGCAGGCAGGCATGAAGTGCGTCGGCGAAAACCCCGCCACACACCTTGTTGAGGTTGTTGAGATTCCCGGCAAACGCTGGTTCGTCGGCACTCAATATCACCCCGAATACACATCAACGGTGCTCAACCCCAACCCGCTGTTCACCAGCTTCATCAGCGCCGCCATCAAATATCGCGAGGAAAAGGAAGCAGCCAAGAGCTAACCACCTCATTCCACCCACGACCTTAAAGACATTAAAGACCCTGACAACCTTAAAGTCTCTAAAGTCCTTAAAGTCACCCCAATCCCCACCAACGTTACAAGCCGCCATGTAGGGCGGCTCTACGTCTGACTTCTAAAAACAAAATGGACAAGAACACAATCTACGGCATGCTCATGATGGGGCTCGTGATCTTCGGATTCATGTACCTCAACCGCAACGACCAGGAGAAAATGCAACAGCAGCTCCAGGAACAGGCCGAACAGCAACAGGAAAAAGAAGCGGCCGAAGCCGCCCGCTCGCTCATTGTCGACTCAATCTCACCCGCTGAAATCGCAGGCATCCCCGCGATTATGCGCCGCGTGAGCGCTGAAGCCGACACCGCAGCAGCCGGAGCACCCCTCACCTACCGCACCAAAAAGGTTAACCTCACCTACGACGGCACAGCCGTTTCGGGCACAGTGCAGGGCGCCGACACCACCCTCACCTTCGATGCCGTGGCCAACTCGCGCTTCGGCGACGACCTCTCCATTGAGAACCGCAAGGCAGCCGTGGCCAACCTCCGCTCGGCACTCGCCGAGGCCGAACGCTACGGAGGCTTCGCCCGCCACCTCAACGGCGACGAGCAGCTCGTAACTCTCAAAAACGACGTGCTCTCGCTCGACATCACCACCCACGGCGGCAACATTGCCCGTGCAACCCTGCTCGACTATTTCAACTACCTCCCCAAAGCAGGCACCAAAAACGAATTCGACACCACACAGGTGAACGTGTGGCAGCTCAACGAAGCCGCCTACAACTTCATCCTCACCTCGGCAACACAGCGTTTCGACACCTCCAACTTCTACTTCACCCCCGAGGTTGTGAACGACTCAACCGTGGTGATGAAGCTCGACCTCGGCAAGGGTGCGCAGTGGGCATTGCGCTACACTCTGCCCCAAGGCTCCTACGTTGTGAAAATGGATGTGCTGCAACAGCGCATGGAAACCGTTATCCCCTCAAGCGTGGCCACCGTTGAAATGAAATGGCACCAGCGCATGGGGCGCAACGAACAGGGGCGCACATTCGAGGAACGCAACTCGGGTCTCTACTACAAATATGTGGGCGACAGCCCCGACGACCTCAGCGCCCAGGGCAACCACTCCAAAACCCTCAACCAGCGCCTGAAATGGATTGCATTCAAAAACCAGTTCTTCTCGTCGGTGATGATTCCGCGCAACGATTTCGTTGCAGCCGAAGTTGAGTCGACCGACCTCAAGGATGACCTTCTTTTCGTAAAAGACCTCAGCGCCACCACCACTATGGACTATTCGTCGACCTCGGAGAACCCCGTGTCGGTCGACATCTTCTACGGTCCCAACCTCTATCCCCTCCTCTCCAAACTCGACAAGCAGATTGACCCCGAGGCCGACGAAAGCCTCGACCTCACACGCCTCATCCCTCTGGGCTGGCCCATCTTCCGCTGGATAAGCACCCTCATCATCATTCCGGTGTTCACCTTCCTGAGCCAGTTCATCTCCAACTACGGCATCATCATCCTGCTCCTCACCCTCTTCATCAAGCTCATCCTCTTCCCCCTCACCTACAAGAGCCTTGTGTCGCAGGCCAAGATGCGTGTTCTCGCCCCCGAAATCAAGGAAATCAACGAGAAATATCCCGGTCAGGAAAATGCCATGACCCGCAACCAGAAAACAATGGCCCTCTACTCGCGTGCCGGCGCCAGCCCCTTCTCGGGGTGTCTCCCCATGCTGTTGCAGATGCCTATCCTCATCGCCATGTTCTGGTTCTTCCCCTCATGCATCGAGCTCCGCGGCGAGCACTTCCTGTGGGCGCGCAACCTCGCCGCTCCCGACGTGATTTTCACCCTCCCGTTCTCCATACCCTGGTATGGCAGCCACGTGAGCCTCTTCTGCTTGCTCATGACCGCCACCAACATCATCTACTCGCGCATCAACATGCAGAACCAACCCAACTCATCGTCGATGCCCGGCATGAAATGGATGATGTATCTCATGCCTGTGATGTTCCTCTTCATCTTCAACGACTACGCCGCAGGACTGAGCTACTACTACTTCCTGTCGCTCCTCATCACCATTGTGCAGACCTACATATTCCGCGCATGCGTCAACGAGGATAAAGTGCGTGCCCGCATGATGGCCAACGCCGCCAAGCCCAAAAAGAAATCGGGCTTCATGGCCCGCCTTGAGGAGGCACAGCGCCAGCAGCAGGCCATGCTCCGCGAGCAGCAGAAAAAGAACAACAACTCCAAAGGGCGCCGCTGATTTTTCAGCGGCTCCCCTGCGGAGTAACTTTCCTAAACACAACCAATCCAACCTCCACGAACCTCAAAACCGCTATTCAAGAATGAAACGACACACCCTGCTCCTCATCGTCATGGCGCTGATTGCCGCCACTGCCTCCGCACAGACCGATGTTGTGCGCGCAGCACAATACGACCGTTATGCCGAAGCCAACGCCGCAGTGCCCCCGCGGGCGAAAGATGAGAAACGAGTGGTGTTCATCGGCAACTCAATCACAGAATTCTGGCAGAACACGCGCCCCGAATTTTTCAGTAAAAACAACTACATAGGGCGTGGCATCGGAGGTCAGACCTCCTACACCGTGCTGCTGCGCTTCCGTCAGGATGTAATAAACCTCGACCCCACCACCGTGGTTATCGGAATCGGTGGCAACGACATCGCCACCAATAACGGCGATTACGACGAGGACCGCACATTCGCCAACATCGTCAACATGGTTGAGCTGGCGCAGCTCCACAACATCAAGGTAGTGCTCACCACCCTGCTCCCCGCCGCCAACTACCCCTGGAACCCCTCCGTTACCGGAGTGCCCGATAAAATCGAGAGCCTCAACCACCGCCTGCGCGCCTATGCCAACGCACGCCGCATCCCATTCGCCGACTACTACACCCCTCTGGTTCATCCCGGCGACCGTGCCCTCCCCATCACCTTCTCCGACGACGGAGTGCACCCCAACGCCTCAGGCTACACCATCATGGAGCCTGTAATCCAGGCAATCCTCAAAAAAATGTGACACGTTCCCCAAAAGGGCCTTAAAGTCTTTAAGGTCGTTAAGGTCGTTAACGGCTCAAAAGGCTTGCGGCAGCCAAGTTACAAGCCGCCATATATGGCGGCTCTACGCGCGGCTTCGCCGAATGGCCTCTAAAAACTACTCTCGCTTTTTGTCTTTCGTCTTTCGTCTTTTTGTCTATAACTCCATGCCCGCAGTCTCGATAATGCTCCCAATCTACAACGTGGAAAAGTTTCTTCCCCGTTGCCTCGACTCGGTTATCAACCAAACGTTCACCGACATAGAGATAATTTGCGTTGACGACTGCTCTCCCGACGGCTCCGCCGCCATCCTCGCCGACTACGCCGCCCGCGACCCGCGCATCCGCATCCTAACCCACCCCAAAAACAAAGGGCTGATGTGGGCGCGCAAAACTGCCTACGACGTTGCCACCGGAGAATGGTTTTTCTTTCTCGACAGCGACGACTACATCGCACCCGATGCCATCGAACTGCTGCTGAAAGAGGCCGAAAAATTACCCGAAGCAAAAATAATTGTTGGGGAGCGCTACTTCACCGGCGGCCGCAAATGCTCGCTTCAGGCGCGTGCCAACACCGCCGGCCCAGATGCATCCAACTACATCCGCGCAACCCTCGGCTGGACCTCACCCACCGTGTGCGGCAACATCTTCCACCGCTCGCTGTTCGAGGGCACAACCTACACCACATTCCTCCACCAAAGCTACTCGGAGGATCGCCTGCTGTTGCTGCAGATGCTCCTTCAGCACAACCCGGCAACCGCCGTGGTAAACGCGCCGGTCTACTATTATTGCCTGAACAACGAATCACTCACCCGCATCAACTTCACAAACGAAAAAGTAGCCTCACAATTCGAGGCTCTGTTCTGGTGCTACGACTATCTTGAGGAACACGCCCCCGGCACCTACACAACCCTCAACAACGCAATGATTCTGCGCCACCAGCTAATGTGGCTCGAACTCGGATTCAGCGCACCCTTTCTCCGCTCACTGCATCCCACCGCCAACACGCTGCTCCGCTTCGACTCAATCCGCCGGAACCTCTCACTTCAGGCGGCCATTCATGCCAAAGCTTGCGCTATGCCATTCTACCGTAAATCAATCGTTGCATTGCGCCGCTTAAAACGCCGCATTCAAGGGCGAGGCTGATGACACCAACGAAGGCCTCTCCAAAAAATTCTCACAGCAAACTTTCATAGATGCTCCGCAAGTGAGTCATCACCGCACCGGGGAGATAACTCTCCACATCGGCGGCATTGCGCTCACCCATAGCGGCAACACCCTGCGCATCGGCTACAGCAGCCCGAAGCGCACCCCCTATCTCGTCGAGATTTCCCGGCTCAACAAGCCAACCGTTCACGCCGGGATGCACCACCTCTGGAATGCCCCCCACAGGAGTTGAAATAACGGCACATCCATAGCTCATCGCCTCCAGAATGCCGATAGGGAGCCCCTCATTGTGCGACGGCAACACATACACATCGGCCCAATTCAGCAAAGCGCGCTTCTTCTCACCGGCAACCCACCCCTCAAATTTCACAAAACTCTCCAGGCCGTTAGCAGCGATGAAATCGAGCAATTTCTTCTCGTTGTTATTCCCCCCGATGCGCAGTTCCATGCGCCCCTCAAGTTCACTCTTTCGGTCGGCCACGGCCTGCAAAAGCTCAAACACCCCCTTGCGCGGGCCAAGCTCTCCGAGAAAGAGGAAGTGCATTTTTCCGTCGTCCACACGCTCCCCTTTCACAGGGTAAGCCGTGATGTTGTGCAGCACCTCGATGCGCCCTCCGTCAATCCCAATCCCTTCAAACCATTCCTTCCACGATTGCGACAGAACAATGAGCCTGTCGGCCATAGCTAAATTGCGCCTTATCTCATCCTTACGGCGCGACTCGGCATAGAAATCCTTGAATCTCGAAGCGTGACAGTGCATCACCACCCGCTTCCCCATCATCTTTGCAAGCTTCATGAACTGCGATTTACGCCAAAACGAACCGTCGGCTGCAAAATGAATGTGCACAACCTTGATGCGGCGGTCGAACAACAACCGCCCGAAAGCCTTCAGCAACCCTGCGCCCCAACGTCCGGCCATAGCAAGCTTTTTCTGACTTTTCCATGATGCGATATAGTTCAGGCCGTCGAAATAAGGCTCGTAGTACTGCACCACCGAAGCCATGCCACCGGGGGCATTATTTTTGTAGTACACCCCGACCATCAGCACCTGACACGCCAGCGTGCGGTCAATTATCTTATCATTAGCTTTCATCTCAGTCGTTTCTATGGCTCTAAATCATTCAACCCGTTTTTTTATCAACCGCGCGGGATTTCCCCCAACAATGCTGAACGGCTCAACATCCTTTGTCACCACACTCCCCGCAGCCACGATGCTCCCGTGGCCTATGCGGTGGCCGGGGGTGAAAATCGAGCGCACCCCAATCCAGCAATCATCCTCAATCACCGTGGGGGGAGTATCTGTGAGCGACCCCTGGAAACACATCGGCACAGTCACATCGTCAATCCGATGGTTGTTCTGCACAATGTGCACCTCCGGAGCCATCATCACATATTTGCCTATGACGGTGTTTTTCGGCACGACGCAATCGGGGCCGATGCTGCTGAAATCGCCGATTTCAAGCCCCGCACCTGTTCCGAAATAAGCCTTACGCCCTATCGAAGTCACCTTGCCGCATTTTTTGAAAATGGCATGCGCCAACGCTATGCGCAGCCAATTGCCAAACGGCCCGAACGGTTTGGAATATCTGTTGGGCAGATACTGTGCGAACCCATAGTAGGCCGCCAGCGCCATCACACGCACAATCTTATTCTTTCCCATAGAAAAAAGCTTATTTCGGTTCTCCCCATCCGGGCAATTCAGCCACAATGCGGCGCACATCGTCAATACTCACCTTTTTGCCCCCCGATATGTTTTTGGTGGATTTCTGAACCCACACGCCGGGAAGCGACCCGTCGGCGGTGAGCTCCCTCACCCTGCGCCCGAGCGCATCAGCCGAGTCAAACCCCGCCACATGCACCACCGGGAACAGCCTGTGGTCAATAACCTTGTGGTTATTCATCGCCAGCGCATACTCCGTGAAGATGCCGTAGAGATAGAATTCCGAGAAGCGGTAGGTGTTGCAGAGCCGCAGCTTCCAACTTCCGAAGGGGGAACGCTTGGCAATGCGCGCCAGCAACCGCTCTACATTTTCACGCACAAACACCGTGGCCTGCGCCATGTAGCAGTTTTCGGCAATCACATCCACCGGAGCGTCAACGCCGAGCAAACCTTTCGCCACCTCGCAATATTGCCTGTGGCAAGGCTCATCCTCAAACACCCTGCGGTAGAGCACAAACCTGCCCGACTCGCGGTCATAGATATCGTCGAGCGAGAAGGGGCGCGTCATCACCACCTCCGAATCCAAGTGCACAATAGCCTCAATTTCATCACCGAGCACATCAAATGCCCCGAGCTTACACAGCTGCTGCACTATCCATTCGCGCACCGGAAGCGAAAACACCCCCACGTGCCATTTGTGGCCGAGCACCTTCCACGGGAACCTAACGAGCCACCACGGCAACACCTCCCCCTTTCGCCTTATCTCATGACGACTCGAAAAACCGGCATCGCGGAACAGCCTGTAATCCTCATCGTTCACAAAAATGTAGTGACGCATCTCCTCGGGAGCGAAGCGGTCGATGCTCTCACACAGCAACCGGCACTCCTCAAGGTCGCCACGATAGGACTGCGTTACAAACGCCACCTGTCCGGGCTTTATATTTTTAATTCCACTCATGGCTTACTAATCTTTTTACTGTTCTATCTTTCGAATCGTCTGTTTTTTTATAATGTTGTAATCATTGAAACAGATTTTTTGACTTTGAGTTGTGGATAATTTTATTCATTGACGCCACTATTATCACTGGCGAACACCAAGCATGCGCTTCACCTTAGCAGACACTTGGGCTCGCTCGCTTCGTGAAAGAACAAAAATGAAGCACAACATCGGGAAGAGAATCCCCCATAGCACAGTAGTCACAAGTAGCTTTATTAATCCGTTGTCAATAAACAACCCCACTCCCCACATAATTCCCCATGCCGGTGCAAGCGCCATGAAACCTTTTACATAAACATTTTTAAAATAACGCCACACATTCACTCCACAAAGTCTGCGTGCAAACCACAACCTCACGCCGAAAATCAGTGCTGCCAATCCGTCGAGCACAACCATCATCCACCACGAAGGAAATCCCTCATGGTAACCAACGTAAATAATTGGCAGACTAAGTACCCACACCACACTTTCAATTGTCTGGTAGCAGGCTATGTGACCGGTTGCCTGTATAGCATCCTTTAATGGCTCAAAAACAGCATAGAAAAAACAGAACAAAATCATAAGACGCACAAACATCACGGAATTAGGGGGCACAATTCGAAGCCACAATTCAAGCACGCTCCATGTGTTTTCGACTATAGGGATACCAATTAGCAACACAAAAAACATTGCAAAAAATGTGGCACGGGCAAGCAACTTTTCAAAAGCATCCTTGCGGTTGCTTGCACAATGCTGCACAAGTTGAGGGTTAGATGCTACTTGCACACTCCGTGCGATAGATGTCACTGCTGTTTTCACTTGATTTGCGATTCCCATTGTAGCATTCAGAGTCACGCCAAAAAAAACATTGAGAATCATTACCGATCCCTGAAGATGCGCCACATTGGCAATTGCAGTGAGAACATTCCATCCTACGAAACGTCCTATTTCCTTCACTTTCCCAATGCCACGCACAAACGACAATTTTATCGAAGGAAGAGTGCGTTTCACATACCATACATACGACACATTTACAATCATCGCCACACCCACGAGCAACCACATATACACCATTAGCTTGCTTCCCGAGGCACACGACAACAAAAATACAATCAGCAGCTTCAGCAACGATTCCAAAATAGAATTCCATGCATAGAACGACATTCGTTCACATGAAATAATCAATGAATTGAACGGAATCCTTGTTATCTCCACAACAACCACAACTATCGATAGCCAGAAAGCATATCGCGCTACATCACCATATCCGTCAGGAATTGAAAGCACATGTGCCAGCATCCACATTCCCACAGGCAAAGCAATCGCCACAAAAGACACCGCCACAATCACAACGCAAATATTGGAAGCCGAAAAAACAGTCTGTAGGCCGGATTTCCCATTTACTCCCAACTCTACATTATAGCAACGTTGCACAGCCGTTATCAATGCATTTGAAAAGAACGACATCATCACTGTGAGACCGGCCACGACATTATAGATACCGAACTCGGTCACACCAAGCTGATTCAATATGACACGGTTGGCATAGAGATTAACGCTCATGGACAGAATCATCCTGAGACCCATATAGAAAGAATTTTTAACGATTAATTTGCCGTTAGTCTCTTTCATTTCTCACACATAAAGGCTATTGAAGTTTTTTCCTATCGAAAGTTGAATCCATTCACGGCCTTCCGCTCTACGTAAATGATGCGAACAAAACCAGCCGTTAATTATGCGCACTTCCATCTGCGACAACATAGGAAGCATGGCATAGTGAATGAGTCTGCTTTCAACTGAAAAGAGCTTCCTGAAATACATATAAAGTGTATTTTTCTCAATTCTTTTATTTTTCCCCGAGTTCTCCATTGCGCTCCAAATGTGGTTTCGGAGTTTTAAGGAGATTATTCATTGTCATTCCCATGGAAAGATAAAAAATTACAATACAGAACTGCACTGCACGTAATACCTCAAGATAAAATATGACAATAAATATCACACTAAGGATGAAAATTATCATCCTCCGCTCGGCAGGCGTTTTTAAACGGCCTTTAACAATTCCGTTAATTGCAGCCCAAATACTCCACAGCACACCTAAAAGACCAAGCTCAACAACCACAAAGAAGAACCACGGTTTGGATCCTTGCAAAAGCCAAAGGTTTTCGAGATAGAATTTGGTTTCGTCACCTGTTTGCTGCCCTTTATACTGCCCGAGACCGGCTCCCAACCAAATGCCTCCCGGAGTGGTTTGTAACACCGGGAAAATCAAGGCAATTTTGGCAAAACGTGGCATATCCACCACCCACCAATCGCGTGGGTCAACCTCAATGACCCCATCTTGCACAGCTATTGCAAGATCTACAATCTGATTGACATCATCTCCGTAAAGGTAGTCATTGAAAAACTTAGCACTTAGCACTTCGTCGGAACGCTGATTGGTAGCAGAGAAATATAACGCACCCAAACCAATGAGCACCCCGATACCGATAGGTATTGCAACCGCAATTTTCATCATCATGCGGCGGTCAACCTTGAACAGGAACACGATGTAAATAAGCAGCAGAATGAAACTTACCTTCGTTTCATTCAGAAACGTCGGGTAAAGCAGAATAAGATTCTCCTTGTTTTTGGCAAAACTACGTCCGAGATTATAAAAATCCCAATTGGGAATGGTAAGGTAGAACGACACCAGATAAATCGACATCGACACCAAACCCGAATTCCAGTTTCCCAACGAACCGCCACCGTGGTCGCATGCGCCATAACGCACGAACTGCCACGTGATGCACACAGCCTGCACATAGAGCCAAATTTTCAACTGCCGATCCATTTTCCGCTTGAACTCGGCGCCATGACGGTTGGTAAATAAAAAATAGAGCAGCGGAACAACAAAAATCAATCCCCAAAAGTCACGGCTGCCATTCAAAAGCGACTTCACCGATTCGTGGTTCAGAATCAATGTCGAAACCACGGCAATAATCACAAATACTACTGTCACGGCAATGTCGCGCACACGACGCATAGTGGCAAGCCCGAGTACCAAAAGTAATAAGTCGACTAACAGAAACACGGGGGTTCGCAACCGCTCCAAAGGCGGGATAAACTCATCGGCCACAAAACCGAACGTCATCGTCACCCAGAAGATGACGATGAAGCAACGGTAGTATAACTTATATTTTTCAACCATATAGATGTAGGGCAGTGCAAGCGGCAGCCTGTGTCACTTTTTCTTCGAACCGGCTTCGTCGCCGTATCCGTAGGACTGTTTGGGAGAGGTGCCGTTAACCACCAACGACATTTTCTTCAACCTGCCTTCGTCATGCAGCGAGTTGGCAAACTTGATTTGCTGCTTGGTGGTGTAGTTCACACGGCAAACGTAGACTGTCACGTCGCTGATGCGCTCCAATGTGAGTGTGTCGCTCACCATACCAACGGGAGCCGAGTCAACCACGATGTAGTCATACATCTGGCGCAGCTTGTCGAACAGCTCGTCAACGCGAGTCTCAGTCAGCAGCTCCGAGGGGTTGGGGGGAACCGGACCCGACACCACTACATCCAATCCCTGCACGGCATTGTGTTGGATTATTGAATCGAGTTTAACCGAGTCGTCGGCGATATATTCGGTGAATCCCTTCGCATTGTAAAGGCCGAGATATTCCTGAAGTTTGGGTTTGCGGATGTCGAGACCCATCAACAGCACTTTCTTGCCCAACAGAGCCAGCGACGAGGCGAGGTTGATGGAGATGAATGATTTTCCTTCACCTGAAGTGGTGGAGGTTACCATAATCACCTTGTGGGTCTGGCCGCCAAGCATAAACTGCAGGTTGGTTCGGATAAGGCGGAACAGCTCGGCAACCGATGTGGAACCGCCGGGCTTGACAACAAGCGACTCACCGCTGTTGCTGTGGCTCACCTCACCGAGCAAGGGCATGGAGGTGAGTTTCTCGAGCTCTTCGCGGGTGTCGAACTTGGTGCGCAACATCCGGCTGATATAAATATACACTGCGGCAAGCATAACGCCCAGAACCACTGCCAAGAGGAAAATCATCTTCTTCGACATTCCCACAGGTTCGGTCACGGCGTAGGCTTCGTCGATAATCTGCCCCTTCATCTGGTTGTTGGCAAGCAGCATTGAGGTTTGTTCGCGCTGTTTGAGCAGGTAAACATAAAGCTGCTCCTTTATCGACTGCTGACGGGTAATGTCGCGGAAGCGGCGCTCCTGGGTGGGGATGTTGCCCAATGCCGACTGCGCTGCCGCAACCTGCTGACGGAGCTCAAGCACTTTCACGCGTGCGCTTTCGTAGGTTTTATCAACGGTTGAGAGCAGGTTTTTGCGCATGGCATCGATTTTCCTGTCGATGGTTGCCAAAGCGGCATTTCCGGCATGTGCGTTCTGAACCAGGTCGAGACGCTCCAAAATAAGCTCATTGTAGGCGCCGATGAAATTGTCGCCGCCGGCGCTCTGCTGCCCGGGCACGGTGAGCGATGCGGGCACCAGCTCATTTTTGTTCTTGGGGTCGGAAACGAAATCCTTAATGAGTTTCACAATCTGCATCTCGGTTTCCGAGGTCACCAACGCCTGTTCGAGCGCGCCTTTCTTTGTGAACTGATATTCGGCATCGGCCCGGAGATCAACAATTCCGTTCTCCTTCTTGTAGGTTTCGATAGTGTTCTCCGAAGTCACGAGGTCGTCGGAAAGAAGTGCCAGGCGTGAGTCGATGAAGTCGATGGTTTTCTGGCTGCGGAGGTTTTTCTCTTTCAACCCGCGCAGATTATATTGCTCGATGATGGCATCGAGCACAGCCTTGGCATAATCGATGTTGCTGCTCTCGAGCTCCATCTGAATAACATTCGATTTGCGGCTGGCGATATCCACCTCCACATATTGTGCTATCCCCTCGGCAGCGGCATCATAACCCATGTAAACTATCTCTGTCGACACACCCTCGTCGGCAGGGAAAGCGCTCCCTTTCTCAAGGGTAAAATCGCCGTAAGGGGTGGAAACGGTGGCCGGAAAGGTTGCATTTTTGATTTCACCCACCGTTTTGCGCTTCATTTTAACGGTAGCGTTAACCTTTCCTTTTCCGTTGACCTTAACCTTGAACAGCAGCGCCGCACGCAGAGTGTCGGGAATCGCCGGGTCGCATGTGAGGTTCACGGCATAGTCGGGATAGACAAATTCTTTTTTCAGGAAGCCGCGTTTCTCAACATGCAGCTGATTAACGCCCAGTTCCTTGGCAACCTTTTTAAACAGCGAGTGCGACGACACGGCAAACACCTCGTCGTCGACCTGCGCCGATGAACCGAAAACAGCACTCAGGGCACCCATTCCGCTGCCGTCATCCTGATCCTGCGTTATAAGCAGATTGGCTTTAACCTGATATTCGGGTGCGTGCACTCGGGTATAGAGAAATGCCAACGCCACACATCCAACAACGGCAATGGCGAAAATATACCATTTGGCCACACATTCCTTTATTATACCCGAGAAATCAATAAACTCACTGTTATCCTTATACTGGCTCATTGTAGATTGCTGATAGAAAAGGGGTTCGCTACAATTAATTATTTCACTGTCAGGGCGATTACAAGCGATGCTATTACCGATGCGGCACTCACCACGGTGGAAACAACCTGCACCTTATAGGCATTGTTGGTGTCGTAGCGTGCATTCGACTCGCGGGTGGGGGTGGGTTGCACCATCACCACATCGTTCTGCTGAAGATAATAGTAGGGGGAGGTCACAACGTCGCTCTTGGTGAGGTCGATGACATGATATTTTGCAACCCCGTTCTCCTCGCGGATTACCATCACGTTGGTGCGGTCGCCATATTCGGTCATGTTCCCTGCCGATGCCAGAGCATCGAGAAGCGAGAAACGCTCACTGTTGACTTTCACACGCATGGGGTTTCTAACCTCTCCAACAACGTTAACCCCGAAATTCACAAGCTGCACATACACCTGCGGGTCGGTCACATCGGCCTCGATGCGCTGAGTGAGCGCAGCTGCTATCTGCTCGGTAGTGAGACCTCCCACATGGAATTTGCCGATTACAGGGAAATCAATATCACCGGCGTTGTTAACTATGTAGGTCTGCTGATAGGGGGTCGACGTCATTTTCATGTGGTCGAGCGTAGCCGGGTTCGACAACGGCAGATTGTAGGGAGCGGTAGCCGACGGCACAAGCGAGGTCACTGTGATAAGCAGCTCATCCTGAGGCTTGATTTTTATCTGCGACGACGGGAGCTCTATCACCCCCTCACCCGTTGCCTCCAAATCCTTGAACACGGTCATCACAGGTTTATGTGTTGAACACGAGGCGAGCGAAAGCGCCACCCCGCACATCATCAGAGTCAGTTTATTCATGCTTTAAAGCGTTGCATTAGTAGGTTTGTGGAAGCTGCTGACCGCGCAGTCGCCGCGCGGCGCAATGCTACTAACTCATAACGTGCCCGCGACACCGTTTATTATATTTTGACTCAAATTAGCTTATATTCAGGTTTGATCGGAGGGTCTGTTTCATTGCAGTGCCACATGTTTTCCACCCGTCGTTGCCGCCAAACCGCATTTTTTAATTACTTTTGCAAGTCAACCGGTGCTCTGCGCACCTATTTTTCCACACCGACCCACCCTTCATGCAACAGGTAAAACCAAAAAAAGCTCTCGGACAGCACTTCCTGACCGACCTCGACATAGCCCTCCGCATAGCCGCCACACTCGACAACTACCCCGACTTACCGGTGGTTGAGGTGGGGCCCGGCATGGGAGTGCTCACTCAATTTTTGCTCCCCGCTCACCCGGCGCTCAACGTGGTTGAAATCGACACCGAGAGTGTGGCATGGCTCAACGCCAACATGCCGCAGCTGCAGGGGCGCATAATCGCCGAGGATTTTCTGAAACTCGACCTTGCAAAGCTTTTCAACAACAGCCCGCTGTGTGTTATCGGCAACTACCCCTACAACATATCGTCGCAGATTTTTTTCCACGTGCTCGACTACAAGGACCTCGTGGTGTGCTGCTCGGGAATGTTGCAGAAGGAGGTGGCCGAGCGCCTCGCCGCCCCGGAAGGCACTAAAGCCCGCGGCATCCTCAGCGTGCTGCTTCAGGCGTGGTATGATGTGGAATATCTTTTCACCGTCGACGAGCATGTGTTCAACCCGCCGCCAAAGGTGAAATCGGGAGTTGTGAAACTCGTGCGCAACTCGGTGACCGACCTCGGCTGCGACCCCACGCTGTTCAAAACCGTGGTGAAAACCACCTTCGGCCAGCGCCGCAAAACCCTGCGCAACTCAATCAAGTCCCTGCTCTCCCCGGGAGCACCGATGCCCGATTCCCCGCTCATGGCCCTGCGCCCCGAGCAACTGTCGGTAGCGCAATTCATCGAGCTCACCAACCTCGTTGCCGCCACCCGCCCCGCCTGACACCCTCCCTCCATCTTCTGATTAGTCCGTCAGCCACCCCTCTCCCTAAATACTGACGGAAAAGCTAATCCCGCTTTTTGTCTTTTTGTCTTTCCGTCTTTTTGTCTTTCCATCCCAATGAAAGAGCTCAACGAAGAATACATCGATAAAATCCGCCACATCGTCGAGAATCACGACGACGCTGCCGCCGTCGCCATTCTCAAAGAGATGCACCCGGCCGACATTGCCGAACTCTACAATGAGCTCGACCTCGACCAGGCCGAATACCTCAACAAGCTCCTCGACGGCGACAAAGCGGCCGATGTGCTCATGGAACTTGACGAGGACGACCGCCGCAAGCTCCTCAGCGACATGGAGCCCGAGGATATCGCCCGAAAATATGTCGACCACCTCGACACCGACGAGGCCGTGGACCTCATTCAGGAACTCGACGAGGAGGACCGCGACGAGGTGCTCTCCCACATCGACGACGTGGAGCAGGCGGGCGACATCATCGACCTCCTCAAATATGAAGAGGATACCGCCGGCGGCCTTATGGGCACAGAAATGCTCGTGGTCAACGAAAACTGGAGCATGCCCGAATGCATCAAGCAGCTGAGAATGCAGGCCGAGGATATGGACGAAATCTACTACGTCTACGTGGTTGACAACGACGACCGACTACGCGGAACGCTCCCGCTCAAAAAGCTTATAACCCACCCCTCGGTGTCGAAAATCAAAAACGTGATGGAAACCGACCCCGTGGCCGTAAAAACCGACACCCCGCTCGACGACGTGGCCATCGACTTCGAGAAATACGACCTCGTGGCAATGCCGGTAATCGACTCCATAGGCCGCCTGGTGGGTCACATCACCGTCGACGACGTGATGGACCGGGTGCGCGAATCGTCGGAACGCGACTACCAGCTGGCATCAGGTCTGTCGCAGGATGTGGAATCCGACGACACCCTCTGGCGTCAGACTAAAGCCCGCCTTCCCTGGCTCCTCATGGGCATCGTGGGCGGCATCGGCAACTCGCTAATTCTCGGCAACTTCGAGCAGGGATTTGTCACCAACCCCGCTATGGCGCTCTTCATCCCCATGATTGGCGGCACAGGCGGAAATGTGGGCATCCAGTCGTCGGCAATCGTGGTGCAGGGTCTGGCCAACGGCTCGCTCGATCTCAAGGAATCGGGGCGCCAAATACTAAAGGAAGTTGGCGTGGGATTCATCAATGGTCTGATTATCTCGCTGTTGGTGTTCGTCTACAACTGCGTGCAGCTTTCGCCGTGGAACCCCACCACACTGGCCGTGTCGCTCTCGCTGATGGCGGTTGTGCTCTTCGCCTCGATTTTCGGCACCTTTGTGCCCCTCACCCTCGAGCGTTTCAAAATCGACCCCGCCCTCGCCACCGGTCCCTTCATATCCATCACCAACGACATCATCGGCATGATGATCTACATGTTCATCTCCGCCTGGCTCATGACCGTCTTTGCTGCCTGACATTAGCCTCCGATGTAAATTCTTCACCCCGGTCTCTAACCTCCCTAAAGACCTTAAAGACCTTAAAGACTCTAAAGTCCCTCCCCAATCGCAAGCCGCCATGTATGGCGGCTCTACGTGCGGCTTCGCCGAATGCAGCCCCTGCACAGCCTCTGAAAACTAAAAACAAAAAACTGAAAACTGCCCACCCCATGCCCCCCTTCTTTCACTCCACCGAGTTCTATGTGATTTTGTTCACATTCGCCGCCATGATTGTGGGGCTGCTGGTAAAACCCGGGCAACGCGGGCAGGCCGAGACCTCATTCGCTGAAGGAATCCTCACAGCCGACAACCAACCCGCCGACCCCACTCCGCGCATCGAGGTGAAATGCCTTTCCAACGGCGACGTGGCAATCAGCAGGTGCGCCCTCCACAGCCTCACATCATCGGCAACCGTGGCATTGGCAATCACACGAATAGGGTTCGACCTTACCGTTGAGGAGCGCATCACCCCGGGCCATTATGCCGACCCGTCAATCGACCGCGCCACTTTCATCATCAAAGGTCTGGCCAACGAACGCTACCACCTCAAATACAACTCGCCGTCGTTCTCAACATTCCTCGCCACAACTCTCCCCAACCGCCCGGGCATAGAATTCACACGCAACTTTCCCGCCTGAACTGGCCCACTCCCTTAAACCCTTCCCCGCTGCCGGTTGTTTCAAAAATAACAACACTAACAGAGGGATGAAACCAACCGATAACACACACATTCACACAATTGCACGCAAACGCACAATCGACGCAGCCCACACCGTGATTCTCACACTCTCGGTGCTCCTGATTGTGTTCATCTCCTACGATACCTTCAACAACATCCCGTTCCTTCAGAACCGGCTCTACATGAACTTTCAGCTCTGCGTGTGCATCATCTTCATGCTCGACTTCTTCCTTGAGCTGTTTCTGACCCCGCATGGCCAACGGCGCCACTACATCCGCGCCCGCTGGCTGTTTCTGGTGCTCTCCGTTCCCTATCTCAACATCATCGACTCCTACAACATCAGGCTCTCACCCGATGCACTCTATTTCATACGCTTCATCCCCCTTGCGCGCGGTGCGCTCGCTCTCGTGATAGTTATCGGCTACATCTCCTCCAACAAAATCACCGGCATCTTTGCAAGCTACACCTCCATTCTGGTTCTCACAACCTATTTCGCCGCCCTCATCTACTATGAACGTGAGCACCCGGTCAATCCGCACGTCACATCCTATTGGACGGCCTTCATCTCCTGCTCGCTGCAAACCACAACCATAGGGAGTTCCATCGTGCCCATGACTGTTGCCGGAAAAATAATCTCGATTATCCTATCCTTCATGGGGGTGATGATGTTCCCGCTGTTCACCGTCTACATCAGCAGCCTGTTGCTGAAGAAATTTAATCCGTTAAATTTTCTTAATTCTTCGGGCAAAAACGTTAAAACCGACTCATCGCCCGAGCAAAAGACGGGTCCGGGCTCTTGAAAAGTTGCAAACCCGTGCAAAATTCACTAACTTTGCATTCAGTTATCGGAGGAAGCTGCTCGGCTTCCTCCATTTCTTTATGTAATGGCCCCGGCAGTAAGCCAAACAACCGCCGCGGCACAACACGCAATCAAGAAAAACATCTCCTCTTATGATAGATAAATCCCAACTGCAACAATCGGTTGAAAAGGCAATCGAGGGAACCGACCTTTTCATTGTCGACATCAAAGTGAGCGCCGACAACAACATTGTTGTGGAACTCGACTCCCCGGAGTCAATCGACATCGACACATGCGCCGCCGTGACACGCGCCATTGAAAAGGATTTCGACCGCGATGCCGAGGATTACGAACTCGAAGTCGGCTCGGCCGGCCTCACCTCCCCCTTCAAAGTGCGGGGGCAGTATCTGAAGAACATAGGCAACGACATCGAGATTCTCACCGCCGACGGCCGCAAGCTCCAGGCTGTGCTCACCGCCGTGGGCGACGACGACACATTCACATTTGAATATCCCGTGAAAGTGAAAGAACCCGGAGCAAAACGCCCCAAAACCGTGATGCAGAGCGAGACCCTCCCCTTCTCCGGCGCAAAATCGGTGAAATATCTCATCTCCTTCAAATAAGGAGCCTCCCCCTCTCCGCAATCAACAACAGAAAGAAATAAAAAAAACAACCATACACCAAACACCACGCAAAACTATGGCTAAGAAAGAGGAAACCCCCAACATGGTGGAACGGTTTGCCGAATTTAAGGAACTCAAGAACATCGACAAAACCACGATGATTAGCGTGCTCGAGGAATCTTTCCGCAACGTGCTCGCAAAAATGTTCGGCACCGACGAAAACCTCGACGTTATCATGAACCCCGACAAAGGGGACGTTCAGATATTCCAGAACCTCGAAGTCGTGCCCGACGGCGAGGTGGAAAACCCCAACCTCCAGATTTCTCTCACCGAAGCCCGCGCCGACAACGACCCCGAAGTGGAAATCGGCGAGGAGCACACCAAAGAAATCATTTTCGCTAATTTCGGCCGCCGCGCTATCCTCACTCTGCGCCAAACACTCCAGTCGAAAATCCTCGAGCTCCAGAAAGAGGCTGTCTACGCCAAGTTCAAGGACCTCGAAGGTGAACTCGTGACAGGCGAGGTTTATCAAACATGGTCACGCGAGACTCTTCTGCTCGACGACGACAAGAACGAACTTCTCCTCCCCAAAAACCAGTCGATTCCCGGCGACTTCTTCCGCAAGGGTGAAACCGTGCGTGCCGTCATCGCAAATGTCGACAACGCCAACAACAACCCCAAAATCACAGTGTCGCGCACCAACGAAAACTTCCTGCGCCGACTCTTTGAAATCGAGGTTCCCGAAATTCACGACGGGCTCATCAACATCCGCGCCGTGGCCCGCATCCCGGGCGAACGCGCCAAAATCGCCGTTGAAAGCTACGACGACCGCATCGACCCCGTTGGCGCCTGCGTTGGCGTGAAAGGCTCTCGAATCCACGGCATCGTGCGCGAGCTCCGCAACGAGAACATCGACGTTATCAACTACACCTCCAACCCCACACTCTTCATTCAGCGCGCCCTCTCACCCGCCAAAATCTCATCGATTCGCATCGACGAGGAAGAGAAGAAAGCCGAAGTGTTCCTCAAACCCGACCAAGTGTCGCTCGCAATCGGCAAAGGTGGCCTCAACATCAAGCTGGCCTCAATGCTCACCGGTTTCGTTATCGACGTTTACCGCGACACCGACGACACCTATGAAGAAGACATCTACCTCGACGAATTCAAGGACGAAATCGAGGAATGGGTTATCGACGCCCTCAAGGATATGGGCTGCGTCACCGCAAAGAGCGTAATCAACACTCCCCGCGAGGAACTCATCAACAAAGCCGACCTCGAGGAAGAAACCGTCGACAACGTGCTCGCAATCCTCCGCGCCGAATTCGAGGAGGAAGCTCCCGCAGCTGCCGATGCACCGGCCGATGAATGCGCCGAAACCTCCAACCCCGCCACCGACATTGCCGACGCTGCCGACGCTGCCGACAACGCCGAAGCCGACGACACCAAAGAATAAATCGCGGCTCTTCCACCTCCCTCTCCCGCCCCCTCTCCCCACCTTTAGAAAAAGCAATTTTAAACTCACTTCATGGCGAGAATCAAGATAAGTAAAGTAGCAAAAGATCTCAACGTGGCACTCCCCACGGTGGTCGAATTCCTGCGCGGTAAAAACATCACCGTCGACGACAACCCCAATGCACGCATTGAGGAAGAGGTTGTCGACCTGTTGGTGAGCGCATTCAAAAGCGACAAGGACCAGAAAAGCAAGTCGCAACAACTCTCCACCGACCGTGCACGCGACCGCGAGAAAGCAAAACCCGCTCCCCGCGAGGCCGAGGAAATAAAACTCAAGTCGGAACTCAACAAACCCCGCATCCTGGGGAAAATTGAGCTCGACCGCCACGGAAACCCCGTGCGCCCGTCCACTGCACCCGAGTCACGCCCCGTAGCCGAGGCGCCCAAAGTCATGGAGGAGAATAAAACACCCGAAGCTCCCGCCACCAAAGCGGCAGCTCCCGAACCCGCTCCGGCTCCGGCTCCAAAACCTGTTGAAAAGGAAACACCGGCTCCACAGGCTCCGGCACCCAAAGCTCCGGAAGCACCCAAGCCCCAGCCGGCGCCGCAACCCAAACCCGCTCCCGCTCCTGCTCCGGCAGTTGAAAAACCCGCCGAGAAAAAACCGGTGCCGCAACCCGCAGCTCCCGCAACGCCCGTTGCCGAAACTCCGGCTCCCAAGAAAGAGGAGGCTGAGATTTTCACCGTCGGGCTCCCCAAAAATGCACCCGCCATCAACGTGATTGGTAAAATCGACCTCTCGGCAATCAACCAGTCAACACGCCCCAAAAAGAAAACCAAGGAGGAGCGCCGCAACGAGCGCATCGCCAAGGCTAACGGTGGAGACGCTAACTCAGCCGGCGGCGACCGCAAAAAGCGCAAACGCATCGGCGGCAAAGAGAAAATCGACATTGAAAAAACCGCAGGTCAGCCCGGCGGCAACAACAATGGCGGAGGCTCTCGCCGCGGTGGCGACAACAACAAGTCGAAGGATAACAACCGCAACCGTCGTGGTGGCGCACCCCACACCGAAGTCAACGAAGAAGACGTTCAGAAGCAGGTTAAAGAGGTGCTCGCACGCCTCACTGCCAAAGACAAAGGCCAGAAACGCGGCGTGAAATGGCGCAAGGAAAAACGCGAGGCCCTCGCCGAACGTGAACGCGAGGCAGCCGAAGTGGCAGCAGCCGAAAGCCGCACCCTCAAACTCACCGAGTTTGTAACCGCCAACGACCTCGCCTCGATGATGGATGTGCCCATCAACAAAGTTATCGGCACATGCATGAACCTCGGCGTGATGGTGTCAATCAACCAGCGCCTCGATGCCGAAACAATCAACATCGTGGCTGAAGAATTCGGCTTCAAAACCGAATTTGTGTCGGCCGAAGTTGTCGAAGCCATCACACAGGAGGAGGATAGCGAGGAAGATCTCGTTGCCCGTCCCCCCATCGTAACCGTCATGGGTCACGTCGACCACGGCAAAACTTCGTTGCTCGACTACATCCGCAAGGCCAACGTGATTGCAGGCGAGGCCGGCGGCATCACACAGCACATCGGTGCCTACAACGTGAAACTCGCCGACGGACGCCACATCACATTCCTCGACACCCCCGGTCACGAAGCGTTCACCGCCATGCGTGCCCGCGGTGCCAAGGTAACCGACATCTGTATCATCATCGTTGCCGCCGACGACGACGTGATGCCCCAGACAATCGAGGCCATCAACCACGCCTCGGCAGCCGGTGTGCCCATGGTATTCGCCATCAACAAAATCGATAAACCCGCCGCCAACCCCGACAAAATCAAGGAGCAGCTCGCTGCAATGAACTACCTCGTGGAAGAATGGGGCGGTAAATACCAGTCGCAGGACATATCGGCCAAGAAAGGCCTCGGCGTTGAGGAACTCCTCGAAAAAGTGCTTCTCGAAGCCGAAATGCTCGACCTCAAGGCCAACCCCGACCGCAACGCCACAGGCTCCATCATCGAGTCGTCGCTCGACAAAGGCCGCGGCTACGTTGCCACAGTGCTCGTGCAGAACGGCACCCTCCGTGTGGGCGACATCATCCTCGCCGGCACACACTATGGCAAAATCAAGGCGATGTTCAACGAGCGCAACCAGCGCATTAAGGAAGCTGGCCCCGCCGAACCGGCACTTATTCTCGGCCTCAACGGTGCTCCCACCGCAGGCGACGCATTCAACGTGCTCGACTCCGAACAGGAAGCCCGCGAAATCGCCACAAAGCGCCAGCAGCTCCAGCGCGAACTCGGCATGCGCACCTCCAAACGACTCACCCTCGACGACATTGCCCGCCGTCAGGCTCTCGGCTCGTTCCAGGAACTCAACATCATCGTCAAAGGCGACGTCGACGGCTCTATCGAAGCCCTCAGCGACTCCCTCATCAAGCTTTCAACCCCCGAGGTTCAGGTCAACGTGCTCCATAAAGCCGTGGGCGAAATCTCCGAAAGCGATGTCACCCTCGCCGCAGCATCCGATGCCATCATCATCGGCTTCCAGGTGCGCCCCTCACAGGCCGCCCGTCGCGATGCCGAGCGTGAAGGCGTTGAAATCCGCCTCTACTCGGTCATCTACCAGGCAATCGAGGAAGTCAAAGACGCTATGGCAGGCATGCTCGCCCCCGAGGTGCGCGAGGAAATCACCGGCTCGGCCGAAGTGCTCGAAACATTCAAGATTTCCAAAGTCGGCACCATCGCCGGCGCTATCGTGCGCGAAGGCAAAATCAAGCGCTCCAACAAAGTGCGCCTCATCCGCGACGGTATCGTGCGCTACACAGGCGAGCTCGGCTCTCTCAAGCGCTTCAAGGACGACGCCAAGGAAGTTGTTGCCGGCCTCGATTGCGGTCTCTCAATCCAAGGCTACAACGACGTGCAGGTGGGCGACATCATCGAAGGCTTCGAAGAAATCGAAGTTGCACGCGCACTCTGATTCCAACGCCAACCCACCACAACCTGAAAATGGTTGCACACATCAACATAGGCTCAAATCTCGGCGACAGCCGCTCACTCATCGGGCAGGCAGTCGCCGAGATTGCTTTATTGTCGTCAACACCGCCGCGCACCTCCACATTAATTGAAAGCGAACCCTGGGGCTACGAAAGCCCCCACCGTTTCACAAACATAGGAATAGAAATCACCACCTCACTCACCCCCGAGCAACTCCTCAGCCAACTCCTGCAAATCCAGAAGGCTATCTCCCCCCGTTCCCATCGCGACAACCTCGGCAACTACGCCGACCGCCTCATCGACATCGACCTCATCCACTGCGGCGACCTCATCATCAACACCCCCACGCTCACCCTACCCCATCCCCGGCTCCACCTCCGCGATTTCGTCCTCCTCCCGCTCCTCCAGCTCTCCCCCACCTGGCACCATCCCCTCCTCCACATCACCCCCTCCCAAATGCTCGCCACCCTCTAAACCTTAATACCCTTCCATCTCCCTCAACTTCTCTCTCTTCTAACTTTTGACTCTCACTTCTCACTTCTGGGTTCTCACTTCTTTCTTCTGACTTCTGCCTTCTGATTTCTGATTTCTGACCTCTGACCTCTTTCTCACCTCTGTATCTCAGCTGCAAGCATCCTGTGCCCCCAGCGGCAGTATATGCACTTCTTCTTCTCACAATACTCCCGGCGCAGCTCAATCAACGCCTGCGACATAAACGCATCATCACACGCCACTCCGGCGCCGACAAACAACCGCACTATTGAATTACATTCGGCAGGCAGACCGGCCAGCAGCTCCACACACTGCTCCATACCGTCGAGGTCGCCCCTCGACCGCGCACGCGCATGCAACAACGGCACCGCCACATTAATCAACAAAGAATCAATAGACCCGCGACTCAATGCCCGCGGAGTGCATCCTCTCGACTCCTCAAAAGTGTAGTGCGTAGCCCAAAAGCCCGCCAGCGTCACCTCAAAACACTTTCTCATCTCATCTGCCGAACGCGCGTCCGACAAATCCCCCATCAGATAAAAACCCTCGTGAATGCGCTGAGCAAGCAGCGCGATGCGTCGGTGTGGAAAATTCTGCGGCCTTGTTCTCGCCATCTTCCATCCGAGCGGCTTCCCCACCAACCCAAACTTGTGCGCCATAAAAGCATACTCCTGTCTCAATCGCGTCACATAATCATCCTCTCCCACGCGAGGCTCGGGAATCAAACCCGCAAAACCAAACAACAAGGCCTCCACCGTCATCAGTTCATCGTGATGCCGGTTAAGGAAGCCCAACGGAAGCCCCTTAGCCAACCGCTCAAAAGGCTCGCTGTTCAGCCCGAACCCAAGCGCACGCGCGAGCGTCACGTATGCCGCCCCCTCCCAATGGCCACCGGTCTCCTCAACAACTTCGAGCACACGGTCGCTCTTACGCATCATCCTTTCCACACCCAGACTCGTCATCCAATCTGTCACGAACACCCTCTCCAGCCCCCTTACAGTCGTTTCGCACGGCAAAGCACGCATAGCATGCTCAAGCAACACATTGCATCGCTTGGCCGACTCGGCCGAACACCTCATAATAACTTGCGGAATCACCGACCCGTCGCTACGTTTCACCTCAGCATCATCAAACTGCACCACATGCAAAACCACCGAATCATACGCCCGGTCGCCGTCATGCCCGTGGCGGAACCAGTCAGAGGCCCTCACATGAATCTCAACATTTCCCACCCACGTTTCATCACCAATCTCAACCGACGCATTAAAAAAATCAGGACCGGCATCCCCATTCAGCACCCCTTGATCCACAACCCTCACCCTCCGGCCGTCAACAGTTCTCAAATCCTGCCGAAGCCCGAGCCGATGTTGCCAAACAAACTGCATCAACCGTTCCATCACACAAACCCCACCCCTCTCAAAATAAACAAGAAAAGCACCCGTCTCCCACTTCAAATTTACAACATCCCCTCTACACCACAAAATCCCCCGCAAAAAAAATACCTTGCCCCCTCCCCCACAAATCACCCCCACGTAGAGCCGCCATATATGGCGGCTTGCAATATCCATCAAAACTCTCACGGATTACGCGGATTTCACATATTTTCCGCGTTAGCCGGCCGCATGTCGGCCTAATCCGTGTAATCCGCGCAATCTGCGAGAGATAGAGAAATACCATAGTCAGCGAGCGCCTGTCCCGAACCGCTTGCTCCGAGCACCTGTTCCGAGCCGCCATGTATGGCGGCTCTACGTGCGGCTGCGCCGAATGAAGGGCTATGCGCAGCCTCTAAGAGCTAAAAACTCTCAACTGAAAACTATTGTCGCTTTTCGTCTTATGTCTTTTTGTCTGCGTCGCGAAGCTTCTGCGCGGGCGCACAAAAAAAACCGGGGTCACTCGCTGTTGCGTGTGACCCCGGCGTGGATAGGGGGCGGTTACCTA
>CAJUIT010000015.1 GCA_910586565.1 uncultured Muribaculaceae bacterium | reverse complement strand
GCTCCCATCGACCTCACCCACAAGCTCCTACCGGCCAAACCATTCTGACAGCACCTTCACCATCCGGATAGAGACAAGGCGGTGTGTCATGGATTTTGACACACCGCCTTGTTAAATTGTTGGGGGTGGTTGGGGGAATCAGTCGCGGTTCACGATGATTTCCAGTTTCGGGGTTATTGCGAAGCGTGAGTTGTCGGTGAGGTAGGCTTCGGCGGTGTAGACACCTTCGGCCACAGGGGTGCCGTTGTTGTCGGTGAGGTTCCATGTGAATGGGAAGGTGGCTTGGGCGTTGTGGAAAACGATTTCACCAATGCCGTTTTTGATTACCAGACGTGCCGACGGTTCGAGCGAGAAGTTGTGGCTGAGGTTGATTGTGGCTTGGGTGGATGCCGGATATTCATCAACGGTGAGGTTGGTCACCGCTCCCTCGTTGTGAACGGTGAACGAGATTGTGCGCTGTGCGGTTTGGCCGGCATAGTTGCTCACGCGAAGTGTGAGGGTGTGGGGGCCGTCGGAGAGGGCGTCGACGGGGAAGTCGAGAACGCCGCCGCCGTTGGTGTCGGGTTTGAAATAGCCCGAGGCCATCGAATAGGTTTTGGCGCCGTTATCGAGTGAAACTACCAGAGCCTTTCCGGGCACTGCACTGGTGCCGGCGACGCCTACGGCATTTTCGGCGATTTCGGCGTGGAGGGTCACATTGCCCGAAACAACATCACCTTCGGCGAAGCTTTCCGAATCGAGATACATGGTTGTGATTACGGGGATGTTCTCACCTGATGTTTCGATGGGTTGGGTGATGTCGGCAATCACAATGTTGCCGTGCATGCCGGTGGCTTTTCGTGTGCCGTCGGTAGTTTCGGCATAGAATGTGATGCGGTTGGCTTTGGAGGGGGCTGTGACAACGGGGATGAAGATGTCGCCGCTGAAAACGCCGTTGCTTACCGGGAGGCGCTTTTCATAAACGAGGCTTTCATCGAGCGAGACGATGTCGGGGTCGAGCGAGGGATCATCTCCGTTGGGGAGGGAGATTTCACGGGTTCCGTCGTAGATGGCGATGAAAATCTCGCCGTTGAAGTCGGCGGCGACTGTGCCGTTGGAGGTGATTTTGCCTGTTACGGATGTTGTTGCGCCGGGAACGAGTGTCACCGTTGCCGATGTATCGAAGGTTTCACCGTCAACCTGAGTGAAAGCGGCGGAATAAGTGCCGCGGGGCACTTTCAGCTCGGGGTCGCCCACGAGGTTGTAGCAATGAGTGTTTTCGGCGAGCTGGTCGCTGAGGAGCGCAGCCGCCTGTGCGAAGGCCCTGTTGTGGGCGTTGCGGAACACGTCGCCGAGGGTGGAGCCTGCGGGCACGCTGAAATATTCGTCGGTAACGAAGTTGCAGAAGGTGAGGTTATGCACCTGGTAAACCTCTCGCAGGGCGCCCACAACGGCAATCGAACCGCCGTTTTCTTTGGTGGTGAGCGCATTGGCCAGGTTGGATTTGGGGTGGTCGATGTAGGCTGTGCGACATGATGCGAACACGGTGAAGGGGGGCACATCGTAGTCGTAGGCGTTGACCTTGTCGACATTCCAGATTGCGCCTGAGCCGATGTTCATGGGGCCGCTGTGACCGTTGTAGCTCCAGAACGACACACCTTTGGAGAGCACTCCGCGCAGGTGGTCGGTTGTGCCCTGTGCCAGTGTTCCCTTTTTGGGGAATAGGGTGCTGTAGGATTTGTAGCAGGTGACCACGTTGGTGTTGGCATTGATGGTGGAAGCCATCTTTTCAGCATCCCTCAGGTGTGAGTTTGAGTCGCCGGCATCGGCCACGATGGCTGCGCGGTTCACAAAATCGGTTTCAGGCGGGGTGCGGAGATATTTTTCAATTTTGTTGATGTAGCTTTCGGCATCGGCGGGGTTTTGAGCCGCGATGCGCCCCACGTTGATTGTCATCTGCTCGCGCAACACTCTGAATGAGGATGTGTTTTCGCCGAGTGTGCCATAATAGGAATCGGTGGCGAAGCTGTGGCTCTGGTGGCCGGCTTTGGCAAAATCCTCGCAGGTGAAGAGGGGAATGTAGGTGTTGCGGAAAGCCTGCTGGTCGGTTTGAGTTACGGCCTTGATGTCGTAGTGTGCGGGTGCGAAAAGAAGCAGCGACCGGAATTTGGAGGGGTTCCTGTCGTAGAGCATTTTGGCGAAACGGCGGATTGCCATAGGCGCCGGCGCTCCCGACGAAAATTCGTTATACACATCGTCCTGCATCACCACGGCCACGTCGATGCCGTCGATTTCGCGGTGGAGTGCTGCCAGGCGCTCGGCCTGCGGCATGAAGTCGCGGGCGGCAACGATGAGCATGTGTGGTGCCTGAAGGGCGTGGAGATTCTGAGTTGCAACCTCACCCATGTTCTCAGGGGTGGGATGTGTGGCTTTCGGGTCGAAGGCTACGATGTAGGCGCAGCCGGAGTCATAGATGATGTTGTAGTTGCCCGGTGAGTTAACCAACATGCCGTCCCCTTCGGGAGCTTCGACAGCCTCAAGTGCGCGGGGAACTTCGGGGGTTGTTATATCCCAGAAGTATGTGTCTTTATCGGCTCCGGAGATTTTTACATAGTTGGTTGGGGCGATTGCCGAGAAAATCATTGTTTGCTGCGGGGCTCCGTTCATCGCGTTGTCGCGCGGATAGAGAGCCGTGAAGTAATCAAGGCCGCCCACCGACGTCACGTTGTGTGTGCTTAGGTATTTGGTCATGTCGGCAGTGGCGCTGTAGCGGCCGTCGGCAGCCACAGGGAGGTTGCTCGTTGTGTAGGTGAACACGTTGTCGCGGTAGTAATAGGCTTCCCCACCATTGGTTTTGAGGATTGAGGGGCCGAGTGTAACGGCATCGGAGAGGTTTACCGACATTGTGGTGTTGTCGGTAACGGCGATGCCGAAGCGGAATTGCATTGTGATTTTTCCACCGTTGTAGCCGGGGAGGGTGAACTCATAGGTCTGCGTGGGTTCCTCCACGAAATCGCGGTCGAGAGCGAACGCACCCATCGTGCCGGGAATCTGCACATTTTTCTCATAATGCATCACTCCCCAAGAAGTTGAGATGGGTGTGCCGGTGTGGGGTGTGTAGGGAGTGCTCACCGGTTGCAGGGGTGTGCGTGAGTCGGTGAGGAAATAGCATGAGTGGTCGGCGTAGTGGTTGGTTTGCGACTGAGCGTAGGTGACGATGTCGTTGTAAATGAGCTCGCGCACCATTTTGGTTGTAACATCGTTCTGTGCGTAGAACAACAGCTTGCCGTTGGTGTGGATGGCGGGCACCTGCGGCAGGTCGTCGGGGAGAGCGGCCTTCAGGAGGTTGTTGGAGAGGTTGGTGGCGGGATAGCCGAACACGCTCACTTTCTCGGGGTTGGTGAATCCCATAGCGCGCAGTTCCTCATCGGTAATCTGGTTGATGCCGGTGGTGGTGACCTTCACCTTTACCCAGCGACCTTTTGCGAGGGCCGATTCGGAAGTGTAGGTGAATGCGGCCTGCATCGCGGGGGTGACCGCGAAAATGGCTGCGAGAATCATCAGTGCGTGACGAGCGGAGCGGAATATGCGGAATTGTTTCATGGTGTTGGTGTGTGTGGAAGTGAGAGCGGGTGAGAGAGATGGCGGGTTATCGGAGTTTGAGTTCTATGGCGGTATCGGTGTTGAGGGTGACGGTAACTGTGGTTCCCGTTTCAACCGGTAGCCGCAGGGGGGTGACGCATGGAATTATTATGTCGCCCATCTTCAGCATCATGTAGCGGCTGATGAGAGCCACGGTTTCCTCGATGTGGAGCTCGGCGGGAGTGAGGGTGAGCTGCTCGCCGGCCGAGGTGGAGATGTGCATATCGGCCGCGGCGGCATAGGGGAAAGTTTTTCCAGGGGCGAGAGCGCCGTCGAAACCTGTTGCAAGCCCCGAAAGGAAGTTGGCCGGTGGGAGGAGATTGTTGCCCGGAGGGGTGAGCCGCAGGGCTATGCCGCACGATTCGATGTAGCGGTTGGCGAATCTCACGGGGATGCTTTTGCCGAGGCGGCCGATTGTGAAAAACGGCACGGCGGCAAGGCTCCATTCCCTCGCGAAGTCGGGGATGAACATGGGCATGCCGTTGCGCACGATTGCCGAGTCGGCAATCACCGAGAGGGGGAGGCAACCGGGGGAGGCCACTTCGTCGGAGCCGAGCGCGGCGGTTGCTTCATGCAGCCATTGGTGAGGGTATCGTTCAACAGCAAGTATTTTCACAGCGGCAGTTGGCGGTTTAATCGGATGTTTGCCCCATGCGGTTGTACATCACCGCAAGATGGGCGTAGATTGATGTGTTGGAGATTACTACCCCTTCGGGAGCGCAGATGCGGTAGGGGGTGAAGTTCCAGATGGCTCTCACGCCGGCGGCGATGAGGCTGTCGGCAACCTCCTGGGCATGCTCGACAGGCACGGCCAGGATGCCGATTCCGGCATGAAGCTTGTGGCAACGCTCGGCCAGCTCGTCGACATGGAACACAGGTAGGCCATGTTTTGTGGTGCCCACCAGTGCGGGGTCAACATCGAATCCGGCCACGATGTCGAGCCCGTAGCGGGTGAGGCCTGAATCCTGCATCAGCGCACCTCCGAGCGAACCGGCGCCTACGATGACGGCACGGTGTTCCCTCCGGAAGCCGAGAAACTCCTCGAGCTTGTGCTCAAGCAGGGGCACTTCGTAGCCGATGCGGGTTTTCCCTTTGATGTCGAGAAACGAGAGATCCTTGGCAATTTGCGATGCGTCGACTTTCAGCTCTCGCGAAATCTGGGTCGACGACACATATTCCACCCCCCGTTCGTGCAGCAGAGTCACGTAGGAGAGATACCACGGCAGACGACGCAGAGCCGGTTCCGGAATCATATCGCGGTTTTCCATCATGGCGGGGTGGATGATTGGTTGTTGTGTTAGAGTTTTAATTCGTGTTTTCGGAGTGCAAATTTACTAACTTCTGCGAAATTACGGAAATTGGCGTGTGACGGAGGTTACTGAACCCCTGTCACGGCGAGTTTGCGGGCTGCAGTGGCGGTTTTCTCCCCGCTGTCGTCGTCGGAGACAGTTGCACGGTAGAGGTAGATTCCGCGCGGCACTCTTCGGCCACCCGAGTCGAGGAGATCCCAAGTGAGCGGCATGGAGGTGAACATGTCGCTGCGACCGGTTTGTGTGGCTTGCCACAGGGGGCGCCCCATGAGGTTGAACACCTCGATGGTGACGGTGAGGTTGCGGTCGGGGCGGTCGTGGGAGATATAGAAGTTTGCAGCGGTCGACACGGGGTTAACGTCGGTGTAGACGTCGTAGAGTGTGGGGGTTATGTTTTTTGCCACAGTGAAGTCGATGGAGGCTTCGGTTGAGTTGGGGCCGGTGTCCCACACGCGCAGTTTCAGGTTGTGTGGGCCTACGGCGAGGTTTTCGAGCGGATAGGCGATTGTGCCGCCGGGAGTTCCGTCGGTGAATGGGGTGAAGTAGTCGGCCACGTCGCTGTAGGTTTTCGTGCCGCTGTCGAGATAGAGGAGCATCTGGTGGCCCACACCGGCGGTGGAGAGGTTCATGGCGCGGTCGTCGGTTACGGTTGCGAGAAGCATCGGCGCCGAGTTCACCTCCTGCCAGTTCTCAAACGAGGGGTGGTTGAGATACATCGACTCGATGCGCGGAGCCTTCGTGTCGGGTTCGGCATCGGGGTCGATGCCGTAGACGTAGAGGTCGCGGCACACCCCCACAGCCTCGCGGCCGTCGTCGGAGTAGGCATAGAGGTCGAAAGCGGCGGGTCGGTAATTATCGGCCACTTCGGCAGGCATCACCACGTTGACGGTGAACTCGCCCCCCTTGATGTTGCCGTTGCCCACGAAAAGGCGGCCTCCCTGCTGGTCGAAAGGTAGGGGCTGCCCCTCTTTGTCGCCTTCGTCGTGGCCTTGCGACACGGTGGTGTACTCGGCATCGTAGAGCGTGGCGGTAATCACGCCCTTGAAGTCGGGGAGGAGGTTGCCGGCAGCGTCGGTCACGCGGCCTTTGACGGTTGTTTGCTGGCGGGCCATGAGTTGCACGGGGTCGGTTGAGGAGTCGTCGACGGGTGTGACGGGGCGACCGGCGATTTCGGTGAGCTCAACTTTGTAGGAGGGGATTGCCATGCGCATGGCGGGGTCGCCGAGCAGCACGTAGCGCAGCTTGTTGGTGTCGGAAATGATGTTTCCGTTGTCGTTGAGATAGTTGTTTTTCGCCCGGCGGTAAACTTCGCCCAATGTGAGGAAGTTGCCGTTGTCGTCGCGGGCGAGCACCTGGCGGCCGAAAGCCTCGGCAAGCACGCCGTTGTTGGTGATGTAGACGGGGCGTGTGGCACTGATGGCGCCGATAACGCCGCCGGCGGTGTTCTTGAACAGGAGCTCGGCGCCGGAGGTTTGCGGTGAATCCCAACGCATGAAATCGCATGTGGCGGCGAACGACACGGGCCAGTGGCGCAGGAAGAGGGTGCCGAGGTCGGAATACTCCATCAGCCCTTCCTCGGTGAGAGAGGTTGTGCTGGCGTGGCCGATGAATGTCCACCACATGGCGCCTTCGTCGAGATAGCGGCGGAAGCGTGTGCGTCCGTCAACGGCAATTCCGCCGATGAGGTCGAATTCGTCGATGTAGACCTTTTTGAAGAATGCCTCACTGCCGCCGGCCGATTCGGTGATGCGCTTTGTCATGGCCTCGGCATGGGTGAGGAAAATGCCACGGTCGCCGTCGTCGGCTGTCATAAGGAAGTTGTTTTTCCAGTTACCCTTGGGGGCACGGTTCACGTAGCTTATGATTTTGTCGACGGCATTTTTAGCATCGTTGGCCGAGGTGGCGGGGATGCGCCCCACGGCGATTGAGAGGATGTCGCGACCGATATTTACGCCCGAATTATCCTCAAGGAATGAGAAATAATCGTCGGAGGTGTAGGAATCGTTGTCGTTCAGACCATTTTCCGTGCACCATGTGGGAAGCATGGGGTAGCCGAGCGCTTTCACGCTTTGGGTGATAAGGCGGTTGTCGAAAGTGGGTCGGCTGAAGAAGAGGGCATATTTAAGCTTGTTGCCCTCTCCGGCGTTTCCACGGTCGTAGAACATTTTGAGGAGTTTGCGGAATGCCTGTGCATCGGGTGAGCCGCTTGAAAATTCGTTGTAGACCTGCTGGGGGGTGAGCACAAGCACGTTGAGCTTACCGGCGGGATCCTCCCGGTGGAATTTGGCAAGCCGTTCGGCTTCGGAGCGCCAGGCCGCGGGGGTGAAAATCACCATTTCGGGAGTGGCTTTTCCGTGGAGGTTCTGCGCCGCCACATTTTCAACAAATGCCGGGGCGGGGAATGTGCCTGCGGGTTCCCATGCGGTGAAAGTGCGGTCGGTGCCGCCCAAGTAGGTGATGTTCCAGCGGGCATCGGAGCCGTTAAGCGAGGGGGAGATGCGGGTTATGCTCTGGGGATTTGTCACATCCCAGATGCGGGTGCGTGTCGATGCCCCCGACAGGTGGGCTGTGCGAGCTCCGCTTGAGTTGGAAAAATAGAAGGTGAGGCGTTTTTCGGCCGGGAGGCGCAGTTTGCGCGCATAGCAGAGGGCTATGTAGTTGAGGTTGGCGTTTGTGATTGTTCCCGACGACTTGTAGCTGATGCCCACTTTGAGAGAGTTCCCTTTCACGTTGAACGATTTTCGGGTAACGGCTTCCACTCCGTGTCGGTATTTGTCGGTGGTGAGGGCGATGTTGTCGCTCACGGTGCCGGGGAGGGTGGTGCCGTTGGCGGTGAAGGTGAGCGAAGATGTGGCCGATGAGCGTGCCACGAATGAAACCATCATGTTCACCTGTTCCTCCTCAACGGGGTCGGTGAGCTTGAAATCGAACGAGCGCGAGGGGGTGTACTTGAAGTCCTCACCTACAAGCAGAAAACCGGCCTCGCCGGGCGAAACGAGCTCGGCTTCATGGAAGGTGCGGTCGAAGAATGTGTTTATGCCGCCGGAGAGGTTCTCGTTGGGAGTGCCCTCGGCGGGGGTGAGCCGCTGGTCGGAACTGCTGTCGGTCAGGAAGTAATAGCCGGTGAGCGTGTAGGGGTTCTGAGTAGGGCGGTAGAACCCTTCGGCAACGCGGGTCCATGTCACAGGGCCTTCGGCATAGAAGAAGAGGCCGGTGCCGCTGACCCATTCCGATGCGGTTTGCGGGAGGTCGTCGATGTAGGAGGACCCCAGCAGATCGGGGAGGCGTTTGGCGCCGTAGCCGAAGATTTTCACTTTCGAGGGGTCGGAGAATCCCCACGAGCGCAGGGTGCTCTCGGGGATGCAGTGCATCCCGCCCGAAGTGACCGAAACTTTCACCCAGTTGCCCGAAGCGAGCCGCGATTTCGCGGCATAGAGAGAGGTGTCGAGTGCGTTGACGCAACTGAGGCTTGCACAAAGGGTGGCCACGATGAGCGCCAGAACCCTTGTGTGTCGGATTGAATTGTATAGTGTGGTGTAGAATTTTGTCATGCCTGTATTTTTCCACTCATATAACGCCTTTTTTTATATAATATTGTGAATCAGCCGGTGCGCCCGTCGCTTTTTAACAAATTGAAAAAGCGTGGGCGCACCGGCGGTGATTGGTGCTTGAAAGCGTTGGAGGGTTGTGTGGAAATGAGCGGTTGGCCCGGTGGAATCAGACAACACCCTGGGCCATCATGGCCCGGGCAACCTTCATGAAGGCTGCGGTGTTGGCTCCTTTCACGTAGTTGACGTAGCCGTCGGTTTCGGTGCCGTGCTCAACACACTGGGTGTGAATATCTTTCATGATGCCGCGCAGACGGTTGTCGACCTCCTCGGCAGTCCATTTCATCATCTGTGAATTCTGTGCCATCTCAAGTCCCGACACCGAAACACCACCGGCATTGGCGGCTTTGCCCGGAGCGTAGAGAATGCGGGCTTTCTGGAATTCGGCGATAGCCTCGGGGGTGGAGGGCATGTTGGCACCTTCGCTCACGGCGAAGCAGCCGGCTTCGAGCAGGGCGCGTGCATCGTCGCCGTCGAGTTCGTTCTGTGTGGCCGAGGGCATGCCGATGTCGCATTTGCCCACATGTTTCCAGGGGCGTTCGCGGCGGTGGTAGGTGCAGATGTCGGGGTGTTTGTCGGCAAATTCGGAGATGCGGCCGCGGTAGAGGGTCTTGAGGTCGAAAATTTCTTCGAACTGCTCCTGTGTCACACCTTCGGGAATCACAACCGAGCCGTCGCTGTCGCTGAATGAAATCACTTTCGCTCCGAGCGAGAGGAGTTTCTGGGCGGTGTAGAGCGCCACGTTGCCTGAGCCTGAGATGGCAACACGTTTGCCCTTTATGTCGATGCCTTTTGTGGCGAGCATTTCGAGGAGGAAGTAGACGTTGCCGTAGCCGGTGGCTTCGGGGCGGATGAGCGAGCCGCCGAAATCGAGGCCCTTGCCGGTGAAGGTGCCGGTGAATTCGCGGGTCATCTTCTTGTACCAGCCGAACATGTAGCCAACCTCGCGTCCACCCACGCCTATGTCGCCGGCGGGCACGTCGGTTTCAGGGCCGATGTGGCGGTAGAGTTCATTGACAAATGCCTGGCAGAAGCGCATGATTTCCATGTCGCTTTTTCCGCGGGGTGAGAAGTCGCTGCCACCTTTGGCGCCACCCATAGCGAGGGTGGTGAGGGAGTTTTTGAATGTTTGCTCGAAAGCGAGGAATTTGAGGATGGAGAGGTTCACCGACGAGTGGAAACGGATGCCACCTTTGTAGGGGCCTATGGCGTTGTTGTGCTGCACGCGATAGCCCATGTTGTTGCGCACGCGCCCTTTGTCGTCGACCCACGAAACGCGGAATGTGTAGATGCGGTCGGGGATGCATAGCCGTTCCAGCAGGTTGACGTTCTGAAAAGCCGGATAGCTGTCGTAGACGTCGGCGATTGAATTAACTACTTCTTCCACTGCCTGCAGATACTCGGGTTCGTGTGGAAATCGAACCCGCAGGTCGTCGAGAAATTCTGTAACGTTCATCGAGAAATTGTTTAACCTATTGAACGGCCACGCGGCGCAACGGAGGAGTGGAGGTGATTCTGCACTTTGTGTCCGCTTGTTTGTTTTGCGCTGCAAAATTACAAAATTTTCGCAAACCAACAATCAAATTGCTGTTATTTTTGTTGCTTATCGAGCAAATTGGCAATGGTGGAGTTCGGGCTGAGGGTGTTGAGGTCGACAAATCCGTCGACACCGTCGATATTTCCGCGGTGGCTGAACTGCCACATTTCCCAGGGGGTGTCGCTGTCGAGCGGGGGGTCGGTGAAGGAGCATATCCACAGCTGGTAATCGCCCAACGAGCGTTTCACAAAACGGTCGTAGCCATCCTTGTTGGTGTAAATCAGCGGGGTGATACCTTCGGTGCGCAGCATGGCGAGCATGCGGCGCAATTCGCGCAGGATGTGAGAGGTGCTGAACCCTTCGGGATTGCTCCACTCCTCGAGGTCGATGGCGGGAGGGAGTTGGAACTCGCGGTTGCGGAGGGCGCGCATGAAGTTGAGCGCCTGCATCTCTCCGTCGGTGTCGAAGCGGAAAAAGTGGTAGGCACCGCATGGAATCCCGGCAAGGCGCATCCCTTGCGCATTTCGCACGAAGTTGCGGTCGATGAAGTCGGTGCCTTCGGTTGCTTTTATATAGGCGAAGTCGATTCCGCTCCGTTGCAGCCGGTTGAAATCAATGTCGCCGTTGTGGGCCGAGAGGTCGACACCACGAAGTGGGTAGAGTTCGGGTGACGGGTTGGCGCGCTCGGCGAAGTAGCGATTGTAGACAAACCAACCTCCCCCCGCTGTTAGCGTGAGCAACGCGAGGATAACGGCGGTGCGTATGACGGCGCCACGGCTCATGCGGCTACACCTCTCCGTGAGGTGCGGTTTTGAACGGCTTTCACCACCCTGCAGCCAAGGTAAACGCCGGCGAGGGTAATAACGATGAGAGCCGAGCATGGAACATCAATGTAGACCGACAGGAACAGCCCGGTGAGGCACCCTGCAACCGACAGGGCGATTGAAAGCCACATGATGGTTTTGAAACGGTTGCAGAAAATTTCGGCCGTCATCTGCGGCAAGGAAATCATCGACATGAGCAGCATTATTCCCACCAGCCTGATGGTGAGAACGATGCACAAGGCCACCATGACGGTCATAACGGTGGTGATGAATCTCACCGGGAGGCCGGCCACGCGGGCGAAGTCGCGGTCGAACGCGCATGTGACTATCTGCCTGAATTTCCAGGCGAAGAAGCCCCCGAGCAGCAGGGTGTAGATTCCGAACACCCAAAGGTCGGTGAGGGAGATGGTGATGATGTTGCCGAACAGAAATGCGTTGAGTTCGGGCACATAGCCGGGGGTTAGAAACACGAACAGCACGCCAACAGCCATGCCGATTGACCACACCACGGCGATTGCCGAATCTTCGCGCACTTTGTGGCGCTGCGACATCCATTCAACTCCCAGCGACGAGCCTATGGCGAAGAGGGCGGCCATTGCGATGGGGTTGATGCCGAGGTAGTAGCCCAATCCCAACCCCCCGAAGCATGCGTGGGTTATGCCCCCGGAGATTGCAACGAGTCGGCGCGCCACAATGTAGGTGCCTATCATCGCGGCGGCCACCGAGATTATCAGCACGCCGATGATGGCGTTGATGAAAAAGTCATATCCTAAGAATTCAGTCACGGGCTAAGGGGAGTGGTGTGGGGTTCGTTGTTTATTATGACATAGTTGTGCGGCCTGCTCTGGCCTCGGCCACAATCATGAGAAGTTCGTCGCGCACGCAGTCGGGTAGCTCAATGCCGCGCAGCTGGATGCTTCGCGCCCACGGGGCTATGTCGGTGGGGAGGAGGGTGAGCAACACGTCGCGGAACTGTTCAATCTCGGTGTCGGTGTAGCTGTCGGATTTCCGTCCGCGGTAGTCGTCGAGCTCCTCGTCGTCGAAATATTCTATATCTTCGCTCACTGAACTGAGCAGCGAATCTTTCTCGCAGGTTATGTGCATGCCACAGCATGGCGAGTCGGTGTCGTCGTTCCCTTGTGGCATATCGGCAACAGGGGGGAGTGTGGGAGCCATGTCGGTGCCGCGTTTCACGTCGCGGCGGTGGAAGAGGTAGAGGATGCTACCCACCACAATGAGTGCGGCAAGTATTATCAATGCTCCTGTCATGCTTCCAAAGGGTTTGGTTGGGTGTTTTCGCCGGGTGCCTCGGTGATGGTGAAACCTATCGACCGGAGCTGTTCCCAATATTGCGGATAGCTTTTGGTGACACATTCCACGCCGCGCAGCTCGATGCCCGGGATGTAGATGCTCACCGGGGCGAGAGCCATTGCCATGCGGTGGTCGTTGTGAGAGTCGAGCACGGGCATTTCCATCACTGGGTGTCCTTTGCCGTCCCATTCAAGGCCGAAATCGCGCACCTTCTCAACACGTCGCCCGATTTTATCCATCTCCTCACACAGGGCGGTCAGGCGGTCGCTCTCCTTTACGCCGAGATTCTGGAGTCCGGTGAATTTGAACGGCACACCTATCAGGCAGCATGTCACGGCGAGTGGCGGGGCGAGGTCGGGGTTGTCGGCAAGGTCGAGGTCGAGCCGACCATAAACTTCGGGGGAGGGGCAGAGGTCGGTGCCTCCGGCTGTTTCTTCGGAGGGTTGGGTGAGAACACCCAGACATTCAAAAAATTCGGCGCAGCGGCGGTCGCCCTGGAGGGTGTCGGAACGGAGATTGGAGAGGGTTATCCATCCGGCCGACAGTGCCGATATTTCATACCAGAATGCGGCGGCCGACCAATCGCCCTCGGGGGTGAGGGTGACAGGGCGGTAGGTGCCGGGGTTGACGGTTATGCGCAGGGGCTCGCGGTCGGCCTCGATGCCGCGCTGTGCCATCATGCCGAGGGTCATCAGAATGTAGGGGAGCGACACCGGTTCCCCTTCCATAGTGAGCCGCAGGCCGCGGGTCATGGCCGGGGCAATCATCAGCAGGGCTGAAATGAATTGCGACGACACAGTTGAGTCGATTGTGACATCACCCCCTTCGAGGGTGCACCCTTTCACTCTCAGCGGTGCTTTCCCTTCATCGGCGAGACATTCAATTCGGGCGCCGCATTGACGCAGAGCCTCGATGAGCGGAGCCATCGGACGGCTGCAAAGCCGAGGGGTGCCGGTAATGGTCACATCGCAACCGGGTGTGGCGGCGAAGAGAGCGGTGAGAAACCGCAGGGCGGCTCCCGACGCTTCCACGTCGATTTCCACGTGTGCGCCTGCGGCGGCATTTACTTTGGCTAACGCGCGGGCCATCACGGCGGTGTCGTCGCATTCGGCAATGGGGGTGTCGGCCGTGTTGCCGGGGGTGAGGGCGTTGAGAATGAGGGCGCGGGTGGAGATGCTTTTCGAGAGCGGGAGGGTCACCACCGCATCCTCAATCATCTCCTCGGGGGGATGTATGATGTAGTTCATCGGATAAGTGTCTGTTTAAGAGTGCGTTTACTTTTAACGCACTTACAAACATACTAATTGAGCTGTTTCCATTTTCGGTCAATCTTGAGGCCCTTTTTGGTGATTTTAGAAAACTTCATCGGTCACGATGCCCGCATCGCTCCCTCTTTAGTTTTCAAAAATCCCTCAAAAATGACTCTCAATCTTAACCGAAGTTAAAAGTAAACACACTCTTAAATTATTTTTATTACGGCTGCTCATAGCTTTCTACCTGCGATTTTTCGTTCTTTTCCCTTTCTTCATCGGTCACTATGCCCGCATCGCTCCCTCTTCATCAAGGCAAAATAACTGAAAAATCACTGCGGTAGAAACCTAAAATAATTTTGAACAGCCACTTAGCTTGGAAGTGGGGCGGTCAGGGTTTGGTGGTTGCTGCCGGTTCTTCGGCGAGGGCGGCGGCGAGTTTTCCAAGTGCCTTGAAAAGCTCGGCACGCGGTGTGGCTACGTTGACGCGCATGAAACCGTGGCCTTGCGGGCCGAACATCTCTCCGTCGTTGAGGGCCAGGCCGGCGTGGTTCACAACAAGGTCGACAAGTTCGTCGTGGCTCAGTCCCAGTTCCCGGAAGTCCATCCACACAAGGAACGATGCTTGAGGTTCAATCATTCTCACGCCGGGGAGGTCGGTGGCGATATATTCGGCCATAGCCTTGATGTTGTCCTGAATGTAGTCGAGGGCTTCGGCAAGCCATTCCTCACCGTTGTTGTAGGCGGCTTCGGCACCGATGGTTGAAACGAAAGTAGTGGCGTTGAATTCGTTGACTTCAAGCCAATGGAAGAAGGGGAGGCGTATTTCGGGATTCCTCACGATGCACCACGAGCTCACGAGGCCCGGGATGTTGAAGGTTTTGGATGGAGCACCGAATGTGATGGCCACGGCGGCGGCATCGTCGCCGCAGGCAGCGAACGGGAAGTGCTCGCGGTTGCCGAGCATGAGGTCGCCGTGAATTTCGTCGGAGATTACAAGCACGCCGTATTTCCGGGCCAGACGCCCCACCTCGGCGAGGGTTTCGCGGCTCCACTGCAGCCCCACTGGGTTGTGGGGGTTGCAGAGAATCATCATTTTGGGGTGCTCTGTGGCAAATACCTCCTCAAGCCCCTTGAGGTCCATCTCATAGCGCATATCATCGGTGAGAACCAGTGGGTTGGGAGCCACGATGCGCCCGTTGCCTTCGATTACCATCTTGAACGGATGATAAACCGGGGGTTGAATCACGATTTTATCACCCTTGCATGTGAAAAAGTTGATGGCGAAAGCAATTCCTTTCACAACGCCTGGAACGTAGGTGAGCTCCTCGCGGTTCACTTCAAACCCATGGCGGCGGCGCAGCCAGTCGGTGATGGAGCTCCAATAGGTGTCGGCCGGACGCGAGTAGCCGTAGATGGGATGGGAAATGCGTTCCTGAAGCGCGCGTGTGATTTCGGGGCAAACCCTGAAATCCATGTCGGCGATCCACAACGGGGTGAGGTCATCCTTTCCGAAAAGGGTGCGAAGGTCGTCGATTTTTGTGCAGCCGCTTCCGTGGCGGTCAATCACTTCGTCAAAATTATACTTTTTCATTGCCTGTAAATTTCCGTTTCACAGGAGGTTGCCGAATCAGATGCACGCTTCGGTTGGTTATCGGTCTGCATGAGAGAACACCCCCGAGCGTTCCACCGGCAACATCCTTTCCGCAAATATACGCATTTATTTGTTGAAATCTTCTGCCATAGCGGTGCAAATGTCAAATCTGTTTTGCAGTAGGTCCTCTCTGTGTCAACTGCGCGATTCATGCAACTCGAATTATTTTTCATCAATGGTGCTGAAATAGCGAATTTTATGCTATCTTTGCAATTATAAAATCGCACTTTAGAATTGCAAAAGGATGATTAAAAGAGATATAGCCGATAAAATCAGGCAACTAAGCACGAAATTTCCGATTGTAACGTTAACCGGTCCACGTCAATCAGGAAAGTCAACGTTACTAAAACACATTTTCCCTGATTACCGATACGTATCGTTGGAGAACCTTGATATGCGTTCCTTTGCAACAGATGATCCCTACGGTTTCATCAAGACATTCGATAACCATGTTATCATAGATGAGGCTGAGCGGGTTCCATCGCTGTTCTCCTATCTTCAAACCCATATTGATGATGTGAATGAATCGGGGATGTATATGTTGGCCGGTTCACGCAACTTTCACCTTATGGCGGCCATTGACCAATCACTGGCCGGCCGAACAGCCATTCTCAAGCTTTTGCCATTCTCGCGTCATGAGTTACATGAAGCCGGAGTTTTGCCCAAGTCAATCAATGAGCAGATTTTCAAAGGCTTTTATCCCCGCATTTATGATAAAGAGATTGCACCTACCGATTATTATCCATCTTATATTGCCACTTATGTTGAGAGGGATGTTCGCGCCATGTTAAATATTGGAGATTTGGGTAGGTTCACGCGATTTATCCGACTTTGTGCCGGAAGGATTGGTCAACTGCTCAACAAATCGAATCTTGCAACGGAAGCAGGGATTACAATTCCCACGGTTGAATCTTGGCTTTCAGTGCTTGAAGCCAGCTATATCTTATACCGTATGGAGCCTAACTTCAACAACTACAATAAAAGGATTGTCAAAACACCAAAACTATTCTTTTATGATACCGGGTTAGCTTGCAGTCTACTTGGGATAAGCTCCTCGGAACAGCTTGACACACATTTTCTTCGTGGAGGTCTTTTCGAGAACATGGTTATCAATCAGTTCATAAAGAACGGGCTGAATCAGGGCATCTCTCCCGACCTAACTTTCTGGCGTGACAGTACCGGGCTTGAAGTTGACTTGATTGATACAAAAGGATTGGAACAACGAGGTTACGAAATTAAATCGGGGAGCACATTCTCTCCCACGTTCTTTGACGGGCTTAAAAAGTGGGGGGAGTTGTCGAATACTCCTGAAAGCAATAGAACCGTTATATACACCGGTTCAAATGACTTAGTGACATCTAACGGAAATGTAATAGGTTTCGACACATACTTCTGATATAAAATAAATTTGGCATTGCGCTCGACTTATTCGTATCTTTGCGGTGACACAAGAGGGGTGCCCCCTGCGACGGGCTGAGATTATACCCTTGGAACTTGAAGCGGATAATGCCGCCGGAAGAACTTGCTGTTTTCTGCACGCCGCGTGCGTTGGATCCCCCTCTATAAAATTTCGCTGAAATGAAAGTTGAAATCAACCGCCACCCGGTTGAGGTGGATGCAACATGCGCTAATTTAGCTCAGTTGCTTGAGAAAGAGGGATTCACGGGAGTAGGGCAGGCCGTGGCTGTTGACAATGTTGTTGTGCCCCGCGACCGATGGTGCGACACGCCGGTTGTCGACGGAATGAAAATCATTGTTATCCGCGCCGTGTGCGGAGGTTAACCGGTTCCAGTCATGCAGAAAATAGCTGTCACTCCCCCTTATTTTTATCAGGGCGAGGCTCAGGCCATTGCTGATGCGCTTTGCAACAGGGGCTTCGCGCGTGTGCACATCCGCAAGCCCGGTTGCACTTCGCAGGAGATGGAGAGGCTTGTTGAGGCTGTGCCCCGCAATCTGCGGCCGCGCCTGTCGCTTCATGATTGTTTCGATGTTGCGGCTCGTGCCGGTGTGGGCGGCGTGCACCTCAACCGTCGTAATCCCGTGCCGCCCCAGGGGTGGAACGGGTTGGTGAGCCGCTCAATCCATTCTGCGCAGGAGATTGCAGAGGTGAGGGAAGATTATGCCTTCCTCAGTCCCGTTTTTCCGAGTATTTCCAAACCGGGCTACCGCGCATCGTTCAATCCGTTGGAACTGTCGGGTGTGCTGACTCCGAAAATTTTTGCACTCGGAGGGGTTACTCCGCAAAGACTCCCCCAACTCGAACGGATGGGATTTGCCGGAGCGGCGATGCTAACTGCGGCATGGCGCAGGGAATTTACCCGTGAGCAGTTTGCCATGCAGTTCATCACCCATCCCACACTGCGCTTCTCGGTGGAGAAGGGTGCGGCTATGGCTTTGGCCGGTGGCAGTCGGTGGGTTCAGTTGCGCCACAAGGATGCCTCTATTGAACAATTGCTTACTGAAGGTGAGCGGATTGCCGAGCTTTGCCACAAATATGAAGCACTTTTCATCATCGACGACCATGTGGAGTTGGTGAATGAATTGGGTGCCGACGGGGTGCATCTCGGCAAAAATGATATGCCGGTTGCTGAGGCTCGCAGGCAACTTGGACCATCAGTGATAATCGGTGCCACCGCCAACACTTTTGCGGATATTGAAGCCGCTGCAAAGGCCGGAGCCGATTATATTGGCCTGGGGCCGTTCAGGTTCACCTCCACGAAGAAGAATCTCAGCCCTGTTCTCGGAACCCATGGGTATGCGGATATTTTATCCCGATGCAGGCAAGCGGGGATAGAGCTTCCGGTGGTGGCAATCGGCGGTATAACCGACGGTGATATTCCGGCGATTCTCTCGACGGGAGTGGCCGGGATTGCACTCAGTTCGTCGGTTCTCGGTGCGGCCAATCCGGCGGCGCAGGCGGCTGCCACGTTAAGTGTAATTTTGAAAAACCTTTCTTGAAAATAAAAGATATGAGTAAACTGATTATCGGCGGACGCGAGTTCACATCGCGCCTGTTTGTTGGAACAGGAAAGTTCCGGAGCAATGAAGTGATGTCAGAAGCTATCGTGGCCTCGGGCACGCAAATGGTTACTGTGGCGATGAAACGCATCGACATGGATAACCGCGATGACGACATGTTGCGGCATGTGGTGCGCGAGGGGATTCAGCTGCTTCCCAACACTTCGGGTGTGCGCAATGCCGATGAGGCGGTTCTGGCCGCCCAACTTGCCCGCGAGGCGTTCGGCACGGAGTTCATTAAACTTGAAATCCACCCCGACCCGCGCTATCTGCTCCCCGACCCGGTTGAAACCCTTCGCGCAACCGAGCAGTTGGCTAAAATGGGTTTTGTGGTGCTCCCCTACATTCAGGCCGACCCTGTGCTGTGCAAGCGCCTTGAGGAGGCGGGCACGGCGGCTGTGATGCCGCTTGCAGCTCCCATCGGGTCGAACAAGGGGTTGGTGACACGCGAGTTGCTGAAAATTATCATTGAGCAGAGCCGTGTGCCGGTGGTTGTGGATGCCGGGCTCGGTGCCCCGTCGCATGCGGCTGAAGCTATGGAGCTTGGTGCCGACGCGGTGCTTGTCAACACGGCTATCGCCGTGGCGGGCGACCCGGTGAGAATGGCGCGTGCTTTTGCCGATGCAACCGTTGCCGGCCGTGAGGCTTTTGAAGCCGGATTGGGCGCTGTAATCGACGGGGCCGAAGCCTCATCACCGTTAACCTCTTTTCTTGACTGAACATGTTTTCCGACGAACTGAAAAAATATAGCTGGGACGACACCACCCGCCAAATCATGGCAATGACGGCGGCCGATGTGGAGCGCGCTCTTGCCAAAGAGCGGCTCACCGATCGCGATTTCATGGCATTGGTGTCGCCGGCGGCCGCCCCCTATCTTGAAATCATGGCCCGTCGCAGCAGGGCCATCACCGAGCGCCGGTTCGGCAAAACGGTGTCGATATTTATTCCGCTCTACATCACCAATTCTTGCACCAACTCATGTGTGTATTGCGGCTTCAACCGTCACAACAAGTTTCCGCGCGTGATTCTCACCCCCGAGCAGATTGAGGCCGAATGCAAGGCGATAAAGGAGATGGGGCCATTCGAGAATCTGCTGATTGTGACGGGTGAGAATCCGCTTGCTGCCGGAACGGATTATATCGAGAAGGCCTTGCAGGTGTGCCGCCCCTATTTCAGCAACCTCACCATCGAGGTGATGCCGCTCTCGACCGACGATTACGAACGGCTCACACATTCGGGGCTCAATGGGGTGATCTGTTTTCAGGAAACCTATAACCGCGACCGCTACAAGGTGTATCATCCCGCAGGGATGAAATCGAAATTCGAGTGGCGGTGCGACGGGTTCGACCGCATGGGGCAGGCAGGAGTGCACAAAATCGGGATGGGGGTGCTGATTGGTCTGGAGGATTGGCGCACCGACGTGACCATGATGGCGCGCCATCTCACCTATCTGCGCAAAAACTACTGGAAAACCCGCTATTCGGTGAACTTTCCGCGCATGCGTCCGTCGGAGTCGGGCTTTCAGCCAAATGTGGTGATGAGCGACCGCGAACTTGCACAGCTCACCTTCGCTTTCCGCATTTTCGACCCCGATGTGGATATATCCTACTCCACACGTGAAAACCATGCATTCCGCAACAACATGGCTACTCTCGGCGTCACAACCATGAGTGCCGGTTCAAAAACTGACCCCGGAGGCTATGCCACCTATCCCGAATCGCTTGAGCAGTTTGCCATCAGCGACCCCACAGGCCCGCTTGAAGTGGCTGCCGACCTCCGTGCCCTCGGGCGCGAACCGGTGTGGAAGGATTGGGATAGGATCTTTGATTGATTCGCTACAACACCGTTTCAGTGACCCACCCTCATAGTTAAGCCGCCATGTATGGCAGCTCTACGTGCGGCTTCGCCGAATGGCTTCTAAAAACTCATAACTTAAAACTCATAACTAAAAACTATGCAACGCTATTCACGTCAAACCATGCTCGCCGAAATCGGCGAAGAAGGGCAGCAACTTATCTGCCAAAGCTCCGTACTCATTGTGGGGCTTGGAGGATTGGGCGCTCCTGTTGCCACCTATCTCACCGGTGCCGGTGTGGGGCGCCTCGGACTTGCCGACAGCGATGTGGTGAGTCTGAGCAACCTCCAGCGCCAAACGCTCTACACCGAATCGCAGATTGGGATGCCGAAAACCGACGCTGCAGGCCACAGGCTGCAGGCAATGTCGTCGGATGTGCAATTTGAACTCTATCCCGAAGGGCTTATCCCCGAGAATGCCGAAGATATTGTTGCCCGCTACGACCTTGTGGTGGATTGTTGCGACAATTTCGCCACCCGATTTCTTATTGACGACGTTTGCCTGCGACTCGGCAAACCGTGGGTTCACGGCTCAATAGGAGAGTTTCACGGGCAGGTTGCTGTGTTCAACCACACAGCCGGTCGACGCTATGCCGAGCTTTATCCCGACCGTGAGGCGCTTTGCAACCTCCCCCGCAAGACGGCAGGAGTGTTGGGAGCTGTCCCCGGGGTTGTAGGCGCGCTTGAAGCCTCCGAAGCCATCAAGATTCTCGCGCATTTCGGCACCCCCACCGAAGGCACTCTCTTCACCATCGACCTGCTCACCCTCCAAACCTCCCTCCTGACGTTCTAATAAATCTCTCCGGCCCCTTCTTATAATTTTTATAAATCGTATAAATCATATAAATTATATAAATGATTTCTGACTTCTGATTTCTGATTTCTCACTTCTAACTTCCGACTTCTTCCACCCATGACACTCTGGAGCACTGAAGCCTGGCAGGCTTCGCAATCAATCTACAACGAGATTCTTCAACTCCCGTTTCTCACAGAAATGGCCAATGGCACTCTCTCGCGAGAACGGTTTCTACACTACATAAGTCAAGACAGCCTCTACCTCGATGACTACAGCCGCGTGCTCGCCCACATCGCATCGCGGTTGACCGATATCGGCGACGTGGAGACCTTTCTGGGATTTGCCGGTGCAGGAGTTGCCACAGAAAAAAGCCTTCATGCAGGTTTCACCCACAATCTGCATGCTGCGGAGAAAACGCCGGCGTGCCTTTTCTACACATCCCTGCTGAAGGCACAGGTCACTGAGGATGTGGCAGTTGAGGCAGCAGCCATTCTGCCATGTTTTTGGATATATCAGCAGGTGGGGCGTCACATCCTTTCGATAGCAAAGATGGAGAACAATCCATACGCCGAATGGATTCACACCTATGCCGACCCCGCGTTTGACGAAGCCACCCACAAGGCAATTGCCATCTGCGATAAACTGGCGGCCAACTCCACCGAAGCCGTGCGCCGCCGCATGACCGAAATCTTCATCCAATGCTCGCGCCTTGAGTGGATGTTCTGGGATTCGGCCTACCGCCTCGCCACCTGGCCTGTCTGACTTCTGACCATTCTGACAGCATCCTCTCTTCCCAAGCCGCCATATATGGCGGCTCTACGTTCTCTTGCTTCTCATTTCTGACTTCTTCTTCCATGACTTACAAAATAGCTCTTACAATTGCCGGCTCCGACCCATCGGGGGGCGCCGGACTTCAGGCCGATTTAAAAACGTTTTCGGCTCTCGGCGTTTATGGCGCATCGGCCGTTGTGGCCGTTGTTGATGAAAACACAGCAGGTGTGTATGGCGTGCATCCCATCCCCCTTAACTTCGTGCAGGGGCAGATACGCTCCGTTATCGACGATTTGGGTGTGGATGCCGTAAAAATCGGTATGCTTCATGATTCGGAACTCATACGCGGAGTGCTTGCCACATTGCGTGAGTATCCCGATGTGCGCCGCATTGTGCTCGACCCGGTGATGGTGGCGACATCGGGCGACCCTCTGCTGCAGCCCGAAGCAGTGGCAACGTTGCGCGACGAGTTGATTCCCTACACAAAGGTTATCACACCCAATCTCCCCGAAGCATCGCTGCTTTTAGGGGAGACTGTTGACCACCAGGACCAATTGGAGGATGCAGCCCGAGCACTTTCGCAACTCACCGACTCGAAAGTGTCAGTGATGCTCAAGGCCGGGCATCTTGAAAACAATCGCCTCACCGACATTTTCTATAATGCCGAGACGGGTCGTTTTCTGCGCCTGTCATCGCCGCGTGTCGCCACGCAGAACACCCACGGCACGGGGTGCACACTCTCCTCGGCAATAGCCGCTTACCTGGCAAAAGGAGCCGACCTCGATTCGGCTGCCCGTCTGGGAAAAGAATACATCAGCAACGCCATTGCCGCAGGGGCTGATTATCATATTGGCCACGGCCACGGCCCGGTGCACCATTTTTATTCACAGTGGAAATAGCAGAAGTCCGGCAAAATATTGCTAACTTTGATGACTTCAGAGACTCACAAAGACACACGTCTAACCCTGCAAAAACACAATTGAATGAAAATCCAACCTGCAACCAAAGCTCATGCCCCCCTGATAGCAAAGGCCGTGATGATGGCCGTAGGTGATGAAATCTGCGCCGATTTTGCCGCGCCAGATCACACCGTTGACGATGTGGAACGCCTGTTCACTCATCTTGCCGAGCTCGACGATTCACAATACAGCTACCGCAACACCCTTGTGGCCGTTACGCCCGACGGTGAGGTGGCGGGTGTGTGTGTGGCCTACGACGGGGCGATGCTTCACCCCATGCGCCAACACTTTTTCAACGCTGCAAAATCATTCCTCGGGCGTGACATGGAGGGGATGAGCGATGAAACCTCGGCCGACGAGTTCTATCTCGATACCCTCGCCGTGTGGCCACAGTTTCGCGGCCGCGGCATCGCCACAGCACTTATCGAAGCCACGGTGGAACGAGCCCGCACAGCCGGCAAACCTGCCGCCCTGCTCGTTGACTACACCAATCCCCGTGCCGAAGCCCTCTACACCTCCCTCGGCTTCCGCCATGTCGACGACCGCCCCTTCGCCGGCGTGACCATGAAGCACCTCAAGCACCCCACCGTGTGACCCCCGCTGTCATACATCGCCGCTTACCATTCTTTCCCCGTGGGAAGGAGTCGCTGTTTCAGAGGTGCTTCCGCTACTATTTCATCCTTTGTTTTGTGGATTAACGGTTGATTTTGTCGATAATTCAAAAAAAATAGTTACCTTTGTGCGCTCAAATGCTTCGGCATGAGCCTTTCGGGGTGTAGCACAGTTGGCAGCGCGCCACGTTCGGGACGTGGAGGTCGGAAGTTCGAGTCTTCTCACCCCGACTGCTCAATGATAAAAAGCTGTAATCCATTGGATTACAGCTTTTGTTACATTGGAATATAGCGAGCTGGTGCAATGGTGCGATTGAAAAATTATTGATGTAGGTAACACAATATTTTGTAGTTCAGCGTTTTAATGATATATTTGCAAATATGAAAACGCAACAGCATGAAAATAATTGAATTAAACCTCAATAAAATTATAGAAATATGCCGCCGCTTCCATGTGCGTAAGCTTTGGGTGTTCGGGTCGATACTGACGTCTCGCTTCAGCGATGCAAGCGATGTTGATTTGTGCGTTGATTTTGATTGGGATAATATTCCACTGCTTGATTCAGCCAATAATTTTTTCGGATTTCAAGAAGAACTGGAAGTTCTGCTCGGCCGGAAAATTGATTTGACTGATGACAGTGCCGTTCGTAATCCCTATTTTCGAGAGGAACTAAATGAAACCCGCAAGTTAATTTATGGATAGAAAAATTCAGAAATCGTTATTTGACATAATTGAACGTATTGAGGAAATAGAGTCGTTCTTTGAATCAATGCCCCGACGTTTTGATTCCTATGCAAACAGTGCGTTGTTAAGGAGTGCTATTCACATGAACATTTCAATCATTGGAGAGGCTACGAATCGCATTCTGAAAATAGATCCGGATATTAAGATTACCAACGCAAAGCAGATTGTGGGAACTCGAAATTATCTAATTCATGGATATGACAGCTTGAGGTTGGAAATGATTTGGGCAATAGTAATCAACGATTTGCCAAAACTTAAAGATGAGGTTCGGCTGTTGTTAAACGGCAATGAATAATTGGCGGAAATAAAAAAGCAGGCCGCGCCTTCACGATGGATGGCGCGGCCTGCTTTATGGGGGGTGAGGTGTTAGTAAAGAGCTTCGTAGAGCGATGCTATTTTCTTCCAGGTGTAGTTGTTGCGGGCGAAGTCGCGCAGAGGTTCGCCCGACGGGAGTGGAGCGGAGAGGTGGGCGATGAGTTCGTTGGAGTTGCTGAAATAGAGGGCGCGGTTGTCGGTCGTCTCGCGGTTGTAGACAACGTTGTAGGCCAAAATGGGGCGGCCGAAGAACATTGCCTCGACGAGCGAGGGGTTTGTGCCCCCGGCGCTGTGGCCGTGAACGTAGGCTCCGGCGTTGTTGCGGAGTGCAAAGAGGATGTCGAGGTCGTAGACGTTGTTGAGGAAGGTGATGTTGGAGAAGCGCTCATATTCGGCTTTGAGCGAGCGTGAGAACTGGCTGCGGTCCCAGTTGCCAATGAACACGAGCGGTTTGCCGGTGCGGGCGAATGCCTCAAGGATTATGTCGGGATTGTTTTCGGGCTCAACGCGGCAAACTGTGATGGCATATTCTCCGGCGATGAGGTTATATTGTCCAAGTATGGCGGCCTGACGTTCGGGCGCAACCGGGCGGATAACGTTGTCGCCACCATAGGCTATGAGGGCGGCAGGTTTGTGGTAGGTTTCGGTCACGTAGTCCTGAATGCCTTTGTTGTCGGCGATAATCACATCGGCGAAGCGCACGGCCGAGGCTTCGGACGCGCGGAGAATGAAGCGCGCGAGTTTGCCCCATTTGGCGCGACGGTGTTCGAGCCCGTCGATGTTCACCACAAGGCGTTTGCGCGACAGTGTTTTCAGCACCGGCAGGAAAAGACAGCCCGAGGTTCCGAGCACCAAAATGGTGTCGTAGCCGCGGAACACGCGTGTCATCGAGAGCATGTCGTAGGGGATGCTCTGGATGCCGTTGGCACGCAGGGGCACATATTTAAGGCGGCACCCTTTGTAGGTGTCGAGCTTTTGCGGCATATCTTTTGAACTGCAGAAAATGGTGTAATCAATCTCGGGGGAGGCGTTTTCGCCGATAATGTTCTCAACGAGCGATTCAAATCCGCCATATTTCGCCGGCACACCCTGTGTGCCGATAATCGCAACCTTAGTCATTGAAGTGGAATTGTGCTGATTGGAAAATTATTAGGTGGGTGGTGGGTTATTTCTTAAGTGGGAGTTGGAGGATTTGCGCAATGCTCTCAATCATTTTCTCTTCGGAGAACTTTCCGGCGCTTTTAAGAGCATTTGCTGCAATGGTGGTGTAGAGAGTGCGGTCGGAGAGGAGGTTGACGATGGTTTGCTTGATTTCGGGGAGGTTCTGCACGTCAATCAGGAAACCGTTCTCGCCGTGTGTGACAAATTCGGTGACGCCGCCAACGGTCGGTACAATCACCGGCACTCCCGCTGCCAATGCCTCCAACGCCGTGAGCCCGAAAGTCTCGATGGCCATATCCTTGTTTGTAAGGTTAAGCACAATAGATGCGTCGTTATAGAAAGTCGTTACATTGTCTTGGCGCGGATATAATTTGAGATTATCCGGGCATGAAATTTTATTTGTAGATAGATAATGCTCAATATTTTCGGGAGTGTCATTAATGACAATTGTGAATCGGAACTGAGGGAGTTCATGAGCCAGTGAAATAAATTCACGGGTGCCTTTGTAATCCTTTAGAGATGATACCATAAGCACATTTTGCTTATTAAATGCATTCTCTGAATCCGGTTTTAGCCCGGTTACAAATGTTGTTGGGAGAGCATTGTGCACAACTGAGATGTTTTTTCTCCTTTTCAAGAAAGATGCCTGATAATGTGACACGCAGATAATTTCATTGGCTAATTTCTGCATAGAACCGGCGAGAACACGGTAAAAAGCACTTTTCGCAAAGGCATTCTCATGATAATGGTAAACAACCTTTTTCCCCATTATCCTGCCGGCAAGAGCCGGTCCTACGGGTAGGATTGTGTTTATGAAGAACACTGTATTACGTTTGAACATGAAGCGGAATGCTGTCAGGAATGTCCAAAGTTGCACTAATGTGTATTTTAACATTGTCACTGCAGCTTTGGGGGAGAAGCTGTAGGTGTAGGTGTTTTTGCGGCTTAGTCCGGTATTATTTATTTCATCAAGCACGCCTCCACGCGAACTCACCAAAGTTACTTTAGCATTCCGTTTCAGCAGGCCGTCTAATACGGTGCGGAGCACCTTGGGACTCCCGCTGTAGTCATTGAACAGATGGAAGCAGACAATATTTTTCATTTTACAAAATGTTTTAGCAATGTTCCCCACACCTCGAATGATTGGGAGCAATCACCCTCCACGCGTTTCCCTTCCCTCACGGTGAAGCGCGAAATCATGTCGAGCAGGTAGAGGATGTAGGTGTCGGGCTGAATCCAGGGTTCGTTGCCACTTTCAATGTGGGCGATTATGGCAGGGGCATTGAGGTGCCGTTCGTAAATGGAAGTCTGTGTGAAGAAGTGATAGCGGTCGAGCATGGGGGGATAGGTGGCGCGAGCATATTCCCAATCGAACACAAACAGATTGCCTTGCTCTTCAAACATGTTCCACGGGGTGAAATCGGCATGGAATGCCGACCATGTAACTTTCCCTCCGATAAAGCGTTTTTCCACAATGTCGAGGGCCTGTAAGGTTGTTGCACGCAATTCGGGAACGTCGGGCAGCCAATCGATATGCGAGCGCAGGGAGCGGAGGGTTTCGGCGTAGTCCGTATCCTCGAAGCGCAATTCGCGGCGCGTGTGCTCTGCAAGCTCTGATAGGAATTGCTGATGGAGAGGGGTCCAACTGTGGAGCACTTTGGAGCGGGAGGTTTTAACGGTTGACTGTATAAACAAGTGCAGTTTTCCGCCGAGATTGTGTTTCACCATCAGCGGTTGCGGCACACCTTCTATGGCGTTGCCGTGCAAGTTGGCAAGCATCTCCGCCTCTTGCGCGAACAACCGCCCTATTTCGGCGTTATCGGTAACCTTGCAGTAGCCGAGCAACCGGTTGCCGCAACTGATTTGCATGGTTATTTTCTGATGCACACACGGTGTGCCTCCAAACAGGGCAATCGACAGGTTGGTGGCATGGGGAAATGCTTCGGTGATGCATCGGTAGATAGCGGGATGGAGCGAGCAGCCGGATTTGCTTATGTGCAGAACCCGTTGCACGGGGCGCAAACGGTGCAGAGCAGGCAAAAAACGCTTCAACAGCTTTCCCTTTGCGCCGCTGGGCTGATAGAGGTTGAGCGACACGGCGAGGTTATCAACCGGGAGAGCCCACTCCTTGCCGTCGGCGTTGCTGAAGCGGTAGAGCGTCAAGTCGTTGCCGGGGAGCAGAACTTCATCGAGCAATGATGTGCGGTTGGTTTGCATGTGCTGCTTTAGGACTTGGTGTTGTTGATGGCGGTTTCAATGGCGTTGTAAATCTCGCGGCCGCGGTTTTCCCAATCAAATTTGTCGCCGGCACTGAGGGCGGCGTCGCCCATCGCGCGTCGGGTGGCCGGATTGGCAAGCTTCAACATCGCTTTGCTGAAATCATCCACCACTTGGTTGCGGCTTCCCGAGGGGATTACCACGGCATATTCATCGGAGAAATAGCGCGTATAGCCGGTAGTGTCAAGGCAAATGAGCGGCTTGCCCATTGCAAGACAGTCGAAAGCCACCGTGACGGCACCCTCTTTGAGAGCCGGATTAACCACAGCATCGCATCCGGCAAGGATTTGGCGGTACTCATCCATTGTCACCTTGCCGGCAAATTCAACGTTGCCGCTCACCCCGAGCTGCTTCACAAGTGCCTGCAACCGCTCCTTGTCGGCACCTTTGCCGACGATTGTGAGACGTAAACGAGGGTTCTGTTTCAGTGCCTTGGCCAATGCCTCGATGGCTATGTCGAAGCCGCGCCAGGCATCGAGACGCCCGACAACGATGAAATCGGTGAAATAATTCCCGGCTTCATCAATGGGGCGCACGGTTTCGTGGGATGCTTCCACGGCCACGTCGGTGAACAATAGAGCCTTGTTGCGGTAGTGCGCAGGGATGTGCTGACGTGTGATGTCGGTTTTGCAAAGAATCAGGTTGGCACGGCGGCAGCGGCGGCGGAATCCGAGATTGAGAGGGAGCATCTTCACCACGCCGCGGCGCACGCTCTCAATGATTCGCGAGCGACGCGCATAGCTGTCGGAATATTCCTTGGGGATAGTTTCAAACCCTCCCACGGGTCCCCACACGAAGAATTTGCGGCTGCCGTAGGAGCTCACTTTCCACAGCACATTGCCATAGGTGATGTGGTGGAAAACCTCGATGCCGTTCTGTTTCATGGTGCGGCGCACGATGCCGTTGGAGAGCCACTGCCACAGATTATAGTAGGTGCGCACGCCGCGCAGCCCGCGTTTCCAGAAGCGCGCCCATTTGGGCATGTCGTAGTAGAGAAACCGGATTCGGCCGATGTGGGGATTTTTTTCGACAAAGGCGCTGTTCTCCTTCATCCACCCTTCGATAGTGGCGCGGTTGCTTTGGCGGGTGAGCACCCAGAGGTCGTAGAATCGCGACATCTCCAGCACCCAGTGCCATCCAACACCAATCTCGCTTCCCAGTCCCGGCTCACACGCGTAGGCCGACACAAACACCTTCCGGCGCGATATATTATTATCCATAGACATATAATACTCTAAATACTCTATAAACGGTGTTACTTGTTTATCGTACAGCTGTTTTATCCTTTATCAAATCTTTCTGCGCAGTGAACCAAGGTATGTACTTTACACATGGCTTGATCATAAGAATGCAGATAGCTATGGTTAAAGCCGCAGTAATGTAAGTGTTCACTTCTCCGTTTATATTAATATACCCGAGTCCTAATGCAACCGGTCGGTAAATCATGTGATGAAGGCAGAGCATAATAATGGAATATCGGCCGCAGAATGACACTACCGGAATGTGCTTGATTGATTTGCACAGGAAAAGAATGGCCAACACGCCACAAATGGATCCGGATATCAGGAGTCCGAGATTTCCTGCATATCGGTTATAGTGAAAACTATAATGAGGGTTATCAGCATAAATGGCAATAAGAGCTGCTATAAGATATAATCCTATTGCAAACAATAGGTTATATTTGTCGTGTTTGTTGGGGTAGAGAATCGGGGCTTTACGCAGAATGTATCCAAAATACAAAAATGGCAGAGCTGACATTGCCACATCAATCATGCAAGGCAAGAAAACGTTGTTTATTCCTAACGTGACACCTATTGCTCCTACAGCAATTACACTCATTGCACGTAAATATTCGCGTTTCACGTTCAATGTGATGAAACAAAACATCAGATTAGCCCAAAAAAGACAGAGCAGAAACCAAATAGGCCCGTTGAAGAACTGGCGGTTATTAAATACATCTAAGAGCCCTCGGGCTTCTGTTTGAATCAATCCAGGCCGTATATATTCAAAAATATAATATGGGATGTAGGCTAAAAGATAGAAAAACAGAAAAGGAATAAGAATCTTGTTTGTTTTCTTGACAAGAAAATTTAGGAAGCCTCCATAATCCTTGTAAAACAGGCCCGACAAGATAAAGTATAATGGCATTCTAAGCATATCCATTCCAAAAATTGGAACGCGCACGCCGCAGTGCCCGATGACTACCAACAAGATGCACACACCTTTGGCTAAATCAATAAACTCAATGCGTGCTTTGGTTGGTTTGGTAATAGTGTTTGTATTGGTTGAATTTGTTGTTTCTGATTTAGAAATTTCCATTGTTATCCTAATCTTTTCAAATTCTTTTTGTGCTGTTCGTTGAAAATGTGGTTGAGAATTTCGGTCACTGCGGCATCGGGGGTGGACTCATTTAGCACCTTTAGGTATCCTTTTTTCGGAGCGAGATAGTCGATGCGCTCGTTGATGGCATTGATGCCTGCCTCATCGAGTTCACGCTTGCGGGCAAGAATCGTTTCAGATGAGGCTGTGAGCAGAATGTTATAATCGAGCGAAGGGATGAACAGCTTTCGCCATAGATTCAGGAATTTCGGCGGCAGATAGATGCGGCTGCGGCGGCTGTCGCAAATAATGTCGGTGAAATAACGGTCGAAAATCACCAGACGCGTGATGCGAGTCTGTGTTTTAACTTTGGCAAAATAGCCAAGGATGTAGTCGATTGAGTAATATCCCAAACGGGCAAGAGAAGAAAGGGCGCCGGTTTTTCCGCCACGATGGGGGTCGCTGTAGTTGCGATCCACCTCCTTTTTCAATCCGGCTGAATGAGCCACATCACCCAAGTTGCCAAACAGCGCCGGGCGGAAGTGATTGTAGGTGTGTGCTTTGGCAAAAACATCTCCCAGACGTTCGATGGTTCGGTCAATAACTGTGGTTTTTCCCGAACCATCGGGACCGGTGAATCCGATGGAAAAGCCGGTGCGCGATCTCACGTAGTTGCCGGTGAAAGTCCACAGAAACCGGCTCACGCCACCAATCAACCCCAGCGGCCGTTTCTGCAGATTATATCCCACAGCTTTCATCAGCAGCTTCTTGCCCGGAGTCTTATCGGCAATAGAAGAGCTGACATTTCCAAAAATGGCTTTCAGTTTGCGTTTTGTGCCATCTGTGTTCTCGGCCGCCTCACGTGTCGAACGATACTTTTGTGGATAAGAAGCGCCAACTACGCGATCGTAGAGGTACTTGTCGAGAAATTGCACATCTGTTCCTGCGTGATAAATATTTCCGTTAAATTGGCGGTCAGCAAGCAACTCATCAATCGACATCAGTTCCACTCCGAACACAGAAGTATTGAAAAAGAAATCGAGCTGAACCAGATCCGTTTTATCGTTTTCACCGATATGTGCCACAACCCAGGTAATCAATCTGTCAGAATTGAGGTAGGTGAGAATTTTCCAACCCGTATTCTCAATCAGTTGAATAAGCGGTTGTTTTATAGCTTTATAATCTTTCCGACTTATAGCGATATCAATGTCGCGGGCGGTGTTGTTGTCGGGTAGTCCTTCGAAATTGCGGAGCACGGCATATTCCGATTTCTCATTTAGCAGTGAGAAAACTTTAGTCAGAAATGCCGCGGAATAATTGGTTGCCATGTATGTTTGGTTCGATAGAAATTACTTTATTCCAAGCAGATTATGCTTGATTTTTTGATAGAAGTAGGATGGATTGGCGGCTACCGATGAGCACAACTGACCGACTCCTTTAAAGATTTTGCCGGCTTTGAAGTTATAATAGCCTTGCCTGAGAAGGTCGGCTGCTTTTGCCTCGCGCTCAAGCTTTGTCATTTCAGCCTGTGATATGGAGTTCTTAAAATCGATGAAAGTCAGTTCCGGCTCATTGCGGCGACGGCGTTTGAGGTTGCTCTTGATGTGTCGCATGCGCAAAATCATACCGATTGAGTTGGCCGACATCGCTGACTGATGCTTGCGATAGCGACACAAAACTTTGGGAACAACAACGATAGCTTTCCCCTCGGAGTAGAGGTCGCTCATGCGGGTCCAAAGGTCGAGATCTTCGCAAAGGTCGCGGTAGCGTGGTTTCCCATCCGGGAATCCGTCGAGATTGTGTCCACCTACGCGTAATGCGACTAAACGGTCGTAAACAGCCGTGGGTTGCATGAAAATCAGTTTTTCTGCTGCAGCTTTTCGATAGAAATCCTCTTTCGATGTCTCCCCCAGAAAGATTCCTCCAGACATTTTTTCCCCGTTGGAGCCCATATACTCCAGATGGCAGCCAACAGCCATAAGGTCGTTGTCGGATGAGATTTTATTATACAGCACTTCAACAAGATTCGGTTTCGGGCAGTCATCGGCATCCACAAACATGATGTAACGAGTGTTGGCATGCTCTTCCACATATCGACGGCCGGCACTAAGTCCGCCGTTGACAGGCAGATTCACCATGTCGTATTGCCGGGGATGAGCGATGAAATACCGCTCAACCAATTCTGCTGATTTATCTGTGGAACAATCGTTCACAATCAGCAGCTTGAAATCCTGCACTGTCTGCTTGGAAATACAATCAAGTGTTTCCTCAATATATTTTTCTGCATTGTACATGCAGATAGCCAATGTCAAATCCATTTCCGTAATTTAGAGATGATGGTTATCATTTTGCTTTTTAATATCATTCTCCAATATTTAAAGTCAATAAAAGGAGGTTTCGACAGGTTAAGCAAGCTATTATCATCGTATTTGTTTATATCTATAATTTCGTTAGGGATAATTGCAAATTTTGAGGTGACAGATGTAGAAATTTGCATTCTTCGCTTTTGCAGGTGGATGTATAATGAGTTGTCTGTCAACAAGTTACCCCCCCACAATCTACGTATCGTTCTAAAACTCCGTGGTTATATTTATAGAATGCGGCTTTTCTATGGGATGTTCGCTGTCGACAAATATTCCGCCGTGAAAAAAGAGTTTTACTGTAAAATATTATATCATCGAAAAGACGAGGGGTTGCTGTGTTTTTTTTGTTTTCTGTAACCAGCACATTCATTCCTGCAAATTCATCGAAACTAAATGAAGCAGCAGTTGAAAAAACATGTCGATGAGATGGAACCCTTACACTCTTTAGCAAGCGAAACCAATTGTTTACTTCATTGGTGTTTTTATACAAAATTAGATGACCATATTCTCCAATTCTGTCAACCCCTTTTTCACAAAAATCAATTAATGGTGAAAGATTCCCCCAAATAAGGTCGCAATCGCAATGCCCCCAGAAGTCATATTTTTTTAACCAATCTCCAAAGATGTGTCCGTAGGCCGGTTTGAAATCACAGAGTTTATAGGGAGACTCTAAGGCTATTGGAAAATCAAATTTTGATTGAACATGCTTAACGAAATTCTCCCACGGCATGTTCACTACTGTCACATTTGCATGACTTTTCAAATCCTGGTCAGTGAAAATGAGAAAGTCAAAGTTTTTATTGTAGTAGCATGACTGTAAAAAAAATGGAAATATATCCGGTAGTTTTCCAAAATAAGGAAGAATGATGCAAATCTGCATGATGGAGAATTCTTGTTATGAGATTATTAAAAAAATAAAGATAATCAGCATCCAAATCAACGTCTATGCGTCTTCAATTAGTAGTTGATTCTTTTGTTTCAAGTGGTAGAAATATGTAACGCATGTAAAAATCATAAGCAATCCCCATCCATAGGCGTTGTTACTGGTACTTCCGCCCAACCCCAGAAAAAACATGATTGTGCCTAATGAGAAAAATCTTATCGCACATCCGAAAACCAAACACAGTGATAAAAGGAATGCGATGAAACCGTAGTCGTTGATGTCACCCATCAGGCGTTTGCCACTTGCCCGGTAGCTTAGGCCTGTGTCAGTGCCTTCACCAACCCATGTTTCTGTTTTGGATAGGTCCATTTTGTAAATAGTGTTTAGAATAGGGGTAATTCGTGTTGATGCACTAACGTCGGCTTCACGGATATTAGCATCTTCTCCATCAAGAGTAGCTTCTGTAACAGTGTATGCACGTTCAAATTGTTTGATTTCAAGAGAAGACATAACTGCAATCACACCTGCAAGAATTGGAATTGCAAGCAATGTGTAAGCTCCGCGCATGAAGTAAAGTGAGAGAATGCCCAAGCAGATAAAAGCCGTACCACTCCCCATGGTGAGCATTGACCATAGAAACATCAAAGTTGTTGATTTATGCTCCCCTCTGAAAAGTTCCAAAAATGAAAGTTTTCTCCCACTAACGTATTCGTTGCATTTCAGATAGGCATAATAAAGCACTGCAAAGGTGCGGGCTGCCGATGACGGCTCGTATGATAAAGAGTTCGCTCCGATTCCTCGATCAAGAATCTGACATAGATTGATAAGCGGAAAATATTTTATTCCGATAACAAGAAAAGCCTGCTGCACAATCAATGTGCAGAACAGCACCATTATAAACCCTTTTACAAAGCGTATGAAAAATTTGATTGTGAAGACCCGCTGGTTGTTTATAAAGGTATAGAACGCCATATATGTCAAGAGGAACATCCAAAGGTAGATAATGGTGCTCGGGCGGTATTTATCCTCATTTATTATGCTTGCAGAGAATAAAATCCATAGTCCGTAGATGGCTGTTAGAAACACACCCTTGTTGAGTGTGAAATAACGAAGAAAAATAAGTGGGGTTAGCACCATGGTCAGCACTTTCACCGGGCTTACGCCGGCGCGTGATTCGATTGGGATGTACTGGATGCACATAATCACGAGCAGATAGGCCGTGTAGTTGCGCAGAGTGTAGTTTTTAAGGCTGAAAAAACCTGCGATAAAGTGTGTAATGGTTGATATTGCCCGTGACATGATTTTGCGTTTATTTTCCTAAAAGTTTCGGTGCTTTTGATGCGATGAATTTTACCACGAAGTATTCCACAATCATGGTTGCTACGAAAAAGCCTATTGCCGGCCAATCTTTTAATTTTGATGTACCGAGCCACCACAGGCTTAAGAGCTCACACACTACCATAAGGAATGAATAATGTGTGACCATCAGGCCCATTGACTGGCGTCCCCAAAAGTCGAAATAGCGGAACACAGTCCATTCTTCAATTCCCATCACGATAAGCATAATGCCAAACGGCCCCAATATAGGTGCAAACAATCCCCATCCGATAGGAAACGGGTAGTAATTTGCGCAGAAATATGCCACAATACAAAATGCGGCTCCGGTTGTGATTAAAAGATACTTTGGCCGAGAGCTTCCTTTTGCTTTTGTGAACAGACGATGGAGTGTGAATCCTCCCAAAATTCCTGTCCAAGCCGAAAGAATATTTAAAAGTGTCTGGAATGGTGCAGAAATTATTTTATGGATATTTTCGGTGTATTTGCCTGTGAGGCGGTAGTAATAAAAGTTGTAAACTACGGCTACAGCTAATAAAATCAGAATAGGCCAAATCTTATGTTGTTTACGCACGAAATACCATAGAATTTCGCCCCCGAACAGAGCCGGTAAAAACCACAACGTTCCAATTCCTCGCAGAACGACGGATTTATATACTTCACGGCCTATGAAATATGTGTTGTAGTAACCGCATGCCCACAAAATACAATCAAATGCAAGAATCAGTGCTGTCCACCAAAGATAGGGCACACCGAGTTGTTTCCAACGTCGCGATAAAAAAGTTTTGAACGGGGTTTGTGACGGTTTCATGCTGTCGAGCCATCCGGCGGTGACGTAGAACAGCGAAATCATGAACGATCCTATGAAAACATTGGCTCGCAGCGGAATTACACCGTTGTCGTAGTGCAACAGAACGATGCAAATAATTGCGATTCCCTTGGAGATATCGAGATATCTTAAGCGCTCTTTCATTTTTTTGATTTGAAATAGGCTTTCATTAAAGCACAATACAACCACATTGACAGCGATGCAATCAGGCGTCCGGCAAAGTGGTCACCGCTATATATGTTGATGTAATATAAACGTGATTTTCGCCAATGGTTAAAGCGCTTGACCGGGTCACCTTTGGCATTGGAAATATGTCGGTGGATAGCCTGAAGGTTGGATGTGTAGAACATTTTGCGTCCCGCATTCTCCACCTGTCGCGACAAAATTGCTTCTTCACAGTAGAGAAACACATTCTCATCAAAAAATCCGATTGATTTAATGAATGGTAGCGAAAGCAACAGGCAACACCCCGACACTTTTGAGCAGTAATGGCTTGTTGGCCAATTGTCGATGTAATCATCGGCCTCGGCTGACACTGTTTTCTTTCCCGTGATGTCTTTAATCCATCCGAAAGAGCTTTTCCATCCGCCATCGCGTTTCATCGGGCTCTGATGTTTTCCTTCGGGTGAAACGATATCTGAGCCTGCAACCACAGCTTCGGGATGCATCTTCAACTCATTCACCAAGGCTGCCACATAGTTTTCGTCGGGGAACTCCATGTCGGGGTTTGCGATAAGGGCATATTCATAGCCCTTTTCGGCGGCATAGCGCAGTCCCACGTTGTTACCGGCGTTGTAGCCACGGTTGGAGCTGACTGGGAGAAAAGTGCTACCGGTTTCAGCACAAAGAGCTTCAACCGCTTTGCGGTCGGCTTCGTCTGATGCGTTGTCAACGATTATGATTTCAAGTTCAACACCTTTCTGTAGTTTCAGAAAGCCCACGCACTTGCGGCAATCGGCCGATGAGTTATAGTTGAGAAGAATTACCGGAACGGTAGTCATGTGAATTCTTATTGGAACGAATTGAGTGATGTCGGTGCTTAACGGAGGATGAAGCGACGGTAGATGGCGGTTCGCAGGCGCGATGTGAGCCGTTGCAACGGCCACAACCGTGTCGTTGCGCCATGCCCGAGGGTGAGCGCGAGACTTCCCTTGTCGAAAGCTGTTATGTGGTCGCCAAGCAGCAATAGTTTCACAAGCTCCAGTGCCGACAGATGTTTCACCGTGGGGGTGCCGTCGAAGAGGTCAACCTGTTCAAGCGGAGAAAAATCAACAGCGACAGCTACGTCGGCGATTGTGTCGATGGATAGCTTTGCCCATTGGAAAAGAGTGTTGCCGGTGAATGGAACGCCGAGACATTTCATTTCATTTGTAATGGCGGTGGCTACCTCCACATTGGTTTCAACGACAAAATTGTAGTTATATTTTTTACCGTGAGGGAAAACCGGCTCTATTTTTCCGCTTTCCACTTCAGCGTATCCGGTGGTGGTTGGATAGGGCGACACCGAGAAATAGTTCTCTATTAGTGCTGTGGCATTGGTGTCGAGTTGTCCAGGCATAAAGAACGTTGTGTAGTTGCCGGCCGAAGGGGGGAACACATCGCCACGCACACCCAGATAGAAGAAATCTACTTCCTTTGCTCCAGCGTGGTGCAGGATGCTGTTAATCATCAGGCGGGAACTTCCCATCCATCCTACATCTACCATTCCTGCCGCTTGGGTTGTGAGCAATCCCTCTTGAGAGAAATATTTCAGCAGCGTGTTGAGTTGAGCCTCACCTTTTTGCTGCATTGTGAGGCTAAACTGACCATCGAATATTTTTGAAAGGAAGTCATCCTGCTGTGCAGCGGATGTGATTCGTTCATAATCGAACGTTATGCCGTGCAATGAGTTCAGTTCTTCGCGCGATGTGTGGAGTTGCTTGAGCAATCCGGTTACTTTCTTACCTTTCAGGGTGTTGTGCTCGGCAATAGCCATGAAGCCATCGCGGCCGCTGTTGCAAAGATAGGGGAGCGTGAGTGATTTGCGCGACACAAAAAGATAGTGCAGCTCAATGCCGTCGTGGGGCAGTTGCTGCGCGATGCGATAAAGTATGTAGCTGTCGCGTGAGAGGAAATATAAATCCTTCAACCCCATGCTTCGTGCTTGTTCAAGCACAAACGCCACGTAGGGGATGTAGAGCGGAGCTATGAAATCGGCTGCCAGAATTGTTTGGGGAGAGTTGCCGGCTTTAAGTCTGACGTTGCGGCAAATTCCTGCAAGTCGGCGCGTTACCTCTCCGTTGCGCGATTGCGACGACGCTTTCATCCACAACGATTCAACAGGTGTGAACGGGGTGAAAACCTGCCCGGTGATGACTCGCTTTTTGTGTGCCATTTTCACATCGCTGTGCGGGTGGTCGCCGTGGTGAATCCATTCTTTCGGGGCGAGCTTAAGGCGCACTTTATCGTAGAGTGTTCCGTCATCTTTTCGCGCGTTCCATTCACACGACACAATCACTTCATCATCATCGGTCATGCACCCCTCCCTGCGCAACACTTGTGCCAGAAACTCCGACGGCAGATACATGTCGCTCAGAAACTTAATTGAGTAACCTTCTTTGCGGCATTTATCAATGCGTTTTTTCACGGCCGGATTGACTGTGAGCATATCGCTTTCGGTTGCCAATTCCGCCTCCATCAACGCCGACTGCGGGATTTGCCCCATGCCGGCGCACCTGTCGGGGGAATACATCTCAGTCAACGTTTGTCCTCTCAACCCCTTGCGCCAGATGGCGAAGGCTTCAGCACAGGCTTTGTTGTCGGGAAACAAGCGTTGGCCGGTGAGCAGGAACACCTCCTCTGGTTTTCCGCATCGGCGCAGTAAAGTTGTGTCAAAAATGTCGAAAGTAGCAAGTTTCATAATCATCGTTGTGTTTCGACAGGTTCAGGCAGCATAAGCACTTGTCGCAGTTTTTTGTAGGATTCCTCCCATGTAAACTTGTGGATGTTTTCCAATGCTGCCGTAGCTATGCGTTCACGAAAGTGCCGGTCATCGAGCAACTTGATTATATTGGCGGCTAATGCTTCGGCATCTCCCACTGGAGAAAGCAGCCCGGTTTTGTTATCGGTGACCATCTCCCGATATCCGTCGATATCGGTGCATGCAACTGCCGCGCCGCAAATCATGGCCTCTCCAACAGTGAGCCCCCACCCTTCGGTTTTGCTGGAGGCCACGAATACGGCAGCTTCGTTGTAAATGCGGTTGTGAGTATCTTTGTCGGGGCGCTGCACGTAATCATACCATTCAGGCAACTTCGCAGGGCGTTCGGGCGTTCCGAAAATATTCACACGTAGCTCGGGATATTTCCGTTTCACAATCTCCAAAGCTTTAAAAGCTGTTGCACAGTCTTTTCGTTCCATTTCATGATATAGCATGGCAACCACATTCGACTTGCGGTTCTCAATGGACTTTTTTAGTGTGAAATATTTGAAATCAAACCCATTAGGGATTAAGATTGCATTCTCTTTGTGTGATTCAAGCAGCTGTTTAAGCCATTGCGAGATTACGATCTTCTGCAACGGCATGTGGTAAGTGTCTAAAAGTATTTTGTGCAGCCCGGGTCCCCAATCTTCATAATCCTGAATCAGATAGAATTTTTTGTTCGATTCAACCGGATATTCGTTCAAATACCATGCGGTATAGGGTGATGTGGCAACGTATCGGTCGGCTTTAGGCATGTGGCGATAGTTCATCGACAGCGTGAGATGCTCCTCGACCCTGTGGTCGAGATTGAACCACCGGCGGCAGGAAAAACCATTCAGGAGGTGCTGCATATACCTCACTATATTCGTCAACTTCTGTCGCATAGGCTTCTGAGCCCAAAATATAGAGCCTGAATAAACAATATCCACACGCACTCCGTCGGCTACCAACCGGTTGGCATACTCCAGCACAACCTTATATCCCCCTGTGGGTCCGTTGGCCGGATGCGGCAGAATGAAACAGATTCGCATATCAACTATTGTTTATGTGTACGATTAGGTAGACGGTCCTATCTGTAATTGAGGGAGAAATGTTTATTTCTTAAGTATTAAGATGTTCCAAATGCATTCACCAACTTTCCCGAAATAAGGGATAATCATCGCCACTTTGGGCTTAACAATGCTGTTTGCCATATCTGCATTCAAAAGGTGTTATTTCTGCATAGCATTCTCAATGTCAGCGAGAAAGTGAGTCACATAGTTGTCCCATGTGTAATCGGCTACAGTGGAATGAGCCGCTTCGGCCATCTGGGAATAGGTCTCACGCGGCAATGAGAGAATCTTTTCCAGCAGGTTGGTGAGCGATGCTGATTCGTCTCTGAGATACATGCCGAATTTTATGTCGTTTCCGAAATTGGCTACGAAATCCTCGTATGGGGAGACTACCACCGGGCATCCGTAGAACATCGCTTCAACCGTGCTGCTGTAGCCGCCCCATTGTTTCGACGGATTCACGAACACTTTGGCGTCGAGTAGCAGAGAGTAGTACACTTCACGCTCCGAGGCATTGTCCTTGCGCAAGTAGCCGTGACATTTAATCCAATCATCGTTATCCGACAAACTGAGTTCAGTTCCGGTCATTCCGATAATATGTAGCTTCAAATCGGGATGGTTCTTTCGGAGTTCCCTACATGAGGCAATGAGCTTTTCCGCCCCCGCGCGATATCTGTGATTTCCAATGAAAAGTACGTTGTTTGATCGGTACCGTGTCTCGGCGCTTTCTTTAAGGTCCCATTCGCCATCGTAAACCGTGTTGATTACATTGCGGTTGAGATAACGGAACTCCCGGCCATATAAATCTTCCATGTGTTGTTTGCACACCGGAAACATCGTGTAGAGCAAATCGGCTTTGGCAATCACCCTGTCTTCATGAGCCAACGAGGCCGTTTCAAACCACTGTGGATTACGCCCCATGCGTTCGATTGACACACGGTCGGTCCAGTCACACCACAGCACGTTCGGCTTATCTGAAAATTGGTTTATAAACAGATAACTGAGAAACAGATTCATTTCCGAACTGGGAAATGCTGCGGCTGCTTTCTTCAGCCGTCGGTTAATCAGCGCCCGGTGAAACCACGTGCGGTAAAATGTAGGACTTGATTTGCGTTTCAGCAATTTTCTAAACAGATAGTAGAACAATGTGTTGAACCAACGGTTCAGTCCTTTATTGGCGGCAATGTTCACCCGGTTCACCCTAATACCCTTTTTTTCGAGGGCGCGGCAAAACAGATAGGGCACATTGCTCCACGTTGTGAGGTCGTGTGAATCGCCGTTGCTGTAAACTGTTATTTCCTTCATTGCTTACACAATTGTGAACGTTTTCGGATGGCTGGTTTCATTCCTGTTGCTGCGGGAATATATTTCATTATCAGATAGTCAGCCACAGGCAGCACACACAGGCATGCCACAGTCATGCAAACCCAATAGATCCATCCGGTTGTCGGAATCAAACCTGTAAGAGCCACTGTTACTATCACCATCACAACCCAATGCAGCACATAATAGCTCATGGAATATCGGCCTACATGTTGTAATATGCTGGTAATTAGCGACTTGTGGGGGGGGTAGAGACGCGCCAAATTGTCAATCATCACAATACCCCCCAGACAATAGATAATCCACACCCAATAAATCCCTGTCGCCGTGTTGTTTGTGCGCATGTCGACCGATGCCGGGCAGAACAATGCAATCGCACCAACCACAGCAACCGACAGTCCGAACCACAGTTTGGAATATTGGCGTTGTTTCAACAGATAACCGGCAGAATAGAATCCCATTCCTGAAAGAAAATTTTCACAATAGAGCGGCAGCTCGCCATTTGCAAAGTTTGCAATTGTCGCAGCTATGAATGCCATCGTCATTACTCCGACAACCGGCCCCTTTTTGTTGACCAAAATATTGAACACCGCTTTCACCAAGAAAAGTGTGAGCAGAAACCACAAAGGTAAATTGCCAGCCACAGAGCCGTTTTTCAAAATTCCTGCTACCGGAATAATCACTAACTGAGATATATCCAAACTTCCGCCCGATTTCCACACCCCAATCAAACGAACCGCTTCGCCCAACAATGAGAACACCGCAAACGGAACAAGCAGTCGTTTGGCAGATGATATCAGGCATTGTTTCAACGGCACAGCCCTGTGATGCATTCCTGCTTTGAAAAAGAACCAGGGCATAAAGAAAAACAACACCTTCCATAGTGCATAATTTACACCAGCCATCAGAGATATATGCCCTATTATCATGTGCACAATCAGCAATCCGCAAATGAGGTCGAGCCCTTCATCTCGGCCGGCGGCGTTAACACCATTCATTGTCGGGTTATATGTTGTCATCGGGATGGATAATTACGATAGGTGCAACATTCGTTTCGTGCGGTTGGATATAAGTTCGCCGATAGGGTGCAACATACCCACCGGAATCCAAGGCCAAAGAGAGCGATAGGTCTTGAGAATGCGTTTTGCATCAGCTTGCACCTTTATATCGTCGCGATAATGCTTGAGTTGCATGCAAAGTAGATTGGCAATTGTGCGGCGCATTTTCAAGTGTGAGCCTTTCACAAGCTCCGGTTTTTTGAGCCAGATTTCTCCGAAATAACGCTGCAATGCATCGCACGCTTTAAGCACGTTATAGGAATTGGAGTGCATCTGCCCGGTAGCCAGCACGCGGTAGCACGCAGTCTTATCAGGAATATAATGGCATTTGCCGGTCAACGCTGCCGTCAGGAACATGCTGTAGTCAAGTGTGTGTGGCGCATTGTTGTATAAATCATCCAAAAACACCTCTTTACGAAAGCATGTGGTGCACGTAAGAATAAAATTCCCTTTCAAAAGCTGCGGAAACACATTGCCACTCCTCGACTCAGCCATCATTTTGTTATATTTGTCAGCAGGGAGGTCTTTAGAGTGTTTATCTACGACTTTGAACCCCGTGTAACATAATGTGTAGTCGGGGTGCGATTCCAGAAAATCAACCTGTTTCTGCAGCTTCAGCGGGTCGGTCCAATAGTCATCACCCTCGCACCAAGCAACATAAGTTCCTTTGACAGACATGCGGGTCCAGATTCCGTTGAATCTTATAGTTTTTCCGTTGGAATCTTTAAATTGAGATAGAGAGCGGTCGCGGATGAACAATCGGATTTTATCGGGATAACGGTCGGCGTATTCCTTACAGATTTCTGTTGTGCCGTCATCCGAGCCATCTTCTCCAATGATAATTTCATAGGGGAATTTTGTCTGCTGCATGAGAATTCCGTCAAGACATTGACGGATATATTCGCGGTGACGGTATGTTATAACGGTAATGCTTACCAGTGGCGCGATTTTATTAACCGGTTTATCGTCGCCGCCATATTCCTTTTGCAAGGCAAACCGCTCCAGGAGTGCCTGTTTTACATCGTTTTCTTGTCCCTTAATGCTCATTTTAAAGTTCGTTTAGAATTGCTTTGTAGCGGGCCGGGGTTGATATGATGTTTCCCTTATCATCTACAACGCGCACACCACCTTTTTTAAGAGCTGTGTGCCATTTAGTTGCTTTGGGATATTTATTTTCGGGATCGAATAGAGCCGGCACAGGGAAAAATCCGTTTTTGAAGAGGAAGAATAGACCCTCAGGTGTGTAGAGGTTCGGGATTGCGGTTTCTAATATATTTATTGACTCACGCACTTCATCGAGCAACTCTTCAGTTCGTTCGAGTAATTCTCGGTCATGCCCCATGTGCGGGATTTTGCCTTCGGCACGTTGGCGGCGATAGTTGTAAAGGGCTGAGAGTGTGATTTTGATGCTTTCGTTTATAACCGGAGGTGTAGCCAACCGCACAGCCTCGCAATAACTAACCACGTGGATTATTTCGGGACTATTGGGATTGTCAGGTTCAATATCATCCATCATGGCTGTGACTGCGGCAAGCTGAACTTTTGCTTTTTCGAGGTCGGGGGAAAAATAATCAAGACCGGCTCGTGTTTGCAGATGAACTTTAAATTCGCTGTCTTCGAGTTCTCTGACAACCTTGAGCATAACCCGCGCTTTTGCCAAATCCTGTAAACCAATTGTGTGTTTTGGCGTGTTCAGCATATCCTGCAGAATCAGGTTTCGTATGCCGAGAGTTTTTGCAAATTTCGCAGCGATATATCCCGAGATTATAAAACTTATGTCATCTGAACCTCGAAAAGCAAAATGGTGTGGAACATTTGGTTCCATCGGTTTTCCGCTTGAGGCTATATATCTTATGGCTTCAGCATGTTCTTTCAGATTTTCAAGCACGGTGTTGTTGCCACGCCCGTCAATTTCAGAGAACCACCACAGCGACAAGGCATGCCATGAGATATTAAGTGTGCGCTCATGCATCTGCGCCAACCCGGGCACGTCTTTTGTTCCTGCATAGGTTCTTACGAGCATGGGTTTTGCAGCATCCCGAATCATTTTGTATTCTATTTCGGAATTTACAGGTACGCCACCGCCGTTGGGTCTGCCGTTCCAATCTTCGCCAAAATGAGCTTGGGTGAGTTGTGATGTGCCGATTGAGAGCACATCAAGAAGTTTTGCAGAAGCAAGTTCTCCGCACCATGAGAGGAATTCTTTAATAGCCTCTATTCGGTTAGGGTTATAAGGTCCGACATGGGCGCGAATTATAGGAAGCGACTTATGCTGCCTGGCATAATTAAGACGGGATATAAAAGAATCTTTTTCTGTTCCTGCTTCGGGATAACCAAGATGATTTAGTGGCTGTTGGGTTAGATAGGCTTCCCTTTCAATAAGAGATTTGGCAAATTGCCATCGCATTGTGTCGTATTCCGATGCAGATGATAAATCAGTGGGGATTTTATGTTCCGGAACACCAAGCTTTGTCAACGATTCCAATGGCGTTTCATCTCCGGGGAAGACAATGATTTTATCTCCAAGTTCAGCTTTTACCAACTGACATGCGTCGGGTAGTCCTGCGAAAAACACACCTCTCAAAGGGCCGCCTTGACTTTCAAATAGATTGTGGTTCTGCAGTTGATAAAACAGCCGGCAAAAATAATCTTTAGCTTCAATCGGATCAAGCCGGTAACTGAAACCAAGTCGGGTGATGTGGTTTTTGTTAATCCAGTTTGCGATGAGCGACAGATTATTTTCTTTTCTTGCATTTTCAGCCGCTACCGAAATCGGGTCAGGAGCAATGATAGTTTCGTATCCACAGTCTTTGAGCAAATTGGCAATGGTGGTGATTCCCAATGTGTGAACGTCGATGTGGGTTTTTATGAGGCCGAATACCTCTGCATTTTTAAGCCCGTTCATGATATGTGCTGCATTAATTCCTTTTTTGATAAATTGCTAAGCCCCAGATTGTGAAGCGTGCGCCCTGTTTTGATAAAATCAATATCAAGCAATGCCGATGACAGGGTGATAATGGCATCCATGATAGGTGTGTCAATTCCGGCGAGTTTTCCCAATTCTCTCATTGGAATTATTCCCGTAGGAATATCTTCGGTCAGTTGTCGGCTGAAAATAGAACCGGGAGCCAATATATCGTGATATGCCGGGTTATTACGCATACGTTCGCACAGTCCTGTGCCTTTGGTGCCGGGGTATGCATATACGATCCATTCATCAACAGGCATAAGGTCTATTCCATAAGCTTTTCCGATTTTTATTCGTTCGGCATCAAGTTTGTTAATTACTGATGCTGTTTGAGGTGTCATGTCACGATAAAAATAGAACGGCTCATTACGCTCAATGGTAGCGGCGTTAAACAGAATCACTGCCGGATGGAAAATTGAGCCGATGTTTTCAAGACCTACTTGCAGAAGTGACGGTGCCGGGAGAAACGCAGGAAATAAATCCGACAGATTATTTATGATGGCGTTGGTCTTATCTGAATGGTCTGTTACCAGAGGAACACGTTCCTTAACTCCGATAACATTTATTAGGCCTGGCTTCTGTAACCGGCATGCATATAGAAGTGTCTGGGCTTCAGCAACAACAACATTCAAGTCAGGTCTTTTGGAAAAAACTGATTGAAACTCTAATGTGCCGAAAGTGCGCCCGGGATTCAACACTATTGTCTGCCCGTTGGAAAGATGTGGAAGCATCTCCTGTGCCAAACTGTGGTGTGCAGTGGCAGGTGTAACCACAAATATCATATCGCTGTAGGTTACAGCTGTTCTGATGTTATCAGTAATAACATCAACTATCCCTTCGGCATTGATTGCGCCATGCAGATGTATTTTATGATTGGATAGGAGTTCCTCTAATTTATTTAAGTTTCGGTTGTATAGGCAAACCTTCACTCCGCGGGAAGCGCAATATCCGGCAATAGCTTGCCCTCCGTTGCCGGCTCCGATTATTGTGATACGCTCAATCATTTCAAATGATGAATCATTATATCGTTTCCATTATCATCGATGATTCTGAGATTATCATCGGCGACAGCTAACTTTTGGGCAACTTCTGCTTCGGAATTGCCTGTCACAAGGAATCCTGCCGGACGGTCACTGCTTGTTTCGACCTTTTCGATTACAGCGCCGGGTTGTTTATAGTAGAAATATTCGGTGATTATTCCACGGCGTTTCAGTTCTTCGAAGTTTTCGAATTCAGCAATTCTACCATTATTGCAATAGACGTATTGCATGGTAGCATGGTTTACCATCTTACTTGGGGAGACTACAGGTTTCTCTCCTAAAATCAAGTCGACATATTTCGACATTATGTTGACTCCGGATAGGACCTCGATTAATTTATATTTTGAGCCTCCACCCATCCGTGCACTGAACTCAATTACCCAAAATTGATTGCCGTCAAAAATGAGTTGAACCAACAGCGGACAATTCGACAGATTAAACGCTTTTGCAATCTTACGACCAATCTCAAGGAGTTCTTGTTCCTGGGATTCGGTTATTGCAGGATAGCGGCTGCCTAATATTGTGAATCTGTCGTTATACCCGATTTTAAATGAAGTGGTGGCAGATAGCAATTTAACATCATTATTCTCGATATAGAAATCTGCTGAAATCTCCTCGCCGGTTTTAAATTCTTCGATAATGGCAGTGTGGGTGCGGCTTAATGATAGTGCCTCATCTACAATTTTGTTAAGAGAGGTTTTATCTTCAATCTTCCTCACGCCTTTCGACGAATTGCAATCGGCAGGTTTTATCACAAGGGGGTAAGAGAATTCGGCAGTTTTATCAAGCTCATCCGGCGAGGTGACTGTTGTGAAGAGTGCTGTGGGTATGGCATTTTCCCACATTTTAGTCTTCATATAGAGTTTGTTGGTAACGTCAAGTGCAGTTGAATAAGGAATGTAGCATGGCAAATTCAACATTTCAGAAACTTGTGCTACCGTGAGAAGCGCCTGATCAGTGCAGGCTGTGCAGATTAGTTCTGCATTTTCCCGGATGGCGGCATTTTTAACTGCATTGATGTCTAACGTGCTTTCCTGAATGTGTTTGGAAACACATTGTTTTGCAGGGGGATTTGGGAGATAATCCAATAAAACAACCTCATTCCCTCTTGCTTGAAGTTCTTTTATGAGCGCTACTTGATCAGCTCCTCCACCTAATACTAAAACTTTCATCGATGCTTTATCAATTTTTGATACAGTTTATAACACGGTTTACATCTTCGATTGATAATGCGTGGTGCATGGGGAGGCAGATTACGGAGTTGGCCATGCGGTGGGCAACGGGGAGGTTATCGGGAGCTGCCGAGGGGAGTCCGCGGTAGGTGGTGAACTCGGAGATGAGGGGATAGAAGTAGCGGCGGCCGAGAACGTTCTGCTCGCGCATTGCGAAGTAGAGTTCGTCGCGGGTGCGGCCATATTTTTCGGCATCGACGAAGATGGGGAAGTAGGAGTAGTTGTGGCGCACTCCGGGGGTGTCGTTGAAGAAGGTGATGCCTTCCACATCTTTCAGCCCTTCGCGGTAGGCTTCGGCGGCACGGCGGCGTGCGGCGATGGCATCGTCGACCTGACGGAGGTTGAGCAGGCCGTAGGCCGAGCGCATTTCGTCGACTTTCGAGTTGATGCCCGGTGCTACAACCTCGGTCTCTCCGGCAAAGCCGAAGTTTTTGAGGTAGTCGATGCGCTGCTTGGTTTTGGCATCGTGCATCACGAGTGCTCCACCCTCGATGGTGTTGTAAACTTTTGTGGCGTGGAACGACAGGGTGGACATGTCGCCGGCTTTGAGGATGCTCTCGCCGTTCACTTCAACGCCAAAGGCGTGTGCTGCGTCGTAAATTACCTTAAGCCCGTATTTGTCGGCGATAGCCTGAATGCGCTCGGTGTCGCAGGGTTGGCCGTAGACGTGCACTGGCATGATTGCCGTGGTTTTAGGGGTGATGGCGGCCTCGATTTTATCGGGGTCGATGTTGCCTGTGGCGGGGTCGATGTCGACAAACACCGGCTTGATGCCGTTCCACCACAGCGAGTGGGTGGTGGCCACGAAGCTATAGGGGGTTGTAATTACCTCGCCGGTGATGCGCAGTGCCTGCAGGGCGGTAATCAGCGGCAGGGTGCCGTTGGTGAACAGGCTGATATAGGGAACTTTGAGATATTCGCACAGGGCGGCTTCCAGGCGTTTGTGGAATGAGCCGTTGTTGGTAATCCATTTGCTGTCCCAGATTTCCTTGAGCAGGTCATTGAACTCGTCGAGGTTGGGGAGCAGGGGTGATGTTACGGTTATTTGTTCCATCGTGTAGGTATATGCGTTTTTTATCGCGATTTGCGGAGATTTTTAAGTTCGTTCACTTCGGGGAGGCGGAACAGCAGTGCGCCTCCTATGTAGATTACGGCACCTGTGAGCATACTCACGCTCAGGCTGGCAATTCCGTTGCCCATCATGGTGGCAATGAGGCGGGTGGGGATATACATTGCAGCGCAAAGCAACAGCGTAGGGGTCATGTCGCCCAACTGTTTGAGAATGCTCATGTTCAAGAATTTACCTGTGTAGTAGCTGTTGATTACTAATGCAATCAGTGATGTGCAGATGCTTCCGTAACACATGGCTTCCAGCCCGATTGGCACTGTGATGCAGAGCATTATCACGCCGTTGATTTTCTTTAGTATTTCCAGACGGAAAAAGAGGTCGCTGCGCCCTTTCACAATCAGGTAGTTGAGGTTGATGGCGTGGATGGGATACCACATTCCGGAAAACACAATGATTGAAAGCAGCGTGGCTGCGTAAATCCATCTGTCGGTATAGAGAACGTTGATAAGCGGAAATGCTACAGCCCCCAATCCGATGCATAGCGGGAAGATAATGAATGCCGACAGGCGCAGCATCCGTCGGTAGCCGTTGCGCAGGGCATCCTCGTTATCCTGAAGTTTGCAGAGGGTGGGGTAGGTTACCGATTGCAGTATGCTCGTGGGGAGGCTGGTCGTCATGCTTTTCAACGAATCTGCACGGTTGTAGAATGCCAGATCTGCGGCCTTGAACACTTTGCCTATGATGATTGAGTAGACGTTGTTATATAAAGTGTCGAGCAGACTTGATGCAAGCAATTTCGACCCGAATCCGAAAAACTCCTTGAAACTCGCGCGCGAAATTATCCATGACGGGCGCCAGTCGAATTTAATCCAGATAAAAGCTGTGGAAACAACCGTCGACACAAGGCTCTGCGTAACCAGCGCCCACACCTGAAAACCGAGATATGCCATCACGATGCCCACGATGCCCGATATTATCAGGGCTGTGATGTTCATTTTCGTGAGCAGTTTGAAGTTCATCTCGGCCTGCAGCAAAGTGCGCTGCACTCCTGCAACCGACCCTATGATAAGCGATAGCGATGTAACCCTCAGAATTGGGGTGAGCTGTTCCATGCCATAGAAGTCGGAAACCAAGGGGGCGCATACAAACAGAATCGCGTAGCACACTGCGGCCACGGCTATATTGAAGAAGTAAACTGTGCTGCAGTCGGCTTGAGTGCGATTGGTTTTGCGAATCAGTGCCGTTGAGAATCCCGAGTCGATAAACACCTGCGACAGGGCCAGGAACACACTCAGCATCGCCACCAAACCGAACTGCTCGGGCATAATCAGTCGGGCCAGCACCACGCTGATGCCGAACTGAATCACCTGGCGGCCGCCCGTTTCGGCAATGCGCCAGGCAACACCTTTTACAGCTTTATCTTTCAGTGTCTCTGCCATTCAGAAATATTGAAACGGTTCAATGTAGGTGGAATAACCCACCCTTGAAGTTGTACTTGGACTTGTAGGGACGCACGGTTCGTGCGTCCCTACAAATCCGGGTACCCTCTCCCGGAGGAGGGGAGAATCAGCGGTTTTTGTACATTTCGTCGTAGTAGCGCTCGTAGTCGCCGGAGGTGATGTTGTCCATCCACTCCTGGTTGTCGAGATACCAGCGCACGGTGCGTTCGATGCCTTCCTCGAACTGCAGCGATGGCTCCCAGCCCAGTTCGCGTTGCAGTTTGCGCGAGTCGATAGCATAGCGCAGGTCGTGGCCGGCGCGGTCGGTAACGTAGGTGATAAGCTCGTCGGAATAGCCCTCGGGGTTACCCAGCAGACGGTCGACGGTGCGGATAATCACGCGGATAATGTCTATGTTCTTCCATTCGTTGAAGCCGCCGATGTTGTAGGTTTCGGCATCTTTTCCTTCGTGGAAAATGAGGTCGATGGCACGGGCGTGGTCCTCAACGAAGAGCCAGTCGCGAACGTTCTCACCCTTGCCGTAGACGGGGAGGGGCTTGCGGTGACGGATGTTGTTGATGAACAGCGGAATGAGCTTTTCGGGGAACTGATAGGGGCCGTAGTTGTTGGAGCAGTTGGTCACGATGGCGGGCATGCCGTAGGTGTCGTGGTAGGCGCGCACAAAGTGGTCGCTCGAAGCTTTCGAAGCCGAGTAGGGGGAGTGGGGGTTATATTTTGTTGTCTCCACAAAGAACTCCTCGCCGTAGGCATGGTGGTGCTCGGCCGAAGAGGCTGTGGTGGTGAAGGGTGATTCAATGCCCTCGGGTGCTGTCAGTTCGAGAGCGCCGTAAACCTCATCGGTAGAGATGTGGTAGAAGCGTTTGCCATCGAATTTCTTGGGAAGCGATTCCCAATACTCGCGTGCGGCCTGCAGCAGCGACAGGGTGCCCATCACGTTGGTGCGTGCGAATGTGAAGGGGTCTTTGATTGAGCGGTCAACATGGCTCTCGGCAGCGAGGTGAATCACACCGTCAATCTGATATTCGCGCATGATGCGGCGCATCTCGTCGATGTCGACAATGTCGGCGCGCACGAATTCATAGTTGGGCTTGTCCTCGATATCCTTGAGGTTGGCGAGGTTGCCGGCGTAGGTGAGCTTGTCGAGGTTGACGATGCGGTAGTCGGGATATTTGTTCACGAAAAGGCGCACAACGTGTGAGCCGATGAAACCGGCGCCGCCGGTGATGAGTATGTTGCGTTTCATTTTTGAGTCGTTGTGGGGTTACTTTGTTTGTAAATTCTTGATGCAGCGTTTGAGCGAGTCGGTCCAGTAGGGCACGCGCAGGCCGAAGGTCTCTTTGAACTTCGATTTGTCGAGCACCGAATAGCTCGGGCGTGTCACCGGCGAGGGGAACTCGCACGAGTGGCAGGGTTGGATGTCGCAGCCGTTGTTGCCGGCGATGTCGGCAATCATGCGGGTGAAGTCGAACCACGAGCACACACCCTCGTTGGAGTAGTGATAGACACCCTCTTTCCCCTCGTAGGCCCCTGTGCTGATAATCTCGAAAAGCGCGTCGGCCAGGTCCTGAGCGTAGGTGGGGGTGCCCGCCTGGTCGAACACCACTTTCAGCATAGGCTTTGATGCAGTGAGGTCGAGCATGGTTTTCACGAAGTTGCGGCCATACTCGGAGTAGAGCCACGCCGTGCGGAACACCAGTGCCTTGGCGCCGGTGTCGGCGATGGCGCGTTCACCTTCGAGTTTGGTGAGACCATAAACTCCGGTGGGATTTTCAGGCTCGTTTTCGGTGCGGGGGGTGTTGCCGGCGTTTCCGCCGAACACATAGTCGGTTGAGATGTGGATGAGGGTTGCCCCGTTGGCCACGGCGGCTTCGGCGAGGTTCTTCACCGCGCCGGCGTTGAGCAGGCGTGCGAAGTCAACATCGCTCTCGGCCTTGTCAACATTGGTGTAGGCCGCGCAGTTGACAATCACATCAACATTGTTGTCGGTCACCATGCGCTTCACGGCTTCGGCATCGGTGATGTCGAGCTCGGCCACATCGGTGAAAATATAACGGTCGGTGCTGTTGGCGGCTGCATTGCGCATGCAGTTGCCCAGCTGACCGTTGGCTCCTGTTACAAGAATGGTTTTCATTCGGCGTTAAGTTCGGGATAGAGGTCGGTGTTGTAGTCGAAAGGTGAGTCGAACTCGGCAAGACGCAGATGGCGTGTATCCTTTTCGCTGAGGATAACTTCGGCGGTGTCGAGTTTCCAGTCAATGCCCAGCGAGGGGTCGTTGATGGCGATGCCGCCGTCGGCCTGGGGTGCGTAGTAGTTGTCGCACTTGTATTGGAACACGGCTGTGTCGCTCAACACGGCAAATCCGTGGGCGAACCCGCGGGGGATGAAGAACTGGCGGTGGTTATCCTCGCTCAGCTCAACGGCCACATGGCGCCCGTAGGTGGGTGAACCCTTGCGGATGTCGACAGCCACATCGAGCACGCGGCCGCGCACGCATCTCACCAGTTTGCTCTGCGCAAACGGGGGGCGCTGGAAATGCAGCCCGCGCATCACGCCGCGAACCGACATGGATTCATTGTCCTGCACAAAATTCACGCGACGCACCTTTTCGTCGAATTCACGTTTCGAGAAGCTCTCGAAAAAATATCCGCGGTCGTCTTTGAAAATGCGGGGTTCAATAATCACAACCCCTTCAATATCAGTTTTAATTACTTCCATTCTCTCTTGAATGTGTGTGGGATTATAGTTGCAACGTTCATGGCCGGCGGCTGCAATAGGCGGCCGACCCGGAATATTAATAAAGATTGCGTTCGCCGGTGCGGTCAATCTCGTCGATGACCTTGAGCAGATATTGGCCGTAGCCATTCTTGAGCATCGGTTTCGCGATTTCGGTGAGACGTTCGCGCGAAATCCACCCCTGACGGTAGGCAATCCCCTCAAGGCAGCCGATTTTCAGCCCTTGGCGCTTTTCGAGCACCTCAACATAGATTGATGCCTCGGCCAGAGAGTCGTGTGTGCCGGTGTCGAGCCATGCGAAACCGCGTCCGAGAGTCTGCACCATCAGTTCCTTGTCGTCGAGGAACCGCTGGTTCACAGTGGTGATTTCAAGTTCGCCGCGAGCCGACGGTTTGATAGTCTCTGCAACCGACACCACCTTGTTGGGGTAGAAATAGAGGCCTACAACGGCATAGTTTGATTTGGGGTGCTCGGGTTTCTCCTCGATGCTCAGGCAGTTGCCTTCGTTGTCGAATTCGGCCACGCCGTAGCGCTCGGGGTCGTTGACCCAATAGCCGAACACGGTGGCTTTCCCCTCGTTCTCGGCGGTGTTCACCGCGCTCAGAAGCATTTCGGCGAAGTTGTTGCCGTGGAAAATGTTATCGCCGAGCACAAGGCACACCGAGTCGTCGCCGATAAATTCCTTGCCGATGAGAAAGGCTTGTGCCAACCCGTCGGGCGAAGGTTGCTCTGCATATTCCAACCGCACTCCGAAGTCGCTGCCGTCGCCCAGCAGGCGCTTGAAACCGGGGAGGTCCTGGGGAGTGGAGATGATTAGGATGTCGCGTATGCCCGCAAGCATCAGCGTGGAGATTGGATAATACACCATCGGCTTGTCGTAGATGGGGAGCAGCTGTTTGCTCACACCCTTGGTGATGGGATAGAGCCTTGTGCCGGAGCCTCCGGCTAACACGATACCTTTCATAGGATTCCGGGAATTATATGTTTTAGGATGAGAATTAATCAGTTGTAATGCAACCTGAGGAGTGGCCTTACGTCGTTTCGGCGCTTCCGCTGCCGTCATCGGCAATCACCTCCACGAGGTCGGGGGAGATTTCGGCCGCTATGGCCTGAATGTTGTCGAGCATAATCACAAGTCGCCGGCTGCGGGCCCCTTTCACTTTCAGGAATGTGCCGCACACTCCGTCGAACACCCCTCCGTGGATTCTCACACGGGTTCCCTTTGCAAGATTCACCTCCTCGGGAGCCATGTAGAGCAGCGTTTCCATGTTGGTGCTCGACACGGTGATGAAATCGCGCATCTGCTTGTCGTCGACGGTGAGATAGCGTGTGCCCTCAGTGCGGTCCCATGTCACGAACTTCAGGTGGTCGTAGCCGCGCTTGAATTCCATGATTTCGGCATGGGAGGCGTTCACGAAAATGTAGCTCGGAATCGCCGGCACAAGTTCTTTGCGTTTACGGCCCCCCGCAGTGCGCACCACCACCTTCTTCGGAATGTAGAATTCCGGGGCGCCGGGAGCCGAGAGTTTCTCCTCAGCTTCCTTTTCGCGCTTGTTCACCCTCATCACAAACCAATGGCGGGTGTGGCGGTTGTTGTTTGAAACACTCAGAAGCATGGGGGTGTGGCGACAGGCGCAGGCGTTCCCTGAATTGGGGCTAAAAACAGCCGTCTCATTTGGCGCAGGGCATACCTTTAGCACATCTCAATAGGGCTATTGAAATGAAAGACAGCTCGTTACAAACTGTGCGTGTGATTTGCTCCAACGCGATAATGAATGCTATTGTAACGTGAAATTTGTGTTTCCTGAAGGCGCTCACAATGAGTTACCTCCTACCAATTCATTTTAATCACTGCAGGCTTTGAGCTTGCTCGGGCAAGCCTGTTTAGCCGGTGCAAAATTACGAAAAAATGTGTGAATAACCTAATAGGGGAAGAATAGCGGTTCTGAGCATTCTGACGCCACCCTACCCGCTTAGACATAAAAAGTGGTGTGTCATGAATTTTGACACACCGCCTTTGTTCTGTTTTGAAATCTACCGACCGATTAGTTGGCGGGGTTGATATCCTGAATTTCAATGTCGAAAACAAGAGTCTGGTTGGGGCCGATGGCATCGCCGGCACCGTCGAGGCCGTAGGCCTGGTCGGCGGGGATAACAACAGTCATCTTACCACCCTTGCCGAGCATCTGAAGGGCTTCCTGGAAACCGGGAACGAAGCCGTTGGCACGCATGGGGCGAACTTTGCCTTCGTTGGTGTCGAAAACTTCGCCGTCGATGTTCTTGCCCACATACATAACGCTCACCTGGTCGGTGGGAGCTACTTTGGGTTCTGTGCCGGGGTTCTCGATTTTGTAAACGATGCCCGAGGGAGCTTTGGTGTAGCCTTCCTCAACCATCTTGGCAGCGTAAGCCTCACCGTCGGCGAGGTTCTTCTTTGCTTCGGGCGATTCTGCTTTGGCAGCATCCTCGCGGGCTTTCATAACCGACTGAACGCGGGTCATCACAGCCTGATAGTTGGAGTAGTACTGGTTCATGTCGGCGATTGAGTCGGCTTCATAAACCTTCTTGAAAGCAGCCATGAGGGTTGCTTTGTCAACGGGAATTTTGGCTTCGTTGTTGATGCCGATATAAGCGCCAACCATCTGCATGCCCATCTGCAGACCCTGAATGTAGGCCATGTCGGTGGTGTCGGCATTCAAAACTGCCTCAACACCTTTGAGATAGGAAGCTTTGTTGAATTTTTCGGCTGCTTCGGGCTGCATGGCTTTCATGCGTTCGTAGCTGCTGAGAGCCTGAGCGCCTCCGAATTCACCGAAAGCGGTGGCAACAGAATCGCCGAGTGCTTTTTCCTCTGCAGTTGCATCGGCGTTGCCGCCGGCTTTGTTGCACGACATGAGACCGCCGGCAACAATTGCGGCAGCTCCCAATGCTAAAAAGATTTTTTTCATTTCTAATTGTGGTTTATTGATTGTTAATTGTGTTTTATCTTGTTAAGTAGCTGCTAAATAAAATTGAAAACTTTACCGGCCACTTATTGAGGAACGATATCGAGCAGTTTCACTGTGAAATCGAGCACCGCGCCCGGGGGAATCACCCCTCCTGCGCCCTTGTCGCCGTAGCCGGCTTCAGGAGGGATGATGATGCGGTATTCGCCACCTGTTTTCATCAGCTGCAACCCTTCGGTGAAACCGGGCACAAGGCGGTTGACGGGGAATTGTATCGGCCGCTCGGTCGAGTCAAACACCGTGCCGTCGCTTAGGCGCCCCGTGTAGGTCACCTTCACAACATCGGTTGCTGCGGGGGTGGCACCTTCACCTTCGGTTATAACCTCAAACAGCAATCCCGAGGGTCGTTCCTCAACCCCCTCGCGGGCTTTCTGCTCGTTGAGATAGGCGGTTTGCGATTCGGGGGTGAGCGCTGCAAGTTCAGGCTCGGGATACATTGCCATCATGGCATCGCGCAGATAGCGGTCGGCCGACTCAACGTTGAATCCCATCGCATCGCCACGCAGAGCATCGCCAAGGCGGGTTGTGAACGCTTCAGTTGTGATGGGAAATCCCATCGACTGCATTGATTCCAACCGGTCAAGCATGGCAAACGCACTCCGCACCCCCATATAATAAGGTGCGTCGACATTCTTTATGTCGAATGCGTGAGCCACTCCGCGGGTAAATTCGGCTATCGCAGCCGTGTCGCCGGGAAATTGTTTGTCGATTTCGGGCTTGAGATATTGCGCCATAACGGTGGCGAATGCCGCCGCGCACGAATCGCCGTCAACAACACCCTCAAGGGGTGCGGGGAGCGGCTCCCCCTCCGATTTGTCGGGTCCCGATGCAAACGCGGCCGTGACGCCCGCAAGCGCCACGGCTACGCTTAATGCCGTTTGCTTCAACATGCCGTTCATGGCAGTTGTTATTTGCCGATTACCTTGAGCAGCTCAACGTCGAAGATAAGTGTGGCGTTGGGACCGATGGGGCTTCCGGGGGCACCGTTGGGACCGTAGGCGAGGTTGGAGGGGATGAACAGACGCCATTTCGAGCCGGCTTTCATCATCTGCAGTGCCTCAACCCATCCGGGGATAACCTGCGTCACGCCGAATGTTGCGGGCATTCCGCGGTCAACCGACGAGTCGAACACGGTGCCGTCGATAAGTTTTCCGGTGTAGTGAACCTCCACCTGGTCGGTTGCTTCGGGGCGCGGTCCGTCACCTTCGGTGAGCACTTCATACTGCAGGCCGGTCGAGGTGGTTTTAACCTCAACGCGCTTGCCGTTCTCGGCAAGGAAAGCCTCGCCGGCAGCGAGATTCTGCTTGCCGGCTTCTTCAGCTGCGGCACGCTGCTTTTTCTCCATTTCGGTGAAGTAGGCCTGGATTTCTGCTTTTGCTTCGTCGTAGGTCATCTTGGGCTGTGAGCCGTAGAACACTGCTGCAACGCCGTCGGCGAAATCTTGAACGTTGATTTCATTGATGCCCGATGCGCGGAAGTTGTTACCCATGCTCAGACCCAGCGCGTAGCTTATGCGGTCGAGTTGTTTGTTTTCGTTGTTGTCCATGTTGTTATTTTAGTTGTTTGTCAGTGTGTGAATTGAAGGCGGGTTGTTGCGTCCGCCATTATGGTAACACACAACAGTCTCACAAAGTTAGGCAAATTATGTTCACCCGTGTTAATTAATTTAATGAAAAAATATTAAAGGGCTTTCAGCCGTTCCTCGCGGCCTCTTCAGGTTGGGCACACCTCGTTTAATTTTGAGCGGATGCAGAAAGGCGGCATGCCGCAACTTTTTGCAGTTCGACATGCCGCCTTTGTGTGCCGTCGGCAACATCAGTTGCCGGGGTGTGAGGTTATTTTACGATGGTCTTTACCGACAGGTTGCCCACCTTAACCAGATAGACGCCCGTCGATGCCACAGCCACGTTTTGGGCGTGAGATGTGAGCATCTGCGATGCCACCAGGCGCCCGTCGGGGGTGTAGATTGTAACGGTTTCACCTTCGCCACCTTTCACTGTGATGCAGCCGTTCCCACCCTCAACGGTGATGCCGCTGAGAACTGTAGCTGCCACGGTGTCGATTCCGGCGGGGTTGTCGTTGATCTCCATGTTGTCGACTGCAATCCATGAGTTGGGGTCGGTTACATTGCCGCGCAGAGCGATGATAGCCTTGCGGGTACCGGCGAGGCGGTCGAGCGGAAGCACATATTCAGCCCAGCCCTGCGGGCCTGCCATCACGGGCACAGGCTGGCCAAGCTGCTCGTAGTCGCTACCGTTGGTGGTGTACTCCATTGTGAGCATGTTGGCGGGATTCACACCGGGCTTATGGTAGATGTGGAAATGGAGATATTTCGTAGAGGCATCGGAGAAGTCGATGGCGGGACCGATGAGGCGTGATTCGCCACCTTCGGCAGCGGTTGTGGCGCAGAGGGCGAAACCGTTGTCGCCATCCTGAGCTTCAATAAAGGTCGGATTGGAGTTGCTCATTCCCCACGATGCGCTGCCGTTGAGTGAAGCCACAGTCCACACTGCATATTTCACATTGCCACCGGCAAACGATTCGGCATGAGGGGGAATAGGAGCTCCCAGGTTAATTGAAATAAGCGCCCCTGTGCCGGTTCCGCCTTTCGATACAGCCTGCACACCGCGTGTTGCGAGGCCCTGCGAGGTCATGTTGGTTGTAATTGCATAGGAGGTGGTGGTGAGGCCGGTTTTCTCGGGATACATGCTGCCGAAGAATGGCTGCAGCACGCTGTAGGTTACCGAGGGAAGGTCGATATCAAAACCGTTAAGCCCGTGGGCATCGGGAGCGTCCCATATAAGGGTGGCTTTGTTGTCGTCACTGCTGTCCCACACGTAGCGCAGGTTTTTAACCGCGCCGGGAACGTCGATGCCTCCGAATGCTGAAACCTCGCAGTCATGGCCGCGGCCTGCTTCGTTATATGCAACTATGTTGAAGGTGTGTACTCCCTGGGGAACGTCAACTTCCAACGAATACGCTTTGCCGGGTGTAGCATCGGTTTTGGTGTCAAGCAGCTCGTTGTCGAGGTAAATCTCCACTTTCTCAACAGTTGTCAGTGCGGTGCCGTTGATGGCTTTCTTGGCCACTGTGAAGCTCAACGTGCCTTTGAGGTTGTTGTCGGCAGCTTTGGCTATTGTTGCGTTGTCGGCAGCTGCCGGTGCGGCGGTTGAGATGTAGGGCACAAGCTCAATGCAGTCGATCATCAGGTTCTCGCGCGGACTGCTTGCCGGTGTGTTGTGGTGGATGGCAAGGCGGTAGTTTCCGTTGGCAGCGGGTTCCACAATCGAGGTGAAGGTGATGCCTGCGGGGTCGTTGACCGAGAATGTGCCGTTCACAGTCAGGTCGGCGGGATTGTCGGTGGTGCCGAAAGCAGTTTCAAATGTTTCGGTGTAGTAGGAACTGAACGAACGCGCGGTCACTTTCATGCTGTAAATCCAATCGGTGGTAAGAGCGATGGGAGGTGTTATGAGCCAGTCGTCGGCGCCGGTGGCATTGGCGAAATATCCGTTGTTGGCCATATAGCCATTTTCCCAACGCCATGTCTCGTCATCATCGTTGGCATCTACTGTGGTGAAGAGGTCGAGGGGATAGGCTGTGGGGAAAGTTTCCTTATAGGGCACTTTCTTTGCAGTTCCGTAGGTCACGGCATTGGAAAGAGCAGTTGCGCCGGGGTTGGTGGTCACGGCTGTCACTTCATAGAACCAGTTGGCATAGTCGTCGGGAATCTGACCCTTGTAGGTGGTGCCACCCAATCCGTTGGCAACGAGCACGTTGTCGGGCTGACGAACCACCTTGTAGGTGAGCAGCTGGGTGTCGATCCATCCGCCGTTGGCACCGGTTGTCGGTGCCTCCCAGGTGAGGGTTGCGTTCAGTCCGCTGAGGGTGAAGTCGAGATTGCCAACAGCCGCGGGCACGTCGGCACCTGTGAAAGTGTGGATGCGTGCTTCGTCGGCATAGCCTGCGTTGTTTTTGAGAATCACTTCAACAACATGGCTCCCCTCGGTGAATGTGCGGTCGAGAGTGAATTTAGCTCCTGGTGCGATAGTGGACTGTGCGCCGCTCACTTTTGAACGGTCAATGCGCAACTCCATGCTGAGATTGCCTGAGAGGGCTTTTCCCGAGGCTGTTTTTGCAGGAGCTGTGAAAGTGATGGTGCCGCTTGTGGCTCCGGGTGCGCTGTATGTCACGTTAAGGTCGGTCACGGTTGCCGGAACATCGCCTGTGGCGGTGTGGGCGGTGTGCAGTCCCACAATACTGGTCTGCGCTGGCCATTCGGAGATGAGGTTGGCCGCTGCGTTGGAGATGCTCACGGCATATAGCCCTGCCGAATAGTCGGGCTTGAGGCTGGCCCAGTAGAGTGTTCCGGTAGTGGTGTCGATAGTTGAGCCTTGCGGCACGGCAGCAGGAGTTACAGTGGTGTTCCCCACAGTGCTCACAGCTCCGGTAGAGGTGTTGATTTTAATCAGGGAGCCGGCAGTGTCGATGCCGAACAGGTTTCCTTCGCCGTCAAAAGCTACTGTGACAAGCGACCGGGTGGCTTGCAGAATGATTTTATCAGCGCCGGGGTTACCCGTCATGGGGTCGATGGTTCGGAGGTTGAGTTTGCCCTGGTCGTCGTTGTAGTACACGCCATAAAGAGTGCGGCTCGAGTAGTCGTAGGCCATAGCCTGCACGCTGAAATCTGCCAGTGTGTAGCCTGTGCCTGAAAGTGCCGATTCGTTGATTCGGCGGGTTGTCACCACTTCGCCGTTGTCGGCATCGTAGGCGTTGTAGGAGACATATCCGTAAGCCGACATGTCGGTAAAGCCGCAGTAGAGCCCTTCAGCGTAGGCCGCCTGTGAGGCATTGGCGGTTTTGGTCACAAAAGTGAGTGGAGAGTCGGTGGTTGCCGAAAAACTGTAGATGCCGTAGGTTTGGCCCGCGTCTTTGTTCCACAGCGGATAGTTCGACACCCATCCGTAGAGTTCAGGACCGTTATCGGTGTGGGTGGCAACGGCTTTGAAGGGAGCATTTAACATGAGGGGCGATGAAGCGGCCGCACTCATCACTCCGGCGCAAAGAAGAGCACTTAAGGCACTTATGCGCGTTGAGCGTTTGGGTAGCATGTTGTGTTGTTTTTTATTTAATTGGTTGGTTATTTGTCGTGATAATGGTTACGAAGTTCCGCATTTGTTTTTTATTTTCTTGCGGAAAACAGCATTCTGCGATTCACAAAGATACGAAGTATTTTCGACGAAAAAAATAGCGGGTGTCAACCGAAGGTCGGTTTTGCAATGTCGCAACCGATTTTATTGAGTAAAAGAGATGAATAAGTCGAGCGCGATGCCAATTTTATTTGATGAATTCGGGTTAATGGAATTTGCTCGCCTATATTTGTGATTCAACATTCTTATTGTTAAATTTGTGAGATATGACTCGTGAAACTCTGTTTGGCAAAGAACCGGCAATGCTATCCGAATCGGCAAACGGCAAATTAGCCGTTGCTGCGGCGATGCTTATAGCTGTCATATATGCTGTTATGGAATGGCTCACCCCGTTCCAATTCGATAATATAGTGTTCGATGCGGTTTATCTTGAATTTTCGGGTGGCTCTTCCGATTTTTCACTCGATGCCTATCTGCAATATATCAATCACATAAGGCAGGAAGATAACTGGCGCATGGCCAATATCCTTGCGCCGGCAAGCACGTTGATTCTCAATAACAAGCCGTTTTTTTCGGCTCTGTGTGGTTTGTGCGTCGGGCTGTCGGCATGGTTGTGTGCCCGGTTTGCCTCGGCCGGCAAACGCCCGGGTTTCGGGGCGGTGGTGGCGATGTGGATGGCAATGACTCTTGCCCTCCCTTGGCGCAACAATATCCTCACCGGCGATTATGCACTTAACTACCTGTTCAGCATGGCGCTCTCACTCATAGCGCTCAGGTTTATGGCTCTGTCGCTCCACCGGAATTCGCGCGCAATCATGGCCGGGGCTATGGCGCTGTGTGTTGTTCTGGCCGTGTGGCATGAGGGGTTCGCGCTTCCGCTTGCTGCGGGAATCGGCCTTTATGCAATTTCTCAACGGCTGCGGGTGCCTGCGAGGGTGTGGGTTTATCTTCTCCTTACTGCCGGTGTGTGCATTCTGTGGCTGTTATGCTCCTATCAGACAACCCGCTCGGGTGCCGAACTGGCTTCTCCGGCAATTCTTGAATCGCCCGTAAAAGCGGTGGCCTTCAATTTCATGACCGTGGCTCTCTGCTTTTCGGTACTTCTCTGCCTACTCTTTTCAAAACTCCGTCGTTACTTGCGCATGGCAATGTCGCAGCCGGTGTTCATCATGCTGTGTGGTTGCGCTCTGGCCGGAATGCTGTTGAGCTTTGCCGTAAGGCAATCGGGGCGCACTGCCTTGTGGCCGCAGATGTGTGCGCTTATTGCTGTGCTAACATTGTGGCGTCCGATATGGGGTAGGGTGGTGCCCGCCCGCATGGCGCTCCTGCTGTGGGGTGTGTTGGCGCTGTTGCTTACCGCGCAGGGTGTCTATGCCTGCAAATACATCAATCTGCATCGCCGGGAATTCACAGCCATAATGAATGAGGCGGCCCACGGTGGCGGCACAATTTATCGCGATGTGCTGTTCCCCGAGGATTATCCTGCTCTCACGCTTGGAATGGCTCCGCGCAGCACCTTCATCGAACCCTACACCTATTCCTGTATCGACCGGCGATACGGACCCGAAAAAGAAACGGCCGTTGTGCCGGAGGTGTTGAGGAACCTGCCCGTGGCCGCCCGCGACACGTTGTGTCTCTCCCCTTTAGTGGAGCGGATTGATGGCTCGGCATTGATAATGGCCGACACCGAGGATGCCGGCGGGCGTTGCGGGCTCGGCGAAATTTACGTCACCACCTCCGGAGGCGAGAGTGTGCGCCGCTGTTTCATGATTCGTTTCAAGGGTGTCGACGGCAACTTCTACCGCTACATCAAACCGTTCGGCGTTGCGGCCTCCGAAGTTCTGAGTGTGAAATTTCCCTCCTGACACCGTTTGATTTGGGAAGGCCGAATTATTTCATTAATTTTGTTGACTCGCTTGGACGGCAGTTTTATAAACCGTTTACAATAACGATATACTTATGAGAACAAAATATAACCGAGTGCTCTTGAAACTCAGCGGCGAATCGCTGATGGGTGAGCAACACTATGGAATCGACCCCATGCGATTGGGCGAATATGCCCGTCAGATAAAGGAAGTGGCCCAAAGCGGGGTGCAGGTAGCCATCGTTATCGGCGGCGGCAACATTTTTCGCGGAATGCAAGGGGCTGCCAAAGGGTTCGACCGTGTGAAAGGCGACCAGATGGGCATGCTTGCCACTGTTATCAACTCTCTCGCCCTCAGCTCGGCTCTCGAGGCCGCAGGGCAGAAAGCACGGGTGTTCACCGCCCTCAACATGTATCCTGTGGGTGAATACTACAGCAAGTGGAAAGCCATCGAGGCTCTTGCTGCCGGCGAAGTGGCAATTCTCGCCGGAGGCACCGGCAATCCCTTCTTTACCACCGACACCGGCGCCGCTCTGCGTGGAGTGGAGGTTGAGGCCGATGTGATGCTCAAAGGAACCCGTGTCGACGGCATCTACACTGCCGACCCCGAAAAAGACCCCACAGCAACAAAGTTCTCCGAAATCACCTACGATGAAGTCTACACCCGCGGACTCAAGGTGATGGACCTCACCGCCACGGCTCTCTGCAAGGAAAACCACCTTCCCATCATCGTGTTCGACATGGATACCCCCGGTAACCTCGGCAAAGTGCTCGAAGGTGAGGCCATCGGCACACTTGTTTACTAAGAAATTAACAACGACCTACTTACAAAACATACTTCTCACATGACTGACCCCAAGACATATCTCGGCCCCGCCGAAGAGAAAATGGAGATGGCTGTGGCTTATCTCGACGAGACTCTGGCACGTATCCGTGCAGGTAAGGCTAACCCCAAAATCCTCGACGGCATCCGTGTTGACTACTACGGCTCGGCTGCTCCCATCGCCAACGTGGCCAATATCGCCGTGCCCGACGCCCGCACAATCGCCATCACCCCCTGGGAAAAATCCATGTTCAAGGAAATTGAGAAAGCCATCATCAACTCCGAGCTTGGCATCACCCCCGAAAACAACGGCGAGGTTATCCGCATCTCTATCCCCCCGCTCACCGAGGAACGCCGCAAACAGTTGGTGAAGCAGTCGAAAGCTGAGGCTGAAACCGCTAAAGTGTCGGTGCGCAACGCCCGTCGCGACGCCATCGACGGTCTTAAGAAGGCTGTGAAGCAAGGCATGCCCGAGGATGTTGAGAAGGATGCTGAAACCACAGCCCAGAAACTTCACGACAAATACCTCAAACAGATCGACGACCTGTTTGCAGCCAAGGAAAAGGAAATCCTCACCGTGTGATTTTCCTCCAATCCGGTCAGAAACTTTTCCCGACGGCTCCATCCAACTGAGCCGCGCGCAATCTATCCGACGGGTGTGTTGCCGAAAGCTGCTTCTCCAGCCTTCGCAACACACCCTCTTTCCCCCTCTTCTGACTTCTCCCCTCTGATTTCTGCCCTCTCACTTCTGACTTCTTCCCCCCAATGCAACGCATCCTGTTTCATTCAACAATATTCGGTCCACTCCATTCGCGGCGCCTCGGCACCTCGCTTGGAGTGAACCTGTCGCCGCGCGACGGAAAAATATGCTCATTCGACTGTCTCTACTGCGAGGCCGGTTTCAATGCCCAGGGACCCGGTGAGGCCGGATTGCCACCCCGTTCGGAAGTCGCCACTCTGCTCCAACAGAAACTCGCGGAGATGAAAGCCAACGGTGAGAACCTCGATGTGATAACATTCTCAGGCAACGGAGAACCCACTCTCCACCCATCGTTCGGTGAGATTGTCGACGATACCATCAGCTTGCGCGACCGCTTTTTCCCCGAGGCAAAAGTGAGTGTGCTCACAAATTCCACGCGGCTCGACCGCCCGGATGTGGTGGCGGCGCTCCGCAAGGTCGATAACAACATTCTCAAACTCGATTCGGCTGTGGAGGAGACAATGTGCATCATCGACCGTCCCAACTCACCGGCATTCACCGTTGAGAAAGTGGTTGGTGAACTGTCGCAGTTTGCCGGCACCGGCATTGTGCAGACAATGATGCTCCGCGGCGAGTGGAATGGCGCGCACATCGATAACACCACCCCGCATGAGGTGGAAGCGCTGATAAACGCCTACCGCAAAATCGCCCCACGCGAGATAATGCTCTACTCAATCGACCGTGCAACCCCGGCGCAATCGCTGGTGAAAGTGCCCATTGAGGAGCTGCAAGCCATTGCTTCACGCATCACCGCCGAAACATCAATCCCCGTTCAAGTTAACTGATTCCCGCTCCAACCGATGCTCATTCCACCCGCTCTTTGCAATGGCGACCGGATTGCCATTGTTTCCCCCGCGTCGAAAATCGACGCTGCTCTGATTGATGCCGCGGCCTCTCAGCTGCGCGCCGAAGGTTTCGAGCCGGTTGTGATGCCACATGCCAAAGGGGAGTGCGGTTCATTCAGCGGCACTTCGGCCGAGCGCCTCGCTGATTTGGAGCAGGCTATCAACGACCCTGCAATCCGCGCGATTTTATGCTCGCGTGGGGGCTACGGCGCAGTGCATCTTCTTGAGGAACTCGACCGAATTCCGGCTGCAAAGTTCAACAAATGGCTCATCGGTTTCAGCGACATAACCGCTCTCCACGCTCTGTGGAATCGCAAAGGTGTGGCCTCGCTCCATGCCGCCATGACAAAACACATTGGCCGTGGATCCTCAGGATTTGAATGCTATGATGCCGAAATCGGAGCTCTGCGCGGCATCCCCCCGCATCTCGATTTCCCCTCTCACCCCTACAACCGAACCGGATGTGCCACCGGCCCCCTCGTTGGCGGCAACATGGCGGTGTTCGGCGCTTTGGTAGGGACACCTTTCAATCCCGTCACCCCGGGGGCAATTCTTTTCATGGAAGATATTGCCGAACCTATATATAAGGTGGAACGCATTCTTTGGCAGCTGCGCCTCGCCGGCGTATTCGACTCTATCGCCGGAGTAGTGGTGGGACAATTTACCGACTATCGGCCGTCGGCCGACCATGCCAACATGGCCGACATGATTTCTTCTTTCCTCGCTCCCTACAGTTTTCCCGTTGCCTTCGATTTCCCCGCCGGTCACGTCGAAGCCAATTTCCCCCTCCTGATGTCGGCCACAGCCACACTCGACGTCAGCGCAACCACCCCCTCCCGCCTGTTCTATCCCTCTTCTGTCCTCATCCCGCAATAAAATTTTTGTAGCAGTGAGTGGTCGCAGGCCGCTCCTTGCCAATAATAACACAGCCCCACCCTGAAGCCTTTCGCAGGCGGTAGGGTGGGGCTGTTGTTTATCTTATTTATGGAGCTCGCTTACTTATAACCAAGTTTTGCAGCAATCTTTTTGAGCGTTTCGCGCGAGGTGAGCAGCTGCGAATAGCACACACCGTCGCTGCACTGGCTGCCGAGATGATGCAGGTGCTCATTGTAGGCATCCCAGTCGGTGATAGGCTTGCGGCTCACACCGCTTGCCATCGCAGCGCGTGCAACAGCTGTCGACACGGTCTGAAGCAGGCGGGGGTCCATCGGTTTGGGCAATATGTAGTCTTTGCCGAATGCAAGGTCGGGTTTGTCGTAAGCTTCCTTAACTTTTTCAGGCACAGGCTCACGGGTGATGGCGGCAATGGCGTGTGCCGCTGCAAGCTTCATTTCCTCATTGATGGCTGATGCGCGGCAATCGAGCGCGCCGCGGAAAATGTAGGGGAATCCGAGCACATTGTTAATCTGGTTGGGATAGTCGGAGCGCCCGGTGGCGAAAATCAAGTCGGGGCGCGAGGCCACAGCCACATCGTAGGCAATTTCGGGGTCGGGATTGGCCAAAGCGAACACAATGGGATTGGGTGCCATTGAGCGCACCATGTCGGCAGTCACAACATCTTTCACCGACAAACCTAAAAACAGGTCGGCACCAACCATCGCCTCGGCGAGGGTGTGAAGGTCGCGGTCGGTGGCAAATTCGGCCTTTTGTGACGATAATCCCTCGCGGTCGGTGCGGATAACCCCTTTCGAGTCGCACATAACCACATTCTCGCGCTTGATTCCAAGTGCTACATACAGCCGTGTGCACGACACGGCGGCTGCCCCGGCACCGTTCACAACCATCTTTATCTCGTCGAGCTTCTTCCCTTGAAGTTCGGCGGCGTTGAGCAGTGCCGCTCCCGAAATGATGGCCGTGCCATGCTGATCGTCGTGCATCACGGGGATGTCGCACTCCTCTTTAAGGCGGCGTTCGATTTCAAAACACTCCGGCGCTTTGATATCCTCGAGGTTGATTCCACCGAAGGTTGGAGTCAGAGCCTTCACAATCTCCACAAACTTGTCGGGATCCTTTTCGTTGATTTCGATGTCGAAGCAATCGAGACCTGCAAAAATTTTAAACAACAGGGCTTTCCCCTCCATCACGGGTTTGCCGGCCTGGGCGCCGATGTCGCCAAGACCAAGCACAGCTGTGCCGTTGGAAATCACAGCCACCAGATTTCCCTTGTTGGTGTAGTCCCACACCTGATGTTCATCCTCTTTTATTTCGAGGCAAGGGTAAGCCACGCCGGGCGAATAGGCCAAAGCCAGGTCGGCCGGTGAATTATACGGTTTGGTAGGAATAACTTCAGTTTTGCCCGGTCGCGGGTCTTTGTGATAGGCGAGAGCCATCTTTTTCAACATCTTTTCCATAATGCGGTTATGTTGCTCTAAATCAATCTTTTTTAATTATACGTAATTTCGTTTGGGCTATATTAATAATATAAGGAGACTCTAACCTCAATTGGATTTTGGTTATAGTCTCCTTATTTTAACAATCATTCGTGTGGATTTGCTCTCAAACCCGCAAAAAATCTTCCCTCCAATCCCCCTAAGTCATCTGCCTTCAAACTTCTGGCCTCTTCCCTCTGCCTTCTGATTTCTGGCTTCTCACTTCTGCTTTCTGCCTTCTTCCTTCTTCCTTCTTCCTCTCACTCCTTTGTTCCGTAGGCCAAATCGCCGGCGTCGCCGAGACCGGGAACAATATAGGAGTGCGAGTTGATTTCCTTGTCAACAGCCCCAATCCACACCGTAGTGCGGTCGGTCGGGAAATGAGTAGCGATATAGTCAACAGCTTGTTGCGACGCAATCACCGATGCAACATGAATATGTTCCGGCATCCCCTTTGTGAGCAGTGCGCGGTAACTCAGTTCCATCGAAGCGCCCGTTGCAAGCATCGGGTCAGCAAGAATCAGCGTTTTTCCCTCCAGACGGGGCGATGCGAGATATTCGATGCAAACATCGAAATTCTCCTTCTCCTTATATTTTCGGTAAGCCGACACAAACGCATTCTCCGCATGGTCGAAATAATTCAGGAAACCCTGATGGAAAGGAACGCCCGCGCGGAAAATAGTTGCGAGCACAACCTTCGAGGCGATAACCTCACTTTCAGCAACAGCGAGAGGCGTTTGGGTTTCAATAGTCTTATACTCAAGCGTTTTGCTTATTTCATAAGCCATGATTTCACCGATGCGTTCCAAATTACGGCGGAAGCGCAGCATATCCTTTTGAATATTCACATCGCGCAGTTCGGTCATATATTGGCCTATAAGCGACTTCGTTTTGGCAAAATCAATAATTTCCATGAGTCCTCAGTATTAATTTGGTGGCTGACTAAAATAAATATTTACGCACACGGGGAACTTGCTGCATTCTGCATGCTTCATGCTCAGTGTTGCATTAAACTTGCTTCTTGCTGCCGGCGGTGAACGTTACATAGATAACAATAAAATCCCTCTCATCGTTCCCGCTTCCGCGATGCATCCTTCCACCCCATCCCTGCAAAGTTACACAATAACCTCCGAACTCCCGCGCATTTCACAAAAATTCCCGCAGAAATTAATCTGTGAAATCCGCGCCCTCCGCGAGCGACAAAACGCCGACAGCTTATATAAAATTTCCCGCACCCGGTGGCCGCTTGCCGGCCTAATCTGTGAAATCTGCGTAATCCGCGAGCAAAAAACTCTCGCAGATTCCAAAAAATTTCCCGCGCCGAGGAGCCGCTCATCGGCTCAATCCGTGAAATCCGTGTAATCCGTGAGCAAAAAACTCTCGCCTGTGAGAAAAAAAACAACAGCGGGGAAACCTTTCTGCGAGGAAGGTGCCTCACTCCCCCTGTGAGGGCGCTCAGGAGCCATTCTGGGGAACTATACCGACAAGAGA
>CAJUIT010000014.1 GCA_910586565.1 uncultured Muribaculaceae bacterium | reverse complement strand
TTGTAGGTAACAATGACTTACAACGATTTCATCCTACTTTTTTACAATTAGGCCACATTCGGGCATCCCGGAATCGAATCTGAGAGGGCAACCAGCATCCCCTCTCACCCCTGACAGCCCGGCAGTTCCGGCTCTCTGAAGTTCACACGGGGATATATACAAAAAAAATCGGCCGCCCTGTGGGGCTGCCGGTTTTTATTTTGCTGTTAAATCTTTTTTGTGCTGTTAAGCGGGCTGAAATTATTCAGCTACAACTGCAACAACAGTGTCGGTAGCAACTGCTACAGAATCGGGAGCGATGCTGTCAACAACTTCAACAGCAGCTTCTTCAACTGCAACTTCTACAGAGTCAACTGCTTCTGCGTTCTCAGCGTTTTCAGCCTTGTTGCCGCAAGATACCATAGAGAAACCTGCGATAACAGCGAAAGATAAGAATAACTTTTTCATTTCGTTTCAGATTAAATAATAAAACAATATTTTGTGCTTCAAAAACATTGCAAAGGTACGACTAATTTTCATACCTCCAAATCTTTTTTCGATTTTTTTTGCAGTTGCGATGTTTTACAACATATTTTTGGGCCATTTGCCTCCCAGGCAGCCTGTAATAGCGCTCCGTGCGTTCGGTGTAACACCTCCTCCCAATCGGCATCTTCCCCTCTCCTGCTGAATAACATCATCACAACATCACAACAACACCTTAATTAATCACTCTTTAATATCCATCTTTTTCAGCACCAAAGATTTTTCGTAACTTTGCAGCCGCATAACATTAAGGTAGAAGCATCCTCACCGGTGCATCCACTTGATTTCATCGAAAAAAAATCACTTAAAACATACATTTTTATGAAAGCATTCGTGTTTCCCGGACAGGGCGCACAGTTCGTAGGAATGGGAAAAGACCTCTACGACAACAACGCCACTGCACGCGAACTCTTTGAGAAAGCCAACGAAATTCTCGGCTTCCGCATCACCGACCTCATGTTCAACGGCACTGAGGAGGACCTCAAACAAACCAAGGTTACCCAGCCCGCCGTTTTCCTTCACTCGGTTATTCTCGCTAAAACCCTCGGCGAAGAATTCAAGCCCGACATGGTTGCCGGTCACTCTTTGGGCGAACTTTCGGCTCTCACTGCTGCCGGAGCTCTCAGCTTTGAAGATGGCCTCAAACTTGTGAGCGCCCGCGCCCGCGCCATGCAGAAGGCATGCGAAATCAAGCCCTCCACAATGGCCGCTATCATCGCCCTCCCCGACGAAAAGGTTGAGGAAGTGTGCGCATCAATCCCCGGCGTTGTGGTTGCAGCCAACTACAACTGCCCCGGTCAGATTGTTATTTCAGGTGAAGTTGAAGCAGTTAACGCCGCTTGCGAAGCCCTCAAGGCAGCCGGTGCAAAACGTGCCCTCCCCCTCAAGGTTGGTGGAGCTTTCCACTCTCCCCTCATGGAGCCTGCACGTGCCGAACTGGCCGAAGCCATCGAAGCCACCGACTTCCACACCCCCGTATGCGCCGTTTATCAGAACGTTGATGCACGTCCCCACACCGACCCCGCTGAAATCAAGGCCAATCTCGTGGCACAGCTCACCGCTCCCGTGCGCTGGACCCAGTCGGTTCAGAACATGGTTGCCGACGGAGCCACCGAGTTCACCGAGCTCGGCCCGGGCAAAGTTCTTCAGGGCCTGGTTGCAAAAATCAGCAAGGAAGCAACAGTCGACGGTCGCCAGTAATCGGCTACCGACCGGTCATAGAAAAGCTTGGTTTTCTCATCGTTGATTGTGCGGAAAATCAAGCACACCACATTATAATATGCCAAAACGGTGTGTCGGAAAAACAACGACACGCCGTTTTTGCATGTAAATAAATCCGCCACCAATTACATCTGTATGGCAAACTGTTGCGGCAATCATTAAAAATATGTAATTTTGCCGCAGGAAATATCGTGCGTTGTCACGGCTTGTTGCATCGACGATATGACCGAGATAGGCCGGAATCGCGCTGCGGATTCGTTGTCGCGCCGGCATCCCGACACTCGCCAACAGCTGAGAATCAGCCAATTTCGTCGCTCAGCTGTTGTAAAAGTAAAGCGGGTTCTATCTCTGCGGGCCACACCCGTTCCTTTCTACCACAGAGGGGATTCGGATGGGGGAATGATAGAATTGCCCTTTTGCAAACGGTCTCTTCTAAAACCACTTTCAAACCGCACAAAACAGAAACGCAAATCCAAGCGGCAAAAATCCCATTTGCCAACACACATTAAGAGTAGAGATTGACCTGTAAAGCATCCACACCCTGCTGCACCTTCACATCGGCTAAAAAACAGGAGCAAACCGAAAGCCGATGGTTCGCTTTGAAAGTGTTTCACAACAAAGTGAACCTGCTCGAATGCAAAATTGCCTCAGTCGACGGAGCCGAATGTTATGTGCCGCGCGAACACATTGTGGTTGAATCGGCCGACGGAAAACTCGTTCAGAAAGAAAAACAAGCCATAACCGGCCTGATGTTTCTGAAAATCAACCCGTCGCATCTCCCATTGATAAAAAAGGAGATAGGCAACTCAGCGATGTTCTACCCTGCCGCCGACGGAACACCGGCAATCATTTCGGAAAAAGAAATGACGATGTTCCGACTCGTGGCATCGGCAGGCACAGGCGGTCTTGAATATCTTGCCGAATCATCGGCATGCTATTCGGTAGGGCAGAAAGTGCGGGTTATCGACGGCCCGTTTGCCGGCGCTGAGGGGAATATATGCCGCATCAGGGGAAACCGTCGGCTTGTGGTTTCGATACATGGAATATGTGCGATAGCCACCTCCTACATCCCGGCCTGCTTCTTAAAAAAAATCGATTGACTCACCTCTCCAACACCACCTCTCACCGTCACACACACGTTTATACCCCCGGAGCAATATTGCCCGTTTCCATTTTCCTGCAAAGAATTTATCATTCACTTAACACTATCACATGGACTGGATTACTGATGGATTAGCAGTTTTTGGAGTAAGTATGTTGCTTACCGGTATTATCATACCGCAAATTCTGCTCATTGCATTTCGTCGACAACTTTTCGACGAACCCAACGAACGAAAAATTCACCGTGCCGCCGTGCCCCGCCTCGGAGGCATAGCATTCATGCCTGCCATCGTCTTCTCTCTTTGCCTTGTAATCGGCATGCAGTTGCTTCTTGGCATTCATTCGCAACTTGAATACCACGATGTTACAAGCATCTATCCGTCGCGCCTCACAGTTCTCTGTTTCGGCATGTGCAGTCTCATGATCATGTACCTTGTTGGTATGGCCGACGACCTGGTGGGTGTGCAATACCGCGCCAAATTCATCGCCCAGATTGTAGCGGCACTTCTGCTTGCAGCCGCAGGCACACGCCTCGACAACCTCAACGGTATGTTAGGGCTGCACGAGCTCCCCGAGGTTCTGTCGTGGATAATCACCGCATTCTTAGTTGTGTTCATCATGAACGCAATCAACCTCATCGACGGTATCGACGGCCTCGCCTCCGGCCTCAGCGGCATTGCAATGGCATTCTACGCAATGGCATTCTGGGCTGCCGACCGTTGGATTTGCTCGCTGATTGCATTTGCAGCACTCGGCACCCTCTGCCCGTTCTTCTATTTCAACGTGTTCGGCGACCCGACAAAAAAGAAAAAGATATTCATGGGCGACACCGGCTCGCTGACTACCGGGTTGATTCTTGCATTTCTCGCACTTGAAATGACAAAACTTCCCGGGCGCGGCCTGTTCTCATCCGAGATACTTGTGGTTGCTTTCTCTCCGCTTGCAATCCCGTGTCTCGATGTTCTCCGTGTGTTCGTTCACCGCATTCTGCGCGGCCACAGCCCCTTCCTGCCCGACCGTGTTCATATCCACCACAAACTCCTCGCCATCGGCATGCCGCAGCGTCTGGCAATGATTTCAATCCTTGGTTGTTCCGTTGCCATGATTGCCCTCAACATGTGGCTTTCCCACTTCTGCGGCATCTTCACCGTTCTGCTCATCGACCTGGTTGTATGGGTAGTTTCCAACTGGTGTCTCACTAAAGCAATCCGCCGCCGTCAGGCCCGTCTGGGAATAAAGGGTGGATATGAGTAACTTTCACACACGATTAAAAATCTAAAGCTTCTTTTACATATTCTTTTTGCAATGGCAATAATGAAGAAATTCCTGAACACCGCAGCCCTCGTGCGCGCGGTGTTGGCACTGAGCATGGTGCTCTGTCTCGGCTCATGCCGTGCGCCAAAAAATGTGACCTATTTCCAGAATCTCCAGAACGGAGAGCAGATTGACCTCGCTTCGGCCCGCGACATAGCCCTCCTTCCCGGCGACAGAGTTTCAATTGTGGTGGTGGCAAAAGACCCTCAGCTGGCCATGATGTTCAATCTCCCCGACGTGTCGCCCCGCATCAACAGCAAATCAGGAAGCACCGGCTCTCAGACCAATGAGATAAATACTTATGTTCTCGACAACTACGGCGACATTCAATTCCCCGTTATCGGCACACTCCACCTGGCAGGAATGCGTCGCGCCGAGGCTGCCGAATTCATCCAGAAACAGCTTGTTGACCGCCAGCTGCTCAAGGATCCCGTTGTGATCGTCGACTTCCTCGACTGCGGCGTGACCGTGCTCGGCGAAGTTGCCAAACCCTCGCGCGTGTCGCTCTCCCGCGACCGCTTCACCCTGCTTGACGCACTTGCCGCTGCCGGCGACCTCACAATTCAGGGCCGACGCACCGACGTGCTCGTGCTCCGCAAAGAGGATGGCCGCGAGGTAGCCTACCGCGTCGACCTCACCAACGCACAGCAAACCTTGCAGTCTCCCGTCTACTACATGCAGCAGGACGATGTGGTTTACGTATCGCCCAACGACATCCGCAAACGTCAGACTACTGCCAACGGTTCGAGCCCCTTCACCCCCAGCTTCTGGGTTTCAATCGTGTCGCTGCTCACCACCCTGGCAGTTCTTATCTGGAAATAATCCCGGCTTGCACACAACTGCATAGAACTCACATAACACTAAACCAATAAAACTTAAATAGCGTGCAGGAAAACGCAAAACACTCAGCTTCGGGCGCAACCGGTGCCGAAACTGCGCTGACCGGGAAAGACCTCCTGTGGATGTGTCTTTCACGTTGGTACTGGTTCGTCATCTCTCTGGCCCTCTGCGGCGGCTGCGCCGTTTATTACATTCTCAAAAGTCAGCCCATCTATCAGCGCAGCGCATCGTTGCTGATTAAGGACGACCGTGTGGGTGGTTCGTCGGCCGGCGATTTCAGCTCAACATTCAAAGGCCTCGGATTCCTACAGTCGAAAACCAACGTTCAGAACGAACTCGCGTCAATCACCTCACCCACGGTGATGAACAGTGTTGTTGAACGTCTCGGCCTCGACGTGTCCTATTCCACCCACGGAATGTTCCACGACAACGTGCTCTACGGCACCAATCTTCCCCTTCTGCTCTCATTCCCCGACCTCGGAGAGAAAGGAACCGGCTCCCTTACCGCTTCAGTGCAACCCGACGGGAAAGTGACCCTTTCCAACTTTGTGGGTCCTCAGGGTCCCTTCGAAGGCGTGAAGCCCATAGTGACACGCTACGACAAGCCCGACACCTTGCAGAGCCCCCTTGGCCGCATCGCCATCGGTCCGAACCCCCGGTATGTGGGAACGGTCAACGCCCCCATCGACATCAATGTGAACCGTGCCGGTGTCAGCAGCCGTGCCCGCGGATATGCCGGAGGCCTCAGAGCCGAAGAATCGGAGAAATATTCATCAATCGTGCAGCTCACCTATACCGATATTTCGACAGAGCGCGCCGAGGATATTCTCAACGCCGTAATCGACGTGTATAACGAGAACTGGATCCGCGATAAAAACCGCATCTCAGTTTCCACCTCCGACTTCATTCAGGAACGTCTTGCCATCATTGAGAAAGAGCTCGGCAATGTCGACTCCGACATCTCCTCCTACAAGTCGGCCAACATGGTGCCAGACGTTGAGCAGGCATCGTCGCTCTACTTTGCCCGCGCCGCTGCAGCCAACGATGAAGTTGCAGGCCTCAACAACCGCTTGGCGATGGCCCGCTACATCCGTTCCTACCTCACCAATTCAGCCAACTCGTTTAACGTTCTTCCTGCCAACGCAGGCCTCGAGAACCTCAACATCGAGAGCCAGATCAGCGCCTACAACACCAAACTACTCGAGCGCAACAACCTTGTTGAGAACTCATCCACATCACACCCCCTTGTTATCGATATCGACAACCAGCTTGCCGGCATGCGCCAGTCAATTCTGCAGAGTATCGACAACTATGTTGTGACCCTCAACTCATCGGTGCGCACAGCCGAAAGCTCACGCGCCGTTGCGTCATCACATCTGCAGGCCAACCCCACCCAGGCACGCTATCTTCTCAGCGTCGAACGTCAGCAGAAGGTGAAGGAAAGCCTCTACCTCTATCTGCTTCAGAAACGTGAGGAGAACGAACTTTCGCAGGCATTCACCGCTTACAATACCCGCGTGATTACACCTCCGATGGGATCGGATGTTCCCGTGGCACCCAACCGCCGCAACATCATGATGATGGCAGTGCTTATCGGCCTGCTCATCCCTCTGGCAATCATCTATCTTTGCGAAATGTTCAACACTCGTGTTCGCGGACGCAAGGATCTCGAAAGCCTCTCTGTACCGTTCGTGGGTGAAATCCCTCTGGGCTATACTCCGCGCCGCGGCCTCGCCCGTCTGCGCAAGGCTCATGAAGACGAGCGCGACCGCCGAATCATCATGGTGCGCAAAGGCTCCGGCAATACCATCAACGAGGCATTCCGTGTTGTTCGCACCAACCTTGAACTCATGACCGATGCAGAAGCAACCGGAGCACACACTCTTATGGTAACTTCGGCGAACCCCGGCTCGGGCAAGACATTCATCACCATGAACCTTGCCACCGTTCTGGCCATCAAGGGGAAAAAGGTTGTGGTTGTCGACCTCGACCTGCGCAAGGCTTCGCTCAGCACCTTCGCCAACGACCCGCGCACAGGCGTTTCGGCTTACCTGTCGGGGCATGCCGCACTCAACGACATCATTGTCAAATCAATCAACTCAACCGAGGGTCTTGATTTGGTGCCTGTAGGTGCCCTTCCCCCTAACCCCGCCGAGCTCCTCTATTCGCCGCGCCTGAAAGCCATGATTGACACCTTGCGCTCCGAATACGACTACGTAATCCTCGACTGCCCCCCGGTGGAAGTTGTTGCCGATGCAAAAATCATCAACCGTCATGCCGATATGACGGTGTTTGTGATTCGTGCAGGCCTGCTCGAGCGCGAAATGCTCCCGCACATTCAGGAATTCTACGACAACCAGCGCTACCACAACATGGCCATCGTGCTTAACGGCACCGACCCCTCTCACCTCGGTAATCTGAGGTCGCGCTTCGGCTATGGCTACGGTTATGGCTACGGTTACCACCGCAAAAACAAATAAGGGTGCGTGGCACTCGCCGGTAATCCGGTAAAATCTAAAAATTCAACATCCTGCAGCTCCATTGCAGGCTAAATAAAAGAAAATAGCGGGTGAATATCTCGGCAAAGCGCCACGATGTTCTCCCACTATTTAGCTATCTCTGACACATTGATTCCCTACCTTATTTTCGCAGTGGTACTTCTCACTGCAAGGTGCACCCGCAAACCGTGGCTCATGCTGACGGTTATGGTGGTGTTTTCCTGCATCCGTTTCGATGTAGGGTGGGATTACATGTTCTACTACAACGCATCAGCCGACGACCCCGACACCAATCTATTCGCCCGTCATTGCGGATGGCTGTGGATGCAGGCATTCAGGTTGTTCCACGCGATGGGAACACCGTGGCTCACACATGTGGTGGCCGGGGGATCAACACTTGGCATCTTCTACTTTGGCGCTCGGAATCTTGCACAATCGCGCAGCGGGCTCTGCAATGCATTACTTTTCTACGCTCTTTGGCCCACGCTCTACCTCACTTCGTTCAGCACCCTGCGCCAAAGCATGGCCGTCGCAATGGTTCTGCTCATTGTGGCATTCATTGTAAAACGCAGGCTGTTTGCAGCCGCTTTGCTGATTGTGCTGAATCTGTTCATCCACGACACCTCGGTCGCGGCATGGCCAATCTATCTACTATTTCTGTTGCAACGACAGATGAATTGGCGCTATCTTCTCACCTTCAGCATTCTGTTTATTGTTGCCGTGCTTAGTGTAAGGTTATGGGGACTTCATTCGGGCGTTCCGTCAATAGTCAACTATGCCCGTTATCTCGACTCAACCGACAACTATGGCATCAAGCTATTCATCACAAACGCAATGTTAGCCGGAGGTATTGTTGCTACGCTCAAGTTGAGGGGGGGTGAGGAAAACGGAATCACCCGCAATTCAATCTACATATCATTGGGTGGCGTTATATGTTTGCTGATATTGATTGCCCTGCGCACCTCTCCACCCGTGTGGAGGGTAACAGAATACTACACAGTGTTTCTATCCCTGTCACTTTTCCCGCTGATTGATATGTGGCCCTGCAAAAAACTGCTACGAGGAGCTGCTGCAACGGGGTTGACACTGCTTTTCATTCTCTTTTTATGGAACTCCACGCGCGGGAACGAAATCGTATCTTCCCCCTACGTGCCATATAAAACCCTCATCCATTCTACTCACCGAACCTCACCAACGGCAGATGGTGCAGAAATCAGCGCCACAATGCCAATTCCCCAGGAATGACCGCACCGGTATTATTTGTCATATATAGACGACACGAAATTGCTCGGAAAGTTTTCCGGCAGATTCGCGACGCACGGCCCGCACGGCTCTATATAGCCGCCGACGGACCCGACCCGACGCGTGGGGATGACGCCGAGGCCACTGCCCTGACGCGCCGCACCGTGCTCGACATGATTGACTGGCCGTGTGAGGTGAAACTGCTGATGCAAACGGGTCACCTCGTCTGCGGCCGGGGAATGTTCGAGGCTATAGAATGGTTTTTCACTCACGAGGAGATGGGGCTGATTATCGAGGAAGACTGTCTCGCCACACCTTCATGCTTTACATTCATTGAAAGCATGCTCCTGAAATATGCCGGAGATGAGCGAATAGGCATGGTGGCGGGATGCAATCCCGTGGCCGGTAAATTCACACCCCGAACATCATTTATCTTCTCGAACTACAAAACCTGTTGGGGCTGGGGCACATGGCGGCGCGCATGGAAAAGGATGGATATTGAAATGAGCTGGCGAGCGACAGATGAGCGTGATGTGCTCCGACGTCTCGGCATCCCGGGATGCGACGTTGCCGAGGGTCGCTTCCGACTCCGCGAAATCGACCGCCACCACGTTTCAACATGGGATTGGGAATGGATTTTCACCCTCGCACTCCACCGTCAGCTATGTATCTATCCCACAGTAAATCTCGTCACAAACATAGGTGACGACCCCGACGCCACACACACTGCTTTGGGGGGAACCCGAATCAAGAGTAACCCTCTGACCGAACCATTCATTGCGCCACGCGAAGTGGCGGCCGACCCGGTTTTCGAGCGGCTGATGCACGCCTACGAGAACTCTGCAAGGCGACAGATTCAGCGAGTTCTTCCCTATTGGGTTAGGAGATGTGCGAAAAAATTAGTACTTTCGCTCCGTTATTACACTTCGCGCACATCTGCCGCCCGCCATGAAAACGCCCCCGATAAAGATTTCTGTCATTACCGTTGCCCGCAACAGCGCCCCGACAATAGCCGGAACGCTGAGGAGCATCATTGAGCAGACTCACCCAAATGTGGAGCTGGTGGTAGTTGACGGGGCGAGCACCGACGGCACAGTAGATATAATTAAAAGCTTTGCCTCTCAGCTCTCCGGCATCGCGGCCGATTCGCACCTCAGCGGCAAATGCATGAAGTGGCGCACCGAAGCCGATGCAGGCCTTTACCACGCCATGAACAAGGGTTTGGCAATGGCAACAGGCGATGTGGTTGGCTTTCTCAACAGCGACGACACCTTCCATGACAACCGCGTGCTGACGCGCATTGCCGAGGCTTTTGAAAAGGGCGCGGTCGATTGCGTGTTCGGCAATCTGGTGTATGTGAGTCACCGTAATCCCCAAAACATTGTGAGAAAATGGACCGGGTCGCCCTACCGCAAGGGGGCATTCCTCAAAGGTTGGCATCCGGCGCATCCCACGTTCTATGCCCGCACACGGCTATATGAACGCATGGGAGGGTTCGACACTACGTTCAACATCTCGGCCGACTTCGAACTGATGTTGCGCTTTTTCACTCAGGGCAACATAAATTCGGCCTACATTCCCCACACACTTGTCGACATGCGCACCGGTGGCATGAGCACACGTTCTTTGTCCAACATCATCGAAGGGAACCGCAATGTGTTGCGCGCCTTCAAGAAAAACGGACTGAAAGTATCGGTGCTCTACCCCTTCCGTCGCCTCCTTCCCAAGGCTTGGGATATAATCAAAAACCGGTTCTGAAGTTCAACGGAACTGCACAACTAAATCTTCACGCATGAAAGTAGCGGTTATAGGGGGAAGCGGTTTTATCGGGAGCAGGCTTATCGACCTGATTTCAGAAACAACCGGTTGGGAAGTTAAAAACATCGACTTGCAGCAAAGCGCGTTTTTCCCGGCACTGACTCACATAGGCGATGTTAGAAACCTCGGTCAAATCACCGGCGAGTTGGCCGGAGCGGATGCCGTGGTGCTTCTCGCTGCCGAACACCGCGACGATGTCACACCCATCGAACGCTACTTCGAAACCAACGTCGGGGGGATGAAAGTGACCCTCGAGGCTATGAGCCGCAACAACATAACCCGGTTGATTTTCGTGTCGTCGGTAGCCGTTTACGGCAACAGCGCGGCCAACTGCGATGAAAGCGGCACAATAGCACCGTCGAACCACTACGGAAAATCGAAAGCCGAAGCCGAGGCTGTGGCTCGTCAATGGTATGAATCGCACCCCGATTGGAACATCGACATTCTGCGCCCCACAGTGACATTCGGCGAACGTAACCGCGGAAATGTGCATAATCTTCTGTCGCAGATTGCCGGCGGCCGCTTTCTGATGGTTGGCAACGGTAACAACCGCAAGGCGATGGCCTACGTGGGAAATGTGGCTGCATTTCTGCTATTCATGCTGCGCGATGTCACAAAGGGATTCAATGTGTTCAACTACACCGACAGCCCCGACATGACCATGAACGAACTGGTGAGCCACGCAAGCCGCGAGCTCAACAGGCACGTGCCTTCAATCCATTTCCCGCTGTGGCTCGGCATGGCAGGCGGCAAATGCTTCGACCTGCTTGCACGGCTGCTGCGGAGGAAATTACCCATAAGTTCCGTGAGGGTGAAAAAATTCTGTATCTCAACCCAATTCAATTCATCGAAAGCACACAGTTCGGGCTTTGCTGCACCATTCACCCTTGCTGAAGGATTGAGCCGCACGCTCGAATTCGACTTCGTCAGGCATCTGTCGCCACAGCAACATCTCAAGTTGTAGAACTCAGTGGAATAAAGCTTTTTAGAGACTGTTTAATCTTATTTCGGGTTTAGAACAGTTCTCAGACAACCGAGGCTTTCAACGCCAGGCCTGTGCGCTCCGACAACCCGAAAAGCAGATTCATGCAATGCACCGCGGTGCCTGCAGCCCCTTTGAGCAATCCGTCGATAACGGTGCTTATCTCAAGCACCGGCAAGCCAGAATCCACTCCCGTTGTATAGCGAAGGTTCAAAAGGCATTTGTTGGTGTTGGCCACATCGGCCTCAACAGGAATCTCAGCAACGGGATAAGTGAAATTGTGATCTTCGTAGGCGTCGGCAAACATCCGTTCAAGTTCGCCCAAAGCCACTGAGCACTCGGTTGTCACCTTGGCGGTGATTCCTCGTGCATGATTAGTGTTGCGCGACAGCTTCACCCGCACAGGCCACGGAAATGAGCTTTGCATGCTTTTAACTGCAGCCGTCACCTCTGCGGAGGCCGAATCGCCGTCGGGACGGTGCTCCTGCGGTGCAATGGGGTCCAATCGTGTCGACGACAGCAATTGTTGTTCAAGCGAACCGCCAAACTCAAGCTGCGCAGGCTCGAATGGAACAGGGTCGGGCACCGACACCAACGCACTCACCCCTGCCGACAGCACGCCGTTCTTTGCCAACGGAAACAGGGCCGGTTCAATGGCCATTGCCACAGCCGACGGAACAGATGCACGCGTGGCTCCGCGCACAAGCGCCTTGCGATTCTGCTCGGGAAATCCATACACCATACTATAGCTTCCATCCCTGAAAGCCCCGGTGAGGTCAATCAACCGCACCTCACCCTCTGCTGCCGCAGCCTCGTGCTGCTCCATCCATCTAATGGCCATCCAAGGCTCGCCACACAGGAATACCACATCGTGCCCCTCGGGAACGAGCGCCGAAACGGGCAACAATTCGAGGTTGGAATCGCCGGTGAGGCCACGGTGCAGCCGTGTGACATGCACACCTGCATTGGCATCAGATGCAAGAGTTTTAAGCTCAACATCGGGGTGGTTTATAAGAATTCTTATCAATTCACCGGCGGCGGGGGTATCGGCAGCCAGGATTCCAACTTTTATCATGATATGAAGATTGTTAAGTGAGACGACGGCAGGCGCAGTCAACTATGCAAAAATAGCAATTAATTTGCAGGCGCACAAAATCGGATGCTACGTATTGGGATAATCTCATTATTATAACACCTTTCAACGCCAAAAAAGCTACCGTGAGGAATCAAAAGTTCAGACAGCGATAAACTATGACCGCTTATTAACATGCAGCATGGTGAACACATAGTCCAAAAACGCTCATTTTTTCTTTCGTAAGCTACCGACTGATTATTAACGTGTTCCATCCGATAGCAAAATTTAGTTGCAAAAAATCTCAAAAAAAGTTGCCCGAAAATTTGGCAGGAATCAAAAAAGTGCCTACCTTTGCATCGCTTTTGAGGCCAAGCCCACTGCCAAAGACCACGAGAGGTCACCTTCACAGAAGGCACACAGGCAAGTCGGCCACGGTCAATTATTCGGGGTGTAGCTCAGTTGGTTAGAGTACGCGTCTGGGGGGCGTGAGGTCGCTAGTTCGAGTCTAGTCACCCCGACCAAAAGCAAAAATGGATGCAACTTTTCAGTTGCGTCCATTTTCATTTTTACCCCTTACCACTGTCGCCCCCGCTGAAGGGGACGCAGCCACAGCCGCGCCTCCAAGCGCACGCGGCGTGATTACAGAGCCGTTGGTGTGGAAGCGCACTTCGTTAAGTTCCGCCGCCGACAACCGATGGCAGTCAAGCCCCTCGGGGCGTGAAAGTTTCAATGGATGCGGTTTCATAAGCAAGCAATACGTTTGATTTTTCGTAAACGATTCGAGGCTTACCGGGCCTCAAAATGCGGCATAACGCGGTTAAGAGCCAAAAGCACCGTAACATAAACCACGCCGAGTGCAAAAAAGCCTGTGCCAAGCGGAAAAGCATGCTTCAGCACACCTCCCGCCAGATAGCAGAAAAACTGCAGCCACAACAGAGCCTGCACCGTGAGGCAAAGCGTGCACCATGCTTTTGCACGGAATTTCTGATACCAAACACTCCAGAAACTGAATGGCAGGCAACAGAGATTGCACAATGCGAGCCAGCGCGCGCAACCGGGATAAAGAAGGAGTGCAAGCAGGCTCACTGAAAAATAGGCGAACCCCACCTCGCTCCAACTGAACACGCCAAACAATTTTGACGCACCGGTTTTCAGAACGTTGTCGCATCCACCCTGCTCAATGATTCCACACACGCGCTCGGCAGCCCTGGTGTGGATGTTAAGCGTTTTCTGCAGCAGCAGCCATGTCACGTAGAGTCCGGCCACATCAAGCGCCGCAACGGCAAGCAGCGAGGCCGAATGCACAATGCCCGACGCCCACAACGAATAGACCAACAGAACAGCCACGCACACCCACAACGCACACCGCGCCATTGAGCGCACCAGTTCGGTAAGCCGGTGGGAGCTATAATCGGGCTCGCAGGCATCATGCGATGGATAGGCTAAAAAAGCCGTGCCATCCCACGCCGAGATGAAATCGTCGAGCGGCATGGATTCGGGCACTCCATGCGACTTATAGTTTAGCAACCCGTTCCCCACCTGCATAACAATTACCGGACCCACAGCTGTGGCCGCAATAAACGGCACGGGGAGTTTGACCACATCGGCAACCGATGCAAGCTTCACTCCCTCACTCTCAACCCCATATTCTTTCAGCAACTTCGACATGCCGAACAGCGATTTGAACGGCATCGACTCGAAGCGCTCCACCGCATAGGTAGCGGTAAAAGGCACCCCGAGCGCCGTCAGGAAATCGGTGAATATCGAATGAGGCCGGTTATTGTCTCGTCCTGCCATAGACACCTCAGGAGATTAAAGAAACGACTCCACTTTGCCGTAAAGCACCTCACCGTCGATTTCGCCGCTGTGACGCCAAACCAATTTTCCGTCGGCATAGAGCAGGAATGTTGGAACGGTGTCGACCGACGCAGCAGCCGCCGCATCCTGATTGTCATCAATATCGAGCTTATAAACAGGTACTCTGCCGGCTAGCAGTTCTTCAATCTGCCCAACCACGGGCATCATTTTGTGGCAGTGAGGGCACCAGCTTGCAAAAAATTCAACAAGCACTACCTTCCCGCTTTCAATCATCTGTGTGTAATCCATATCTTAATATTTTAAGTTTCAATAAGCCGGAGGAGGAACTCACAACCGCACATAGCGGCGGTTCACTCTCCGAAGCTGACAGATAAACGCACAGCTCCGACAAATGGTTGAACCTCCCGCAGCTCACACGGCAGATACAAACGAACTTTAACACCCCACGGCTCGTTATACATTCAAAACACCGCCCCACAAACGTGGCGTTTCACTGTTTATTTATGACTAACACACTTTAAGAATTTGACTATGAACACTCTTAAAACATTAATCACTGCAACAACAGGCTTGATTTTAACTGCAACAGCATTCAATGCCTCAGCTGTTGAATTCACCATCGACGGAATCACCTACGACGGAAACGGCACCAACGCCACAATTATAGGTTACACCGACGATCTTCCGGCCAACGTAGTGATTCCCGAGGGAGTGAGAAGGGATGACAGCCATAACTACTACGTCACAAAAGTGAACGAAAACGTCTTTGCGGTATGCGAGGTTATGACCTCACTCACTTTCGGCCCCACAAAATCCACCTCCACATATATGTCGCTCACCATCGGTAACAATGCGTTTGCCGCCCCGAACCTGCAAACGGTTACCGTGATGCGCTACAACCTGCCGATTGTTGAAGGGGACCCCTTCTCCGACGCCATCTATGCACAGGCCACACTCGACATCTGGAAAAGTCTGCCCGAAGCTCAACAGGAAGCCTACCGCACCACACAGCCGTGGAGCCGATTCGCCGAAAAACAAATTGTGACCGGTTTGAAATCGGTTGTTGACGATGTTGAAGCCGACATTTCTGTAACAACCGGCACCGGGAGCATCTCGGTTGAATGTCCCGACAATATCCGTGTTGAAATCTACACCGTCAACGGCACGATGCTCTACTCAGGGGCGCGCGGCACCCGCTCCGTTCCCTCGGGCATCTACATCGTAAAGGCCGGCGAAAGCATTTTCAAGGTCTCGGTCTAACCTCTCCCGTAACTAAGCTACTTCACCGTGCAACAACGTGGCTGCGTTGTTGCACGTGTCGCATTGAAACGCTATCTTTGCCAACATCTCAAAACAAGCACCGAAATGCAATCCTTTCTTGAATCAATCTACAACAACATCACATCCACCGACGTGACACTCGGCAACGCCGTGTTCAAACTTTTCATCAGCATGTTGCTTGGCGCAATGGTGGGAGCCGAGCGCAAACGCAAGGGGCAGATTGCCGGAGTGCGCACCTTCGCTCTGATTTCGATGGGTGCCTGCCTGGCGATGTTGCTTTCAATCTACGTTCCGCAGGTGTATCTCGGACTGAAAAACGGCGACCCCGGCCGCATTGCCGCACAAGTTATAACCGGTGTGGGCTTTCTCGGCGGCGGAGCCATGATTCACATGAAAGGGTCGGTGCGCGGCCTCACTACCGCCGCCGGCATCTGGATGACAGCCACGATAGGCATGGCCGTGGGTGTGGGGATGTATTGGTGCTCCATCATCGCCACAGCCATGATTCTGATAACGCTTGTGTTGTTTGAAATCTACGAGCAGCGACGCAACATGGGGCAGGAAAACCGCGCTTTGCGCCTTGAGGTGAAGGGTATAATCAACGACATCGCCCCCTACCGGCAGGTGTTCGACACCCACGGGGTGCACATGTCAACCTATTTCATCCGCTATGACTATGAGAACAACATCACCGAACTGAATTTCGTGGTCCTCGCCCCGACTCATCGCAACTATCTGCCGATGTTTCACGACATTCGCGAACTCGCCGACACAAAATCGCTCGTGCTCACCTCTCAGGCCTGAACGGGGTGCAACCCGAGCTCCTCGGCCGCGAACTTAATCATCAGCTCACGCGCGGGCTCGTGCTCATTGGGAATCTCCCCGTCGAGAATGGCATTTTTAATGCGCTCCTTAATCACACCAACCTCGCGGCATTCACCGAGATTGAAAGTGCGCATAATCTCCACCCCGTCAACCGGCGGCTGGAAATTGCGGATGCGGTCGCGCTCCTCAAGCTCAACCATTTTCTGCTTTACTAGCTCATAATTGGCCCGGAACCGTTCCACCTTGTCGCGGTTCTTCGAGGTTATGTCGGCCGAGCAGAGCAGCATCAGATCGTCAATATCATCGCCGGCATCGAACAGAAGGCGGCGCACAGCCGAGTCGGTCACCACATCCTCAACCAACGCAATGGGGCGCATGTGCAGGTCGACAAGCTTCTGCACATATTTCATCTTGTCGTTGAGAGGGAATTTCATTTTGCGGAACAGCCTCGGCACCATCTTCGCCCCCACAGCATTATGGCCGTGGAATGTCCACCCCAGCGCATCGTCCCAACGCTTGGTCACCGGTTTTGCAATGTCGTGGAGAAGCGCCCCCCAACGGAGCCACACGTTGTCACTGCGTTCGGCAACATTGTCGAGCACGGCCATCGTGTGGTAGAAATTATCCTTGTGACCCACCCCGCGCACGGTCTCAACCCCGCGCAACGCCTGAAGTTCGGGAAAAATAAGCTTCAGCAATCCCGATTTGAGCAGAAGCACCCACCCCACCGAGGGGCGCGGAGCCTTCATTATCTTCATGAGCTCATCCATCACCCTCTCACGCGAAATGATTGTGATGCGCGAGGCATTGCGACGGATTGCCTCAAACGTTTCGGGCACGATGTCGAACCCTAACTGAGTGGCGAAACGAATCGCCCTCATCATGCGCAGAGGGTCGTCGCTGAAAGTCACGTCGGGGTCGAGCGGGGTGCGCAGTAGTTTGCTCTGCAAATCCGCCATACCACCGTAAAGGTCGACAAGCTCACCGAAACGCCCCTCGTTCACACACAGCGCCATTGCATTCACCGTGAAATCGCGGCGCGATATGTCGTCGTGCAAAGTTCCATCCTCAACAATCGGCTTGCGGCTGTTGCGGTTGTAGGATTCCTTGCGCGCCCCCACAAACTCAAGCTCATGACTGCGGTTTTTCACCTGCGCCGTTCCGAAATTGCGGAACACCGAAAGGTGACTCCCCTTGAGCTTGCGCGCAACACCCTGCGCCACCTCAATGCCGCTCCCCACCGTTACGAAATCAATATCCTTCGACGGGCGTCCGAGTAAAAGGTCGCGCACATAGCCCCCCACCACGTAGCATTCGCGGTCGAGAGCGTCGGCAGCCTCTCCAACGAGATGAAACACCGGTTTATCGATTTTCTCGCGCAACTGCGCTGCCAAATCAGCTGAAAGTTCGTCAGTGGTCATGATTGATGAGTGGATATATCCGCGTGGATGATGAATGATGGGGATTAATAGCTTGTGGAGGATTGGCGGCGCATCAAAGCAACGCCACAATCTCCTCGGGAGCGCCGGTGAGCGCAACTGCGCCGTCGGGGGTTATGTGGTAGGTATTCTCGATGCCCACCGCGCCAACTTCGGGGATTACGAACTTGGGCTCAAGGGCAATCATATTGCCGGCGGCAAGCACATCGCGGCTGCGCGGGGCAATCACCGGCCATTCGTTAATCTCGATTCCGAGACCATGCCCCACAAAGCCGGCATGCTGTCGGTGCCCCATGAAATAGCGGCTCAATCCGCGCTCCTCGGCCATATCGGCAGCGGCGTGGTAAAGCTCCTTGGCTTCCACTCCGGGGAGTGCCTGCTTTTCAAACATGCGGCAGATGTCAATTGAGCATTGGTGTGCATCGAGCGCCAGCTGAGGGAGGTCGCCAACCGAGAACACGCGGGTCATGTCGGTCATGTAGCCGGTGAAATCGCCGTTGAGGTCGACCATCACCGTGGTTCCGCGGCGGATTTCATCGCCCGAGGCACCCACGGGCAGCGACGGGTCGAGGCCGCGTCCACCCATTGCGAAATCGTAGGGGGTGGGCACATCGGCGTTTTTGCCACAGAGTATATTCCCCATGAAAAGCTCCATCGACTGCCCCGAGATGCGGAACACGCCCAGGCACCCTTCCAGCCGGCTCAGGCGCTCAATCTCCACCTGAAGCTCGTGGTCGGTCATGCCGGTGCGGTAAAGTCCGGGCACCTTGCGATAGACCTGCTCATGCTTGATGCCCGATTGGCGCATCAATTCAGCCTCAAATGGGGTTTTTACCGAGCGCGCCATGCGGATGAGCGGTGTGCAGTTGTCGGTTTCGGCGGGTTTGAACACCTCCATCAACCTGCACACTGTGGTGTAGGGCATTATATCGGCTTCCAAACCGAGTTTTCGGGGCATTGCGATTCCGGCCTCAGCCAAACGCGAGGGGATATCCTCGGGGCGATGTATGTAGGCAACCCCATCCCCTTCAAGTTCCACCGGGCGGCGCACAAGCCAGAGGCCGCTCCCTTCGGCGGGAATATAGGCGAAACCTGCATAGACCCTGCCGGTGAAATAGAACAGGTTGGCATTATCGTTGACGAGAATGCCGTCGATTCCGCGGTCGCGCATGAGGCGCTGCACTTTCTCGCGCCGCAAAGCGGCCTCCTCGGCCGAAAGAAGCATAAGTGTTTCCATAAAAGCTTATGAATGGATTTTAATTTTTATGTGGCTCAAAAAACAAGCCCACCTGATTAATGCCCCGCAACGTGTCGGTACGCATGATGTGTCGCACGGTTATTGGGGTGCCCGAGGGGTGCAGAAGCTTCCCCACTGTGTCGGATAACTGGAACGATGCGCCGATGCCACTCCCCAGCCAGTTGCCATACTCGTCAACCACGGGGATGTCGAGCGTGTCACACCTTCCGGTGGCCTCGGAGCTTACCTCGAGCCACACATCGGTGTAGGGGTAGGTTGAATCATGCCTCAGCGCAACCACAACCGTTCCCTCACACAACGAATCGGCGTGCTCGGGGGTGAATATCGCAGCATCGTCGTAGCGCCATCCGGCCGAATCGAGCTGGTGATACTCACTGTAGGCGTTGCGGCTGTCGACACATGCGGCGAGCGCCGGCAACATGAGTGCCGGCGCGATTGCCGCTGCTATGCGTGACAGAATGCGATACATTTCAATAAACATTATTGTTTAAGTCGCCTCGGAGCCATTTCGGCAAACGTGTCAGTTGCCTGCGGGAGCCGGCTCGCGCGGTGCACTTTTGTCACCGCCATCTTTGCGAGGCTTCGGATTGCCGCCACCTTGGCGGTTACCCTGCTTGCGGCGCTGTTGCTGACGCTCTGACTGACGTTCGGAGCGCTCGCCCGACGCACCCCCTGCGGGGCGCTGATTGCCGCCCGCTTCGGGCTGACGTTCACGCTGAGGCTTGGAAGCGCCCTGCTGTTGCTGAGCTTTATCGCCACCTTTGGGCTTGTTGCGGTCGCGGCGCGGTTGCTCACCCTGCGGCTGCTTCGCCTCGTCGCGGCGGCTGTCGTCCTTCCGACGTTTCTTCTTTTTCTTGTCGAAACGGGTGAGGGAATCCTGCCCGAGAATGTCGGCATATTCCGATTTGGGCTTCTCCTCGGCATCTTCCTTGAGCACAAGCGGTTTCTCGCCACGTTTGTTCATGGCTGCCACCTCCCATGCACGCTCAGCTGTGAGTGTCACAAGGTTGGCGGGCACATGCTTGTCGGTTGAATAAGTAATCTCACCTTTGAATATGTCGGCCTTGAAATAGAAATAGGTCGCATCGGCGGTTTCGAGGCGGATATCCTTTCCGGGGAGCTTGCGCGAGGCCTCCACGTAGGAGTCGACCTCGAAATTGAGGCAACATTTCAGCTTGGCGCACTGCCCGGCGAGTTTCTGCGGATTGAGCGATATATCCTGGAAGCGGGCAGCTCCGGTCGATACACTCACGAAGTTGGTCATCCATGTGGTGCAGCAGAGTGGGCGTCCGCACGGACCGATACCGCCAATACGCCCCGCCTCCTGACGGGCACCGATCTGCTTCATCTCGATGCGCACCTTGAAGGTTTCGGCAAGCACCTTTATGAGCTGTCGGAAATCCACACGTTCGTCGGCTATGTAGTAGAAAATGGCTTTGTTGCCATCTCCCTGATATTCCACATCGCCGATTTTCATGTTGAGTTGCAGACTCGACGCGATTTTTCGCGCACGAATCATGGTGTCGTTCTCAAGCGCTTTGGCTTTCTCATAGCGCTCGAGGTCGGAGGGCTTGGCCTTGCGGAACACGCGGTGCTTCTCGGCATCGGGCTTGATGCCGGCCTTGCGCATCTGCAGCCTCACAAGGGCTCCGGTGAGCGACACCTGCCCTATGTCGTGGCCGGGGGCTGCCTCCACAGCCACCATGTCGCCCACTTCGAGAGGGATGTTGGCAGAGTTGACATAGAACCCCTTGCGGGTGTTCTTGAACTGCACCTCAACCATATCGTCGTCGGCATAACCGCCGGGGATATCCTCGAAGTAGTTGAAGCTGTGGAGCTTGCCGCGGATGGAGGAGCAACCTCCACCGCAGCCGCCGCACCCTCCGCCACGGCAGGGAGCACCCGAATCGGCCTCGGCGCCATCGCCACAGGCTTTTTCGCAGCCACCCTCACGGCGCGAGCAATCTTTGTCGCACCCTTCGGCATTGGGGCATCCGGGACATCCCGACCCACAGCAGCTTTTCTTTATATTGTTGTCTGATTTTGACATTTAACCTCCTTTTAAAGAGTTACGCGACTGCGCGGCCGAACAGGTGGGCCGCACGGGTCACTTTTATTTTGCAAAACTTACGGCACGTGTCTCGCGGATTACGGTGATCTTCACCTGACCGGGATAGGTCATTTCATCCTGGATGCGTTTTGCAATCTCGTTGGAGAGGTTTTCGGTTTCGGCATCGTCAATCTTGTCGGCACCAACAATCACGCGGAGCTCGCGGCCTGCCTGGATGGCGTAGGTTTTGATTACGCCGGGATAGGAAAGTGCAAGCTGCTCAAGGTCGTTGAGACGCTTGATGTAGGCCTCGACGATTTCGCGGCGTGCACCGGGACGTGCACCGGAGATTGCGTCGCACACCTGCACGATGGGGGCCAGCAAGGTAGTCTGTTCAATCTCATCGTGGTGGGCACCGATAGCGTTGCAGATTTCGGGTTTCTCCTTGCAGCGCTCGGCTATCTTCATGCCGAGGATTGCGTGGGGCAGTTCGGGCTCTTCGTCGGGCACTTTGCCTATGTCGTGGAGCAAGCCTGCACGGCGTGCTTTCTTGGGATTCAGGCCGAGTTCCGAAGCCATGATTGCGCAGAGATTGGCGGTTTCGCGGGCGTGCTGCAGAAGGTTCTGGCCATAGCTCGAGCGATATTTCATTTTGCCAATCATGCGGATAAGGTCGGGGTGAAGGCCGTGGATGCCGAGGTCGATGGCGGTTCGTTTGCCGGTTTCCACAATCTCCTCCTCAATCTGCTTGCGCACTTTGTTCACAACCTCCTCGATGCGCGCGGGGTGAATGCGGCCGTCGGCAACGAGCTGATGCAGAGCCAGACGGGCAATTTCGCGGCGCACGGGGTCGAAGCCAGAGAGCACGATTGCCTCGGGGGTGTCATCAACGATGATTTCAATCCCCGTTGCGGCCTCGAGGGCACGGATGTTGCGCCCTTCGCGACCGATGATGCGCCCTTTGATTTCGTCGGAATCGATGTGGAACACTGTGACGGAGTTCTCGATGGCAGCCTCGGTGGCAACGCGCTGAATCGACTGGATTACAATGCGTTTAGCCTCCTTGTTGGCGGTCATCTTGGCCTCGTCCATGATTTCGTTGATATACTGTGCGGCAGCGGTTTTGGCCTCATCCTTGAGCGATTCGATGAGTTTCTCCTTTGCCTCGTCGGACGACAAGCCGGAGATGTGCTCCAGTGTGTCCTGCGCAACACGTTTCAGCTTGTCGAGCTCCTCCTTGCGGGTTTCGAGCACCGACTCCTCGGCCGACAGACGCTGGCGAACGGCGTCGAGCTCGTTGCGCTGACGCTGGTTCTCGCTCTGCTGCTGGTTAAGCTGCATTTCGCGCTGCTTCATTTTCGACTCGGCCGACTGCACTTTCGACATGCGCTGATTGGCCTGACGCTCGGCATCATCCTTGATTTTGATGCTCTCCTCGCGCCCTTTCAGAAGCTCTTTCTGGCGGATTACCTCCGCCTCACGGTTGGCTTCCTCAATGATTGTTTTGGCGCGGCTGCGGCCGGTGGCTCGCTGCACAAGCATGGTGACAACGCAACCTATGATTGCAGCCACCACGAATATTAATAAACCGTAAAGAATCATTTTATTGACTTATTGATGTTTATGTTAGTTATTAATTTGATTTGGGTTCATGGTAGAAAAAACTTGTTTCCGACGCCCCGTTGCAGCGGGTGGAAACAAAAAAAATCGCGCCGAATCTTTCTGCCCCGACCAGCGGCGACCCTGAGCTTTTAGGCTTCACGGTACTGCATGGCCCGGCGGTGAAAGTTTCGCGCGGGAAATCTTATTAATAATGTCAAAACCGACAATTCATTTTCAACCGCCCGGGCCTCTGCCTCACAACACCGGTTGAAAGTGAGAATCATTTCGGAACATCGCCCGCCGCGGGTTCCCCCACATCGAGCAAAATATCGTCGAGCTTACTCTCAAACGCTTCCAGTGTGGTTTGCAGTTCCTGGGTCACTGCGCTTTGAGTGTAGAACAGTTCGGCGAACCTGAACGCCACCATAGCAAGCACCTCGTTTGACGATTTGCTTTTAAACTTCGTGCTCCACGAGTTCCAGAGCCTGTTGACGTTATATTCGGCCATACGAATCACCTCCTCATCGCTGCGGTTGATAGCCAACGGAATCGGCGCCTGATTGGCAATGCGTATGGTTATGTTCAGTTTATCATTCATAGTGATATCACATGATCGGCTGCCGGGCTTGCTGTCGCCGATGCCCTGGTTGGGCCGGCGGAGCGCCCTCTGTGGCGCCGAATCCTACGGGAGAGTCAGTCATTAAGCTCAGTGATACACTTGTCGATTTCCCGCACCAATTCGGTAAGCAGTGCCCGCGTTGCCGCCACATCGGCCCTGTCGGGGGCGATAGTGGTTGCGATTTTCAGAAATTCCACTTCGGTGTGAAGCTTTCCGTTCTCCTTTTTCAAGGTGTCGACTTCAGCTTCAAGCTCCCCTATGCGCCTCGCAGCCTCGGCACGCGCCTTTTCAATCAAAGCGTATCGCTTCAACAGAATCTGCGACTTGGCATTTATGCGGTCAATGGTTTGCTGAAACTCGCCGGCCATACTTATCCAAATTTTTACAAAAGTAATAAATTTCCCCGACACATCTTCAATTCCCCGCATCTTTTTTAACCGAATATCTGCCGGAAAATCGCAAAAAGCCGTTTCAAGCCGACACAAGCGGGTGTGTCATAATGGCTCGAATAGCAGGAGCCACTCCTACTTCACCCTCTCCGCTTAGACCTAAAAGGCGGTGTGTCATGAATTTTGACACACCGCCTTGCAAAAAGTTTTATCGAGAATTAATGCTTCCGAAAACGGGGATTCCGATGCTACCGACATTGGGGACACTGTTCGCATTCACCCCTCACAATGCACAAAATGGCATCAGCGGGTGAGAACGATGTTTTTGTCGGCGGCGATGCGGCGCATGTTGAGAACGGCATAACGCATGCGGCCAAGGGCGGTGTTGATGCTCACACCGGTCACTTCGGCAATCTCCTTGAAGCTCATGTTGCGGTAGAACCGCATTTCGAGCACCTCGCGCTGCGAGTCAGGGAGCGACTCCATGATGCGGCGCACGTCGGTGTTAATCTGCCCGGTAACGAGCACATCCTCAATATTCTCCTCACTGAGGTCGCGACGGTTGAGCACATCGGTGTCGTCGTTGTCGACCGACACGGTGTTCTCGCTTTTCTCCTGACGGAAATAATCGATGATAAGATTGTGGGCTATTCGCGTAATCCATGCCGAGAACTTGCCGGCATCGGTGTAGCGGCCCTGCTTGATTGTCATGATGGCTTTGACGAACGTCTCCTGAAAGATATCGTCGGCCACATCTTTGTTTTTAACTATGTTCAGAATGTAGGTGAATACGCGGCTTTCATGTCTGCGGAGCAAAGCATCGAAAGCTTTGTTGTCACCGGCTGCATAAGCGGTTACCAACTTCTCGTCGGTGAGCTGGGTCATTTTCTGCATTGTGTCGAGAGTGTGTTAAAAGATTAAGTAGAGTTAATGCAATAGGCTAAATCGGGTTAAATGATTAATTGTGTTTTTTGATTGATTTTATCGGAATAGGGCGGCCACTCGTCTCGCCATCCGCTTCCATTGTTTTTATGTAATGCAAAGATAAGGTTTATTTTCCTAACCGCCAAACGCATCTGCCCCTGTTTAATATTTTTTCAGCATAACACACACAATAAAGCCCCGCATTAAGCGTTGACAACATTCCGCACCTATGGCAAAATAAATTTTCACATACCGCAAAATAAATAGCACCGAAAAGCGTTATATAGTTGCATGGCAATTAAAAACTTAGCCTGCATTCAACAAATCAACCACTGTTTAACCCGCCCGTCGAGCACGGGCACTTCCGCCATTCTCCACATCGTGCCTATGAAGAATATCTCTACCCCCACAAAAAACGCCGGAATGCAAACAGCCGAACCCCTCTCCCACCGTCGCCAACCGGCACCCCGCAAATCAACAATCGCCTTCCTCAGGCAATTTTCACGCGCCTACAGCTGCGCTCCCACCCTCCCGGTGGCATTGGGCGGATTCTGCGCCAACTGAGCCGAATCCCGCAGGCTTTCTCAAGCCGTCCGAATCATCACAATCAGTTAAGAAAAGCATCATCTGCGGCCGAATGTAGCCAAATAAGCTACATCGACCGCAGTTTTATCTATATACGCTTGGCAGTTGGCGCACGGTGGACTAACTTTGTTGGTTGCGCGGCTGTCAGAAAGCATCGGGGGGGAGGAGCAAACCTTCTCCAATGCAGAAAACCGCCCGACCATAGCCAATCACAAATGTAAATACACCAAGAAGGGTTTAACCTCACTAAAAAACTACCAATGAAGAGATTTTTAATCAGTGCATCAATCGCACTTGGCGTGAGCGCGGCAGCGCTCGCAATCCCCGCCAAGCCGGGGCGCCACACTTTCACCCAGCCCGACGGCACAACCGTCACACTGCAGCGCATGGGCGACGAACATTTCCACACCCTCATCACCACCGACGGTCTGGCCGTGAGCCGCGCCGCCGACGGGTCATATAAATATATGACTCCCCAAGGCGTGTCGGCCATCACCGCCCACAACCCCGGCTCCCGCACTGAAGCCGAGGCACGATTCCTCGAAGCAAACGCCGAGAATGTTTCGGCAACAAATATCGCACGAAAAGCAGCCGCACGCCGCCGAGCAGCCGCAAAGGCTCCCGCGCAGAAGGCTTCGCAGGTGCCCAACACCGGCTCACCCCGCGTGCCCATCCTGCTGGTAGCCTACAAAGACTATGATTTCCGCGACGGAGCAAATGCCGCACAAACTTTCACCGACTTCTTCTCGTCGGGAGAGACAAGCGCCCGCCAATACTTCGCTGACCAATCAAACGGCAAATATACCCCGCAGTTCGACATCTACGGCCCCATCACTCTCGACAACAACCGCGTCACCTACGGAGGCAACGATTATTATGGCGATGACAAAGGTGTCGGCAAAATGGTTGCCGAAGCCTGCCAGGGCCTCAACTCGAAGATTAATTTCAAGGACTACGATAACGATGGCGACGGCATGTGCGACGTGGTGATTGTGCTATATGCCGGCGACGGCGAAGCATCATCCTACGAAGATGACGCCGAAGATTCAGTGTGGCCTATGCGATGGAGCCTCTCAGGTTCCGATTACGGAAAGAATATCTCACTAGACGGCGTGACAATCAGCGACTTCGCCGTATTCAACGAGCTCAACGGCTCTGACCTCTCCCAAATTGACGGCATCGGCACATTCTGTCATGAATTTTCCCACTGCCTGGGACTGCCCGACTTCTACGACACTAACTATTCGGGCAATTTCGGCATGGGCTCATGGTCGCTGATGGACCAGGGCTCCTACAACGACGACGGCTACACCCCCATCGGTTATTCAGCCTACGAAAAAGAATTCATGGGCTGGATTGAAATCGAGGAGGCTACCCCCGCCACCGACTACACCCTCCCGGTGTTCAATCAGAAGAACATCGACACCGACCGCGCCGTGCGCATAACCAACGATGCCGACCCCGACGAATACTATATCCTCGAAAACCGCGCGCAGCAGGGATGGGACAAGTACATCGCAACCGAGGGAATGATGATTACTCACGTAACCTACGATGCTTATGCATGGACTAACAACGAGGTGAACGACTACGCCGACCCCCAGCGCATGACACTCATTCCGGCCGACAACGACCTGAAGATGGATAAACTCACCTATTATGGCGAGGTGTACTATGTCATAAACGATGCCAGCCTGAAAGGCGACCTCTGGCCCTATGGAGGCGCAAACGAACTCACCGACGAATCTGTTCCCGCTGCAAAGGTGAACACCGGCAATCTCATGGGCAAGCCCGTGACCGACATCACCCGCAACAACAACGGCACGGTGTCGTTCCGCTTCATGAAAGCCGCACTCCCCGCAGTGAGCACCCCCGCACTTTCCGACCACACCGACCTGACAACCACCGGCTTCACCGCCAACTGGGCACACACACCCGAAACCGGCGTTACCTACACCCTCGAAATCACCACCCACCGCGACATCACCTACGAAATGGTACTCGACGAGGACTTCACAACCGGCGAGACCTCCTGGACTGCCGCAGGCAGCTATGAATGGTATGGCGGCGTTGTCGCCGATGGCATCAAGCTTGGCGCAAGCAAGAAAACCGGCTCGGTAACATCCCCCTCGTTCAAAACCACCGATGAAGGATTGGTTACCGTGCACTTCAACAGCAAATCATGGACAGGCGACGCAGCTTCCGCTAAAATCAGCCTGCTCAACGCTGCGGGAACAGCCGTTGACACAGAAACCGTGGCCCTCACCGAATCTTACGCCGACTATTGCGTGACTCTAAGTGCTCCCGCCAACCAGCAGGTTCAAATCAAATTTGAGACTGTTGCCAACAAAAAGCGTTTCTACATCACCCGCGCTACCGTCTACACCGGCGACGCCACCGAGCTTGCAAAGGCTCCCTCAAAAGCTCCTGCTGAAAGCGGCGACGCAACCGCCCGCACCATCACCGGCATCACCGACATGAGCCACACCGTTACAGGTCTCACCGAAAACGGCGTGTTCGACTACCGCGTGAAAGCCGTGCCCGCCAACGCCGACGAATGGAACGAAAGCGCATGGTCGGAAACCCGCACCGTCGACCTCAGCGCAGGCAACTCGGCAATCACCATCGCAACAGCCGAAAACAACGTTGCCGCTACCGAATACTTCACCCTCCAGGGCGTGAAAGTAAACGGCAACAACCTCACCCCCGGCATCTACATCCGCCGCACCGGCTCGGCTGTAGAGAAAGTGATGGTTCGCTAATCACACCGATAACTTACAACCAACCGCGAGAGGCTGTCTGACAAGCTCAGACAGCCTCTCGTTGCATCCACACACATAGCGTTGAGCCCCCTGCATCATCACCTCATCCGCAAGTGGTAGGAGGCCACGGGGTCGTTGGGAAAGAGGGTGTGTCATGAATTTTGATACACTGCCAATACGAACTGCGCACTCAACGCAACCTTGGAGAGGTGCGTTGAAATATTAAGAGGGCGTTTGCAAAAGGCTTTTGCCGGGCAATGCGATTTTTTTCTTTGCATTGGCTCACAATGATTTTGCCAAACCGGAGAAAATCACTAACTTTGCACCCGCTTGGCCATGCGCCGGGCAACCAGAAACAATTAACTTTTTAATCTTCATTAAGTTACAAATGAACCACTACGAAACCGTTTTCATTTTAACTCCCGTTTTGTCTGATGCTCAGATGAAGGAAGCGGTAGAAAAGTTCACCAAAGTGCTCACCGACAACGGTGCAACTATCGTGAACGAAGAAATCTGGGGTCTGCGCAAACTCGCCTATCCCATCCAGAAAAAGTCAACCGGGTTCTACTCGCTCGTTGAATTTGACGGCGACCCCACTTTGGTTAAGAAACTCGAGACAGCATTCCGCCGCGACGAGCGCGTGATTCGCTTCCTCGTGTTCCGCAACGACAAATATGCCGCTGAATATGCTGCAAAACGTCGCAACCTCAAGGCTGCCAAAGCCAACGCACCCAAAGAAGAAACCGTAGAAAACAAGGAGGACTAAATCATGGCACAGACTCAATCAGAAATCCGTTATCTCACTCCGCTGTCAGTGGATGTTAAGAAGAAAAAATACTGCCGTTTCAAACGCAGCGGCATCAAATACATCGATTACAAGGATCCCGAATTCCTCAAGAAATTCCTCAATGAGCAGGGCAAAATCCTTCCCCGCCGCATCACCGGCACCTCGCTGAAATTCCAGCGTCGTGTTGCTCAGGCTGTGAAACGCGCCCGTCACCTGGCTCTCCTGCCCTTCGTGACCGACCTCATGAAATAATCGAAACCATAACCGTTTTCCCAACACTGACATCCAATTATGAAAATTATATTGAAAGAAGATATCCAGAACCTTGGCTACAAGGACGATATCGTTGAAGTAAAGGACGGTTACGGCCGCAATTACCTCATCCCCCAGGGCAAAGCCGTGATCGCCAGCGCCTCTAACCTCAAGCAGCTTGAGGAGAACCAGCGTCAGCGCGCCCACAAGCTCGCCAAAATCAAGGCCGACGCCGAAGCCGTTGCAGCTTCGCTGGCCGACGTGGCTCTCACCATCGGCGCCAAAGCTTCTGCCACCGGCACCATCTTCGGTTCTGTCAACAACATTCAGATTGCTGAAGCTCTCGAAAAACTCGGCCACAACATCGACCGTAAAATCATCGTGCTCAAGGAACCCGTTAAGGAACTTGGCAAATACACCGCCAAAATCAACCTCCACAAGGAAGTGTCGGTTGAAATCCCCTTCGAAGTGGTTGCCGAATAATCAGCACATCAATCGAACGAAAAAAGAGATGCAGCGCATGGCGTTGCATCTCTTTTTTCATTATCATTAACATCATTAATTTCAAATCGGCCGGTGTGTCAAAATTCATGGCACACCGCCTTTAAGGTCTAAGCAGGGAGGGTGCTGTCAGAATGGTTTGGATGGTAGGAGCTTGTGGGTGTGGTCGATGGGAGCGTACTGTAGTACGTGACCGAGACCGAATCCCGCAAGCGACGACCCAGACGAGCCATTATGACACATCCACAAAGCCGTGCTATCGCGGGAGCGCGGTAATCATGGCCGCCACATCGGTGTCGCCGTTGAAATCGGCGATGGTGAGCCACACAATCAACAACAGAATGAGAATGCCCACTCCGAAGTAGATCCACATACTTGTTTTCCCTTTCCCGCCTTCATTCCTGCGGTGTGTCATAATTCCTCTATAAATAAATGTTGAACAATCAATAAACATTCGCCTTGCTGCGGCAGCATTAGCCCACCGGCAGCCGGCTGCGGGATTGGTGTCGGGTCGGGCGACCCGTTTCAAATCCCGTTTTCTACTGATAATAACACACGGCGAGAGAAAAAGTTTCAAAGCATCCCCTCCGTTATCACCGCAACCGCAGGCGCCAATAGCTCCAATGGGATTTTTTTCTTAAATTTGCATTGTGAAAAGACTGTTGGCCATCGACTACGGAAAAAAACGTTGCGGCATTGCCGTGACCGACACGTTGCAGATTATCGCCAACGGCCTCACAACGGTTGAGACAAGCAAACTTGAGGCGTTTCTGAAAACCTACACCGCCACCGAACCGGTTGAACGCATCATCGTAGGGCTCCCCAAAACCGTGCGTGGCGAGGAGTCGGAATCGATGCGCTACATAAAGCCCGGAATCGCGCGGTTGCAAAAAGTGCTCCCCGAAATCCCCGTGGAATTTTTCGACGAGCGGTTCACCTCAGTGCTCGCCCACCGCGCCATGATTGACGGGGGAATGCGCAAGATGGCGCGCCGCGACAAGGCCATTGTCGACGAGATTTCCGCCTCAATCATCCTCAACGACTATCTGCGCAGCCGCGACATGGCAGCCTCCCGCTGACGGCGACGGCCACCGCACCATGCGCACATTCCATAATCTCTCATTCCATCACCCCGAAAAAAATCAACACAGTTTCATGAAACTACCCGTTTATCTCTACGGACACCCCGTGCTCCGCAACATATCAACCGACATCGAACCCGGCTATCCCGACCTCAAAAAACTTGTGGCCGACATGTTTGAAACCATGTATGCCTCGGAGGGGGTTGGACTCGCAGCACCGCAAATCGGGCGCAACGACCGAATTGTGGTAATCGACGCATCGCCTCTGGCCGAAAATTTCCCCGAATGCGACGGCTGGAAAAAAGCGCTCATCAATCCCCGCATCGAAGTGCTCGACGGCGATCCGGTGAGCCGCAGCGAAGGGTGCCTGAGCCTCCCCGGGCTGAGTGAGGATGTGAAGCGCGTAGAGCACATCCGCCTGAGCTATCTCGACGAGGATTTCCAGCCCCACGAGGAGGAAATCGAAGGATTCCTGGCCCGCATTGTGCAGCACGAATGCGACCATCTGGAGGGGAAAGTCTACATCGACCACATCTCCCTCATCCGCAAGCAGCTCATCAAGTCGAAGCTCAACAACATCCTCTCGGCCAAAGTGCGTTGCGACTACCCCGTTAAGTTTGCACCACAGCGCCGCGGCCCGCGCAAGTAATCACTAACCCTGCGCGCACCTGTGCCCCGCATCACCCTGCGGCAGGCAAATCATCAAAAAAAAACAGAAAATCAAACAACCGAAAACCATAATTCATGGCAGCACCCAACCCCGACGACAAAAAAATCATATTCTCGATGGTAGGCGTATCGAAAACCTATCCTCCCCAGAAACAAGTTCTCAAAAACATCTACCTGTCGTTCTTCTACGGCGCCAAAATCGGCATCATCGGTCTGAACGGCTCGGGTAAATCATCACTGCTGAAAATCATCGCCGGCATCGACAAGGATTATCAGGGCGAAGTGGTGTTCTCGCCGGGCTACTCGGTAGGCTACCTCGAACAGGAACCGAAACTCGACCCCGAGAAAACCGTTATCGAATGCGTGCGTGAAGGCGTGCAGCCGGTGATGGATCTCCTCAAGGAGTTCGACGAGGTGAACGCCGCTTTCTGCGATCCCGACGTGCTTGAGAACCCCGACAAGATGGATGCCCTCATCCAACGTCAAGGTGAACTTCAGGATGCCCTCGATGCCGCCGACGCATGGAACATCGATTCCAAGCTCGAACGTGCTATGGATGCCCTGCAGTGCCCCCCCGACGACCAGAAAGTCGACACCCTCTCGGGTGGTGAACGCCGCCGTGTGGCTCTCTGCCGCCTGCTCCTTCAGCAGCCCGACGTGCTGTTGCTCGACGAGCCCACCAACCACCTCGACGCCGAATCAATCGACTGGCTCGAACAGCACCTGCAGCAATATCCCGGCACTGTAATCGCCATCACCCACGACCGCTACTTCCTCGACCACGTGGCCGGCTGGATTCTTGAGCTCGACCGCGGCGAAGGTATCCCCTGGAAGGGCAACTACTCCTCGTGGCTCGACCAGAAAACAAAACGCATGGCCCAGGAGGAGAAGCAGGCAAGCAAACGCCGCAAAACCCTGGAGCGCGAACTCGAATGGGTGCGCATGGCACCCAAAGCACGTCAGGCAAAGGGTAAAGCCCGTCTGTCGAGCTACGACCGCCTGCTCAACGAGGACCAGAAACAGCGTGAGGAACGCCTCGAAATCTTCATTCCCAACGGTCCCCGCCTGGGCAACAAGGTTATCGAAGCCAGCGGCCTTGAAAAATCGTTTGGCAAAAAACTCCTCTTCAAGGACCTCAACTTCACCCTCCCCCCCAACGGCATTGTGGGTGTTATCGGCCCCAACGGTGCCGGCAAAACAACCCTGTTCCGCCTTATCATGCAGCAGGAGCAACCCGACGGGGGCACATTCGACGTTGGCGAAACCGTAAAGATTGCCTACGTTGACCAGCGTCACCACGACCTCGTGCCCGACCACTCGGTCTACCAGGTGATTTCGCAAGGTGTAGAAAGCTTCCGCATGGGTGGCCGCGACGTCAACGCCCGCGCCTACCTGTCGAAATTCAACTTCGCCGGCGCCGACCAGGAAAAGAAAATCGGCGTGCTCTCGGGTGGTGAACGCAACCGCCTCCATCTGGCTATGGCTCTGAAAGAGGAGGGGAACGTGCTGCTGCTCGACGAACCTACCAACGACATCGACGTGAACACACTCCGCGCCCTTGAGGAGGGTCTGGAGGCATTTGCCGGATGCGCCGTTGTCGTGAGCCACGACCGCTGGTTCCTCGACCGCATCTGCACCCACATCCTCTCGTTTGAGGGTGACGGCAAAGTGGTGTTCTACGAAGGCTCCTACTCCGATTACGAAGCCTACAAGAAAGCCCAGAACGGAGGCAAGGAGCCCCCGCGCCGCCGCTACCGCAAACTCATGGACTGACAACGCCCAAAAAAAATCCACACCCCGCGTGGCCCGTCGAACACAACATCTCCACATTCTACTCATAGCGCTGGCAGCTGCCCTGGCTTTGGCCGGGTGCAGCTCCACGCGTCATGTGCCACAGGGGAGCTACTTGCTCGACAAAGTGACCATCGCGGTGGAGGACACCTCGGGCGTTTCGGGACGCAGCCTCTATAACTATCTGCGTCAGACACCCAACCACAAGGTGCTCGGGTTCGCCCGGCTGCAGCTTGGCATCTACAACCTTTCGGGCAACGACTCCACAGGCCGTTTCAACCGCTGGCTGCAAAAAATCGGGGAGCAGCCGGTTATCTACGATTCCACACTCACCGAGCAGTCGGCCCGTCAGCTGAAACTTGCATTGGTGAACCGTGGCTACAACGATGCCCGCGTGGAATATGATGCCGTAAGCCCAAAGGATAAGAAAATCAATGTCACCTACCGGCTTTATCCCGGCGCATCCCACCTTATCTCATCACTCACCTACGAAATCGAGGATTCGGCACTGCGCCGCCTTGTGCTTGCCGATAGCCTGTCGCTCCCCGTTCAACCGGGAGCCCCCTTGAACCTCAACGACCTCGACGCACAGCGGGCCGCCATTGCCGAAAAACTGCGCGAGAACGGCTATTTCTCCTTCACAAAGGAATATATCGGCTTCATCGCCGACACCATAGCCGGTTCAAAAGCCGTTGACCTCACGATGGTGCTGCGCAACCCCACTCCTCCCGACACCACCGGGAGGAATCTGAACCTCGCTCCCCCGGTTGCCGAGCAGGTGCTCGCCGCCCTGAGCTCACACCGTCAATATGTCTATCGCAAAGTGGTGGTGGTCACCGACTTTTCGCCGGGTGATGAAACCGGCGACTTCAAGTTTGCCGACCGCGACACGGTGAACTACAACGGGTTGGAAATTCTCTACGGGCCCGACCCCTACCTCACCCCCGGCACCGTTGCCGAACAGGTGTTCATCCGCCCCGGGCAGCTCTACAGCACATCGGGAATCGACCGCACCTACGAATCGCTCAACCGCCTGGCCATTCTGCGCTACGTCAACATTCTCACGCGGCCTGCCGGTCACATCGGTGACATGCAGGCGCTCGATGCCTACATCCTGCTATCGCGTACAAAAAAGATGGGTGTGACGCTCGAACTCGAGGGCACCAACTCCGAAGGCGATTTCGGCGTTGGGGGTGGAGTCACCTACCAGCACCGCAATCTCGCCCGCCACGGTGAGGTGCTGTCGTTCAAGCTCCGCGGTGCCTACGAGAGTCTGTCGGGCGAATTCGACAACCTCATCAACGACTGCTACACCGAACTTGCTGCCGAGGCAGGCATCACCTTCCCAAAATTCATGGCGCCGTTTCTCAAATCGTCGTTCAAGCAGCGCATGAGAGCCTCAACAGAATTTGCCATAACCTTCATGAGGCAGGAACGCCCCGAATATACCCGCATTATCGCCGGCGGAGCATGGCGCTACAAATGGGCCAACCGCACCAACACCACACGCCGCACCTTCGACCTCATCGACATCAATGTGGTGAACCTCCCCAAGTCGACCATCGACTTCATCGACAACATAGCGCCCGACAACCCCCTGCTGCGCTACAGCTATGAGGACCACTTCATCATGCGCATGGGCTACACGTGGTATCACACCAACAAACGCCCCGCGGCCACAACCTTCGAGCGTGTGTCGCCGCAAATCAACACGTTCACCGTGAGAGCGTCGGCCGAAACCGCCGGTGCGCTCCTCTATGCCCTCTCGTCGATTTCCAACCAGAAGCGCGAGGATGAGGCCTACAAGATTTTCGGCATCCAGTATGCCCAGTATCTCAAGGGGGAAATCGACTACACAATCAATCACCGCTTCACCGACCGCAACTCCCTGTCGTTCCACGCCGGAGGGGGCATCGCATTTCCCTACGGCAACTCGTCGATGGTGCCTTTCGAGAAACGCTTCTACGCCGGAGGCGCCAACGGTGTGAGAGGCTGGAGCGTGCGCACTCTCGGCCCGGGAGCCTACGACTCGCGCAACTCGGTGACCGACTTCATCAACCAGTGCGGCGACATATCGTTGATTCTCAACCTCGAATATCGCAACAAACTGTTCTGGGTGTTTGAGGGCGCAGTTTTCATCGATGCCGGCAACATCTGGACTATCAGGAATTATCCCACCCAGCCCGCAGGCGTTTTCCGTTTCAAATCGTTCTATAAAGAGATAGCGGCCGCCTACGGCATCGGCCTGCGAATGGACTTCAACTACTTCCTGCTGCGACTCGACATGGGTGTGAAAGCCCACAACCCGGCCGAAAACCAGGAACGCTGGCCCATTTTCAACCCGAGCTGGCAACGAGATGTGTCGTTCCACTTCTCCGTGGGCTACCCCTTCTGACCCCAACCTCTCAACCCATTACCCCACAAGTTCTCCTATGAAACAACTCGTCATCTTCGACCTCGACGGCACCCTAATCAACTCCATCGCCGACCTTGGAGCGGCCGCCAACTTCGCCCTCACCCAATGCGGGTTCCCCACGCATCCCATAACCTCCTACCCCAAATTCGTTGGCAGCGGAGTTTCAAAACTTCTCGAGCGGGTGCTCCCCGAAAGCTCCCGCACCCCCGAACAGATTGAAGTGATGCGCGGATATTTCAAGGAATACTACGGCGAGCACATGACCGACGCCACCGAACCCTACCCCGGCATTCCCGAACTGCTTGAGCAGCTCACCGAACGTGGCATCGCCGTGGCCGTGGCCTCCAACAAATATCAGAAAGCCGTTGAGGAACTTGTGAACCACTATTTTCCCAACATCCCCTGGGCTGCAGTAGAAGGGCAAAAGGAGGGTATTCCCGTCAAACCCGACCCCTCAATCGTGTTTGAGATTCTCGGCAAGCGCCCAACCCCCAAAGCCGAAGTGCTCTATGTTGGCGACTCGGGCATCGACATGGACACTGCACGGCGCGCTTGCGTTGAATCGGCCGGTGTCACATGGGGGTTCCGCTCCATCACCGAGCTGCGCGACCACTATGCCGACCACATCGTCGACTCCCCCACCGCCCTCCTCCGCCTCGCCCTCTGACCCCCTTCCCGCACCGTCCGCAACAACAAAAACCTGCTGTTTTCAACGCTTGCCCGTTATTTGCCGGTGATTACAGAAAAAATTCCATTATTGACGGCAGGGGATTGAGCTAATGTCGGAAAAAAGCCGTAACTTTGCACCCGAATTAGCAAATCAGTTCCTACTATTCTACGAATCAATCATTTAAGGTAAAAAGATAATAACAATGGAATTTTTGCAAGAGCTCCTGTGGCCCGGCAACACATCGCTTGCTGCAACTTTGGTGCTGCTGTCGTTTGTGATTGCCACAGGCATCTATCTGGGAAAAATCAAATTCTGGGGCGTATCGCTTGGAGTAACTTTCGTGTTGTTCGTGGGCATCCTCATGGGCCATTTCGGCTATGAAGTGCAGCCCGAAGTGCTCAAGTTCGTGCGCGAGTTCGGTTTGATTCTGTTCATCTTCGCCATCGGTCTGCAAGTAGGCCCCGGCTTCTTCTCGTCGTTCAAAAAAGGTGGCGTGAGGCTCAACATGCTTGCGGTGCTCGGCATATTGCTCAACGTGGCAATTGTAATCGGCATCTACTACATCGACGGCACCACATCAATCAACGCCCTGGTGGGTGTTATGTCGGGTGCGGTGACCAACACCCCCGGCCTTGCAGCCGCCCAGCAGGCAGTTGGCAACGACCTTGAGGCCGTCAACACCATGTCGATGGGCTATGCCGCCGCCTACCCCCTCGGCGTGCTTGGCATCATCACTGCCATTCTGCTGGTGAAAGCCATCTTCGGTGTGAAAATCGAAAATGAAATTGAGCAAATCAACCGCGAGACCGAGGAAAGCCAGGTGAAACCCCACCTCGTTTCCTACCTCGTAACCAACGAGCTGGTTAACGGCAAAACGCTCCTGCAACTCCACGACATCATTCACTGCGACTTCGTTGTTTCGCGACTGATGGATAAGGAGGGGAACATCATCATCCCCAAATCGAGCACCGAAATCCATGTGGGCGACAAACTCTACGTTGTTATGTCGGCACAGGATGAACACAGCTTCGAGGCTGTGCTCGGCCACCCCATCGAAATGGGCGACCAGGAATGGGAAGCCGTGGCGCCCGCCAACGTTGTTTCGCGCCGCATCCTCATCACCCGCAGCGAATATAACGGCACCGCACTCGGCGCGCTCCGCCTCCACAAAGGCTACAACGTGAACTGCACACGCGTGAACCGTGCCGGCGTGGATCTTCTCGCATCCCCCGGCCTTCGCCTCCAGATGGGCGACCGCATCACCGTTGTAGGCGACCTCAACGACATCGAACGCCTTGCCTCCAAGCTCGGCAACTCGATGAAACGCCTCAACCAGCCCAACCTCGTGACTATCTTCATCGGCATTCTGTTCGGTATCATCGTAGGCTCAATCAACGTTGGCTTCGGCATGAAACTCGGATTGGCCGGTGGTCCCCTCGTTGTCGCTATTCTTCTGAGCCGCTTCGGCTATAAAGTGAAACTCGTCACCTACACCTCGTCGTCGGCATCACTGATGCTCCGTGAGCTCGGCATCTGCCTCTTCCTTGCCGCCGTGGGCATCGGCGCGGGTAAAGGCTTCGCCGACACAGTGTTCAACTACCAAGGCATGTGGTGGGTAATCTGGGGCTTTATCATCACTTTCGTTCCCCTTATGATTGTTGGTTGCATCGCCCGCGGCGTCTACAAAATCAACTACCTCACCATCATGGGTATGATGTCGGGCGGTTACACCGATCCCCCGGCCCTCGCCTACGCCAACAACTCAACCGGCAGCGATGCTCCCGCCGTGGCCTACTCAACCGTCTACCCCCTCACCATGTTCCTGCGTGTGGTAGCGGCTCAGGCACTCATCCTCTGCTTCATGTAGTCACAACAAAATATTTGTACAACAAACGGGAATGCGCTCCCCTTGGGGTGACGCATTCCCGTTTGCTTTTATTACTTGTTAGTAATCAGGCCGTGGCGAGCATGCTCATCACCGGGCCGTTGAGACGGAGCGTGCGGCGCGAAGCCCAGCCGCGGGTGCTGTTGCGCACATTCACGCTCACCAAGCCCGAAACATGCCCCAGGCTGTTCTTAACCACCGAAATCAAAGCCTGCAAGGAGCTGAAGCCCGTGAAAGAGTGCTCCATCACAGTGCGGCCGAACTGCACCACGGTGACAAACACACGGTCGGTTTCGGCAATTTCCTGCGATGATGACGGCATGGCCGATGCTGCGCTGAATCTCCCACCCACGGAGAGGGTGGGAACATTGTTGAGGGTGAAAAGATTGTTGGCGTACATAATCTGTATTTTTAAGTGTAATCTGTAGTTGCTGATTTACAACACAAAGGTAGGCCGCAGTGGGGCAATAAACTTTCACACCTACACAAAAATAATTTAAAACAGTCTCTTATCACTCATTATTCTACTTTCTCTCACAAATTCACAGCACTACTAAACCGCCAAAAATCAATTTACCGCTGAATTAACCCGAAAATTTTGTAATTTTGCAATTTAGAAAACGCTCTTAACCGACACTACGCCGATGTTAGATAAAATAACCGCCTTAAAGGCTGAAATTGAAGCACTTCAGGCTGCCAATGCCGAGGAAGTGGAGGCTCTGCGCCTCAAATATCTTAGCAAGAAAGGAGCTGTGAACCAACTCATGGCCGATTTCCGCAACGTGCCCGCCGAAGATAAGAAAGCCGTGGGCATGGCTATCAACGAACTCAAAACCCTCGCCACCGATAAAATCAACGCCCTCAAGGCTGCCACCGAACTGCAGGAAGATGGAACTGACGAGCTCGACCTCACCCGCACGGCCTCACCCGTGCGTCTGGGCACACGTCACCCCCTGTCGCTCGTTCGCGAGGAAATCGTGTCGATTTTCCGCCGCCTCGGGTTTGCCGTGGCTCAGGGTCCCGAAATCGAGGACGACTGGCACGTGTTCTCATCGCTGAATTTCGCCGCCGACCACCCCGCGCGCGACATGCAGGACACCTTCTTCATTCAGCGCAGCCCCGACGTGCTGCTGCGCACCCACACCTCTTCAGTGCAATCGCGCGTGATGGAACACACCAAGCCCCCCATCCGCATTCTCTGCCCCGGCCGCGTTTACCGCAACGAGGCTATCTCGGCACGCGCCCACTGCTTCTTCCACCAGGTTGAAGGTCTCTACATCGATAAGGGCGTATCGTTTGCCGACCTCAAGCAAACCCTCCTCTACTTTGCCCGCGAAATGTTCGGCGCAGAGACAAAAATTCGTCTCCGCCCGAGCTACTTCCCCTTCACCGAACCTTCGGCCGAGATGGACATTTCGTGCAATCTCTGCGGCGGCAAAGGGTGCAGTTTCTGCAAGGGCACAGGCTGGGTTGAGATTTTGGGTTGCGGCATGGTCGACCCCAACGTTCTCGACGCATGCGGCATAGATTCTAAAGAATATAACGGCTACGCACTCGGCATGGGTGTGGAGCGCATCGCCAACCTGAAATATCGCGTCAACGACCTGCGCCTGTTCTCCGAAAACGACGTTCGCTTCCTGCGCGAATTCACCCACGCCCACTGATAACCGCCGACCGAAACAGCCGTCACACGCATCCGATAAAAGTCAGCGTCAGGCCACAACAATGTTGCATCTTGCCGAAATTGTGAGCGTTGCATGCGGAGGTGCCCTCGGCGCCCTTACCCGCTACGCCATCCAGTCGCTTCAGGTTGCTGCCGGAGGAAAGATTTATCTTACCCTCGGCATCAATCTTGCCGGATGCCTGTTGATAGGGATTGCCGGCGCCCTGTTGGCGGCGATGCAGGCTCCGGCATGGCTCAACCGGCTGGTTGTGGCAGGCTTTCTGGGTGGATTCACCACCTTTTCGGCGTTCGCGCTCGAAAGCGTGACCACCATGCAGGCAGGGCGATGGCTTGAAGCATCACTCTACATCGCGGCAAGTGTGGCCGGAGGCATAATCCTGTGTGCGCTCGGCATGCATGTCACCCGACAAATCATAGGCTAACACACCACAGCAATGACAATAAAGGAACGCTACCGCAGAGCTCTCGAACTTCTCGACCGCTCAATTCCCGCACCTGAAACGGAACTCCACTACGACACCCCGTTTCACCTGCTGCTCGCCGTTATCCTGTCGGCACAATGCACCGACAAGCGGGTGAACATGATTACCCCCGCGCTATTCGAGGCATTTCCCGATGCGGCCACGCTGGCGGCGGCAACTCCCGAAGCTGTGTTTGAGCTCATCAAATCAGTCTCCTACCCCAACAACAAGACAAAATCCCTTCTCGGAGCCGCCCGCACCATTGTTGAGGAATTCAACGGAGAGATTCCCGACAACATCGACGACCTCATGCGCATTCCAGGCGTAGGGCGCAAAACCGCCAATGTGATGTTGGCTGTGGTGTGGAACAAGGCCGCGATGGCGGTAGACACCCATGTGTTCCGCGTGTCGGAACGCATCGGCCTCACCACCGGCTCGCGCACCCCGCTCGAAACAGAAAAGGCGCTTGTGAAAAACATCCCCGCCGAACTTATTCCGAAGGCACACCATTGGTTGATTCTCCACGGGCGATACGTTTGCAAAGCACGCCGCCCCGACTGCCTGAACTGCACGCTCACCGAGGTTTGCCGCTATTACTCAAAGAATCCGGCCAACTGACCTCAAACGCCAATCACATCACCCGCACCGACTGAAGCAATGGACTCGATTTTTCTGTTCATCATCGAAGTTATCGGCACGTTTGCCTTCGCAATCAGCGGCATCCGCCTGGCCGCCTTTCACCGTTTCGACTGGTTCGGTGCCTACACCGTAGGGCTGGTGACAGCCATAGGCGGTGGAACACTGCGCGACCTCCTGCTCAACATCGATGTGTTCTGGATGCAGACATGGATTTATCTCGGTGTGACAGGAGCGGCTCTCGCCGTGGTGATTCTGTTCCGCAAACTATTAGTGAGCAACAACCGCATGCTGTTTGTGTTCGACACGCTCGGCCTTGCGCTGTTTGTTGTTATCGGAATCCAGAAATCGCTTGTCGAGGGCTATCCCATGTGGGTGGCAATTGTGATGGGGAGCATCACAGGTTCGTTCGGAGGGGTGCTGCGCGACATCCTCATCAATCAGGAGCCCCTGTTTTTCCGCAAGGACATCTATGCCACGGCATGCCTGGCAGGAGGTCTGGCCTATTGGGCCATATTGGCATTGGGAGGCTCCGCTTTTGCACAGCAGCTCACCTGCGCACTCACTATCATCGCCCTGCGCACCTGCGCCCTGCGATGGAACTGGTCGCTCCCCGTTCTCAGCTACGACATCCCGGCTGAAAACGATTCTGCAAACGAGAGAGAAAACAATAACGCTGAAAACACCTACAAGGAGCACCAAAACAACACCGACAGCCATGAATAAAACCGAACAGCTCCGTTTTCTGAAATATATGATAGTGGGAGGGATGAACACCCTCGTCACACTTGCCGTGATTTTCGTGTGCAAATCACTCCTTGGCCTGAACCCCTACCTGTCGAATGCCTTCGGCTATGTGGCCGGAGTGACAAATTCATTCCTTTGGAATCGCTCGTGGGTGTTTCAGTCAAGCGGTAATATGGGAGCCGAAGCAATTAAATTCCTGATAGGTTTCGGGATATGCTACCTCCTGCAACTGCTGTTCGTGTGGGGCACATCCACATTCTCACCGCTTGGAGCAATGGAGTGGGATATCTACGGTTTTACCCTCTCTGGCTATGGAGTGGCTACGTTGCTGGGCATGTGCATCTACACCCTTTGCAATTTCATCTATAACCGCCGGGTGGCATTCACGCCAAAGGGGTAACGCCGCAGGCGGCAAGCCTGTTGTTGAGCAAATTCACGAACTGATAGTTTTTCAACCCCCATTTGGGCCACACAAGCAGCCCGTCGGGCGATTGTGATGTGAACCGCTCAATCGCCATGTCGGGACAGAGAGCCCTCATTTTTTTCACAATCTCCACGCAAAGAGCCACATATTCGTCGGCCGTGAATCCGGTCAGTTCCAGCCCGCGGAAACTCATCTTCCCGTCGGCTCCGGCCACGGTCTCACGTTCGAGAACCGTTCCTTTGATTATCTGCAACTGGTGGAATTTCACGGTTGATAGCGGCAGAGTGGCAAGACGCTCAACGGTCTGCATCATCATCGGCACCGTCTCACCGGGCAACCCCATGATAAAATGAAGCCCTGCATGCAAACCCGCCTTCACGGTGCGCTCCACGGCATCAACCGTCTGCGCCCATGTGTGGCAGCGGTTAATAGCCGAAAGGGTGCAATCGTGGGTGGTTTCGGCGCCATACTCCATCATCACCGGTTTATCCATGCGCGAAAGCTCGCTAAGCAAACTGTCGGAAACACAGTCGGGGCGCGTGCCTATAATCAGTCCGTCAACCTTGTCGACCGACAGCGCCTCGCGATATAACCGCAGCAAATCCTCAACCGGGGCGTGTGTGTTGGTATAGCTCTGAAAATATGCCAGATAGCGCATCGAGGGATATTTATGCTCGAAAAATCGTTTGCCCCGTTCAATCTGAGCCGCCACAGCCCCGGCACCCAATGCCGGAGAAAACGACGCATTGTTGCAATAAACGCACCCGCCGCGGCCGATGGTGCCGTCGCGGTTAGGGCAACTGAAACCCGCATCAACGGTGAGTTTCTGCATCTTACCCTCGAAAAGCTCCGCTAAAAACGCGGCGTAATCCTTATAATAACGCGCCATTACCAAATTAAATACTGTTAGTGGAGCGCATCAAAATGCGGTCGAGAATAACCAATGCCGCCATCGCTTCAACCACCGGAGCGATGCGCAGCACTATCGCCGCGTCATGACGCCCGCGGGCGCACAGCGTTGTGGCTTTAAGATTGTCATCAACCGTGGAGAGAGGGCGGCCGATTGTAGGTGTGGGCTTCACGGCTACCCTGAATAGAATATCCATCCCATTGGAAATGCCACCCTGAATGCCGCCTGAATGATTGGAGACCGTTACAACCTCGCCGTTCCCAGCCACCGCAAACTCATCGGCAACCTCGCTGCCACGATGTTCCACCCCTTCAAACCCCATGCCATATTCAAAACCTTTCACCCCACCTATCGACATCATTGCGGAAGCGAGGCGCTGCTGAAGCTTTCCGAACACCGGGTCGCCAGTTCCGGCGGGAACACCGGTCACCCGGCACTCCACAGTGCCCCCAACGCTGTCCCCCTCGCTCCTAACAGCCGTAACAATCTCCTCAATCGTGTGCGCGCCGGGATTCAACGCTCCCCCCAGCGATGCGATGCGCGATTCAATTGCTATCCCCTTCTGCTCCAGAAGCTGACGTGCAAAAGCTCCGGCCACAACCCGGCTTACGGTCTCGCGACCCGAGGCCCGGCCCCCTCCGCGCCAGTCGCGCACACCATATCGGGCATCGAATGTGAAATCGGCATGCGACGGGCGGTAGATGTGGCGCAGCTCATCATAGTCGGAGCTTCGGCTGTCTTTATTAGGGATGATAAAACCTATTGATGTGCCGAGGGTCATCACCTTGCGCGAACCGGCATGCAAGGCGGCCAACTCACCGGTGGCCTCATCATAATCCATGACTCCCGACAGCAGTTGCAATGCGTCGGGCTCGCGGCGCTGCGACGTTAGCGGTGACGCTCCGGGGCGGCGGCGGTCGAGCTCGGCCTGCACCTTGGCAAGGTCAATTATCACCCGCGAGGGGAAGCCGTCGATTACTCCCCCCATCGCCGGGCCATGCGACTCGCCGAATGTGGTGAGCCGCAGAATGTTGCCGAACGTATTCATGACAAATCCTCCTCTTCCCCGACTTCGGCCTTAATTAAATCGCACACCTCACCCCCAACGTATGCCACGAGGGCATCAGGGGCGATTTTCACCTGCAATCCGCGCTGCCCGGCGCTGACAAATACCGAATCGAAATCGCACACCGTTGAATGGAAAAATGTGGGGAACGGCTTCTTCATCCCGATGGGGCAGCAGCCGCCACGCACATAACCTGTGAGCGGCAACAAATCTTTCATCGGTATCAAATCGGCCTTTTTCGCCCCGGCGGCAGCCGCGGCTTTCTTAAGGTCGACTTCGGCATTTCCCGGCACCACACACACGAAATAACCCGCTGCATTTGAGCGTGCTGAGTTGCGCCCGGGATATTCCCCCTGCAAAACCAAAGTTTTGAACACACGGTTAATATCCTCGCCAAGTTCCTCGGCCACGTGGTCGGCCGCGAGATTGTTCTCATCAACCTCGTAAGGGATAAGCTCGTAGGGAATTTTCGCCTTGTCGAGCAAACGGGCAACGTTTGTTTTAATGGAATGGGAATGCTTGTCTTTTGCCATAACACATTTTTTCAATACACAAATTTAACTCATTTCGGCTTCTTCTGCAATTTCATCAGCGCCACTTCGCAGCAAATAAAAATGGCGGTGTGCCAAAATGTTGAAATTTCGACACACCGCCTTTGGGGTCTAAACGGAGGGATGCTACCGGAATGGTTTGGCCCCCTCAACTTTAGCGGCGAAGCACCTGAAGTGCCTCGTCATATTTCGGTTCCTCGGTGATTTCCTCAACGAGGTCGCGATACATCACTTTGCCATCCTCATCGAGAATGATGACGGCACGGGCAAGCAATCCTGCCAACGGACCGTCGACAAGCTGCAACCCGTATTCCTCGGCAAACATGGGAGAACGGAATGCCGATGCAGGGGTCACATCCTTAAGACCTTCGGCGGTGCAGAAGCGCCCGGCTGCGAAGGGGAGGTCCATCGACACGCACAGAACCACAGTGTTGTCGAGCGTTGAAGCCTCCTTGTTGAAGCGGCGCACTCCGGCAGCGCACACAGGTGTGTCAAGGCTGGGAAACACGTTAAGCACCACACGTTTACCCTTGTAGTCGGTTGCATGAACCTCCTTCAATTCGGGGGTAACAAGGGTAAAATTAGGTGCTTTTGCGCCAACGGCGGGAACGGCTCCATAGGTGTGGCACGGTGTGCCTTTGAAATAAACTGTTTCCATTATAATACTTATTATTTTATTTTTATTTTTTTCGGTTGCGGCGACTCACGGGATGAGTGACACCGATTGTATAACATCCTCGGCTATCGAGTTGTTGAATCCGAGCATCACATTTGTGACAATGCCCGACGGCTCCACAATCAGCACCGTGGGGAAAACCGACGTGCCGCAGTCGCGGGCAAGTGATTTTGCCGAAATGAGGTCATGTTCGCCCAAACCGGGAGAACCTGCCACACTCTCGGCAAGGTCGGTGTTCGAGCCCATGAATGCCAGAATTAGTTCGGTGTCGCGCGGCATCATGTCGCGAGCCTTGCGCAAAGCCTCCACAGTGGCTCCGGAGGTAGCAACTGCGGGGTCGATGATTGCAATCACTGCCGGCGCTCTGAACGCTTCACCTTTGGCGCGTGTGTAGCGCTCGCCTGTGAGGGTGGGCAACGAGAAACCGGGCATCGGCAAGCCACGCATGTTTTCAATGCGGTAGTTGTTCTCACGGAATTTCTCGAAAACCTCTGGATACATTGCCATCAGCTCATCTTCTGTGGTCACGGCCTGAAGGGTGGCATCGCCCGACGGATAGGAGTAGCGCACCGAAACGGTCTGCTCACTTATCTGTGAGGGATTATATTCATTTTCAATTCTCAGCGGCAACCCGGTGGCATTGTCGACGATAAGCTTGTAGTTGCGCCCGACGAAACCTTTCACAATCTGCTTCACAGTCACCACACTCACGTTGTGGCCGTCGGCCACCGATGAAGGCTCGTAGCCTACGGTGTATTCGTCAGAATCAATCATCCGGCCGAGTTCGGCAGCTATCGACTGCGGCAACAGATCGACGAACTGCCCCTGACGGTGCACACCTCCGCCGGTGAGGAACGGAATTGAATCCCAATCATAATGATATTCCTGCAGGCGGTTGTCACGGTAGCGGTAATGGTGGCCGTCGAAATAGGCCAGAAAGCCGGTCGAAGTGGTTTCTTTACGCGGCAATTTCCATTTTATAAGGTAGTCGACAGGGAGAAGCGTATCGCCGGGAACTGAAACAGATGCCAGTTCCACATCATAAACCACATCATCATCGACCGACGGCAGCGAGACTGTGTAGACCACATCGGCCGAGAATTTCTCTACGCCGGCAAGGCGGTCGATTAACCCGCGCACGCTTGCCGGACCTTCGGGTGAGATCTCTACAACGGTCTCCATATCAGCAGGCATCCCCCACGCACTCATGCATGGAGGACACATTACTGCTATCACCATTAAAATTCCAATATTCCCTTTCATAAATAATAGTTGCGACGTTTGAATATATAACGGAGGTTTCACCGCGATAGTTCACCCCGCGAAGAATATTATTTTTTTGTGAGAAAAGGCGAACCTTTCATGTTACAATTCCGTTTCAATAGCAAAGACGCCACCGAAACCACGGCGCCAATCCAAATTGTTATCATCTATCATAAATTTGAGAACAATCCACTATTTGAGAACCAACTACTAAAAGAACGAGGTCATGAAAACGTCAAACAAACTATCCCACTTACTTCCTGCCATCGTGGCAGCAGCATTTGTGTTGATTTCAGCAGCTCTCGGTTCGGTTGCCGCTCAGACAACCAGCGAGTATATCGCACCGCGCACTGCCGTGCCCGACGTCCCCCCCGGCTACACCGGCGTAGGCCCCGTGATTTCAGGCAGCGTGGATTTCTCCAAAATCCCGTCGAAAGCACGCAAATTTCTCCAGAAACACTGCGACGGCCATGCTGTGGTGCAGTGCGACAAAGAGTATGCTTCAGGGGAAATCACAGTCGGTCTGGCCGACGGCATCGACATGGTTTTCGATGCTAAAGGCAACCTGATTGACATCACCGCACCTGCCAACTATTCACTTGCTCCCGCACTATTGAAAGCTGTTGTTCCCGGTAAGCTCTACAACTTGCTCGACCACAACGGATTCAAGTCGAGTGTTGAAGCCGTTCACCACGACAAGACGGGCTACAACCTCGAGATTGCCGACCCGGTTTTCGACCGCGTGTGCTACGGCCCGTCGGGAGTACTCACCCTCGTGGTTGACAAATAACATAAGCGGCGCGTCGACGCCTCCCCGTTTTCACTGCATGTAATGAAGGATATTTCTCAATATTCAACGCTTCAAAAACAGGTTTCTCACCTACTACTATCCAAAACACACATCGGCTATTTAAAACACACAACCCTGATAACCAAACAACGCGAGCGAACCAATGCCCTGTGAGGCATTTCATTATATCGCCGCCCGGCGCTGCAGCCACATCGAAGGCCGCGGCGCCTTTTTTATGTTTTCCTTATATCGCTCTCTACAACCGCCCGTGCTCAATCCCATGCCTCAATCTCTTCGAGCACCCTTGATGCAAGAGCTTTTGTGAGCGGCACATCGCGCCCGAGTTCAGCCCGGGCCACCTCGGCTCCCGCCACACGGTCACCTTTCCCGATAATCAACAGATTGAGCAGAAGTCTCAATGCCCCGTAGCGTTGAAGGTCGGTTGTTGCATTGTCAACGGCAAAGCGCCACAAATCGCCGGCAAAAGGCAACCGGCGCAGCAGCGAATGGCAAAGATGGTCGATTATCTCGGGGTTCTGAGCCTGTGCCAGCCAACGGGCGGCAAGTTCCATGCTCATTATGTCGGCCGGAAATATCATCGGCGCGAGCAAACGGCTCTCGCGGGTGTTCTCATTCTCCCACAGCGTGGTGGCAAGTTCAACCAGCTCGTGCGACGACAACCCCCATTCCCCACCGGCAATTTCGGCTGCAATCTCTTTCACCTGCATGATGTTCAGGCCGAAGTTCACGCGGTAGTCAAGACCGGCTCCGCGCATCTGCGCACCCAGAGCACCGTTGCGCATGGCGAAAAAACGTCGCTTCACTTTCTGCAACGTGTTGAATTCGGGGAGAGTGCGGTCGTCGGCGTCCGACAGATGGCTGTGATGATGTGACATTTGGCGATTGGTTGGTCAACAGAATTAACAGTGGCATAACAGGCCGGCGATGTGTGATTTGCTTCACTTTGCCAACCGGCCTAAATATTATCAGATTACAAAATTAGCATAAAAATCCTATACGCCGAGGGTAACCGCAATCAATATTGTGTGGAATTTGCTAACTTTGCCGTTTGGAAGCTGTGGCGCCATAAAGCGGAGCGCCGGGATTCCTGAACACCTTAAACTACGTCACCGTCACATGACTGCAAAATATAACGACCCCTCGGCAAAAAGCCGCCGCAACCGGTTCATCATCGGCTGGATGTGGAAACTTTTCGTGTTGGCATTCGCCTGCATGATAATCTTTTTCCTGCTCATCTACAACGGATGGATTGGCTACATGCCCCCCGTGAAGGAGCTCAAGAACCCCAATGATAAATTCGCCACTGTTGTCTATACCGCCGACGGCGAGGAGATGGGGCGATACTACCGCAACTCGGGCAACCGCGTCTATGCCGACTACAGCGAGATTTCGCAGCACGTAATCGACGCACTCATTGCCACTGAGGATTCACGCTTTGAGGACCATTCGGGCATCGACATGCGCGCTTTCATGCGTGTGCTCGTGAAAACCCTCATCATGCAGAACAAGAATGCGGGTGGCGGCTCCACCATCACACAGCAGCTTGCCAAGCAGCTCTACTCCCCCACAACCCACAGCCTGCTCGACCGCGCCCTTCAGAAGCCTATCGAATGGATGATTGCCGTGAAGCTTGAGCGCTACTACTCGAAGGATGAGATTATAAAGATGTATCTCAACCAGTTCGACTTCCTCTACAACGCGGTGGGAATCAAATCGGCAGCCTACGTCTATTTCGGCAAGTCGCCCAAGGACCTCACCATCGAGGAGGCGGCCACGCTGGTGGGCATGGTGAAGAACCCGGCCTACTACAACCCCGTGCGCCACAACGAGCGCACACGCCTGCGCCGCAACACCGTGTTCGAGCAGATGCACAAACAGGGGATGATTACCACCGAGCAAATGGATTCGCTCAAGCAGCTCCCCCTCCAACTTAAATTTCACCGCGTTGACCACAAGGAGGGGCTCGCCCCCTACTTCCGCGAGGAGCTGCGCCGCATCCTCACGGCAAAGCGCCCCGTGCGCTCGGAGTATCGCGGTTGGGAGAAACAGAAATTCATCGACGATTCGATTGCATGGGAGGAGAATCCTCTCTATGGCTGGATTGAAAAAAATCCCAAGCCCGACGGCTCGAAATATGACATCTACACCGACGGCCTGAAAATCCACACCACCATCGACTCGCGCATGCAGCGATATGCCGAGGATGCCGTGCAGCAGCACATGAGCTCGCTGCAAAAGGCATTTTTCCGCGAGAAAAAGGGGATGCGCAACGCCCCCTACACCTCCAACGGCGAAGAACTCGGCAAAGTGAAAGTCGAGTCGCTCATCGACCACGCCATAAAGCAGACTGAGCGCTACCGCGTGATGAAGCTTGCAGGCGCTTCGGAGGATGAGATTCGCCACGCCTTCACCACTCCGCGCGAGATGAACGTGTTCTCCTACGCCGGAGTTGTCGACACCGTTATGACTCCGCGCGATTCGTTGCTCTATCAGAAACACTTCCTCCGCACCGGCTTCATGTCGATGGACCCCCGCAACGGCCATGTGAAAGCCTACGTCGGAGGCCCCAACTTCACCTTCTTCCAATATGATATGGTGTCGAGCGGACGCCGCCAGATTGGCTCAACCATCAAACCATTCCTCTACACCTACGCTATGGAAGAGGGATTCACCCCCTGCGACATGATGTCGAACACCCAGCCGGTGTTCACCGACGAAAGCGGCCGCACATGGGCTCCCCGCAACTCGGGGTCGGCACGTGTGGGCGAGATGGTCGACCTCCGGTGGGCGCTCACCAACTCCAACAACTGGATTTCGGCACGACTCATGGGGCAGCTCTCACCCACAACGTTGGTGCGCAACATGCACAACTTCGGCATCACCAACCACATCGACCCCGTTATGTCGCTGTGCCTCGGCTCATGCGAAGTGTCAATCAAGGAGATGGTTGGAGCCTACACCGCCTACGCCAACAACGGCATGCGTGCCGCTCCGGTGTTTGTTTCGGCGATCGCCGATGCCAACGGCAACATCATTTCAGAATTCAACACCACCCACACCGAGGTGATTTCGGAAAAGGCCTATGCCAAAATCCTGTCGATGCTGCTCAACGTTGTCGACGGCGGTACGGGTAACCGCGTGCGTCGCGCCCCCTACAACATCACGGCGCAGATGGGTGGTAAAACCGGTACCACCAACTACAACGCCGACGGTTGGTTCATGGGCTTCACACCCGAATTGGTTTCGGGCGTGTGGGTTGGCGGCGACGAGCGCTACATCCATTTCAACACAATGGCACACGGCCAAGGTGCGGCAATGGCACTCCCCATCTACGGCCTCTACATGAGCAAAGTCTATGCCGACCCCACCCTCCCCTATTCACAGCGGGCAACGTTCGACACCGACTTCTCCAACCTCTGCGACAAAGAGTTCTACGACTACGTTGAGGACACCAACACCGTTGAGGAATCAATCGCCGACGTATTTGATTGACGGGCATAGAAGACGAAAGACAAAAAGACGAAAAGACAAAAGACAAAAGCGATAATACCGGAGGTTATATCTAAATTCAGTATTATCGCTGTTGTCTTTTGTCTTTTTGTCTTTTCGTCTTAAATCACAGTCAGATGGCTGAGGCGTTTTTCGAGTTCGGTTGAGGACAGGCGGGTGGAGAGGCGGCCGCGGTGAGCAACCGAGATATTGCCGGTTTCCTCGCTTACCACGATTGCAAAGGCATCGGTAGCCTGCGAGATGCCGAGCGCCGAACGATGGCGCAACCCGAGCGCACGCGGCACATTTGAATCGTGGCTCACGGGAAGAATGCAACCGGCGGCCTTAATCTTGCCCCCGTCGATAATCATGGCTCCGTCGTGAAGCGGCGAGTTTTTAAAAAAGATGTTTTCGATAAGACGCGAATTGATTTCAGCGTCGATTATATCGCCGGTTTTCTCATAGTTTTCGAGAGGAACATCCTGCTGAATCACAATCAAGGCACCTGTCTTGCTCTTCGACATGCTCATGCAGGCGTAGACAATCGGGATAACGCGCGTGTGCAAGTCCTCCCCGGCATCCTTATGGCGATGGTGGAAAAGCCCCGTGAGGAACTTCCACCGCTTTTTCGAGCCAAGTTCCACGAGGAAACGCTTTATCTGATCCTGGAAAATAATCACCAGAATAAGCAGGCCGATGCTCATCACCTTGTCGAGAATTGTGCCGATGAGCTTCATTTCCAGAATCTCGGCGGCAACCACCCACACAAGGATAAAAGCCAGCACACCGTAGAAAATATTGATAGTGCCCGATTCCTTCATTATCTTGTAGAGATAATAAAGCATCAAGGCCACGATTACAATATCGAGAATATCTTTTATGCCAAACGATTCAATCATGAGGAACGCCGTTGTTAGGATTTATAGCCGGGTATTATTCAGGTGGGATTGCAGAGGCGGAGAGCGACATCGACCGTCTGGCGGGCAGCCCCCACATCATGAACACGCAAAATGGATGCTCCCCACATCACCGCCGCGGTGTTCAACGCCACGGTGCCGGGGAGAGCTTCGTCGGCCGTCACATCACACAGGCGAGTTATCATTGATTTTCGGGAGATTCCCACCAGAAGAGGGCGGTCGAGCATCTGCGCTATATGAGGCAGATTGGCAAAAAGCCTGTAGTTCTGCTCAAGAGTTTTGGCGAAGCCGAACCCCGGGTCGACAATCACATCGGCCACACCACGCAGCGCAAGTTCATGGAGCGGTTTCGACAGTTCGGCAATCACATCGGCCGTAACGTCATTATAGTCGGTGAGCGACTGCATGGTCGAGGGGGTGCCGCGCATGTGCATCAGCACGTAGGGAACCCCCAGGTCAGCCACGGTGTCGAACATCGCCTCATCAGCATTCCCCCCTGAAATGTCGTTGATGATGTCGGCACCGAAACTCTCCACAGCCAACCGCGCCACCGAAGCCCTGAACGTATCGACCGATACCGGAACGTCGGCACTCACCTCTCTCACCGCTTTCACCCCGGCCTCCACACGGCGCATCTCTTCATCAACGCTCACATCAGCCGCACCGGGTCGCGAGGAATAACCGCCAACGTCGATTATATCGACACCTTCGTCGAGCATGCGGCGCACACGGTTGTGAATCGCCTGCGGGTCGAAAGCATGCGACCCCGCATAGAATGAGTCGGGGGTTACATTGAGAATCCCCATCACGGCGGGACGGGAGAAAGTAACGAGGCACCCTTTGAGGTTGAGTGAGAACGGTTTCATAACCATAGCGGTGAAAAATGTCAGGGGTTCAGCAAATCGGGGTTGAAAAAATCCATAATAGAGTTGGAATGCTCTATGAGCAGCCGCGCCGGCCCGTCGGGCTCAACGGCGGCAGCTTTTTCGTAGGCCGAAATGGCATCCCCCTTGCGCCCCATGCGCCACAGCAGCTTCCCTTTCTCGATGAGAAGCGCCGCATCGTCGGGAGTCGAAGCAAGAGCGGCATCAACCTCGGCGAGGCGTTCGGCCAATGATTTTTCCACCCCTTGAGGTGCAACGTTTTGAGTTTCGCCCATTATTTACTATTTTTGAGAAACAAAAGTCGCCCGGTTGTCGTTTTCACGACATAGGGGCATCGTTTGGAGTAATCCCGGCTATAGCTGCCGGGCCTTTACACAACAGGCAACCGGCTCTCAGGCCGCACGCGGAAGCATTTCACACATTTGCGTTGTTTACAGCGTGTTGCATCAACCAACCGGTTGCACTCCACTCCATTATTGCAAAGATAAGCAAAAACTACGAAATGAAACGGATTTTATTTTCACTCGTGATTATAGCGCTGGGGATGGCATCGCTTACTGCTGCCGACCCCACAGCAACCAACTACCCTGTTGACGATTGCCTCGGCTCGGCTAAACCATATCCGGCTCCCGACGACCCCTCCACATGCCCCGACTCCCTCACCCCCATCTTCATCAATCATGTGGGGCGTCACGGCGCGCGCTTTCTCTCCTCGCCAAAGGTGACAATGCAACTTATCCAACGCCTTGTGAAAGCCGATTCGGCCAACACCCTCACCCCGCTGGGAAAAGAGCTGCTCGGCATCGCCCGTTTCATTGCCGAAACTTCCCACAACCGCTGGGGTGCCCTCGATTCACTCGGCATGGCCGAGCAGCGCGGCTTAGCATCGCGCATGTTCCGCGCATTTCCCAAACTTTTCCTCGACGGGAAAGTTCACGCCATAAGCTCCTACGCTCCCCGTTGCGTGATGAGCATGTATGAATTCACCCATCAGCTCGACCGGCTCAACAACACCGTGGAGATTACCACCTCGTCGGGACGGCAGAACTCCCCGCTGATGCGTCCGTTCGACACCGTGGCCGACTACGTGGCATGGTCGAAAACCAAGGAATGGGAAGCACCCTACAACATGTTTTTCGAGACCACAGCCCCTGTTGAACCTGCACGCCGATTACTCACCGACGGCAAGAAATTGTCGCACTCCGAAGCCGCCGATATGGCATGGGAGGAATATAAAATGCTTATCGGACTCCCCGCAATGGGTCTATCGGTTGACTTCGGCAAATTCTTCACCCCGGCCGAAATGAACGCGCTGTGGGCTTGCGAGAATCTGGGGCACTACCTCAAACGCACCGCCACCACTATCTCCACAGAGCCGGCGCTCATCGCATCCGATCTTCTGCTCAACCTCATCGAAACCGCCGACGCCGCTGCCGAAGGCTCTGCCCCTGCCAATGTTGAGTTGCGCTTCGGCCATGCCGAAACCCTGATGCCGCTCCTGTCGCTGATGCGTCTGCGCGGGTGCTACTACATGACCAACTATTTCGACACCGTGGCGCTGCATTGGAAAGATTTCGACGTGGTGCCTATGGCAGCTAACCTGCAGATGATTCTGTTCCGCAATCACAAAGGGGAGACACTTGTGAGATTCGACCTCAATGAGGTGCCTGTGCCGTTGCTCCCCAACTCCGATGACATCTACATCCCCTGGAGCAAAGCGCGAGCCTATCTCATGCACTGCCTCCCCCTCCACATGCAAATCTAACCAATGCTTCAGGACGTTGTTTCCAAATGCTACGCCGACGCCGGATTTGCGCCGGGAAGCACTGTTGCCGTTGCCTTCAGCGGTGGCGCCGACTCTGTGGCCCTGCTTGCAGCCACTGTCGAAGCGGGCTACCGCGCTGTGGCCCTGCATTGCAATTTTCATCTGCGCGGCGACGAAAGCGACCGCGACGAGAAATTTGCCCGCGAATTTGCCGCTAAACTTGGGGTTGAAATCAACGTGGCTCATTTCGACGTTACAGCGCGTCGCGGAGCTACGCGCGAATCGGTTGAGACGGCATGCCGCGAGTTGCGCTACCAATGGTTCCTCAACCAATTTGAGGCATCATCACCGCGGTGGAACTGCGTGGCGATTGCCCACCATGCCAACGACAATGTGGAGACATTTTTCCTCAATCTGTTGCGCGGCAGCGGATTGCGCGGACTGACGGCAATCCCGGCCAAACGCGGCATTTTCCTGCGCCCGCTGTTGGATGTGAGTCGCGAGGCAATAACCCGCTGGCTGGCCGACAGGCAACTCCACTATATTGTCGATTCCACCAACCTCCTCACCGACTGCCGGAGGAACATGCTGCGCAACTCAACCCTTCCGGCATTCTCGGCCGATTTTCCCCGCCTTTATGATGCTGTGACATCGACTGTCGACAACCTGCGGAGAGACAACGCACTGCTCGACTATTTCATTGAGTGCGAAAGCGACCGCCTTACCCTTGCTGACGGCTCAATCGACCTGCTGACACTCGCGCAGATGCCGCAGGCTCCAACCCTGCTTTATCATATCCTTAACCGAAAATTCGGCCCCGGTTTCAGCCACGCGACAGCACACTCTATTATCCGCAACATCGACCACACCGGGGCCGCATTCCACTCGGCCGACCGCTCCGTCACAGTTGCCATTCATCGGCGCACGCTATGCCAAATCACGCATCACACGGCCCGGGAGACGGAGCTACCAATCGTCTCACTTATTGAACAGGGGGAGGTTGAAACCCCGTTTGGAAAGCTGCTGTGCCGCGTAATCCCGCGCAGCGAGTTTGCCCCGGCACGCGACCCGTTTTCCATCTGGATTGACTCGGAGCTTCTCCCCTCCGATGCCGTTCTCACGCTGCGACCGCGACGCTATGGCGACCGAATAAAACCCTTCGGCATGCGCGGCTCCCGCCTGGTGAGCGATATTGTTTCCGATGCCAAACTGCCGGCCGACAAGAAAGGGTGGGTTCCGGTGATGCTCTGCGGCGATGATGTTATTTGGGTGCCCGGCTTGCGCGCCTCACGCCTCTACACCGTGCAACAGGCCACAAAACGCATAATCGAGCTTCATCTGTGCTGCGATATGCAGACAGAATGTTGACGTAATGGCAACATTAACAAATTTTATAGAGCTCCTCAAACATTATTTTAAAAAACTTTCGTTAATTTGCCTTGCTTAAAACGAGCAACCTTAAATTAAGCCGACATAACCACGGCTACAGAACGCGACACAACGACATAAAAAGTCAAGATTGATTCTTACCATCAGAAACACGAGATTCACCCCGACTTTTTAGAAAAAACTTAACGCTGCGCCGGTCATGCCGCGAAGCAGGATTCCTGCCGCCGTCCGCGCCACTGCGTCGCCCGCGTCTGCGCCAAACCTAACCTCGGCTTCAATAAAACGAAATGAACGAAACTGCAACCAACATATCACCCCGTGACATTGAGTTCATGGAAATGGCGGCAAAGCTCGCCGAAGATAACGTTGACCGCGGGGGAGGCCCCTTCGGCGCAGTTGTTGTGCGCGATGGCGAAGTTGTTGCCACCGGTGTGAACACTGTCACACTCTCCAACGACCCCACCGCCCACGCCGAAGTAAACGCCATCCGCGAGGCATGCCGCAAAGAGAATACATTCTCGCTCAAGGGATGCACCGTTTACAGCTCATGCGAGCCTTGCCCCATGTGTCTGTCGGCGCTTTATTGGGCAGGTGTGAGCCGCATTTATTTCGGGAACACCCAGCGCGATGCCGACCGCATCAATTTCTCGGATGAGTTCCTCTACCGCGAGCTCGAGAAACCCCGCATCGAAAGAGCCATCCCCTGTATCCACATCGAAAACGCTTTCACAATCAAAGCTTTCGAAAAGTGGGCAGCGAAAGCCGACAAGGTTGCTTATTGAGCCGCAACGGCTCCATCTCCTCCCCTCTCTCAACCTCAAACAGAAAACAATCCGTCGCTACCGACGGAACCGACATAAAAGCATAATGATTGAATTGAATGATTGAATGAATGATTGATTAATTGGAGTATAATTTTTTGAATGACTGAGCGGTTGCAGCTCTGCCGCAGGCCGGACGCCGGCACCAGCCGACCAAGGCATACGACAGGGTGATTACGGGAACTCAAAGCAGCCGCCAAAAGAATACTGATAAGTTTGTTTCATATACAAATGCCAATAAGGAAGGAGCCGGGACCGATGTGAATCGGGCCCGGTTTCGTTTTTTTTGGAGACGAAAGACAGAAAGACGAAAGACAAAAAGCGAGAATAGTTTTTAGGTGTGAGTTTTTAGTTTTTAGAGGCTTCGCGTTAACGTAGAGCCGCCATACATGGCGGCTTGGGGCGGAGGAGGGATAGTTATGGAAAGAATGTCAAAGGGCTCTGGCCGGGCGGTTGCATAGGGGAGTTCGGAGGAACACGGAGCCTATGGTTGGGCGGAGTCCGGCACACCGCAAGGTTCGGACGAGGGTGTGTGGAGGACCCTCGCGGGTTGATTCTAATAAAGGGGGCGGAGGTTGTGGGGAGGTGTAGGTGATGAAGGGGATGATGAGATAGGTTGTGGCGTTGCGGAGGATGACGCGCGGGGAGGGCTCGGGGGTGATGCGCTGCAACTGCAGGGGGAATTTGCGGCCTCTTGGGGTGTCTTGATAGTGGAGGATGACGAGACCGCTGCCGATGTAGGGGAAGATGGCGCGGCAGATGTCGAGGAAGTTGAGGTGGTTGCGGCGGAAGGGGCTGTAGCTGCGGAAGTTCTGCATGTTGAGCAGAAGGGCGAACTCGGGGTTGCAACCGCGCAGATTTGAGGGGTTGCGGGGGGAGAAATTCCAGAGCTGTTTGTGGCCGGGGAAGCGAGTGTGGGTGCTGAGGGTTGCACTCTCGCAGATGATGGCGAGGGTGTGAGGGAGGGAGAGTGAGAGGCGGTAGTGAAGATAGCTGCGGAGGATTGAGGTAGAGTCGATGCCCGGAGGGTCGATGATGAGGACGGGGGAGGAGGTGGATGCGCGCTCAAGGCGGGATATGACGATGCGCTCGGCTCGAGAGAGGGGGCGGCCGAGGAAGCGTGCGAAGCCGCGCGAAACGGGCATGGGCGGACGCAACTTAATGGGGCGAGATGTGGTGAGGAGCTTGCGCATCGAGGCGCAAAGATAAAAGCACGGCCTCGTGATGAGGGGGCTTAAAAGGCACGAAAGTTTTCAACTTTCCACAGCATCAAAAAAGGAGAGGCGGGAGGCACAATAAAGGCCTAAAAATCTTAGCAACGCACCTCTCCAAGGTTGCGTTGAGTATAGTAGTGGCAGTCCCCACCAAACGCCGCGCAGGGCGGCTGTATGGTGGGGTTACCGACTACCCCGTGGTCTCCGACCACTTGTTTTAGAGACGAAAAGACGAAAGACGAAAGGTTACAAGCCGCCATGTATGGCGGCTCTACGTGCGGCTACGCCGAGTGAAGCGGGTATTGGCTATGCCGAGTGAAGCGGGGGTTGGTGGCGCCGAATGGAGCGGGGGTTGGCGGGGGCGTGGGAAGCGGGGGTGGCGGTGGGGGACGGGGCAAAAAAATCCCGGGAATGGGGCTCACACCCAATTCCCGGGAGGGGGTAAAAAAGCTCTAAAAGAGTTTTTTTGTTATTGAATCCTATTGAAAACTAATATGTTTTCGATTAGGTTTTAGGGTTCAATGATTAGCGAACGATTTCTTTCGAAACCTTGTCGCCGCGCTTAACGATGTAGAGCGAGCCGGCTTCGGGAGCAGCTACGCGAACACCCTGGAGGTTGTAGTAAACTGCGGGCTGAGCAGCCTCAACTGCAACATTTTCGATGCCGCTGGAGTTGGCGGTGAGAGCTACAGTGTTGGTGTCGAAGTCAACCTTAACGTCATATTTGCCGGGGAGAACCATCCAAGAGTTTGTACCCTTAACGAAAGATGCGGTTTCGCCTGCAGCGATGAGGGCGTTAAGCTCAGCTGCGCCGTAGCGAGTACCTACGCTCCAATCCTCGCTTGATGCGCTGAGTTCAGTGCAGAAGCTGAAGTAGCCGTAGTCGTTATCGAAAGCGGTTTCCATTTCAACAGTGCCGGTGAACACGTTGCCATCTTTAACGAGAGCAACACCGTTGGAGGGATCCCAATGGTTGTCGACCATGTCGCCGAGGATATAGAGAGTTTCAGGAGCGGTGGGCACGGGAGCAGCGCCGGTGTAGCTGAGGATAGAAGGGATAGAGCTATCTTGAACATCAGAACCTTCAACAAGGGTGAATGTGATGGTGGTAGAACCGGTCACACCTGTGAAATTGAGTGAAGAGTTGTACCAAACTTCGTTATCAACGCCGGGCTGTGTGCCTTCGCCACCTGCACCGAACGACCAGCCCCAGGTGCCGTCGCAAATTTTCCATTCGTCACCGTCCATTGCGTCGGTGGTAAGAGTCCACACGTTTGTGCCTTCTTCGTGATCCATCTTAATGGCAGCACTGAGGTCCCAGCCGCAGAAGTTACCTACGATATAGAGGTCTTTGTCGCCAACGGGAGTGGGAGGGGTGGGAGGAGTGGGGGTGTCATCATCGACTTTCTTGCCATCAGCACCGAAGATGTCGCCGTCGCTGAATTCAGTGATATCGCCGGTGTCACCTGCGCCGGTGTTGTCGTGGAATTTGAGGCCGGCGGGAGCCGAAGTATAGGTAAATTCATAGAGACCGTCGGCATTGGGGGTGAGCTGTTCACCGGGCCATGTGCCCATAGTTTCCTCACTGAAAGTGTAGCAGCTTACTGCTGTCCAGTTTGATTCCGAGTTGTCGAAATACACGACAGCCGCGCTTGCAGCAAACGAAGCTACAAGAGCAATCATTGAAAGTAAAAATTTCTTCATGATTAAGGTTAATTAAGTAATGGTATTAAATGATTTGCACTGCGCGTTTACCCTTGCAGGCGAACGCGTTTGCGTTTTAGGCTAAATGAAGTCAGATTGTATTGATGCCCCGGAGGGCTGCACTCTACAAATCTCTCTACACGGGTGAGAATCAATCATGGCTCACACAGACAGTTGTGAGGCTCACTAATGTTTTTCACAGGCAAAGATACAAACGGTTTTCTCCCCTGCCAAAATTTTTGCAAAAAAAATGTTAGAAATTTCTCGGTGGCAGCCAAATGAATGTAGAAGTCATCTTGACTTTTTTACCGAAAGTTTAAAAAAGCAACGAGGCCGCGCTGCGATGCGCGACCTCGTTTATTTTAAAAATTCGTGTCAGGCTCTTGCCTGTTGGCGATTAGAGCTGGGGACCTGCAGCAACGAGTGCCTTGCCGGCTTCGTTGTGCTCGAATTTCTTGAAGTTGTTGATGAACATCTCGGCGAGCTTGGTAGCTTTTTCGGTCCACTCTGCGGGGTTAGCGTAGGTGTCGCGGGGGTCGAGAATCTTGGGATCAACACCGGGAAGTTCGGTGGGAACGGTGAAATCGAAGATGGGAATCTGCTTTGTGGGAGCCTTGAGGATAGCACCGTCGAGGATAGCGTCGATGATGCCGCGGGTGTCGCGGATAGAGATGCGCTTGCCGGAGCCGTTCCAGCCGGTGTTCACGAGATAAGCCTTTGCGCCGCTCTTTTCCATCTTCTTAACGAGCTCTTCGGCATATTTTGTGGGGTGCAGGCTCAGGAAGGCTGCGCCGAAGCAAGCCGAGAATGTGGGAGTGGGCTCGGTGATGCCGCGTTCTGTACCGGCAAGTTTCGAGGTGAAGCCCGACAGGAAGTAGTACTTGGTCTGCTCGGGGGTGAGAATCGAAACGGGGGGAAGCACGCCGAATGCGTCGGCCGACAGGAAGATTACGTTCTTGGCGGCGGGACCGTGGCTGCCCGGGGCGATTTTCTCGATGAAGTTGATGGGGTAGGAAACGCGGGTGTTCTCGGTCACGCTCTTGTCGGCGAAGTCGATTTTGCCGTTTGCGTCAACAGTAACGTTTTCGAGAAGTGCGTTGCGACGGATAGCGTTGTAGATATCGGGTTCGCTTTCTTTGTCGAGGTTGATAACCTTGGCATAGCAACCGCCTTCGAAGTTGAACACGCCGTTGTCGTCCCAGCCGTGTTCGTCGTCGCCGATGAGCAGACGTTTGGGGTCGGTGGAAAGGGTGGTCTTACCTGTGCCGCTGAGGCCGAAGAAGATAGCGGTGTTCTCGCCGTTGAGGTCGGTGTTAGCCGAGCAGTGCATCGAAGCCATGCCCTTGAGGGGAAGGTAGTAGTTCATGATAGAGAACATACCTTTCTTCATTTCGCCGCCATACCATGTGTTGATGATCACCTGCATGCGCTGGGTGAGGTTGAAGGCAACGCAAGTTTCGGAGTTGATGCCGAGTTCTTTCCAGTTCTCAACCTTAGCCTTGGAAGCGTTCATAACAACGAAATCGGGAGTGAAGTCCTCGAGTTCTTCCTTGGTGGGGCGGATGAACATGTTGGTAACGAAGTGAGCCTGCCATGCCACTTCCATGATGAAGCGAACGGCCAGACGGGTGTCCTTGTTCGAGCCGCAGAATGCGTCGACAACGTAGAGGGGCTTGTCGCTCAGCTCTTTGTCGGCGATGGCCTTGAGGGCATCCCAGGTTTTGGGAGTGATGGGCTTGTTGTCGTTCTTGTAGTCGTCAGAGGTCCACCAGATGGTGTTCTTGGAAACTTCGTCCTCAACGAAGAATTTATCTTTGGGGGAACGTCCGGTGTAGATACCGGTCATCACGTTCACAGCGCCGAGTTCAGTGTCCTGGCCTTTTTCATAGCCGGTGAGTTCGGGCTTGGTTTCGTCGATGTAGAGTTCATCCCACGAGGGGTTGTGGTAGATTTTGGGGGTACCGGTAATACCGTACTGGGTCAAATCAATCTTGCTCATTTTGTTATAAAAATGTATGTTAAAATGAAGTTTAATGTTCTGTAGAATTGTTGTATGTATCAAGCAGGAAAACGCGCGGTTCAAACAGAGCGCTTCCTATTCGGGTGCAAAGTTACGCACCTTTTTTTGAATTGCAAATCTATATTACGGAAAAATTTCCGTAATAATTAAATTTTTAATTTATTTAGGTTTTCACCAAGCCTGCGCCCGACAATGAGAAGTCGTCTTGACTTTTTACCGAAAGTTAAAATAATTGCCTTTTGTCAACCACGGCGGCCTTTACGGGCCGGTGTTAACAAATAAAAAGTCAAGATGACTTCTTAGCGCCAATCTATCAACACGGCTGTGCTGCAAAAAGTTCGCGGCGGCCGCAGCGGTTCAATCGGAGCAGCAGATTATTACAATATCGGGGAGAAAAGCCTCATGAACGATTCAAGAGCCTTTTCAAGCACCGGACGCCTGCGCCATGCGGCGGCGGTGATGCGTGTGCAATCTCGCATGTCGCGCAAGAAAAGCTCTTTCATGCGGCTGTTGAATTCGGGGGAGTAGATGAGCATGTTGGCCTCGAAATTATGCTCGAAGCTGCGGAAGTCGAAGTTGGTCGACCCGACGGTGCAGAAATCATCGTCGATGATAATGGCTTTGCTGTGAAGCATCCCCTTGTCGTAGAAGTAAACTTTTATGCCGGCTCGCAGGCACTCCATCACATAGGAGCAGGATGCCCAGCGGAGCATGTCGCTGTCGGAACGGCGGGGAATCATAAGCCGCACATCAACTTTCGCCAGCGCCGCAATCTGCAATGCCTGAATCAACCCCTCGGATGGGATGAAATAGGGGGTCTGGATATAGACGCATTCGCGGGCGCGTGCTATCGCCTGCTGAAACATCAGGGTCATGTTCATCCACTGGGTGGTGGGACCTCCGGTTACGAGCTGCATCCCCACGGTGGACTCACCAGCCATAGGTGAGGCCTGCTGCGGCTCCTCAAGAAGCGGCTGCCCCATGAAGTTCCAGTCGACGGCAAACGATTGCTGCAACGCGAACACGGCCGGCCCTTTCACCCGCAGGTGAAGGTCGCGCCAGGTGTCGAAGAGGCGTCCTCCGTCGATGTAGCGGTCGGCAACGTTCATGCCACCTATATAGCCCGTTTCCCCGTCGATAATCACAATTTTGCGGTGGTTACGCCAGTTTATGCGCGTGCCGAACGGAGGAAACACCACCTTGAAAAAGGGGTAGGCCTCCACCCCGGCCTCCTTAAGGCGGCGCAACCATCGGTTGGATAGCTTGAACGAGCCAACGTGGTCGTAGATGAGCCTCACTTTCACCCCGGCACGCGCCCTCTCCATCAACGCTTCCATCACCTGCGTGCCGATGTGGTCGTTCACAATGATGTAGTATTGCATGTTGATGTAGCTACGCGCCGATGCTATGTCGGCCAAAAGAGCCCTGAATTTGTCGGTTCCGTTGTCGAAAATGTCAACCGTGTTACCCTCGTAGTAGTTTGAACCGCAGAGAGCATGGGCGAGATTCACCTGCTGCATGGTGGAGGGTGGATAGTCGAGTTTGTTGACATCGGTCCCCCCAACTGCGCCGAGTCGGCGGAGCTTGCGGCGGTTGCGGCGCGAGATGATGCGTTTGGTCTGGATGTTGCGGCCGAACACAACGTAGAGCACCATCCCAACCACCGGCACAACCAGCAGCACGGTTACCCATGCCAGCGACTTCACGGGATTGCGGTTCTCGCTGACCACAACAGCTATGATTCCGAGAATCGTCAACGCATAGAGAATGTTGACAATCCACCAGACCCACGACATATCGATATTTTCAGCAAACCAATGCAAGGGGGGTGATTAGTTGTTAGTTTTGAGTTTTGAGTTTTTAGAGGCTTCGCGCAGCTGCATTCGGCGAAGCCGCACGTAGAGCCGCCATATATGGCGGCTTGTGGGTGGGGAGGACTTTAAAGTCTTTGAGGGGAAGGGTCGTTAAAGTCTTTAGGGTCGTTAGGGTCGTTAACGACTCGCCGATAGCCTTCTGACCTCTGACTTCTCACTTCTCACTTCTGACTTCTGGCTTCTGACTTCTATTTCTCCATCATATCATGGCGAATCATGAGGTCGGAAGCGGCGCGGGCATCGTTGATGTGCTTCACAAGCCCGCCGGGTGCGCCCGAGGTGTCGCCCACCACACGCCCCTGATAGTCAACGGCAAACCGTGGCGACTGAGGCGAGAGAGCCGAGAAGCCCATGCCGCGCCAACCGTAGGGAAGCTGCATCTGGTCGAGCAGCGTGGAATAAACGTCGGCCTGCCCCATAACAGCATCCCTGCGCCCCGCAACGGGAGCATTGAGAATAATCAGAGGCACATATCCCTCGCGCTCAACTATTTTGGAGCCGAGAGGGTCGGCGAGCAAATCATGACGCCAGGATGCGAGAGCCTCGTGGTCGCCCACGATAACAACCATAGTGCGCTCCCAATCGCTGCGGCCGCGCAGATAGTCGAGGAAACGACCAAGGGCGGCATCGGTGTAGTTCACAGCCGTCATGTAATCGCGTAATTTTCCGGGATAATCGCCCTCGAAGCTGATGGTCTGGAACTCTTTGGGGATGCGGAACGGATTGTGCCCCGTGTAAGTAACCATCTGCACATAGGCCTTTTCACCCTCGGGCCACACGTCGCCGCGCTGCATCTTTGCAATGCTTTGGGTGAAGAAAGAGTTGTCGCTCAAGCGTTTGGGATGGCCGATGCGCTCTGAGTTATCCCACGAGTCTTTCATTTCTGTGTGGTCGATGCCGAAAGCACGTGCCACGAGCCCCTGATTCCATGTTGAGGGTTTGTCGCCACTCAACAGATAGGTGCGCGCGCCCTGTTCATACATCGCTTTGGGGAGGGTGAAATATTGATTGTCGGCAAACTTCATGGCATAGACGAAGTCGCGCATCGGATACATTCCGGCAAGCATCAGCAGCTGGCCGTCGATGCTGCGGCCGTTGCCCACCTGCGACAACACCCGCGGAGCATACCAGGTGGTTGCCGTGTCGGCGAGAGCGGCGTTGAGGTTGGGCGTGAGCGGTTTCCCCTCTACCTCAACCCCGATTGGCCAGGATTCGAGAGATTCGCAGAATATCATCACAAGGTTGTCGCGGCGCGATGCGCTGTCGGCGGGAACCGCAACCGAGGGGATTTCGCTGAGATATTTCAAATGGTCCTTACCCCAATCGGCAACCAAAGCACGTTGCGAATCGGTCAGACTCTCCGAACGCTCCATTGCCTCGGCGGCAAGATTGCCGAACACCGTGTAGATAACCGGCGGCGTTGTGGCATAGTAGCACTCCCCTTTCAGTTCGGTGACATGGCGCGTCATTCCTCCCGAAAAGAGAGCTGTAACACCCGAAACGAGGGCAAGCACACCGAGGGTGAGCAGATAGAACACCACATTGGGCTGCTGCTCGCGTTCGTCGGGGTCGAGCAGCAGAAACGTTGCCACCGCAATGCCGGGCAACAGCAGATAAATCCATCGGAAGGAATCGCCGATGCTTGCCGTGAAATCCATCACATTCCCCACAAGCCCGTAGCTCGCCAGCGGAATGGAATTGAAATAAGTGAGGCAATACATCAGGTTGGCAATCATGAGCAGATCGACGAGCAGCATCACAACCAGCAACGGCCACGAACGCCGCGACAGCACTGCCGGCAGCGACATCACCGTGGCCAACAGCAATGCGTTGATGTAAGTTCCGGCAAAACCGAAAGCACGGAATGTGGTTTGCCAGCACCACAGAACATCAAATGCCAGCACCGTGGCCAAACAGCCGAGCCAGGCGATGAGATAGTGGCGTGTCCACAAAACCTCGGGCAACAGCAACCTGCCAATCGCCCCCACTACAATGTTTTTCTTTTTATACAAGCCCATAATTTAATGTGATGATTTTTCCCTCGTTCATGAATGATTGGCACACCCATGAACCACAAAAGTAAACAATATTCAACTCAAAAACAAAACCTTTACCCCCCTCGGTTCAAATTCCACACGAAAAATTTGCCACGTTTCAACAAAAAGGCTAACTTTGCACTCACATTCCCCGGCTCCCATGGCAAAAAAAACAGCAAAAAACGGGACGAAAGCCGCTCGCTGAAGCCTTTCAGCCCGTCACACGGGAGAATGCCGGTCCTATAGCTCAGTCGGTTAGAGCAGCTGACTCATAATCAGAAGGTCCTTGGTTCAAGCCCAAGTAGGACCACCAACCCACCAAAAGTCGCTGAAATTCAGCGACTTTTTTTTGCATCCGGCCCCAACCTCAGAAATCGGGGGCAGCCCTCCCCCTAATCTTAAACAGGATGGAATTCGTTTCCCAGCAGAGCCGACCAAAGCAGTGAGGCGGATGCGGAAAAAATGGTTTTCGCCTTCAATAATATACCCGTTAGGGTGTAATCCATCCTCCATTTGAACAATTTTATACCCTAACGGGGATAATCTAAAGCAACTTTCCACTGCGAAAGTAATACCAAAATGGAGCTCAAAACCTGGATTTTTCGGTGTTGGCAGCTCCTCGGCCTTTGTAGCGGGAACGGGCTGCATTGAAATTGTAGCGGATAGTCAGCGAGAGGTCGCGCGTATCGAAAATTTTATTGACGTTCTTTGAACTTAGGGTATCGTATAAAGTTATTTGTTGCCGATGGGTGTTGAACACATCGTTGAGCTGAAGTTTCACGCTCCACGCATCGTTGGCAAAAGTTTTGTATAATCCAAGGTCGCAGTTCCAGCGGCTCTTGATATAAACATTGTCACCGTTGCCGGATGTTTGAGCATTGAAATCAACATTGAGCCATATATCCCACGGCAAATGTATCGCGTTATTAAAGCGGAAAACGCCTAAAGGCGTGTTTAATTTCATTTCCGTGCCGTTGTGCATCAGTTTGAAATCCTGAGCCATCACTCCCGCCATAAATGTCGGTCGCCAGATTGAGAAGAAACAAGGTGAGTAATTGACAAATGCTTCAATGGTGTTGAAACCCGGCATATTCTCCATTTTCAACAATGTTGCATCGGGATTCTTGTGCGCGCCAAGCGACTCCGTCGGTGAGCCGGGGTAAGGCATTGTCTGCCACATAAAATAATTCTTTGTGGAACAATATGTAAGCTCCACCACTATATCGCGCCATGAACCTGACAGCGAGACGTAATCACGATAGATTGGTTTCAAATTGGGATTGCCCGACTCATAGGTGTATCTATCAAGGTATCTGACGGCACTGCTGAGTTGCTCGAATGCGGGGCGCGACGTTTTCCGCATATAGGAGAGATTGGCAGATACATTCCATATAGGAAAGGAGATTGAGACATTTGGCGCAATATTATGATATTGGCGGCTTTGGTCATCTATCCTCTCACCCCAAAGGAAATATCGTGAATCGGTGTATTCCCATCGGAGCCCGGCCGTCAATGAAACCCTACCGAAAGTCTGTGACATTTCGGCAAATAGAGCCGATGTGGTTTCTTTGATTTTTGTGTCGTTGGCAGTAATGAAATCTGCATCTGAAAAATACATGTCACTGCGGAATATATCACTTATCTCACTTCCGAAACGCAATTCACCTTTCCACACATTGAAAGCAGCTGTTATATTTCCGGCCAATAGCCTGTTTTCAACAGCATTATCCGTAGCGAATACACGCCCGGTGTTAAGTAACGGCTCCTCAATCTCATTTGTCGAGCGGTTATTTATCTGCCACATTGCATCAAAGTTGGCCGACAACTTCCATTTGCCAAATGTGCCCGCATAATACGCGCTTAGAAGGTGTTGTCGGTTATGTCTATGATTTGTTCCATTATACCGGAGTTCATCTTCAAGGCTGGCGTTGAGGAGTCGTGATGTGAACGAAGAGCTGCGGCCGATGGCAGGGCGATAAGCAAAATCATAATAAAAACCTGCATATTGGTTACCTGAATTATAATTAAGCCCGACTTTCCCCTCATATACCGGATATTTGGTGAAGTCCATGCCATAACTGCGTTGCGACACGGTGCCCGACTGAAGATGCTGCGTTGTGTTATTCGCAAAACGTGGTTGCTCACGGTAGTTCTCATAATTCAGCACACCGAACATGTCGAAACCATTTTTTCGGAAGTTGAAATTTGCTTGCTCAAAAAGATATACGTAGCGTTTGAACCCTGCTGTTGTACGGTCGTTGAACGAAAATCCCTCCCCTTCTGGCGCTATTGTAGTAATGCGTATAACGGCATTGACCGAAGAGTCATAGCGCGCTCCGGGCGATGTCACAACATCGACGCTTTTAATATCGGATGATGCAAGTTGTTCAAGTTCCGACCGGTCGCGAACTTGTCGACCGTTAATATATACAACCGGGGTTCCTTTGCCAAGCATTTCAAGCTCAGAACCCGACTTTGAGACAAAAGGCAATTTAGCAAGTAGTTCTATAGCTGTGCCCGTGCTTGCAAGATAGGTGCCGGAAACGGCCACCTGCAATCCGTCGGGCTTCAACTTCGCTATCGGGCGTGAACCTTTCACCTCAACTTCGCCAAGTTCACGAGAGGCGGGAGAAAGTTGTATTGTGCCGAGTTCGCCATGAGGATTGGAGATATTCTTTGCATCATAACCCATTGCCGAGACGCGCAGAAAGCTTGATTCCGGCGACCCCGACAGGGTAAAACGGCCGCTTGTATCGGTCACTGATCCAACCACAAGGGTGGAATCGTTAAACGTCAGCAAAGTCACGTTGGCGAACTCCAAAGGGTTTCCGACCTCATCTGTAACCGTTCCGGCAATCGGTTCAGAACGAGCAAAAAGGGTGTGAAAGGTGAGGCAGAGCATCAACCCTGCCATAAAATATTTTAATAACATATTATTATGGAATTATATCGTCAGTTATAATCCGCCAACCACTATCCAACCGCCTTGACTGCTTTTTTGTAAAGCAAGGTTGTGCCGTTTCAAAGAGCCGTCGGGCAGCCGCAAAGCGTAGGGAACAAATGTAGTGCCCTCATTGCCTGAGGTGAACGACTCACCCACCGACACAAGAACAGAGCCTTTGAGCTCCTGCCCATACATTCCTGTCGTTATGGTCTCATCAATAGCGCTGTCAAGTATCGACACATTCCACGTTTCAAGTGCATTGAGAAAAGCTGAGGCAGCCTCTGTTGCAGTAAGCCCCTTGATTCCTTGCAGTGTGTTCTGAGGCAAATCTATGAATCTGACGCACGATGGCAATGCCGACAGATTTATATGAGGCCGACCATAGACTACATTTGTTATTTTCAAAACCTCAGTTTCTTTCTTCCCGTTTATGACGCTGACAGATGCCGATTTCAGACGCCTGGTGTCAGCATCAATCACATAGCGGCGGATATTCTCCGATTCTGCAATGGAAGCGTTCAGCATGTATGGATTTTTGAAATCACCTTGCGGTTGAGAATTCACTGTGAGTATTACGTCTCCATCCTTTTTATCTACGGAATAATGCACATCAGCATTATTGATGCAGTTCTGCAATTCCGCCTCAAGAATCCTTTCGGGAGTGAGCAGAACCGCCATTTCGCCAAGTAGTTCCTCTGGTTCGGCATTATTCGCGCGCCAACCGATGTTTAGTTGATTAATCCAGTTGTATATTATCTCATTATTGCCTGAAGCCGTCCTCCCACCCTTGTCAATGCGCCATGACATTGTGGAATCTGATTTTGCAATTGAAATGTTATGAACAACAAAATCCTCCGACAAATTGATATATCGGAAATTCTCCATCGGTCGTGTTCTTACCTCTACTGTCATTTCAATGCCATCCGAGTCGAGCATTGCGTTAAGGGTTTCTGTCAGAATCTCTTTTGCTGACATCCCGGTCGGCAGAAGAACCAATATCAACACAGCTGCAGCAACACATGACGCGCCCACACCCCAAATCCACCGTAAAGGTTGTTGTTTGCGTGTGTATGAATCAAGCGTTGAATCTATCCGATTACGCAACTCATCCGAAGCCGCAAAGTCCCGGCGAGGTTTCAGCATATCCGTTATGTCGTTGTATTCATCCATGACTATTGAGTTTTTAGATATTGGTTCCTAAGTTTTTCCATTCCCGATTTGAAGCGCGATTTCACTGTAGATGCCGGAGTGGAAAGAATCTGACTTATTTCCACGAATGAAAGTTCATCCATCACATTCATCCTCACGACCTCGGCTTCTCTATCGGGCAGATTATCTAGCAGGTTGTTAAGCCGTTCAATTTCTTCGGCATCTAAATCATCTTCTTTTGATGAGTCGGGGATTTCACCATCTGTTTCAGCGAGTGGCCGAACATTTACACCACTGTGATAAAAGTCCTTGCATAGATTATAGACAATGCGAAACAGGTACATTCTTATGGCGGCACGCTTGATTTTGGAAATGTCAGTTTCCAGAATCCTTCTGACAGCCTCATGCACCACATCCTCGGCATCGGCTTTACACCCTATCCTTATCGAGGCGAAACGCACAAAGTAATTGAGATTGGCCTCAATCACCTCGCCAAGCATCTGCCGAGTCGGTATGTCGAATTGTTTTTTCACTTCGTTATCATTGGTCTCTATTGTAAAGACTGAAAATGCCCGAAATCGACGAAAACTAAGTGTTAAAAAATTTCTAATGCACAATTACATGCGGTTCAATTTTACGATAAATCCGCATTTCAAGAACATTATTCTCAAAATGCGGATAATGCAGAAATTACATTTGCCGTATGCTTCGGTACAATTTTGCCACAGCCTGTGACAGTTTCTTTGTCATCTATTTGTCAGCTTCCGGCATTCGTCGGTTGCTTACTTCCCGAGTAAAATTCTTTATCTCATCGTTGATGAGCTGTTTCAACTCATTTTTGGGGATGATTAGTTTGTAATCGGCTACACCTATCGGTTTTGTGAATCCGTCCAAAGCCAGCTCAACTTCAACATTGTCTTTCTCCGCGCAGAGAATAATGCCTATCGACGGGTTCTCATTTTCCTGTTTTTCAAGTTTGTCGAGCAACGAGAGATAAAGATTCATCTTACCCACGTACTCAGCCTGAAATTCAGAGATCTTGAGGTCAATGGCTACTAATGACCGCAGTCCTCTATGAAAAAACAGCATATCAACTTTGTGCTCCTTGCCTCTGTAGTTAAGTACATGCTGGTTACCGATGTAAGTGAAGCCTTGTCCTAATTCCAAAAGAAATTGTTTGATTTTCTCAACGAGCCGCCTTTCCAGTTCCAATTCAAGTATCGGTTCTGTAACGCCAAGGAATCCCATATTGTAGGTGTCCTTAAATACTTCATTAGCGTATGCGGCCTGCGCATCGGGTAATGTCAAACCGAAGTTGTTGGATGTATTGGTTTCCGGTATGGAAAGGTGCATTTTCATCTTCACCGCGTTGCCGAGCAGCTCTCGGCTCCAACCTTTTTCAATGGTCTTTTGGGCATAATAGAGAATCGCATTATCATCATCGCCCAAATTGGTAATGAGATAGTTAAGATGTCCCCATGGTAAAACTACAACAGCCTGTTGTAGTTTTGAATCAGAATTATGGAAGCGGACATAAAAACGCTTCATGTTCCATAAATTACTGACAGACATACCCATTTTAGGAAATGCTGCTTTCAAGTCGACCGACAACCGTTTGACAACACTGTCTCCATGTTTGCTGTCAAGTTTCTTTTCATGGAGTATGCGCCCCACATTCCAATGCATTTCATTGGATGTTGAAACAACGGCTTTGGCAACTTTTGTACGAGCCGCTTCAATAACTGCGACAGCCTGTCGCAGTATTTCATTATATTCTGATTCGCTTGAAAGCGAGATTA
>CAJUIT010000013.1 GCA_910586565.1 uncultured Muribaculaceae bacterium | reverse complement strand
GTCTCTCGAAAATGCGCCAGCGTCATGCCGGTTTCATGGAGATTGTGAAAAATTACACCTCTTTTGACGATTTCCTTCACGACTGGAAAGACTTGATGACTCTCTTCGGCACCGAAGTAACCGCGGGTTCTGAATACGTCGACCTATATATACAGATTGATTATACCGACTACGAAGATTACACTGTCATCATGGGCAAAGACGGCCATCTGACAATGAGTCCTGAGGTATGGTGGCAAAATGAATGTTGCGCCAACGAGCACACCAACATCTTCACCGGCGAATCCGTATACGATGAAGATGAAGACTAATGTTTCCCACCTGTATCGGATTCTGAAACACACTGACTCTATCTTTGCAGTCGATTATGAAGTACGCTGATAATAAAAATTATATGCCTGAGAGGGAAATCCTGTCATTAGGGGCCACAATTCCGGAACAACTTTCGGAAGAAACCTCCCATGCCCTTTTGAAACTGAAAGAGGCACTCCACGGCGACGTTTCAGGCTATGTAGCCAATCGACTCAATCTATCCCCCGAAGAACTTGCTGTGGCATTAGCTCAAGAGCAAGTAGAAGGTGTTGCGTTAGCTATCTACAATATTGAAGCCCGCAGTCAGTCGGTTATTATCGGCGACCAGACCGGTATAGGCAAAGGGCGTCAGGCAGCTGCGATGATTCGCTATGGAATGTTGGCCGGTTATCTGCCGATATTCCTGACGGACAGATACACTCTTTTCAGTGATATGTATCGCGATTGCAAAGCCCTCGGTATCAAAGATGCACGTCCCCTAATTCTCAATCAGAAAGTGTCTGTGGTTGATTTTGACAACATCATTGAGCAAGATGACAATCCATCGACCGATGAGATATGGACTCCGGATGAAGATGACGAAGATGGGCAGGAGGTAATGGGCATATATCAGCATCAATACGAGGAGGTATATAAGTCCCCCAAGAAGGCTGAACTGGAAATGATATACGCCCAGGGCGATATTCCAGAAAGTCGATATGAATACCTGATATTGACTTACTCGCAGTTGAAAGATGCTCGTAAAGATAAAACACGTCTTGACTTTCTGACTTCGCTTTGCGAAAAGCATAAAGTGCTCTTTATTTTTGACGAAGCACATAAAAGCAGCAGTGTAACTGCCGGAAAAATTTCCATAATAACCCAATGTATCAATGCGATACTAAAGGAATGTCCTCAGACGCAATGCGTTTTTCTTTCGGCAACATTTGCCAAACGACCGGAGTGCCTCATCACGTTTATGCGTCAGACGATATTGAGTTCTTTGGCAACTAACGAAACGTTACAGGCCGCTTTCGCGAACGGTGGAGTCCCTATGCAGGAGTATGTAGCATCCAAGCTGGCGAAAGAGGGGCAAATGATTCGTCGGGAACACTCCCATGATGGGATTCCAGAGCCCACATATACATACCTTGATGATAAGTTGGCAACACACACCGAGCTTTTTGATAGAGTTATGTATTGGTTTCGGGAGCTTGTGAAACTGTCAGACATGGTAAAGGCTTTTATGGTAAAAGCCTCTCTTCTTGGCGTCAAAGTTTTTAAACCTTATCCAACTCGGGCTCAACTGTTTTATATCAATAAAGTGCTTCTTCTTTCCCTTAAAGCGAAAGAGGTGGCAGAAACCGCTGTAAGAGAAGTTCAGTCTGGCAAGAATATTGTGATTGGCATGAGCGATACTCTTGAATGTATTCTGCGCGACAGCATTGATCCTGACACCGGGGAATGTGCAAATGGAGATTTCTCCACGATTCTTATCAGATTGATTGACAAGACTATTCGGAATCCGGCATTTCCTCCTATCACTGTATTTGATCTGGATTTCAGTGATTTGCCGGATCCGAGTGAGTTGCAGATCAAGATTGATGAGATAAAAGCTTATTCTGAGCAAATATATCATGGAATAAAAGAAGATGTATTTCATCTGCCGATGTCGCCGATAGATGTAATACGGCAACTTATAACTCAGGAGTCATACATTGATAAAAATGGAATCCGGCGAAATATCCGCTTTGAAGAGTGTACCGGGCGTGCCCGTCAGCTCGAATATCTCTCGCCGGAAGGAGAGGACAACTATGCAAATGCGACTGTTATTCCACGAAAGAAACGCCATTCCAACCATATATTCAATGATTTTCAGAATAATAAAGTCGAAGTGATTCTCATCAATGCCTGTGGTGCCATTGGTGCGAGTGCCCATGCTATCGCCACAAATGAGGTCCCGGAACATGAAGTGCGCCAACGCAAGATGCTAATAGTCCAAAATGACCTCGATGTCAATATCGACCTTCAAAAACGTGGACGAATAAACCGCACGGGGCAATTGGAGCATCTCCCGCCTCTTTATGAATATATCATCACGGCCATACCATCAGAAAAGCGCCTAAACATGATGTTGCGGGCCAAGTTGCGCTCGCTTAGCGCCAATACCACAGCCAACCAGGACCAGGATAAGCGGCAGGCCGACTTTATCGACATCACAAACAAATACGGCAACGCCATAGCAAAAGATTTCATCGATTCCAATCAAGAGTTAGCCTTTATATTGGGGTTGAACAGGTCTGCAACCGCAAGTCAGTTGCTTGCCCGCATTTCTATGCTTAGCGTATCGGCTCAACAAGACATTATTGATGATGTATTTTCAGCTTACCTAAGTTTGGAACAGGAATTGAGACGAATAAACCAATGGGATCTTGAACGCGAACATCGTGATTTCGAGGCAGAGTTTGTTTGCGAAGAACTGTTTACGGCTTCGGTTGATGATACTGCGTTAGGTGGTGCATCAAAGCTATCTACATTCCTATGTCGCCATCGCACTTTTCCTTATGACTCAAAGACGCTTGGTCAAGAAGTTGAAAAAGCAAAATCGCATTATGGAGCCAACCCGATTGAATCTACTGAGTTGAACCGTGAGATCAAGGATTATTATCAGGTTGAAAACAAACGCATACGAGCGAAATTCAAGGCTCGTAGAGAAAAACTATGGGTCTCTACACTTGATGTGCTTGCAAAATATACCGATGATAAAGACCGAGCTTCACAACTGATGCTATTGACTCAACAACCGGTCGAACTTTGGTGGCCGGTGATTGGTGAAGAATTGAAAGACTTTCCCAAACAGGAAAGAATCAAGCATAAGCTCTTGTCTTATTCAACAGATTATCAAGATTTGGACATCAGAGAGAAGAAAGAACTTAAAGACAAATCTCAGCAGCGCAAACGGTTGATGGATGTCCTTGCATTAGCTGTCATCGGCAAAGGTTATTCAAATATTATTCAAGTGATGCCGGTGGAGGATAATGTTGGACGTGTCATCGCAGTCCTGAAAGAAATACGCTTCGGCAAGAATCAGCAAAAACGCTTTTCTCCCGGCAACGTTCAATTTGTATTCGCGCTTTCTGCCATTCGCAAAGAATTAGTTCTAAATCTGGTGGACAAAGGAACTCAAAGCAACTATGCCCGGCTCGCTGAACTGCTCTCTTTGAATGAGTGGACATTCAATCCAACAGAGTGGGACAATGAGATTGCGCGAAATAACAACCGCATAATTGAACGAAAGATCATAACCGGGAATATTCTCGGGGCTTTTGCAAATCCTTTAATCCAAAAGATAAAGCCGCACTTTATTACATTTACATTGAAGCCTGACGAGCATGGTGAAAAATATATCGAGCGAGGATTGCTGTTACCCATGACCGGGGAAAACATAGAAAAACTCATGTCGACTGTCGCACTCCCCCTCGGAGATGGACTGAAGTATGCCAACGCAATCAATCATATATATCAAATTGCCGGTATCGGGATAGTATTTTCAATAACTCCTATTAAGGCTCAAGAGGATAGCACCTTAAAATTCTTCATTTCTGTTAACGACAAGGATTCGCGCAAATTTGAAGACGACTCGCGGTTTGATTCCATAAAACATCATTTCAAAAGCACAACTGTTTCAGCAAAACCTGTGTCGAAGCGACCTTTGACACACTATTCAACGGATATGCTGGCATTGAATTCTTTTGAATTCAATGAAATTATATCTCATCTGGCATTACTTCGCGCCATTATCATGATTCCTCGCGAATATATTACCATCGGTGAAATGAAGGAATTCTCAAAAGATCGCATTACAGATGATAACTGCAATTGGCCTGAACTGGACTGGCAAAATGCTGCCATAATGCCACCCGTTAGGCGTGAAGTGCAAATTCGCATCACAACACCTCCACAACCGGAAAATGCGACGAAGTTTGTGGAGCAAATTTCACCATTCGCTCTGTTGTGTAAACGCACACTTCATTATGAAGGTCACTCTTTGCGTGAAAACCTGATGCCGGGACAAATACGGGCATTATATTATGATTGGGAAGAAGGTCTGCGTTCTTTTGAACAGCCTCACAGTAGCTATGCATACACGATTTATCGCGACCTGTATAGAATCTTGTCAAATATTACGACACATCCCGAAATCCATTTCAACAAAGAAGTGAGGGATATTCTTGTAGAAGGTGCCGGCGAAGAGTTATCTCCCGTTGGCAAAATAATACAACGTTACAAAGAAGATTTTGTGTTTCTTGCTCCTGATAAGAACGCTGTCGAGAAATTCATAGATACATTCCCATGTAGCGACAGGCTTAAATTCATAAAGCTAAGTCTTGAGAAATATCTCAATGGAGAAACTGACATTATTATTGAATGATGAGTTATATCGGTAAAATTGGAGCCGGGCGCCTTGACCCAGGTGCCGTTCTTGGGATTGAACGGGCTGAGCAGATGTCAAAAGATGGCTATGACCCGATTGCTATTAAGGTTCAAACCGGTTGGGAAATGGGCATCGATGGCAAATGGCGTTATGAACTCCCTGACCCATTTTGGGAAACCGCAGTAATTGAGTCATATGTCAAGCCACGTTTCGGCGAGCCCATAAATATAAAATTCGTTATGCGCGACACTTGGCTGCTTGAGGCGTATCCCGAACTTGCCGATTTGGTTCTTTTCGTCATGTACTCTCCCCGAAAGGGTACTGCCGGCTTTTATTATCCAGATACTAACGGTATGGTTATATCGATGGGCGCTCCATCCGATAAATTTGAATATCAAATAGATGGCGTTTTGCTTCATGAGGTTCAACACCTCATTCAACAGATAGAAGGATTCGCTAAAGGAGGGAATCCCAAAGCCATTGGCATGCGTCGATATCTGCGTTTAGCAGGCGAAGTTGAAGCTCGCAATATCTGCCTGCGCCACTTCCTTCCGGAAGATGAGCGTCACCGGACGGTTAGGACCGAAACACAAGATGTGCCCGACAGCAAACAGATTGTAAAACGCTGATGAGATTATGACAGTACAAGAACTTTTCAACTCCCTAACATTTGATGATATAATGGCGGCGTTGTGGAACACTCACCGCAACGACCGTTCAATTCGGAATGTGGCCGGATATAAGGAGGCTTATGATGTGTTTTGCAACCTCACGCCCGCAGGCGAGGGAGGAGAAGTTACCTTTGACATCTCCCCTCGTGAAGAGTGGTTCACACCACACTCCCTGCCTCTTGTCACAAACAATGTTGAAGGCGATTATTGGGAAAATACCGTTCAGAAAACCGTCATTTATCCCAATGACAATCCTTTCACTGACGCCGAACTTGCAGGAGCAATCCTGTGGGGTATGACATTTTACGGCTTCACAAACCGGGACGTATGGCCACCAAACGACACAGCATTTTCTCACTATGGCAAACAAGCAAAACTTCTTGAACGGAAACTTTTCATTCCATACCTACGGAATAAAATTATAAAACAGGAATTAAAGAAAGGAGAATTGCCTTTTGGCATCGCCTTTACTATGGAGGTGTGGAGTGATATACATCAGCGCCAACGGCATCAGAATCGGAGCAAACGCCGCCGCTACCACCGTATATCACAACGTATTGAGCATTTGAAAAAGCTCGATAAACGCCAGCACCTCATAAACAGCCTTCAAGAAGTACTTGGCCCCGATGCAATCCCTGCATCAAAAATGCTGAAAGCGGAGACAATCACAGAAAAGTGGTTTGACTCCCACTGCTATGGCAAACTTCCTCGCCTCGACTACATCATTGACCTCCTCGAAAATTATTGCCCGTATTTCAACGAAATCTGCCAGTCTGGTGACCACAACATCGTAGTCAGCTATACATCCGACACTACTTCTGTGACCGATGCCGAGAAAATACGGCTGCGCTCATTCCTCTCCAACCATTTCTCGCCTGGCTCCAACTGGCAACTCCTCTTCGCCACCGACAACACCCTCTCCAACGAACTCGCTCTCCAATTCATCAGCTTTGAGCATAATCCAATTTATGCTGAATAACATAACGCAAAGACCTCACCACTTGGATAATAATTGTTATATTTGTAAATATAAATCATTCTTTAATCTGCGATGAATTACAATAGAGAATACGAATATAGAAAAGCTCTACGTGAATTATTTGGTAAATTATTTACTAAGAATGATTTGATTGATATACCTGAGCCAGAAGATGGGGTTGAGGCCGCGTTGGAATATTGCGAAGAAGTTACGAAGTACAATGAAAGCATGTGGGCTGCATTCCTTGACGAAGCCCAGCATGACACTGCCGAAATCCAGACTTCTGTTGATTCCGAACTGAGGATGCTGACCCATAAGCTACGAGAAGATTTTTTCAAACCATCGTTCTATGACGATTTGCAAATCAATTTTAGCTTAGCAACATACGTATACGAAACGCCCGAAGAAGAATTTGACTTTGGTGTGCTCGATGGGATGTCTCGCGATGAGGCTATAGACTATCTATCTCAATCAGCTGAGATTTCTGATGATGTTGAAGTTCCGGAAGTGGAGTATCTTCATATTTCATCAACTTCCCTTTTTGCGCCGTTCAATCTATGTGCTGCCGTAAAACCTTTGCCCAATACAAAAGAAATGGCCGCGCTGATCAACTGTGTCAAGGAAACACTTATTAAGATACCCGAAGTGTTGGCAAAAGTTGATGAAGAAATTAAAGCTAAAGAAGACGAAGAAAAGAAAAAAGAAGAAGCTATCAAAGAGATAGAAGAAAACTTCCGGGCGGCATTGACTGCAGCCGGCTGGGATGGTAAGTATTGCGTAGTACATTTCACCAAAGACTTATATAAATTATATCTCAGAATTGGCATTAAAAAGGCATACTGCTTATGCGCAACTATAAGTGAAATAGAAACGAAAATCCCTCGGTTAGTCCAAGTCACAAAGAAATATATATTTTTTATGAATCAACTTTCAGAACTCGGAAAGGAAGGTTTCGCATCAGGCCAAAGTGACTACATCAAAGATTTGCATTGGAACAAGTTGACTATCGATTAAAAAACATCTTGTTATGGTTAGTCGAGAGCAATCATTAGAGTTAGTAAGAAACTTCGCCCATAATTATGGGCTTCTCCGAAAATTTGTCTGTGACTTAGCAGGTAAATATAGGGAGTGTTATGATGATTTGGTAGCAAATCAGAGTCAGCACTATCATATAAATGTGATTGAAGAATTGCATATCAATGAAAATGGACACAGCCGTATTTTGTGTAAATTATTACAATATAGGGCGGCAAATGGCAAGTATGTTTTTCTTGAATCGTTGATAGAAGCTATTGGAAAGATTAAGCTTAAGCCGGCGTTTTCCGGAATAACAATTTCTAACCCAAAAATAACCCAGGAAAAAAAGAGAATTGATTTATGGGTTCGGGACTACGAGTCAGGTTATGCTATTATCTTTGAAAACAAAGTATATAATGCTGCTGATCAAGATGCCCAGATATATAGATACATTCAAGAAACTGAAAACGATGGGTTTGCCAAAGGAAGCATCTTTGTGGTATATATGCCTGAAACCGAGAAAGATCCGGACAAATGCTCATGGGGAGATGAAAAGAATGGATATGAACAAAATTTTGCTGAAAGATATGTGTGTTTTTCTTTCAAAGAAAACATAAGCAAGTGGGTTAAAGACACACTTGAATCTAAAATTATTGAGTGGAAAAACGAAACAATATTACATTCTGCGCTACATCAATATTCTCATTTCCTCGATACACTTTATAATAAGCAAGAATCAAATATGTTACAATCTTTAGAAAGTGTTATTAAAAGTTCACTGTCGCCCGATTTCGATAAAAAACCGGTGGAGGAACAGATTAAGATTTTAAGTGACTACATTTTTGCACTTGAATCTCTGGCTTCTGAAAACGACGAAACTTTAGCAGAGAAAACAGATAAAAACAAAGCGGTTTTAGACAGTTTATTGCTACGACTTAATGCCTTGCTGGATAGATATATTTTAGCTTTTTGCAAAACTAGTAGCGTGCAAATAACGAATGAGCGTCCTAATGTTAATCTACAGATTCTTGAAGACGGATATATCACGTTGGCTCTGCCTGCTTTTAAGGGTGTGAGCAACGACTTGACTTTGTCAATCAAGGCCGAAAGGTCTAATACCTATATCCAATTAACATCAAAGTCCGGCAACCTCAACGAAATATCGGCGTTTGATAATCTTCTAAAGTCAAAAACTTTCACGGATTCAAATAAGTGGAATTATTGGAAAGTGGTTGACTTTTCTCCCTCGAATATCGAAACTATAATTGAAGAATACAAAATAATCTTAGACAGGATTTTAGGCACTAAATATTGGAAAGCCTAATCAGTTTAAAACCATAGCCAATAACAACCCCAATCATGGAACAAGAACTATACTACAGAATCATTCCTAAGGACAATGACCCCGAAGTTGCGGAGGTCCTTGACTTCATAACAAATACAGCCAAACGCCACTTTGATTATTCTGCGATGGAAAAGGTATTCAATCCAATAGCAGATTCGGACTTCTTCCTATTCCAGACCCTCGTAGTGTTAGCCAACAAACAGAACAAGGTGCACTTCATCCGTCAAACTCATGTAGAGTTCCTAATGAGTGGTCGCATGATTGAGATGGGTGATATCGAGAATCTGGTTGATGAAATAGAGCAGAAATGCAATATTGAAGTATTCGCGATGGGGATGGCTACTGACTTGATGTTCAGTCAAGGCCGGCTTCCATCGGATGTTTTGACAAATATCTCCCAGCTTTTGGCTGGGAGATAATAGATTGCCTACTGTTTTGGAATTATCATAGCGAGATTTGCAAGGATAGCGGGGTTGCTATACCGCTGTCGATGAGATGGCGGTTGCCGGAGCGGTCGTTTTTGATGGCGAAGATGGGTTTACCGAGCTTGACGGCCCAGTCCACGGCGTGCATTGTGCCGGACTCTTTTTCGCAAGCTACTACAATGACTTTGTCGGCAATCGCCATCTGGAGTCGGGTACGCGCTATGAGTCGCGTCGGATTGGCTTTTGTCCCTTCGGGATATTCGGAAACTATCATGCCACCATTTTGGAGTATGGCCAGTTCAAGGTCAGCGTTTTCTTTGGGGAAGGTTTTATCAAGCCCGGTAGCAACAACGGCAACTGAAACGCCTCCGCATTCCACGCAACCTTGATGAGCGGCAGTGTCGATGCCGCGAGCCAAGCCGCTGACAACAATGTCTGACGAAAATAGCCGACCAAGCTGACGCGCCAACTCACATTCCTCAGCTGTGGCATCCCTCGCGCCTATGATGGCCACATGATTGCCAGAAGCAAGCCAGCCCTTAGTCCCCTTGAAATAAATCTTGTCCGGGCAATCGGCCTCTAATGACAGCAATGGATCAGGGAAGTCATAGCGGCCACGCTCGATAGATTGGATATGGAATGCAGTCTCAGCATGCTGTTTTATCACCTTCAACTCCGTAATATGCGGAAACATCTTGGAAACGGCTTTTTGAGCTGCAAGTTCAAGTGCCGGGTAATCATCTTCTAAAAACTTATCGGCAACGAAAAGATTTGGCACAGAAATGTTCCAATCAATATCAAAGTCCTCATCTTCAGTTCCTGTGCAACCAACCAGTTCACATGTCCAATGCTCCGCGCTGCGAATGCGCAGATAGATGCAGTACTTGTTGCCCGTCAAAGGATCTTGAAAATAATAGTAACATTGGCTTGGGAAATATGAGATATCCTCATACCAATAAAATTGTTTCCTTTCTTTCATAAGTAGCTAATATTGTATTCACTGCAAAATTATCTTGTTGGTGTATCAAAATGCAATACACCAACGAGATAAGAACTACTGCTTACTCAGAAAGCGCTCGAATTTAGATTATTGCTATAAAACTAATCACTATAGACAGTGTGTTAAATCTTGATATCATTATCAGAAGCTTCTGGCATATCAGTGGATGTATGATCGTAATTGGGCACAGAATATTTTAAGATGATAAATTCTGTGATTCCTGAGAATATTGCGGACAATCCAAGCAAAAGGTGAAAACCCTTGTCGCTGCTAAATCTATCCCATGACCATTGGGAAAGAGCCCGGAAACTGCTTCCAACAATATTCTCATCTTGAATGGGCAGAAGAATACTTGCACATATTATGGCAATGATAGGAAATGCAATAATAAATTTTACACCCTTCCATGCTACAAGATATACCCTATATGTTTGAAGAAGAATTAATGCAACGAGACAAATTTTTGCCAAGCCAAGCACAATACCTACCGTTCCAATAATATTGGCTCCTCCAAACATGAAAAACGCTATAGCATAACTGTGGCTTTCATTTCAAGGACAGCAGGAGGAAGTATACAAAAGATTATGAGTATGCAATAAATCACATTTTGTTTCCACGCGGCTCCTTCAAGTAGAGCCGACCCAAAAAGATTAAAGCCGAGCGCACTAATCAACCCAATAGCGATGAGAAACGCGGGACGGATAAATAAAGTTAAGTCCTTTGATTCCATATAATTCATTTTAGAATAGATTAAATCTCTTTTTTGGCGCGAATGCTTTTGCCAACTCCGATATCTCAACGTCATTTTTTGCCACTACGGAAAGCATAGCGAATGCTCGTTGATGTAGTTTTTTGAAGGCCTCTATGGTCGATTTCCCATATGGACTTCCTTTTAAGTTTATCTGACCATAAAGCCACTGCACTAATTCAAACAAACTGTTTTTTTCGTTTGACAGAGGATATGTCTCAACCAGATTAGCTATACGCAAATCTGTTTCAGGTTGCTTAGGATTCGAAGCATCGGGAATAACCATTGCTACGGTCTTTAATGCTCCGGCAATAATGCCTCCGCCGAAACCTCCGACAGTTTTTGTTGCTTTGCCGACAACCCAACCGGCCGCTGCTCCTCCAATGCCACCAACACCTTCGCTTATCTCATTTTCAAGGTTGTCGGCGAAATTATGGACAGTATCTACGATATGTGACGATGAGTTGAGCGCGGTCTTGGTTGCTGATAGTGTTTTACCAACAATGTTGCTAGCCTTACCGCCCTCCAAAATCTTGTAAATTTCTGATTCAAGATGTGTCATTTTTTTATTCGATATTTATTGACATAGAGAATCCTCTCTCGGTGTTTGCGCCAGGAAAGTTTGCACGTATCCATGATACTTGCTGAGCCTTGTTACCCATCATCTGAGAATAATAGCCGGTCTCGGTGCGACTACATTCTATTATTCGCTTGAATGGTTTTGGCCCATTGAGTTGATACACGCCTTTAATCGTTACCGTTGGCATAGAATAGATTTAAGCTAATTTTATGTCGTTGTTAACTAAAGCTTCGGCAATGCTTTTTGAAATCGGCATCCCAGTTTCCTGTTCAATCCATAGCCACTGTCCATTGGGATTGCATTCAAGAAATACATATTCATTTTTGGGGGTTACAATAAAGTCGAAACAACCGAAATTGAGATGCATCTTTCTAAGAAAATCTATGCAAAAGCTCGATACATTTTGGGGTAAATCGCATTGGCTGTGATGCAATCCCTTGTCAATTCCTTGCCTCCAATCCTCTTTCCCATGTCCAACACCCATTTTCTGAGAGTCGATTTTACATGCAAAAATCTCAGTCCCCACAACTGTTATTCGTAGTTCATACGCTTTGGGGATATAGTTTTGAACATATGTTACCGTTTGGGAAAATGCCTCTTCAGGAAGCTTTGTCAAATCTTTACCTTTAACAACTTGTGTATATAGCACATATTCTCTTAAGGTATCTTCAAACCATATATTGTCGTTATCAATTGATTTAAGACAAACGAGGTCATATTTCTTTGCAAATTGATTTATGGCTTTCTTATTATTTGCAAAGCACGTGTCGGGCACATCCATCCCCAATTGTCTTGCAAGCCTCAATTGCAGCATCTTCGACGATGAGCTGCGGTCATACAAATGATGGCCCAAACAATACCTGTCTCCAAGATAATAAAGCAGGAATGACAGAAATCCATGTGCTTCCTTGAGATTATGAGTATTAACCTCCTTGCAATTCTCAGATTTCAATTCAGAGGGAACGAGCGGACGTCGTTCCCATACTGAATTAATGTCGTGGCCAAACACTTCGAGACCCGTCCGGATATTCTTGATACGGAAGTCATCGCCACAATCTAAATTACTGAGCCATTCAAACTCATAGTCGGAAAGCAATGATTCGGTATTTAGCCGGAAAAATGGAACATCCATTTTCTCAAAGTGTTCGATAACTGGTGTCGGATGAATGTCCTCCTTATTTGTAACAATAAGAATCATTTCACACTTTTTGTGTCATCAGAGGCATTTTTGGTGTCGCTTGCTGTGACATAGCCGGTGGAACCACTTTTTTTGCGGGTTGACTCTCGATGGATGCTTTTTGTGCTTACAGTTCTCGCCTCAATCTCTGTGATTTGGCGGAAGTAATCATACATCGGATTTTCAATCTCCATCTCCTTGATTTCTGTAACCGGAGTGAAGTTCATGATGGGTGGCATACAGGTTGTAGCCCGGAATTGAGTTGAATTCATATAGTTAAAAATTTAGTGGTTTACTTCATATATTCCATTCGGTATCGGTCTGGCTGAGTTGTTGTTGATCTGTCGCAAAATCAGCAAGGTTTTTAAATGGGCTTTGCTAACTCCGTAATTCGGGAGCGAAATAAGTTCGCGCCACCTTATGTTTTCGCGTCTCGAACCTTTGTATTGCGCTTTGAGTGCTTTCGAAAACTCGGTGTCTCCGCTTTTACCCTGAACCTGCACAATATGGAATCTACCTTTCTTATAAAAAGAAATTACCCGTTGTAATGCCGGATTACTGATTGTGATACTATCCTTGATTGAGTCGATCACTGCATCCCAGCCATTTGTTTTCAGGTCGGATAGTTTTTGCTCCCAAGTCTCAATATTTTCCACTTCTTGAGCATCCGACTGTTCGCTATCCTTGTCTTCTGCCTCGATTTCGCTTAATGCCGAACTTGACGCACTGTCATCGATTATACGAGCAAGATTCTCAACAGAGGTTTCATACTCGGCATTTCTGATAAGTTCTCTATCGTGATACAATTCCGCCCCAAACAATTCGGCAATAGAGAACAATGCCCCAATCAACTTTTTGTCGTCAGGAATCTCGTCATCATATATAGATATAATTTTTGATATTTCCTGGTTTAAGGAAGTCTGTTGTTGTGCATCGCCATGCATGGCAAGCGCTGTAGTGCGGAATTTCAATTCGGCCTGCGATATTTCAGACTTCGTCTTGACATATTCGCATAGAGCATCAAGAAATCGATTGTATGTGGTCAGCTTCTGCTTGAACACCTCAGTTTCATATTCCTGGTCGTGCTCAATGCGGTGCTGCTCCTCCAGAAATGCGAGTTGCTGCCTTGATTGCCCTTTGAACAGAAAGAAAGAGGCAAATACCGTCATTACCACACCGAGAACAGCTCCAATGATTGTTGTCGGTAGTTCCTTACTGTCAGCCAATGATACCGTAACAACTACAATTCCAAGAATCGCAATTGCAAAGGCAAAGCCCCACCACTTTTCAAGGATGGTTTGTTGGGCATTTTGAGTCATGACATTAACTCGTTTGCCGCAGGACTCACCTCATTGGCGCTTAATAATTGGTTTATAAAGAAAAAGCGTGAGAGCCGTACTGTTTGCTCGTCCCACGCATAGAGGCTCTGGTATTGCCCATCACTGTTGAACGAGCAAACGATGCAGAGCCTCACGCAGAATATGCTATACGCCCATACCCAACGCTCACGCGCCGAATTGGACGGAATATACATATCCACAAGGCATCTACTGTTTGCTTCATTCTTGACAGTGATTGAAATTTACCAGATTTCTATGCGTCAAGAAAGAGCGTCAAGTAAACGCTTTCTATTATGTCTGCTGACCCGCCCACAGCGCCCACGACCGGGCTCTGCGATGCGGTCTGCGACCGCAAAATTACAAAATTATTTTTCCTATCACAATAATGTGCTATAAATTTGGCTGTTAAAAAAATTGCCGCAAGGAAATAATTCCTTGCGGTCAGTTGGGGGACGGGAGCAAATCTCAGTCAAACGATTCTTCGAGAACGACGGTTCTCTTTCTGAATAGGAATGCTTTTTTATGAATCAGGAGGGGCGGGAGCGGAGGTTGAAGATTGGGGTGTTGGGGGCGATGATGAGGTTGGAGGATAGTTGCGTGAGCTTATCCAAGGGGAGGGAGGCGGCGGTGAAGAAACGTTCGGCCCATTTGCGCTTGTAGGAGCCCAATTTGCGGGGTTGCACGGGGGCGCCGGAGTTATCGTGCACAAAGAGGACAACTTTCCTTCCGGCCTGCAACCGCTCGCCCACGAGCTTCCACCACGTCGCGTCGGTTTTCCCGAGCGACAGCCCGTAAATACAAATCATATTGGCACTCATTATTGCCTCGCGCGCATGTCGGTCCATCAGGTGGCCGGCATTGCTGTTCATGCGCGGCTTTACCAGGTAGTCGAGCACGTCGAGGTTGTCACGGAGCTTTTCGTTGGCAATCTGCGATGAGTCGTTGATGCCGAGAATGGGTTGCGAAGTGTCACCGTGAATGTGAAGTATCGGCGACAGCTTTGTGGGATAGGATGAATGATAGGTTGCCGGGCCGATTTCAATGGTGTCGGCAGGCATTTTCAGCAACTTCTCAATCGTTGTGGTGTAGTTGAAATTCAGAATGTCGATAAAATGTGTTCCGACGTTGAATTTATACACTTCATTTTCAATCGTCTCACGCTCGGCAGGGGTCAGAAATTTTTCGGGAGACCGGAGATTTCGTTTGAACAGGTTTACATCAATCCCTGCGGGAAGCGGGGCTGCCTCAACCTGTGATATGTAGGCGTAGAGCGAATCGTTGAGGTCGTCATACGCCGCTTCGAGGGTGGCATAATCGCCGAAATTGGAGGTGTAAGCCCCCATCGCGGCTTCGAGGTCAGACCAATAGTTATTTTCTCCGCCCAGACACTCACGTATATGCTTTTTCATTTCAGCCACAGCGGGGCTGTCGGCCGATTTGTCAAGGCCGAGGTTGTATTTGTAGAAATCGTGATACTTTGTTTGCAGGCCGAGATTTATGTCGAATCCGTTGCCTATCATGTAAACCGTTCGCATAACTTGGAATTTCTTTTTTCTGCAAGGCTATAACACGAAGCAAAAACAATGCCAATAATTCAAAGTACGGCGCAGCGAGGGGGGGCAGGTCGCAGCGTTGCCAACTTGTCAGAAATCGTCGTCAATCATCCCCGAATCCATGTCATCGTCAAAGTCCGATTGGCCGTAATCGTGGTAGTCGTCAAAATCACGCCGCCCATAGTCGTGACACCCGTTATAATCGTAGCCGCCACTGCTCCGGCCGTCGCACGAATTATCGCCACGCCGCCCGCTCTCCCTTTGGCTTCGCTCCCAAAAAGATTCTTTCTTGCGCCCCCCGAACAGCCAGTCAAGCACAATCATATCACGCATAAAACTCCAAAAGCCCATAACCGTTAAATTTGCGTTTATCCTTATTTTTTGCAAGCCCGCAGTCTTTTTTGCTCCGCCTCAAAAGCTTCGATGAAATGGATTTCAACCGACGAGAGTTGATATTGGGTGCGCTTGCAGAATTTCTCAAATTCTGTGTCAGCTTTCAGTTTTGCCACCTCTGCTGACACACTCCCGGCATGTGTGAGCAACTCTTTCCCTGACAACCTCAGGAAGTCGTCGAGTTTCTTTATCCAATCCTTCATATACATCGGAACATGGCTCTTTGCCTGAAGTTCTGCAAAATCAAGATATAGATTGACGATACGGTTAAGCATATCAACCTCCTCTTCCGAAAGATAATTCTTGGCAATCTCCGCCTCATGTCTGGTTGGTAATGCACCACGCCATGAAGTCAGCCCCATAAAGTCATTCTCTGCATTAGCCCGCCGATAAATAACCTCGGCTGCAGTGTTGCCATGCGCAGCAAAGTGCATCTTATTCTGCACCGTCTTGAAGAACTGTTGAGTGGTTTCCGTGCGCGGATCATAGTCGATACTGAGGGCATAGATTTCAAGAACCTTGCGGTAGAACACCTTTTCCGAACTCCGTATGTCGCGGATTCTCGAAAGCAACTCATCAAAGTAGTTACCCTGTCCGGCATTCTTCAACAGGTCGTCGTTCAAGGCAAATCCCTTAATCATATACTCCTTCAACACCTGAGTAGCCCACTGCCGGAACTGCACACCCCTATGTGAGTTGACACGATACCCCACACTGATAATCATGTCGAGATTATAGTATGAAACCGTGTAAATCTTACCGTCTGCAGCAGTTGTTGCATTTTCTGCAACAACTGAATTGCGCTGCAGTTCACCACTTTCAAGTATATTCTTGATATGCCTTGAAATGGTCGATTTGTTGCGTTGAAATAGTTCCGCCATCTGGTCGGCAGTCAGCCACACAGAATCATTAGCAAGCCGAACCTCAATCTTCGCCTCGCCACCCTGTGTCTGAAATAGTATTATATGTCCGCTATCCATCATGAGTATCTTATATGTCGCAGTTTATAATGTAAGATTAGACCAATATATTTCGTGTTAAAAGATATGTTAGAGGTAGATTATACGCTGCATACCTACATTGTATTCAATAGATTTGCCTGAAACTATTGCTGACAGGGCCTCTTCAATCACTTTGAAAGGTACCATAAACCATTCTTTGGGGTGATGTCCATCAACGGTTATCTGCAACTGAACAGATGCAAAAAGTTTGTGAATCAGCGCTTCGAATGTCGAAGATTTTACATTATAAACTTTCCATGTAGCTACTATTTCTACATCGCCACAAAGATATGTCGGCTCGTTTTTAGCATTGGCAATGCGACTTTCAACCGAGGTTACGGTAAAACCGATTTTGTATAAGTCTTTAATAACTGCAATTTCTGGACGGGTTGATTTAGAACGGAGAACGTAAATCGTGCCGCTCTCAACATCCTTATCGGTAATTGTGAAACATTGCTCTAACTCCTCATTGGTCATATCCGAACAATCTATAACAGAGTAGCCGGTAACAGACAAGTTCTTCGTAAGAGTTTTAAATTTGATATCCGACTCTGAACCATTTTCATAGATGATTCGAGTGCGACCATCGCGAGTTCCATATTTATCAACTGCATCATTTTCAACACCGGCAAGATACCCCAAAATTCCATCTTCGATAAAATATTTACCCGTCTGAAAATGTTTAATACTGAATTTCGCAAGTCTATATTTACCGGTTCTCAAACCTTGTTGAATCTCTTTGAAACCATCGGCGTATTTCTCAAAATCATCACAAGGACTGCGTTTGCCAACATATTCAGCCTCTTTTCTTGCCTCCAAACGTTGGCGCATATATTCCGGCACATCAAATAAGCCTAAATCTTCCCCGGGCTGAACATCCGCTAATAACGGGTCATTGAGAATTGCTTCGAGTTTTTCGTCTTCAGTCATTTCTCTTTGATACATAACCTCGGATTCTTCGACCCCCTGAGGTCCCTGCGGAAGTATGCCGAAAGTATCAAATGGGCGGCAACGTTGCACACTTGATTCCTTCTTTAGTATGCCTCTCCACTTATGAAAAAGCGATTTTTCCTCCCCGCTGCCCTCGGGCAAGCGACCATTTGTTTCGTAGAAATCTAATATTTCCTGAAAGCCGGCAATCAGACGGTCAGATGAAGTGGTGCGCCGTCTTGGTGCAACCACATCAGCCAACAATGGGTCTTCAAAAATCCGTTCAAGTTCTTTCTCCCAGTTTATCATTGTTATTGAGCGAGTTTACGGCGTTTTAGGTTTCTCAGATGTTCGATAGCCATCGCAATACGGCGAGCCGTCGGGTCACCATCTGTAATTTCGGGCTTATCTTTTCCAGGATTTTCTTCACGCCATTTGGGAAGATATTTAGTGAACAAGAGGATGGCTTCCTCATCGGTAAGATGTTCTGAACGTTTATCCTCTATGACGTATTGAATGGTACGAAGTGTTTCAGGAGTGAGCGACTTGGAAACCACTTCGTATGCCCTCTGGAACGGATTTATCCCGGCAATAAGATTGATGTCGAGGTCATTAAGATTGACAAATTTGTTGGCAATTTTGATGAACTTATTGCCTGTATCATCAACCGTAACCTGTTCACCTTGTGTAGCAATGGTGAGAATAGTATGTTGGGCTACAGCGTCGACTTCTTCTTCTGTAAGGTCGGGATAGGTGTCGCGTATTATTTTCGGGATATAGACTTCGGTAATCATCTCTGCCATCCCCTCGCCTATGATAGCCTCACGAATATTCTTATCCGAAAGCGTAGTAGCGACCAATGTATCAAGGTCGCTTTCTACGATAGCTTTTGTTTTATCGTTAAGGGTCGGTAAGCCTTTAACCTCAATCACATGCTCATCTTCGTTAGATATTCCCGACTTTTCCGGCTTATCTTCATCGGGTTTGGTCTTGAAGTTCCATTTTGGAGCCATAACTTGCTCCATAAGGAGCGATGCTGATATGGCTTTGAGGAAATCGTTTACTGCCATAGCCACATCGTCTTGGACAGCGTCTGGACACGGGATAAGGTTAGTGAACTGAGCGTGAGTCTTCCCCTCGCAGTCGCGCGTGCAACGTCCGATAATCTGCACCACTTCGGTGAGCGATGCACGAATGCCAATGGTGATACAGTGTTCGCACCATTCCCAGTCGAATCCCTCCTTAGCTGTACCGAGCGCAATAAGGATGTCGAGCGAGTCGCGGCTATTCATTCGTTGAAGATAGCTTTGCAAGGCATCGCGTTGCTCTTTCTTATCTTCAACGAGATTTCCTACGGTTAAGATTCTGCCGTCGGGAGTTTTTACTTTATATAAGTAATGGTTATAATCGCGGTCTACAACCGCTCCAATGTATCTTAGTATTTCCGCTACCTGATCGTGTTTATTCATAAACGCGCCGGTCTTGCTGTTGGGGTGCGGAATATGGATTAGTGTTTTCTTGGTGGTGTCGAGTACATCGGGGATTGCCGTCAGGTAATTGCCCTGAAAAAAGCTGTAGCCAATACCGAGACTTTTAAGCCACTTATAGCCGTTGAGCTGCTGATAATAATTGTAATTTATAGTTGGTTGAAAACGAGCTTCATCTTCAGGCCGCATCACGGGCACTGCATCGCCACGAAAGTATGAGCCGGTCATAGCGAGAATATGTGCTGATGTCTCATTGAGAAGTCGGCGAATTAGCGTGCCAAGGCGGTTATCCTCGTCAGCAGAGCCATGATGAAACTCGTCAATACCAAAGAATACGTTATCGAGCTTGCGAGCGTCAATGCCATTAAGCGAATTTAGGAGCGTAACATGTGTGCATACTAACTTTGTGGCAGTCGGGTGGTCAATAAACTCCCGCACTACCGATTTCTTTGAGTACTCACTTCCAGCATTCAAGCATAAGTTCCAATATGGAGCGACTCGCCAATCTTCAAAGAAACCAAATTTCTTTAGAGGTGTATCCTTGAAACTACGACCGATATTTTGTTGCGGCACAGCAACAATTACTTTCTTCACGCCTTGATTGACAAGTTTGTCGATAGCAACAAACATCATTGCACGGCTCTTTCCCGAAGCCGGGGGTGCCTTTACTAGCAAATGTTGCCGATTGCGCTGCGCATAAACCATTGCCTGCATTTCGCGCATACCGAGTTTGTTGGTATGACTTGACTTGCCTGTTTGGGCATATTGTACTTCTACGAGATTAGTCATTGTCAATCTTATTTAGAATTCTCCAATATCCGTATCGTTTCCCTCCTTGCCGCTCAATTATGCCCTTTTGTTTCAATTCTGATATTGCACGATTTATAGTTGATTCGGAGAGGTTAAGACGAATGATAAGTTGAGCCCTTGTCTCATTTGGGAAAGAAACAATAGCTTTATAAACAGCGGTAGCACCCTTACTTACATTCTTTGTTTCATTCTTTGTTTCATTCTTTGTTTCACCTTTTGAAACAAAAGAGCTTTTAGATACATTGACTTTAACAAGGAATGCGGTTTCAAGATCAAGATTAAAGTCGGCCTCTTCATTTCCATTTGCCTTTAATTCTTCCTGAACTCGTTGTACTCCACGGCTGAAGCGGTTTACAAAGCCTATAACCTTCATGGCTTCAGCCACTACTCCATTACGATAGTCGTTGACCCAGGGGAAATTGCGTGGATTCGCCTTACCATATAAACCTCCGGGGTTTAATATTTCTATTCTATCGTCGTATTGATAAAATTGAATAGGACCATTTCCTTCGTAGTCACGGTGGCATACCGCATTCATGAGTAATTCTCGTATAGCCCAGGAAGGATATTCAAAAACATTTTCCTCTCTTAGTGCACTTACTGGAACCGGTCTTTTTTTTGCGATTGTGGTTGAGACAAAAGTATCAAGTTGATTCAGGACTGTCATAAGATTTCCTGAAAACTTATAATCACTCGCTATATCCGCACCTCGACCTTTACCACTAAAACGCACATATTGCACATAAGCTCCAGGCAAACGACGTTCCACATTATTACCAAACATCAAAATGCCGGCATAAGTTGGACAGTCATGCTTCATATCATAAAAGCCCAATGACTGAAGTTGAAATCTAACATCTCGCTTGTCATTTTCAATTACATCCTCAGGATAGGCCTTTTGTAAATAGATTTGACGAAATAATCGAATATCAAGATCTTCTAACGAGCCACCTAAACATGGCATTGCATCAAAAGTTTGCACATGAGAAGCCCGCTTTTCATATAGTTTTCGCTCATCATCCTCATTTGCCACTCCTCTGCGCGGGCCGACACGCACACATATTTTCCCTTTATATTTTACAGGAGGAAAGTGGGCCGGTTGTACTTCAACAACTACAACCGGTCCGTCATCCAATTCAACTTTTTCAACACTCATAGATGGCTGAGGTTGGATGTTACCCTCCGTTCTTATTGAGGCAATATTCTTTAGTAGTGCATCTGTGATTTTTATTGGCACTACTTTACCTGTCTTATCATCAGCACCGATAATGAGGTATCCCGGTTTTTGATAATCAGGAAGATCATTTGAAAACGAGCATATTGCTTCTCCGAATTTATCCATTTTATCAATGGAGATAGTGCGCTCGACCCGATCGCTCTCTAAATCACTGAGCAAACGCTGTATTTCTTTTTTCGATATCATATTTGATGCATCTTATGTGTGTAATAGGAGATATTAATTTTTTGATTTGCCCGTTTGAACATAATCGCACTTCAACGAAGTTAGTTATCATGTAGTAATTATTCACTTAGACAGATTTGCTATGTAATTTTGTTAAATAATTAACAAAATTACTTGCCGAGACCAGTATAAATATTGCCTCATCATGCGTTGGCGGATTCGTTTGATCCATCCAAGCATGTCTAGCCCCACTCTTCTTATCATTAGTGTAGCAATATAAATCGAATATAGATTGCCTAATTTGAGGATGTAACGATAATTTTGGAATTGCTCTATCTAAAGTTGATTCATGAGTTAAATCTCTACAATAAGCCTCAACAGCTGAAATGGATTCCTTTATTGAATTTCTATAATCTGGAGTTATTTGCGATGGAGAAATAAGGCGAATTGCTTGCTGTAGGTGCGTTTTTACATTAGCATCAGGAACAGAAAGAGCGTCATCAATAGCTAATAGTTCAGAAGTGGAAATAACTTCTATAAAAAGTCCGGCAATTACTCTATATGCGTAATGAAGTCGCTCGAATTCCTTATTGAGGTTCATAATACATTGGTTAAGGGATTCAATATATTCAGCTCCTAGATTATCGTACAGATAAATAAATGTCCATTCGAATATGTCAATTCGCTCATACCACTCTAGTCCATCTATATCTACATATTGCAACGGATTTATGTCGTTACCAATTCTGAGATTTAAATAATATCGTGCAAAATCCTTTTCTATATTCGGATAGTATGACGGCCAAATATTATATTTTACAAATAAATCAGTGAAACAATTATGGATTGAATTCATAATGTGGCTAGGTAGTGACTCCGTAATAAGGCAGTCATCACTTGACACATATCTATTACGATTTGAAAAAGGCTTATATCCCATTTTATCTTGTTATTTTTGCGTAGAGTTTGAAAAGGTGTTCGAGGCGTTCTTCGTCGGAAGTGAATGGTTCTTGGCGGTAGATGCGCTCCACTGCGAGGTCAAGGCGATGGTGCGCCTCGCGTAGCTCTTCGGGCATCGATTCAGGATTATACATTTCACCGAGTGTCATATCGAAGTTTTCGTCGCGTAAATTGAGAATTTCCTGCGCTAACTCCTCCAATTCCTCCTTCTGTACCGGTGTTAATTTTGGGAAAGGGAAGGTGTTGTAGCATAACGTTGCTGAATAACGGATACGAGTCTCAAGAGATCCACCAACAGCTCTTACCCAAAGATTATGCATTTTTGATGTCAGCAACGCAAACAGCCACAGCTCTGCATCATAAACTGCAAACGCAGAATCTGAGATAATAGTGTCCTTGTCGACATATCCGATTGGAATATATTCTCGGCGCTCCGATGAAACACGGGGTATAATTACTTTCCCCTTGCTATCTTCTGTGATAACGTAATGTTCTCTAAACTGATGAGGGCGGTCAGCCAAAGAGGCTCCATCTTTACTTTCATGGAGTCTAAAATTTGCAGTTGCTAATATCCGCGTGTTGATTTGTGGGATAGATTCAGCAAGCGCTCTTTGGTCATCGTCTATCCACAGGCAATAACGTTTAATGTCGTTGATAAACTCCTGCGAACCTATGATGCGCTTAATGATGCTAATAGCTTCATGGTGGGATTCTATTATCTCGTCCTTCTCAGTTTCGTTCAGTAAGAGATTACCTTTATCATACGGCATACACCCAAACTCAGCCTTGGGTAAACCTTTTGGAATGGAGTAAGTTTTTGTAACAATTACATTATCTGAAGCCGATAAATAAGGATTGATATTATCAACTTGTATCGCAATATTTTCTCGTTCACGGAATAAAAGTTTGCGGGTTTTATCTTTGTTTTGCACCCCAATTATTGCAACTGTCACGGCAGCATTGTATTTCGCATTATTACTCCACTTGAAAGAAGTGCGTGCAAAGAATATTTCGAGTCCAAGGTCAAAGATTGGCTTCCATAACATTGCGACCTGCTCGCCTTGACTTATTGAATTAGTGGTTACAAAGGCATACTTTGCTTTTGTTCCCTGAATATACTGAGCGCCTTTCCAAAACCACGCAGCTATGTAATCAACTGTTTTAGCCGAATCTGTACCCTGCATTGCAATTTGCATGTCATCTTTCTGCGCATCGTCCTGCAATTTGCTTCCGAGATATGGAGGGTTGCCCATGATGTAGACTTCATCGTCGGAGGTGTGAGGGCAGACGGCATCCCAGTCAAGGCGACAGGCATTCCCGCAAACGATATGGCCGGATGGCTTCAGTGGTAGAGTTTCGGGTAGCACATAGAGTTCTTGTTGAAACTTTACGTTCATTTGATGCTCGGCGAGCCACAACGAAAGCGTTGCGGTATCGCAAGCGTAGTCGTCAAGTTCTATGCCATAAAACTGAGTAAGCGTAATATTAGGGAACGGCAGTATAGCAATATTGGCAATATCCCTCATTGCTTTCCAAATGCGGATTTCGAGTTCGCGCAGTCGTTTATACGAGATAATAAGAAAATTGCCGCTACCGCAAGCGGGGTCAAAGAATTTGATATTGGATAGGCGAGTGAGAAGACCGCGCAAACGCGCTGTTGCACGGTCCGGGTGAACGCGCTTGGCTATCTTCTCGCGAGCCTCAGCACAGGCTGCTTCAAATTCTTCTTCAAGCGAGTCAAGGAAAAGAGGACGGATTACTTTCTCAATATTAGGCACAGAGGTATAGTGCATACCGAGTCCGGCTCGCTGTTCAGGTGTGACGACAGCCTGAATCATCGAACCGAAAATATCGGGATTGATTTCGCGCCAGTTGTACTCACCGCAGTTGATAATCAACGTGCGTGCAAGGCGCGACAGCACGGGAATGGGATAACGGTCTTTGAACAGTCCGCCATTAACGAATGGGAACACTTTGTAGAGTTGGGGCAGAGTATCAAGCACCGCTGAGTCATTGGTTGACATTGCAAGAAATGCTCGGTCAATAAATTCTGCAAGGTCTGAACCGTCTTCTTTGGTGTGAGTCTTGAGGGTGTTCGTAAAGAGATTCTCACCCGGAAATAAGTCGGTATCCTCGGCAAAAAAGCAGAACAGCAACCGCGACATAAAGATATTCAATGCATGAATTGTCTCCGGGTGGCGAATATCGTTGTCTCTTCTAATCTTGTCAAAAAGTTTAGCCATTTTATCAGCAGCCTTCACATCCGCTTCGGCATCCTGGGTGTATTGAATTTTTTCAATACCGGCCAATGGCGTGAAAAACTCGAAGTCTTTCCACAGCAGCTCAATACGGTTTTCGTACCAATCGTTCTCTTTCGGATCGTATGCCACGACATACACTCCGTTGCTCGCTACGTAGAGTCGAGGATTAGCTTTGGTAATCTTTGACTCATTGCGCATGGAGTTGACAACATCATATATTCCTGAGCAATCGCACGTAATGGAATTGACCGTAGCAGGGCGATAAGCGATAAGATTCTTAATGAGAGTTGTCTGCCCATCATTGGCAAGGTTGCCGGGTCCTTCTTTGGTACGTCGAATCTGCCCATCGCCATATCCAGCAAAGATGCGCAACAGCTCGAAAACGAAGTCAGAGGCAGAGGTGCCCCTCTGTCCTAACCTCTCCAAATCATCAGTTGCCGTTACTTGAGAATATGATTTTGTCTTCTTTGCCATAGCAAATTATATGTTAATTTTTAAATCGTCTGTTTGATAATGTTCCCGTAGATAATGCTGAAGCTCGTGGACGTATTTGAAACCGTTTTCTTCAATGAAATCCCGCATCGTTCTATTGTGAGGAAATGTAACATTGGAATCAAGGTAATACGTATAATCACGATGATACACAGGAACAGGATCGCCGGGCATCACAAAAGAGGCCATGATTATAGGGTCAAAATATATAAATCTATCCTCTTTCCCATCCATGGATACACCTGTAATATCACATCTATTGACAATTATATCTTCAGCGTAGTCTCGTTGAAGTGTTATTCTCTCACCATCAATACGATGGATTTGATATATGTTTACAACATTATGAAGATAGTCGGGGCGAACCTTCGTTTCGTCCATAAACTTCACAATGTCTTTTATTTCAAATTTGAACATACGACGTGCATCAACGAAAACACCCGTGTAGCATCTGAATGCTGACCAAAGCCTGTAACGACTACTCAGGAGTTTTCAAAGGTTTTTCGGCTCACGCCGTTGGTCTTTTGTTATCAGTTGGTCATTTACAGATAGACGTTACTATTCCTATTTACAAAGATAGGAAGTTTTTTTGAAGCGACAATCGGTTGTGCAGTAAAACACAACCGATTGTAAATGGGGTTAAAACGGAGAGAATTTAGAATGAATTATAGCTCTGAAATACCAGACGATTACCCTCGTTGACTGAACTCACCAGGGGGGATGGGGGAGCAGTAGTTGGGGATGGGGTTAGGGGCGGAAGAGGTGGTTGAGGGAGAGGCGGGCGTCGCGGAGCATGTCTTTGATGGGGGTGACGATGGGGCGGAAGCTGGAGTGGGTGCCGGGGGTGAAGAGGCGGAGGGCGCTGCGGTGGCAACGGATGTCGAGGATGTCGTCGAGCATCATGGGCTCGCCGTCGACATGGGCTTCCCCCGCGCCCGAACGGTAAATCACTGCGGCGGGGGCGCGGAAGCAGTGAACCATTGTGTTTTTGTTGATGAAGCCGGTGAAAATATCCATCCCCATCACTGCGGCGTCGATGGGGGAGCCTGAGTGAACGATGGTGATGTCGAGAAGGCCGTCGGTTATGCTTGCCTGAGGGGCGATGTAGGCGTTGTTGCCCCACTGCGAGGCATTGCACACAGCCACGAGGAATGCTTTTTCGGTGAGCAGTTTGCCGTTGGCGCTGAGGGTGTAGGTTTGCGGGCGAAACTGCACATATTCGGTTATGGCACTTTTTATGTAGCTCATGAGTCCGCGGCGGTGCATGCGGGCGAAGCGATGGCTCACCGCGGCATCGAATCCCATGCCGAAGGTGCAGAAAAAGGGGATGTCGTTGACGGTGCCGTAGTCGGAGGCCACGATGTTGCCCTGCTCCACCACGTCGAGGGCGAGTTCAATATCCATAGGCACTCCGAGGTGGCGCGCCAGGCCGTTGCCCGACCCTGCGGGGAGAATCCCCATCGCGGTTGCCGACCCGCAGAGGGCGCGTGCCGTTTCGTTGACGGTGCCGTCGCCGCCACAGGCCAGCACGGCGCCATAGCCGCTGCGCGAGGCCTCGGCAGCCAAGCGGGTGGCATCGCCGCGGCCACCGGTTTCGCGCACATCGAGGTGCAGCCCCATGCGGACCATGCGCTTCTCAACCGTGGCAGCCACGCCATCCTTGCTTCCGGTGCCTGAGATGGGGTTGATAATTAGCATCACCCGTTGGTCGGGCATCTCTATGTGGTTGCGTTGTGTTTCTGCGGCTGACATGGCTGATTGGCTGATTGGCGGTTTATTGGTGTGAAACGTTGGGAGGGCAGTGCCCATTTACTGGCGCACGAGCACTCTCAGGGGTGAGCGCTGCTGGTCGGTTGTGATGATGTAGGCACCGGGGGTGAGCAGAATCTCGGCATTGTCGCTCACCTGCGGAATCAGGCGAATCAAGCGCCCTGCGGCGTCGTAGACGCGCACTCCGGTGTGAGGTGTGGTGCACACCAGGCGCACGCCACCATCGATATATGCCCAGCCGAGGGGATTGTCGACAGTCACATCGGCAATGCCGCCTGTGGAGAGGTCGACATACACTTCATTGGAGCGCGCTGAGTAGAACCCGAGGCGGCAGGAGCGCACATTGTAGCTTTCGCGGCTGCCGGGTTCGCAATCGTCAATCTGCAGCTCGTTTGTCTCAGCCTCGAGGTCCTCGGCCTGACCGGCCTCTCCTGCACGATAAACGGTGCGTGTCACCACATAGTAGTCGACAACATCCTCAACCGTTTCACCAGCATCATTACGGTAGACGGGCACCTCCCAGTTGGCAAGATAGGACGATTCGGTGACATTGCCGGCAGGGAGTGCCTTGAAATCATGAAGCTCGGGCACGGGGAGCGCCTGACCGCGCAACTCGATGCCGAGCGAGCCGGCGAGGCCGCCATCCGAAACGAGCAGGCGTGCAGTGTGCTCGCCCACCGATGTGGGGGTGTAGTTCACCCTAAGCCAATAGCCGTTGTCGCTGTTCACAACCGAAGCCGAAATTTTCGACGCATCAGTGCTGAACATGTCAACGTCGCCGCTGTAGATACTCACTTCCAACGAGCCCGTGAGATAGTTGCCGTTAAAGAACAGGCTTGCCGTGCCGGTGGAGCCTACGGCAACCTCGCCGAATTCGAGTGACATCCCCTGCACCGGGGTAATCAGTTCGGGAGTGCCTTCGGGAATCTGCGAACTCCCCTGAAACCATATTTGCCCCTTGCGGTTGCCCCAAAGATATTCGGCAAGTTCGGGATAGTCGATAAACGGGTTACGGTTGGCCTGGATGCGGTAAATCTGTTCGTTGCGGTCGCGCTCTTTCTGGCTCACAGGGTCCTCGCGGTGCCATTTAAGCAGCAGGTTCACAGCCGAGGCGTTAAGTGTGGGATAGAGATTGTTGCTCACCATGTAGGTGTATTTCCACGTGAGGTTCTGATAGCAGGTGGCCATGTAGAAATAAGTGCGGGCAAAGTCGCCTTTATACTCCTCGGCAGGTTCAAACACCTGGGCAGCACCACCACCCTGCCCCACCACGGGATAACCTACGGTGGTCACACCATTGTCGTAGAGTGCCGTCTGCACTTCTCCGAGGGGATAATTGCTTTTTGCCATGTTGGCCTGCGCCTCCGAGGGGTAGAGATGGTTGAGGTCGACATAAGCCGGAGTGTCGGTCGACCCTCCCCACCAGCTTTTCGGGAAAGAGTGCTCGCGGTTGAGACCGCTGAACCCGTTGCGAACATACAGGGGGATGTTGCCATACATATCCCACCACTGCCCGTAGCGCTCGTTACCCACCGGGTAAACGTCGGTGCGACGGAAATAGTCGGGCAACGCATTGTAGCTCGACACCTCGGTGTGGTTATAGATAATTTTGTGAAGAGCGGTTTTCAGTTCCCCCTCCTTCTTTCCCGACGCGGGAAGATAGTAGGATGTGGGAATCTCGGCCATAGCCATCAGGCCTGTTACTGCCGACACTGCAATTGCAACAAATGCACGGCGGCACGATATGGTGGAATCAAATTGCATGAGGTAAGCTTATGTAGATTATGCTGTTATGTGTTATATCTTTATGAATTGATTATCGTAGTTGTGCCAGCAAAACAGCCGGAGCGAAAACCGGTTCCCGTCAGAACGGAGATTCATGATTGAGCTGTGCCTGAGTCAGGACTTTCACCTGCTGTTGAAACGTTGAGGTGCTTCATCACGCGGTCGATTATCACCGTAGGGGCGATGCCTCGCAGGCAATGATAGTCGCCTCTGAAACAGGGCTTGTTGCCGAACACCGAGCATGGGCGGCACGTCATCGGCAGCTGCACGGTGTCCTCCTCGCGCTGCCTCCACCCCTTGAAACCGCAGTAGGGATGTGTAGCCCCCCACACACTCACCACCGGTGTGCCCACCAGCGAGGCCAGGTGCATGTTGGCCGAATCCATCGACACCATCACTTCCAGCCAGCTCACAAGCGAAAGCTCCACAGGAAAGCCGTAGCGCTTGCCGGCAAGCGACACCGTGTTGGGGAATCTCTCGGCCCAACTTTCGAGCACCGGCGTTTCATCCGCTCCCCCTCCGAAAAGGAAAATCTTCACCCCCTCGAGGCGCGAGAGTTTCGCAATCACCTGCTCCATCATCGCCGGAGGATAGATTTTGCCTGAATGCTTGGCAAACGGCGCAATTCCAATCCAGCTCTCCCCTGCGGCTTTCGGCGGTGAAATAACGGCAAACGCCTTTTCATCGCCCCTGCCTGTGCCGAACAGCCCCGCGAAGCAACTCTCAACAGGCAATCCGATGCGGTGGAAAGCCTGGCGGTAGCGCGCACGCGTTGAAATCAGCGGAAGCAACACCTTGTTGTAGCGACGCGTGAGAGCCCGCTTCCCCTTGCGCCCTTTGTTTATCACCGACACCGGCACCGACGCCATGCGGCAGAACGTGCGGAACACCTTCGTGCGCAGCACATCGTGCAAATCAATCACAGCATCGAAAGCATAGTCGGCCCTGAGCCGTTTGTAGAGCTTGTGCAGCCCCGCGATGCCACGGTATTCCTTGTCGAGGTCAAGCCCCACCACCTCAAGATTGGAGGGGGGATTTATGAAAATCGAGGTCATCGACTTGCGGGTCATGAACGTGAACTTCACATCGGGATAGCAGCGGCACGCGCTGTAAACCACAGGCACCGACATCGCAACATCGCCAAGCGCCGAAAAGCGCGCCACGAGCACACTTTTCAAGCCGCGCGGGTTGTTGCCCGAAGCCGTAACCGATGATTGTAGCAGATTCATTTTATGCAGGGTATTTGCGCAAAGTTACATAGAAATCCCCCTACCGCCCAAATTTAACCCTAAAAATCCTATCCTCTCAACACACCTCCCGCCAAAATGTTTGCAAACCGTCAAATTTTAACTTAACTTTGCCTATGCTGCCTGAGGATTTCGGCGGCACGGTGCCCGCGCACCACCAAAAGAACATCAAATCATCTATCTCACCTAAACCTAACCCACACATCATGACCTTTACCGAAAAGTGCAACGAAGTGTTTGACCGCGCCACAGCCGACTATCATATCACCGACAACATCGACGCTCCGCGCCCCACGCCCTACCCCGAGGGGTCGGTTGAAGCAATCCTCTACCACAAAAACTGGATTGACGTGGCTCAGTGGCACATGGAGGACCTCATCCGCGACCCGCAGATTCAGCCTGCCGACGCCGTGGTGCTCAAACGCCGCATCGATGCCTCCAACCAGGAGCGCACCGACATGGTTGAGGAGCTCGACACATGGTTCCGCGATAAATACGCCGGCGTGACACCGCTCCCCAACGCCACCATCAACACAGAGAGCCCCGCCTGGGCCATCGACCGCCTGTCGATTCTGGCCGTTAAAATCTACCACATGCGAGCCGAAACCGAGCGCGAAGATGCCGGCGACCTCCACCGCGAGAAATGCGCCGCCAAACTTGGCGTGCTGCTCGAACAGCGCACCGACCTCACCACTGCAATCGACACCCTGCTCGACGATATCGCCGCCGGCCGCAAATACATGAAAGTCTACCGCCAGATGAAAATGTATAACGACGCCGACACCAATCCGGTGCTCTACGCCAAGAAATAACCCCACTCCCCCTACTCTCCACCCCGCAACAGCGGTCATGGCCTATGTCACTCAACAATGAGCAATCATGGCAATGACCGTTGTTTTTTAGAGTAAGTTTAAAAAATCCGCAACATTTGCGGCCCGTCGCATGTTGATAAATTGTGTTAGGGATGACACGGATTCAACATGGGGGCGAAGGGGAGTCAACACAACGTTTTGCTATTTATTTTTGAGAAGCAGTGAAAAAAATAATTGAATATGTGCTGAAAACGCTTAAGTGGCTCGTCATAGGTGTGGCGGGGCTGCTTGTGCTGGTGTTCGCCCTCATCTATCTCCCCCCCGTTCAGGACCTCATTGTGAGCCAAGCCCTCAAAAGCGTCAACAAAGGGGGCGACATGCACATAGCCGTGCAGCGCGCCAGGCTCACATTCCCGCTCAAACTTCAGGTCGACTCCCTCGCCATGCAATCGGCCGGAATGGAAATCGGCGTCGGCAAAATCAGGGCCGACGTGGCCGTGATGCCGCTGCTGGGTCTCAACGTCGACCTCTCCACCCTCGACGTAAACAGCGCCGTTGTGAACATCGGCACCCCCGATTCGGCTCTCTACATGCGGGCCGACGTGGCCTCCACAGCAATTTCCGACGCTTCGGTGGGGCTTCTATCCAACCGCATCAACGTGGGGTCGTTCCTCGCCTCGGGTGGCAACATCAACCTCACAATCACCCCCGACACCGTTCCCTCCCCCAAATCGGAGAGCGCTCCCGCCGAATGGAACATAACGCTGAGCAAAGTGCAGCTTGAGAAAATCGACTACACAATGCAGATGCTCCCCACCATCGACTCGCTCCACTGCAACGTTCCGGTGGCGAAACTCATCGGTGCCGAAATCAACCTCAAAAACAGCACAGTCAACCTCAAGGAACTGCTAATCGACAAAGTCGACGCACGCTACATTGTGCCCACAGCCGAATATGTGGCCTCCCACCCGGCCCCCGTTGCGCCGTCCGACACCACAGCCGCCTCGGCTCCGTGGCAAATCAACGCCCGCAAGCTCAGGCTCACCGACTCACATGCCATCTACGCCACACGCGGCGCAACACCAACCGCCAACTTCGACCCGCTCTACATCGAAGCATCCCAAATCAATCTCGCCGTCGACTCATTCCTGTCGCACGGAACAACCCTGTGCGTGCCCCTCACCAACCTCTCGGCACGCGAACGCTGCGGCATCTCCTTAGCCGCCAACGGCGTTTTCGCTATGGATTCCACAGCCCTCTACGCTCAGAACTTCCACCTCAACACCCCCGCATCGAAAATCACATTCGATGCCACAATGGGGCTCGACACCGTCAATCCACCGCTCAACGCCGTGTTGAGCGCCTCGATAAGCCCCGACGACATCAAACGCCTCATGCCCGCGGCTGCCGCACCCATAGCGGCATCCCTCCCACCCTACACCCCTCTTGAAGTTGAGGTCGACGTGACAGGGCGCATGAATAATCTCCTCATCCGCCGGGCAAGCGCTTCCATTCCGCGCCACATCACCGTGGAACTGTCGGGTAACATCGCCGACTATTCCGATCTCAACCGCGCCAACGGAACCCTGCGCATAAGCGGCTCCATGCCCGACGGCAACTTCATCAAACCCGCCCTGCTCGATGCCAAAACAGGCCGTCAGGTCAATCTCCCCCCGCTGCGCCTCACCGGGTTGGCAAATGTGAAAAACGGCATCATCGACGGCAACCTCAGCGCCGTGACAGGCGACGGCGACATCGCCCTCGACGCGTGGTGGAACAACCGCAGCGAAGCCTACGACGTGGCTCTCAACCTCCACACATTCCCCATCCAGTCAATCCTCCCCCTCTCGGGTGCCCGCGACATCGACGGCTCAATCACCGCCTCGGGACAGGGAATCGATTTCTTCTCTCCCGCAACCCACGCCAATGCCAAAGTCGACCTCCACCATGTCGACTACAACGGCCGAAGCTACAACAACGTAACACTCGACGCCGCCTTATCCAACGGCCATGCCGACGTCACTGCCGAATCGCGCAACAAAAACGCCAACTTCACCCTCACCGCCGCCGGCAATCTCACCGGCAAGGTTCTCGACTGGACATTCAACGGCGACATCCGCCACATCGACCTGCAGGCACTCGCCCTCTCCGACTCCATCGCCGAAGGCTCAGTGAAACTCTCGGGCAACGCGAGCTTCTCACCTGCCGTGGCCGCAACTCGCCGCACCCCCGGACGCCCCATGACCCTCCGCGCCGACGTGAACGTGGCCGACCTCTACTGGCACATGCCCGGCGAGGCTGTCAACGCCTCGGGCATCGACCTTCAGTTCAACGCCGACACCGCCTCAACCGACGCCACCCTCACCAACCGCGACCTGGCGATGGAATTCAAATCGCCCGTGCCGCTCGACACCCTCACCAAGCGCTTCAACTGGGCATCGCTGGCTCTCGACCGCGACATGCGCCGCCGCCGACTCGCCATCGACACCCTGCAACGCGCCCTTCCACCGTTCGCACTCACATTGCAAGCCGGCACCGACAACCTGCTGGCCAACTATCTGATGGGTAGCGACATCACGTTCAAGAGCCTGAACCTCAACGCAACCAACGATTCGCTGCTCAACATCCACGCCTATGCCGACGGCATCAAATCGGGCGAGACGGCAATCGACACCATCACCGCCGACTTCCGCCAGCGAGCCGACTATCTGCTCTACAAAATAGCCATGCACAACCGCCCCGGCACACTCGACCAGTTTGCCGACGTGAGCGTGCGCGGCTATATCAACGCCGACCGCCTGGCACTCCTTTTCAAGCAGGAGAACCTCCAAGGTGAAACCGGCTACAGCTTCGGCGCCATGGCCAAAATCAACGACCAAAACGACGTGCAACTGCGCTTCGTGCCCTTCCACCCCATCATCGGCTACAAGGAATGGGAGGTGAACAAGGATAATGTGATTACCTACAACCTGTCGACCTACCACCTCGACGCCAACCTCGACCTCCACAACGACGTGAGCTCGCTGAAGCTCTACACCGAACACCATCCCGGCGACTCGGTGCAGGAAGATGTGATTCTCAAGGTGAAGGATATCAAACTCTCCGACTGGATTGCCCTCAACCCGTTCGCGCCCCCCATTACGGGCGACGTGTCGGCCGACATGCGCGTGTCGTGGCATAAGCCCGACCTCAACGGCACAGGCACCGTGTCGCTCAACAACTTCATCTACGGCAAGAAACGTGTGGGCGATTTCGAGCTCGCCGTCGACCTCACCACCAACACTGCCGGCACCATCAGAGCCAACACCTCACTGATGGTCAACGGAGTGAAAACAATCACGGCCGTGGGCAACCTCAACGACTCCACCGCCGAGCACCCCTTCCTGCTCGATTTCCGCATGATTCACTTCCCGCTCGCCGTTGCCAACCCCTTCCTCCCACCCGGCACAGCCACACTCTCGGGCGTGCTCAACGGTGAGATGGATATAACGGGCGAAATGGCCGAGCCTCAGTTCAACGGCTATCTCGACTTCGACACCACAACAATCAACGTCGACATGCTCGGCACACCCTTCAAGGTTTCCGACGTGAAGATTCCCGTTGAGAACAACATCGTGAACTTCAACAACTTCGCCATAACCGGCGTGAACGACAAGCCACTCACCATCAACGGCAACGTCGACCTCACCTCACTCTCCGAGCCCCGCATCGACCTCACCCTCAAGGCTCGCGACATGCAGATTGTCGGCTCCGAAAAGAGCCGCCGCAGCACCGTCTACGGCAAGGCGTTCATCAACCTCGACGCATCGGTGAAAGGCTCCATGCAGTTCCTCGACGTCAACGCCGACCTCAACCTCCTCCCCGGCACAAACGTGACCTACGTGATGGCCGACGCAGCCACGGCAATGGCTTCGCGCAGCAATCAGGATATGGTGAAATTCGTCAACTTCAACGACACCACAACCGTGGCCAACGCCGACACCATCGCTCCCTCGTCGATGCTCATGAACCTCGACGCCAAGCTCACCATCTCCAACGGCACCACCGTGACAGTCGACCTCGACGCTACCGGCAAAAACAAGGTGCAGCTTCAGAGCTCGGGCACCGTGAACTACACGATGGACTACATGAACGACGAGCGCTTCACAGGCCGCATCAACCTCAACGGCGGCTTTGCCCGCTACTCCATCCCCGTGATGGGCGAAAAGATGTTCAACTTCATGGAAGGCAGCTACGTTGAGTTCAACGGCAGCATGCTCAACCCCATCCTCAACGTGCATGCCTACGATGAGGTCAGAGCCAACGTTGCCCAGGACGGCACCAACTCGCGCGTGGTCAACTTCAACGTGCTGCTCAACGTAACCGGCACCCTCGAACAGATGAACGTGGTGTTCGACCTCGAATGCCCCGACGACATCACCATCGCCAACGAGCTGAAATCAATGACCGCCGAGCAACGAGCCAACCAGGCCATGAACCTGCTCATCACCGGCATGTATCGCAGCGGCGGCACACAGACAATCAGCAGCGGCAACGCCGGCACCAACGCCCTGTTCAGCTTCCTCGAATCGCAGCTCAACTCATGGGCCTCGGGCATCAAGGGTGTCGACATCTCCTTCGGCATTGACCAATACGATAAAACCGTCGACGGCGCCAACACCACCGCCATGAGCTACAGCTACAAGGTGAGCAAGTCGCTGTTCGACGACCGCTTCAAGATTGTGGTCGGCGGCAATTACTCCACCGACGCAGAAGCCGACGAGAATTTTGCCCAGAATCTCATTGCCGACATCTCGTTTGAATACATGCTCAACAAGGCCGGAACAATGTATGTGAAACTCTTCCGCCATTCGGGCTACGAAAGTATCCTCGAAGGTGAAATCACCCAGACGGGTGTGGGCTTCGTCTACAAAAAGAAGATTTCGCGCATAGCCGACATTTTCAACTTCCTGCCCCACCGTCACCGCGACGATGCAGCGCAAAGCCCGCAGCTCTCCGAAGGCAACCAACCCGTTCCGGGCAGCAAACCCGCACCGAAACCCGAGGCCGCAAATGCCTCCCACAAAGCAACCCTCAAAACAACCGACGACGATGAAACCTCGAAATAACCCCACTCCAACCCACTGCTTCAGGAATGCTCCCAAAGCCTTCCTCACTGCCGCGGCGGGCATCATCCTCATGGCAGGATGCTCCACCACAAAACGCATCCCCGAGGGGGAACAGCTCTACACCGGAGTGAAAAACATCTCCGTAAACGCTCCTAAAGGCGACAAAGTGCCCGAAGGGGTGGCATCGGAAGTTACCGAGGCCGTGAGCGTGCCCCCCAACAACGCCATTTTCAAATCGGCCAAATACCGCTGGCCCTTCCCCGTTGGGCTTTGGGTCTACAACAACTGGGACGACCCCGGAAAGGGGTTCAAACACTGGCTCTACGACAAACTGGTGTCGGAACCGGTGCTGGTGTCCGACGTTCGTCCGCAAATCCGCACCCGCATGGTCGACGAGATTCTCGACAACAACGGCTATTTCCGCGGAGGAGCCACCTACGAGGTCATCGACCAGAAAGACCCCAAAAAGGCAAAGATAAACTACACCATCAACACCGGGCCGGCCTATCATCTCGACTCTATCGCCCTGTTGCCTGACACCTGCCTGCTCAACCATCTCATCGACTCAATCGCCTCGCGCGACCGCTATCTGCGCCGGGGTGAGCGCTATTCAACCGACTCGCTTTCGGCCGTGCGCACACGCATCACCAACAAACTGCGCAACAGAGGCTTCTACTTTTTCCGCCCCGACTATATCGAATATCTTGCCGACTCACTCGAGACTCCGCTTGAAATCGACCTTCGCATGATAATCGCCTCCAATGTGCCGGCACCGATGCTGCGCCGCTACAAAACGGGCGATGTAACCGTCTACGCCTTCCGCAACAAAGGGGGCGGAACACCCGACACCATTGTCACCTCGCGAGGCACCCTCATCCAGATGATGCCCTCGAGGCTACGCCATCAGCTCGTGCCCGAATGCGTCACATTCCGAAAGGGGAAAGTGTTCTCGGTGCGCGACATGAACAGCACACAAACACGCCTTGCCCGACTCGGCATTTTCAACGCCATCAACATTGAGGTTGTGCCCGACTCGGCTTTCACCGACGACCGCCTCAACGTGGTTATCAACTGCACCTTCGACACCCCGCTCGAAGCTACCATAGAGCTCAACGCCTCATCCAAATCCAACTCCTACATCGGCCCGGGAATGCTTTTCGGCATCACCAACCGCAACATTTTCGGAGGTGGCGAGCAATTCAACGTCACGCTCACAGGCAACTATGAATGGCAAACGGGAGCCGGACGCTCATCGGTGTTCAACTCCTACGAAGTGGGCATCTCCACCTCACTTGCCGTTCCGCGACTCCTTGCCCCCAACTTCATAAAGCGACGCAACCGCAACCTCAACTGGACCCGCTTCACGCTTGATTTCGACATTCTCAACCGTCCGCACTACTTCAAGATGGCGCAGTTCAACTTCTCGTTCAGCTACGACTGGCAGTCGTCGCGCTACTCATCCCACACTCTCACCCCCTTCAAACTCACCTACACCAACCTGCTCAACACAACCGAGGCTTTCGACTCCATCACCGGAGCCAACCCCGCCATAGCGCTGAGTTTCCGCAGCCAATACATCCCCCAACTCAGCTACACCTACATGTACGACCGCGCATTCGACCGCGACAACTCCATCAACTGGCAATTCACGGCGCAGGAAGCCGGCAACCTCTTCTGGAGCGTTTATGAGCTGTGTGGCCAACATGGCGAGAAGGAACTGTTCGGAACCCCCTTCTCACAATTTGTGAAAGCAAGCACACAGTTGGTCTACAACCGCCGCCTGTGGGGCGACAACTGGCTCGTGAGCCGCGTGGCCGTGGGAGCCGCCCACGCCTACGGCAACGCCAAGGAGGTGCCCTACGCCGAGCAGTTCTATGTTGGTGGTGCCAACTCCATCCGCGCCTTCACGGTGCGTTCGCTCGGCCCGGGCAGCTACCGTCCCCCCGAGGATGTGCGCGACAGCTACTTCGACCAAACCGGTACGTTCAAGTTTGAAATGAACTTTGAATACCGCTTCCCCATCATCGGGCCCCTCCACGGAGCGGTGTTTATCGATGCCGGCAACGTGTGGCTGTTGAAAAACGACCCCCTGCGTCCCGGCGGTCAGCTCAAGGCATCCACATTCCTGCGCGACATAGCCCTCGGCACAGGTGCCGGCCTCCGTTTCGACATCGGCATGCTGGTGCTCCGTGGCGACCTCGGCATAGGAATCCATGCCCCCTACGACACCGGCCGCAGCGGCTACTACAATATGGAATCGTTCAAGAAATCGCTGGCATTCCACCTCGCCATCGGCTACCCGTTCTAAGAAACTGCGCCGAAATCCTGAATCTAATTATTTTCATCCGCATGGCGAGGGTGCGTCAGAATGGTTCGGATGATAGGAGCTTGCGGGTGAGGTCGATGGGAGCGTACTGTAGTACGTGACCGAGACCGAATCCCACAAGCGACGACACAGACGAGCCGTTACGACACGCCCTCCCTTAACTTATGGTTTCATGAAAAAAAATCAGATAATACTCTGGCTTGTGGCACTTGCCGTTGGTGTGGGCATCGGGTTGCTCCACATCAAGGCTGTCGACGCAGTGATGAATGTCATCGCCACAATCTACACCCGCCTGTTCCGCCTGCTTGCCGTGCCCACAATCGTGCTTGCCGTGGTCACCACACTGGCATCGCTCGGAGGTGGAAAGAGCATGAAACGGATGTTCCGTACCACCATCACCTACACCCTCCTCACCACAACGGCAGCCGCAGTGGTGGCACTCGGCCTCTATCTGCTCATCGCCCCCGGCAATCTCCCTCCCGGCGTGGTGAGCGCCGAGAATAGCGGCGTGAACGAGATGGCCGGACAATCCTACTCCGACCACCTGCTTTCCGTAATCCCCGACAACATTGTGAAACCGTTTCTCGACGGCAATGTGCTCGGCCTCATGCTGCTCTGTTTCGCCGTGGGAATCGCCCTGTCGAAAATGCCCGACACTGCGCCGAAACGTTCGCTGATGAACGGACTCAACGGACTCCAGGAGCTGCTTTTCCGCCTCATCCACTGGCTCATCGTGGTGCTCCCGCTCGGCATCGTGGCCTTTGCCGAACAACTCACCGCCCAGGTGGGTGGCGGCGTTATGCTCGACTCGCTCGGGAAATATGTGCTTGTGATTCTGATAGGCAACTGCTCCCAGTTCTTCATTGTGCTGCCGCTGTTTCTGCTCGCCAAAGGTATCAATCCAATAAAAGCACTCTCGGCAATGATGCCCGCAGTGCTGATGGCTCTATTCACCAAAAGCTCGGCGGCGACACTCCCCGTCACCATGCAGAGCGCCGAAACACGCCTGGGCATCTCCCCACGCACATCGCGTTTCGTGCTCCCGGTGTGCACCACCGTCAACATGAACGGTTGCGCCGCCTTCATTCTTGTAACCTCGCTGTTTGTGATGCAGAACAACGGCATGCCCGTAAGTGCGGCCTCTATGGTGTTGTGGGTATTCATCGCGGTGCTGTCGGCATTCGGCAACGCCGGCGTTCCGATGGGGTGCTATTTCCTCACCCTCTCGCTCATGTCGGGCATCGGCGCCGACGTGGCTATCATGGGCATCATTCTCCCAATCTACACCATTATCGACATGGTTGAAACCGCCGAAAACGTGTGGTCCGACTCATGCGTCTGCGCCATCACCGACAAAACCCTCCGCAACTCCCCAGCCGCAGATAAAAACGGCCTTACAGAATGAGGAGAATGACAATTTGCACGAGTATTACACGGGCAAACATGCTGAGAGGATAAACCGTGGCGTAGGCCACCGAGGGGCGGTCGCCGGGGAGGGTTGTGTTGGCATAATCCAATGCCATAGGGTTGGCCATTGAGCCGCAGAGCATCCCGGTGACTGAACCGAAGTCGATTTTCATCATTCGTGTGGCAATGAAGCCCACAATCACCACCGGCACGATGGTGAGCAGCACACCAAGCCCTATCCACATCAACCCCTCGGCACGGAACACCGCCGCGAAGAAATTGGCACCGGCTCCGAGCCCGAGGCACGCCAAAAACAACGACAACCCGAGCGAACGCAACATCAGGTTGGCGCTCGCCGTGGTGTAGGTTACCATGTGGAGGCGCGGGCCGAACGTGCCCACAAGAATGCCCATGATGATGGGACCGCCGGCCAATCCGAGTCTCACCGGCATCCCCACTCCGGGGAAATGGAAGGGGACGGCACCGAGTGCCATGCCGAACACAATGCCGATAAACACGGCAAACAGGTTAGGCTCGTTGAGCGTGCCCACGGTGTTGCCGATAAGGGGTTCAATCTTGTCGATTGCCTTCTGCTCACCAACAACGATAATCTTGTCGCCGAACTGCAACCTCAGGTCGGGAGCGGCCAACAGAGGCACCCCGCTGCGGTACACACGGCTGATGTTCACCCCATAAAGATTGCGCAGACGAAGCGATCCGAGGGTCTTGCCGTTGAGCTGGCGACGGGTAACTATAAACTGGCGTGACACAAGCTGACGGTCGACGGCATTCCAATCGATGCCCGAAGCGTTCCAGTCGGTGGCGTTCTCCTCACCGAAAATCACATGCAGGCGCTCCACATCTTCGGGAGAGCTCACCACAAGGATGCGGTCGTGGAGCTGCAGCTGCGAGGTGGAGGTGGGAATGGAAACCGTGCCATTGCGCCAATGACGCGAAATCACAAAATGGCAATGGAACATTTTTGCAACCTCACCGATATGCTTCCCCACAAGCCCGGTGTTGGTGACCTCAAATTCGGTGATTTTAGGTTTCGGAATCTCATGCATGGGGGCAGCCACGATGTCGGATGAGCGCACAAACATTTTGCGCATCAACACAATAGCCACTATCACCCCAACAACGCCAAGCGGATAGGTCACGGCGCAGCCGAGCGCCGGAGTGTCGGATGGCACTCCCATCTGGTCGAGTGTTTGCTGAACGGCACCTAAAGCCGGAGTGTTGGTGCAGGCTCCGCACAACACCCCCATCATGTCGGGGAGCGACACGGGAGTGACAAACGACAGCACCACAGCCACGGCCAACCCGGCCACAACAAGCCCGAGCCCGAGCATGTTGAGTTTCACGCCACCGTGGGCGAGCGAGCTGAAAAAACCGGGACCCACCTGCAAACCGAGGGCATAGACAAACAGCACCAGCCCGAAATCCTGAGCGTAGGAGAGCATTGCCGGGTCGATTGAAAGCCCGAGATGACCGGCTATGATGCCGATAAAAAACACAAATGTCACACCGAGCGAAACCCCGGCAACCTTCACCTTGCCGAGCATCATGCCCAACGCGCATATCAGCGCCACAACGATAACCGCCTGCAGCGAGCTGTGGTCAAACAAAACAGTGTCAATCCAATTGTTCATAAGTAATTCGCGGGGATTTCCACTTACCCTAAAGCGGAGAGTAGCAAACGTTCCGCCACGGCAGCCTGTGCGGTGGCGGAACGCGATTTATTTAAGTGAAGGCTTGTCAGTCAATAATGTCGAAACCGGTGTAGCGGCGCAGGCACTCGGGAACCACGATACCCTCGGGGGTCTGGTTGTTTTCGAGCAGCGCAGCCATGATGCGGGGCAATGCCAGTGCTGAGCCGTTGAGGGTATGGCACAGACGGGTTTTCTTATCGGCTCCGCGGTAGCGGCATTTGAGGCGGTTGGCCTGATAGGTCTCGAAGTTTGAAACCGACGAAACCTCGAGCCAGCGTTCCTGTGCGCCCGACCACACCTCAAAGTCGAATGTGATGGCCGAGGTGAAGCTCATGTCACCGCCGCAAAGACGCAGAATGTGCCAGGGGAGACCGAGTTTTTCGAGCAGTCCCTGCACGTGGTCCTTCATCTCCTCAAGCGCTGCGTAGGAGTCCTCGGGACGTTCAATGCGCACAATCTCCACCTTGTCGAACTGATGCAGACGGTTGAGGCCGCGCACATCCTTGCCGTAGGAACCGGCCTCGCGGCGGAAACATGCCGAGTAGGCGCAGTTTTTCTTGGGGAGCTCATCCTCGCTCAGAATCACGTCGCGGTAGATGTTGGTGATGGGCACTTCGGCGGTGGGAATGAGGTAGAGGTTGTCAACCTGGCAGTGATACATCTGCCCCTCCTTGTCGGGGAGCTGGCCAGTGCCGTAGCCCGAAGCCTCATTCACAACATAAGGAGGCTCGATTTCGAGATAGCCGGCCTCATTTGCCTCGTCGAGGAAGAACTGGATGAGGGCACGTTGCAAACGCGCACCCTTGCCGGTGTAGACCGGAAAACCGGCACCGGTGATTTTCACACCGAGGTCGAAGTCGATAAGCTTATATTTTTTCGCAAGCTCCCAGTGGGGCAGTGCGTCCTCACCGAGCTGAGGCATGGGACCGCCGGTTTTCTCAACCACATTGTCGGCAGCGGTTTTCCCTTCGGGCACCATTGCACAGGGGAGATTGGGAATAGTGAGCAGCAGATTGCGCTGTTCCTGTTCGGTTTCGGCGAGCTTCTGGGCGATTGCGCGCTGCGCATCCTTGAGGGTTGCCACCTCGGCCTTGGCCTGTTCGGCCTCATCGCGCTTGCCCTGTTTCATGAGCGAACCGATTGAGGCTGCAAGCTTGTTAAGCTCTGCCGATTTATTGTCATTGTCGAGCTGAAGTTCGCGGCGGAGGTCGTCGAGTTCCAGAACTTTGTTGATGGCTTCACGTCCATCGAAACCCTTCACGGCGAGACGGCTGATAGTCTCGGCGGGATTGGATTTTATCTGTTGAAGAGTAAGCATTCCTGTTGAATATTTTAAGAGCTTGTTTCGAGAGCACAAAATTACAAAAATTTCCGCCAACTCCCCATACATTTCCCAACAACTAACTCCCCAAATTCACTCCCCCACCCTTTTTCCACCCCAAACCCGCCCAAATTCTCAGCTCTTTAGCCTCCATCAAGTCTTCAAAGTCCTTAACGACCTTAACGACTCTAAAGCCCCTAATAAAACAGCATGTAGTAACAAGTGGTCGGAGACCACTCGCCAATGCAACGGGTTATTGGGAGGTTACAAGCCGCCATGTATGGCGGCTCTACGCGCGGCTACGCCGAATCCCCTCCCCGCAGTCAGCCCCGGCAGTTCATGTATGCGGTTCCATCCCCACGTAGAGCCGCCATACATGGCGGCTTGTAACATTGCCGGAAGTGTGGGGTGAAGCGAGTGGTCGGAGACCACGGGGTCATTGGAAGCCCCACCATACAGGCTCCGGAGGAGCCGTTTGGTGGGGAGATGGTCATGTCAAGCAGTCGCAACCTTGGAGAGGTGCGACTCCACACGGCAAGATTACAAGAGGGTGGATTTATCAGCGGCGATAGCGGTCGATCGTGTGGTTGAGGCCGGTGGGGTTGCCGAAGAATTCGGCATCAGCCTTGTAGAGGGTGGCGCAACAAGGGTGGTCGGCTTTGAGTTGGCGCCATTCACGCCATAATTCGTCATAACGGGTCACCAGGGGTGCCACGTCGGCATTTTCATCCTCAACTTTGGCGCTCATTATTTTCCATGCCGTGGCCAGGATTTCATATTTTATGCGGCCGTAGGTGGTGCTCACCGCCACATATTCGCTGTCGGCGGGGGAGGCGAAATGCAGCGATTGACCGAGCCGCTCAATTTCCCGCCAGATGGCAACAGCCTCCTCCTTCTCGGCAACATATCGGGGCAACTCACCTGCGGCGGCGATGCGTTCGAGGTAGCTTTTCATGAAAAAATCGCCGGTCATCGAATCATCGCGCGTCCAGTTCACGAATGTGCCGCCATAGCGGCTGTATTGCCCCGAAAGCACCCCCTCCTCGGTGAGCACACACAGCCGGCGGAACGATGGGAGCTCCCCGTCGGGCAAGCCGCGCTCACGGGCGAAACGGTTGAAGCACTCCTCCTCGCCAAGCTGCGGATTAGCAGCCCAAAGGGTGAGCACCCTCACGTTGAGATCGATCCAGAATTCGTTGGAAATGTAGGGGCCTCCCCATCCACCGCCGCGCGACCACGTCCAGATGCCGCTCATCAGCCCCGAATCGCGCAAGTGACTGAGGCAATAGGGGCGGCGGGTAGATTTCAGTTCCGGGAAACCGTCGATTACGCCACGGGCCACGTAGTTGGGGTGTGCCCCTTTCCCCTCATATTCTCGTTGGCATTGCACCTCCACAATCTGACGGTGGCGCCCGATACCGAGCGTGGGGTTGAAAGGCACACCGAAGCGCCCCGATTCATCAAGCCAATAGGTTGAGAGCGAGTCGAGTGCCGGTGCATCAGCGGTAACCCCTCCGCGCCAGAAGTCGGTCATGGTGTGCTTCACCGAGAAATAGAGGTTGGGGTGAGGCTCCACGCTGTCGGTAACCGACAGATAATGCTGCGGCAAGGAATGGAGCTGCCCCATATCCCATGTGCGGTAAAACAGTTTCTTATCGAGCTTCACGCACACCTCGTCGCGCAAAAGATTTATAAGCGTCACGTGGTCGTCCATCCCCTGCTGCACGGGGTGGTTCCCCACATGATGGGGTGCATCCTGAAGATAGGTTTCGCCGGTGCGCACAATCAAGCCGTCGAGCTGCGGAAACTTGCGGAACATCGATTTAACGAGATAGCGCACACATTTGCGTGTGAAGGGGCGTGAAATGTCGATTTTCCCGGCGCTGTTGCAAATCTCATCGCGGTGCGCATCCACAAGTGTGCGCGGGAGTACCAGCATGTCGAGCATGCAATACACCTCCAAGCCCGCACGTTTTGCCGCATCGTAGCGCGCAGCGATAGTATCGGCCTTTTCAGCCACCCATGCCGACCCCTGCGACCCTGCCGGAAAAACGGCACTGTCGAAATCACGCCAGTCGATGCCGAACTGCGCGGCATCGAAGAGAAAAAACACTTTCCCTCCGAAGCCCGATTCCCGCAGGAATTCGGGATTGAGATAGCGCGACTGCGTGGTGGCCTCCCCGGGGTTATGATGCACCATATCCATTATAGGATAAGCGTCGGCATCGGAGCCACCGACGAAACCTTTGGCACCGGCAACAGTGCCGGCAGCCAACAGCAGCAACACACTAAGCAGCTTTCGAGGCATGGGAGGTTTAGTTTTTAGTTGTTGGTTGTTAGTTTTTAGAGGTTGCGCCGGAAAGCATTCGGCGAAGCCGCACGTAGAGCCGCCATACATGGCGGCTCATCAATGGAAAAGGGACTTCAGGGTCGTTAAAGTCGTTAGGGTCTTTAAGGTCTTTAACGCCACTAACGACCAACCCAACTGACTTCTCGCTTCTGATTTCTGATTTCTGATTTCTAATTTCTGACTTCTTACTTCTGCCTTCTTGCCTCTCAGCTCAACAGCTCTTTCACTTTGGCGGAGATGGCGCGCCCTTCGGCCTGACCGGCCAGCTCTTTGGAGGCTACACCCATCACCTTCCCCATCTCCTTGGGGGAGGTGGCGCCGACACGGGCAATAATTTCGGTGAGGCGTGCTGTCAGCTCCTCGTCGGTGAGCTGTTTTGGCATATATTCCTCAATGATGGCGGCCTGTGCAAGCTCATTTTCGGCCAGCTCGGGACGATTTTGCTGCTGATAGATTTCGGCACTCTCCTTGCGCTGCTTAATCATCTTTGCAAGAATCTGCACAGCCTTTTCGTCGGTGAGTGTTCCATCGGAACCTTTGGCCGTCTTAGCCTCCAAAAATTCCTTTTTAACACCACGCAATGAATCAAGACGCTGTGCATCGCGTGCCAGCATCGCCTTTTTAATATCGTCTGAAATTCTGTCGAATAAATCCATAGCTATTAATCTTTGATTGTTTTACACACAAAATTAGCACAACTTTCCAACATCAACAAATCGGTAAAGAAAAGCGGCGCGCCCACCGATTACATCGGTTTGACACGCCGCCATTTAGAGTTAAAAAAGAGTTTTAGCGCACTGCCACCTTGACTCCGTTAACAATCAGGATTCCGCGGGGGAGGCCGGCAATGGTGGTGCTGCCGTTTTGAGCGACAACTTCACGGAGAACACGACCATTGAGGTCAACAACCGCAACACGTGCAGCTTCGCCTGTGGTAACCGTGATTTCACCGGCTCCGGTGCATGCAACCGTGAGAGCCTTTGCGGCAACAGCGGCAGCTTCTATCCCGGCTGCATCAATCTCCTTGATATTGTCGCGGAAATGGTGCCATCCGAGAGCCGATTTGTAAACATCCACACAACCCTGCGGAACATAGAGCACGCGGTCGCCATAGTCGGTGTCATCAAAAATAGTGTAGATTTCGTCACCATCGAGATAACCTTTCTTCACTGCGGGAGGGGTGGTTGCTAATGAGGTGACTTTGGTGAGCTGAGGATTTCCCTCGAATACATAACCACCGATATTGGTGAGCGTTGCCGGGAGGGTAACCTCTGTAACCTTATAATTCTTATCGAAACTGTAGTTGCCGATGGAGGTGAGCTCATCGCAGAAATCAAGCGATTCGAGCTCATAGCAGTTTCTGAACGACCAGTGCCCTATGGTCTTTACCCCCGGCATCACAACGTTCTTAATCCCCTCGCACGAATCGAAAGCATAGTCGCCAATCGATGTCACCGACTCGGGGAGAGTCACCGATGTGAGATAGGTACACTCCGAAAATGCGCTCGAACGCACTGCCGTAACTTTCAGTTCCTTACCATCATAGGTAATAGTGGCCGGAATTACGATATCGCCCACGTAGGTGCTCCCGGTACCCGGAGTGGTCACCTCAACGTTGGTCTTTGTGTTGTTCCAGTAATAGCGCACTCCCCCATCCTGAATGTAAACGGTTTTTGCAACAAGTAAACCGGTGGCCAACGGAACCATAGCTGCCAAAGCGGCCAGCTTTTTGAATGTGTAAACTTTTTTCATTGAACGATTAATTGATTGATTTTTACGAAAAAGAAATGTCAACGGCAAATTTACATAAAGGATCTATATTTACCCCCCCCATTAGTTAAAACATGTTAATACAATTGTTAAACCCTCCTTTTTGCCGCATTTTCTCCAATTTTCCGACCAAAACGCTACCCTACAAAAGATATTGCAGTCATAGTGATTAATCTTCCAAGAAAGCAACCAACCATAGACGAACAGCTTTTTTTGACGCTGTTTGCGAAAAGTAGTAACTTTGCACACACATTTATCACATATCGAATAGATGACTACCGCACAGATTTCTCCCGCAATTCACTACATTGGTGTCAACGACCGCACAACAACCCGTTTTGAAGGGCTCTGGCCCCTCCCCTACGGCGTTAGCTACAACTCCTATCTCGTCACCGGTTCAGAAAAAATCGCCATTATCGACGGTGTGGAGGTGTCGCACGCACTGCGGCAAATCGACAGCATCAAGGAAATTGCCGGCGACCGCACACCCGACTATCTCATCATAAATCACATGGAGCCCGACCACTCCGGGGCTATCCGTGTGCTCAGGCAGGCTTTCCCCAACCTCGTGATTGTTGGCAATGCACAGACCCTTGCGATGGTGCACGGCTACTACGGCATCGACACCGACACGCTCACCGTGAAAGATGGCGACACACTGAGCCTCGGCGACGGCTGCACATTGCGGTTCACCCTCACCCCGATGGTTCACTGGCCCGAAACGATGATGACCTACCTTGAGGAGGAACACACCCTTTTCGGAGGAGATGCTTTCGGATGCTTCGGCGCGCTCAACGGTGCAGTCACCGACGAGGAGATGAACACCGACCGCTATTTCCCCGAGATGGTGCGCTACTACAGCAACATTGTGGGGAAATATGGCATGTTCGTTCAGAAAGCCCTGCGCAAATTCGATGGTGTGGAAATTTCAACCGTGTGCTCTACCCACGGGCCTGTGTGGCGCAAACGCATTGCCGAGGTTGTGAGTCTCTACGACAAACTCAGCCGCTACGAACCGCTCGACAACGGGGTGACAATCGTGTACGGCTCAATGTATGGCAACACCGAGCAGATGGCCGAAGCCGCCGCCCGCGAACTCGCCGCACAGGGAATCAAGGAGATTGCCATGTTCAACGCCTCGGTGACCAACCTGAGCTATCTCCTTACCGAGCTGTTCACCCACCGCGGACTCGTGGTTGCCGCCCCAACCTACTCCGACACACTCTTCCCTCCGGTCGCCACATTCCTTGAAGCGATGGCAACCCGCGGGGTGAAGAATCGCGAAGTGATGATTATAGGGTCGCACACATGGTCACAGCAAGCCACAAAACGGATGGCGGCAACGCTCGAAGCTTGCAAAATAGCAGCCGTTGCCGAACCGGTGTCGCTCAAACATGCACCCGATTCATCTGATTTCGAAAATTGCCGCGAAGCCGCGCGTGCTCTCGCCTCGGCCCTTCACACTATCGCGCAGGAGGGGTTGACCAACGACAACTGACGTGTGGCACGTGTCACCGCCGTGTAGAGCCAACGGTAGAAGTCAACCGAGCGATAGGCCTCGGGGGGAATATACCCCATATCGACAAACACCGATGCCCATTGACCACCCTGTGCCTTGTGGCAGGTGACGGCGTAGGCATATTTCACCTGCAAAGCATTGAAATAGGGGTTGCTTTTCAGCGCCTCGCGCATAGCCGTTTGCGAAGCGTCGCCCCCCAACCCGGCATCGGCAAATGCCATGTCGGCCAATGCCCGCTGCTTTTCATAGGGGAGGTGGGCGGTGTCGGTGGTTAGTGTGTCGAGGTTTATTTTGGCATCGAGATGCGAATCGTGGTCGGGGAAATAGAGCCGCACGTCGGCAAAAAGCATCTGCCCGCGCTGCTCGGTTGAATAAACCTCCTCAACTATCGCCATCTCGCCATTGGCCACAAACTCCATGCGTCGCCCTTCGGGGTCGGAATCGTTGCTCTCAATCACCGAGCGGCGTGTCCAGTAATAATTGTTTTTCCCAACCAGCAACCTCTCCCCTTTCACAAGAATTTCCTCGCGGTCGTAAATCACACGCCTCACGGCGAGATTGAAATCGACAGCGCGGCGGTTGGAGCGCGTTATTATAATAGTTTCCCCCTCGCCATAGGCTTCGAACGATTTCTGAAGGGCTTCCTCAAGTTCCTCAGGCGCCACCACAGTCACATCGGGGAAACCGGTCACACGCAACTCAGGCTCGGGGAGCGGGTCGGTGGCAAGGGCGCGCCGCAATTTAGTGGCATTGTAGAGGATTCCCGACCGGCGCTTCTGGCGCACGGTGCGCGTCATCACGGCCCGTGTCACCCTCATTCCCAATTCTTTCAGCACCAGCGGATTCATTGCCGGCGACTCATCGAGCCCCACGGGTGGAAGCTGCGCGGTGTCACCCAACATAATCAGGCGGCAGTTCACACCGGTGTAGACATACATTATTAAATCCTGCAACAGATTCATCCCCCCTTCGGCTCCGTCGCCAATCATCGAAGCCTCATCCACAATAAATACCGTGTTGACATGGGGGTTCTGATTCACCCGCGCAACAAGTTTTCCGTCGGGCCCCACCGAGGGGGCACGGTAGATTTTGCGGTGGATGGTATAGGCCGGCAGTCCGGTGAAATTGGAGAAAACCTTAGCTGCCCGCCCTGTTGAGGCGAGCAGCACGGTTGGTATTCTGATAGCGTTGAGGGTGCGCACAAGCGCTCCCATCACAGAGGTTTTGCCGGTGCCGGCATATCCGTTGAGGAGGAACACGGAGTCCTGCGGAGTGTAGGCCGAGCAGAAGCGCGCCAAAGCGGCCACCAGCTTAATCTGCTGGTCGGTCGGCTCGAACGGCAGCATGTCGAGCACCATCGTTGCAAAGCCGTGGATATCCACCTTCCCCTCCTCCGGTTATTTCACGCTCCACTCCACACCATCCTTGGTGTCCTTCACGGCGAAGCCGAGGGCGGCGAGGCGGTCGCGGATAAGATCGGATGTGGCCCAGTCTTTTTTCGATTTTGCCTCGGAACGCACCTGCAGCAGCAGGTCGACAGCTCCACGGTAGGGTTCGAGCGCCTTGGTGTCGGCCACGTCGGCAGCCTCGGGGCGCATTCCCAAAATGTCGAACAGGAAGGTGTCGAACAAACGGCGCAGCTTCTCAACATCATCGGCGGTTGCGGTTGCATGGCCGTCGCGCACCTTGTTGATGATGCCTACAGCCTCAAAGAGGTGGGCAATCACAATGGGGGTGTTGAAATCGTCGTCGAGCGCTTCGTAGCATTTCCCCTCAAGGGCATCGACTTCGGCACTCACGGTCGACTCGGCCGAGGGCTTGATGTCGGCCAGACGGCGCCACCCTTCGAGCATGCGGTCAAGAGCCTTTTCCGATGCCTGAAGGGCCTCGTTGGAGAAATCGACCGTTGAGCGATACTGTGCCTGAAGGATGAAGAAACGGATGGTCATGGGCGAATAGGCCTGCGTGAGCAACGGATGCGACCCCGTGAAGAATTCATCGAGGGTGATGAAGTTGCCGAGCGACTTGCCCATTTTCTGGCCGTTGATGGTAATCATGTTGTTGTGCATCCAGTAGCGCACGGTGTCATGGCCGTGGTGAGCCACGCTCTGCGCAATCTCACACTCATGGTGTGGGAACTTGAGGTCCATGCCGCCGCCGTGGATGTCGAACGACTCGCCGAGATATTTCTCACCCATAGTGGAGCATTCGAGGTGCCACCCGGGGAAACCGTCGCTCCAGGGGGAGGGCCAGCGCATGATGTGCTCGGGCTGCGCCTTTTTCCAGAGGGCGAAGTCGGCGGGGTGATGCTTTTCCTGCTGGCCGTCGAGAGCGCGGGTTTCGGAAAGAAGCTCGTCGATGTTGCGCCCCGAAAGTTTGCCGTAGCGGTGCTCGGCGTTATATTTGGGCACATCGAAATAAATCGAGCCGTTGCTTTCGTAGGCATAGCCGGCCTCGATTATTTTCTTGATATATTCAATCTGTTCAATGATGTGGCCCGAAGCATGCGGCTCAATCGAGGGAGGGAGCACGTTGAGGCGCGCCATCGCATCGTGATAGCGGTTGAGGTAGTGCTGCACAACCTCCATCGGTTCAAGCTGTTCGAGACGGGCTTTCTTGGCAATCTTATCCTCACCCTCGTCGGCATCATGCTCGAGGTGACCAACATCGGTGATGTTGCGCACATAGCGCACGCTGTAGCCGAGATGACGCAGATAGCGGAAAACCACGTCGAACGTGATTGCCGGACGCGCATGCCCCAGATGGCCGTCGCCATAAACCGTGGGACCGCACACATACATTCCCACCTTGTCGGCGTGCAGGGGGCGGAAAAGCTCCTTCTGACGTGACATGGAGTTGTAGATACACAGATTGTTCTGTTTCATTTTTCGCTTTCGATTAGGCGTGTTTGTTTCCCCTTCGGCCCCCTCCCCCGGCCGTGTTATCAGGCCTGGAAGGGGTTGGGGAGACCACCGTTGTTGTTGGCGCCGCCGTTGTTGCGGGGAGTTTTGCGCTCGATTTCGCCGTAGGTGTTCTCATATTTCTGCAGGTTGTCGCGGAGGGCGAACAGCAGGTTCTTAGCGTTTTCGGGATTCATGATGATGCGGCTCTGCACACGTGCCTGGGGCATGTTGGGGGCAACATTGATGAAGTCGATGAAGAATTCACCGGGGGTGTGGGAGATTACCGCGAGATTCGAGTAGTGACCTGACGCGATTTCGGGAGTGAGTTCGATTTTGATTTCCTGTTTGTTTTCTGCCATGATTCTATGGTATTAAAAGTTTATATTAATGTTTGAAGTCATCTTGACTTTTTACCGAAAGTTGAAAAATTGTCTTTTGTCAACCCCGGCGGTCTTTTCGGGCCGGTTTGCCCCTCGTTGTCGGTCACGATGCCCGCATCGCTCCCTCCTCCTCAGGCCAAACCGGCTCCGGAAATCATCGCCGGTGTTAACAAATAAAAAGTCAAGATGACTTCTGACTCTTCAAACGCTGATGCCTTCGGCGTTTTTCCATAACGGGGAAACATTCGCAAAGGTTCATCAACCGGTTTTCAGGAGTCACTAATGTTGCATAACACAAACCGTGCCAATTCAAGCACGAAGCACCGGTAAATGCGGATTTCAGCAAAAACAACGGCGCTGCCGGCGATGCGACACGAATACAAATTTACGCAATTTTTTTCACCCGCCAACCCAAAATAAGTGAAATGGTGTCACCTCGGGTTAAAACAGTCGGACGACCGCCGACACAGGTGAAAATCAATTTTCTCCGGCAACAGGTGTGTAGGAGGGGTTCTCGATTGTGAATGTGTTGAGAGCGGGATTGTTGGAGTTGTTGACCCTCACGCGCACGCCGCGGCAACCGGGGAGCGCCCAGAGTGCCGAGACGTCAAACGCCGCATAATATTGGCGGGCGAAATTATCATCGGTATTTATGCGCCGGTGAAAGAGATAGACCGTTGGATATTCCTCCTCGAGGGTGGTTTCATCGGCCACGAGAGCAAACAGGCGAGCATGCTCATCGTAGGTCATGCGCAACCGCATGCACACTTTGTTGCCGGCACGCCACAGGCTCATCAGATACACTGGTTCGCTATCCCACCCGTCAAGTTTTTCGGGGGTGCTCTTTTTCAACGTGCTGTTGTTGACGTAGCCCTGCGCCTGAATTGTGATATCGCCCGATGTGTAGGCCTTCCCGTTGAGGGGTGTATAGGCAAGGAAAAGGCAGTCGCCGGCTGAAACGCCGCTCACACGGGAGGAGGCACGGAGCGTCACCGCCTCATCGGCGTCGGGACGCCATAATGTGAAGGTGCTCCCTGCGGCATCGGTCGAAGTCAGCTCCACAATGTCGTAGAGTGTTGCCTGCCGATGCTCCCCGTCGTAATCGTTGTCGGCACATCCCTGCGCGGCAACCCCTGCGGCAAAGAGCAGCACAGGTACGCAAAAACGGCGGAATGCATTTCGGAGCGTGGAGAAGATGAGTGGGAGTTTCATCGCGAAGCAGGGTTGGAGAGTGAGTTTGATTGTGTGATGTTGCAGATGGTGCCGTCGGTCATGTGCACAACGCGGTCGCAATCGGCGGCCAGCGATTCGTCGTGGGTGACGATAACGAACGTCTGCCCCATGTCGCGCCGCAGGTCGAAAAAGAGTTTGTGCAGCTCCATGCGGTTGTGGGAGTCGAGGCTCCCCGAAGGCTCGTCGGCAAGCACCACCGAGGGGCGGTTAACAAGCGCGCGCGCCACTGCGGCGCGTTGACGCTCTCCTCCCGAAAGCTGCGCCGGGCGATGCGTGGCACGCTCTGCAATGCCGAGGTAATCAATCAGCTCCTTTGCCCTTGCAAATGCCTCCTTGCGGCTTGTTCCGCCGATGAGGGCGGGCATAGCCACATTTTCAAGCACCGAAAACTCGGGCAACAGCTGATGAAACTGGAACACAAAACCGATTGAAGCATTGCGGAATCGCGCCAGACGGGAATCCGACATCGAGGCAACATCCACACCGTCGTAGCTCACCGTTCCCGAGTCGGGGCGGTCGAGGGTGCCCATTATCTGCAACAGGGTGGTTTTTCCCGCTCCGCTCGGACCGACTATGGCCATAATCTCGCCGGGGGTGACATCGAGGTTCACCCCTTTCACGACTTCAAGACTGTCGTAGCTTTTGTGTATGTCGCGCAACGAAATCAACTGCTGAGGCGGGATAATCTGTTGATAGTGATAACGGTTTTATGCCGAAAGGGAATCAATCGAGGAACTCCGACAACCGGGCTATTGCCAAATCGGCACGGTTGCGGCGGTAGAGAATATCGTAGACCGTATCGGCGATAGGCATCGCCACCTCGTAGCGCTGGTTAATCTCGTGAATGCATTTGGCTCCGTAGTAGCCTTCGGCGGTCTGCTCCATCTCCATCATGGCGGCCTTCACCGAATAACCTTTGCCAATCATCGAACCGAAATTGTGGTTGCGGCTGAAGCGGCTGTAGGAGGTGACAAGGAGGTCGCCGAGATAGACGCTGTCGCAGATGTTGCGCGGACGCGGATTCACGGCATCGAGGAAATGTTCCATCTCACGCACGGCGTTGGAAACGAGCATGGCAAGGAAATTGTCACCCTTTTTCATGCCGTGAACAATCCCTGCGGCGATGGCATAGACGTTTTTCAGCACGCCGGCATATTCCACCCCGTCAACGTCGGTGGTGGGGATGGCATGACAGTTCTTTGAGCCGCACACGGCGCGGCCGAACCGCTTGGCGGCCTCGATATCCTTACACCCGATGGTGAGATAGGTGGGACGGTCGAGGGCTACCTCCTCGGCATGACAGGGGCCCGACACCACCATGAGCCGGTCGTCGGCCACGCCGAAATTATCGCGCATATAGTCGGTGACGAGCACATTCTCACCCGGCACTATCCCCTTCACCGCCGACACAACATATTTCTTGCTTATGTCGACATCGAGTTTCTCGAGATGGCTCTTGAAATAGGGTGAGGGCATCACGAGCAGAATCGTGTCGGCCTGCGACGCCACATAGTTTATGTCGGATGAAAATTCGATGCGCTGAACATCAAACTGCACGTCGGTGAGGTAGGCCGGGTTATGGCCGAGCCTAACGAACTCCTCTATGCGGTCGTCGCGGCGCATGTACCACAGGATAGTCTCGCGGTTGCGGAGCAACAGTTTGGCAAGGGCCGTGGCCCAACTGCCGCCACCCATCACCGCTACACGTCCCGGGAAATCTTTCGATAACATATCGCTCGATTGTTGGTTATTTCAATTTTCGGTTGTCGCGCCAATCCAGGCTGTCACTTCGTCAATAGTGGGATTCTTGAGCCCCAGTTTATATTTTTTGTTGATGCCGCAAAGTTCCTGATGCAGTTTGCCGGGGACGGCAGCCTCGAGAGCCTCGACGGTGAGCATGCCGGCTTTCTGCAAGGGTGCCACCCATTCGGCGGGCACGCCCTTGGCGGTGTAGGCCTCCTCCTTGTCGCGGCGGACGGTCTTTTCGGGACGCATCTGCGGGAAAAGAAGAACTTCCTGAATGGTTGTCTGGCCGGTCATGAGCATCACAAGACGGTCCATGCCGATGCCCATACCCGATGTGGGGGGCATGCCATATTCGAGTGCGCGGATGAAATCGTGATCGATAATCATGGCCTCGTCGTCACCCTTCTCCGAAAGGCGCATCTGCTCAACGAAGCGCTCATACTGGTCGATGGGGTCGTTGAGCTCGGAATAGGCGTTGGCAAGCTCCTTGCCGTTGACCATAAGCTCGAAGCGCTCGGTGAGTTCGGGGTTGTTGCGGTGACGCTTGGTGAGGGGCGACATCTCGATGGGATAGTCGATGATAAATGTGGGCTGGATGTAGGTGCCTTCGCACTTCTCGCCGAAAATCTCGTCGATGAGTTTTCCTTTGCCCATTGTTTCGTCAACCTCGATGCCCATCCCCTTTGCAGCGTCGCGCAACTCGGCTTCCGATTTGCCGTTGATGTCGAAACCGGTGTGTTCCAGAATGGCGTCGCGCATTGTCACTCGGCGGAAAGGAGCCTTGAACGAAATCACATTGTCGCCCACTTTCACCTCGGTTGTGCCGTTCACCTCCATGCAGATGCGTTCAATCATCTTTTCGGTGAAATTCATCATCCAGTTGTAGTCCTTGTAGGAAACGTAGATTTCCATGCAGGTGAACTCGGGGTTGTGGGTGCGGTCCATACCCTCGTTGCGGAAGTTCTTCGAGAACTCATACACACCCTCGAAGCCACCCACGATGAGACGCTTGAGGTAGAGCTCGTCGGCGATGCGGAGGTAGAGGGGTATGTCGAGGGCATTGTGGTGGGTGATGAACGGACGGGCCGACGCACCACCGGGAATCGACTGGAGAATGGGGGTCTCCACCTCCATGTAGCCATGCTCGTTGAAGTAGTTGCGCATGGAGTTGAACACCTTGGTGCGCTTGATGAATATATCTTTTATTCCATCGTTCACAACGAGATCGACATAACGGCGGCGGTAGCGCAGCTCGGGGTCATCGAAGCTGTCGTAGGCAACGCCATCCTTCATCTTCACGATGGGGAGCGGGCGCAGCGACTTGCTGAGAACTGTGAGCTTGCGGGCATGGATGGAGATTTCGCCCGTCTGGGTGCGGAACACGTAGCCCTCAACGCCAACGAAGTCGCCGATGTCGAGCAGCTTTTTGAACACCACGTTGTAGAGGTCCTTGTTTTCGCCGGGGCACAGCTCATCGCGGTTGATGTAAACCTGAATGCGGCCGCGGGCATCCTGCAGCTCCATGAATGAAGCCTTGCCCATGATGCGGCGCCCCATCACACGACCGGCCACACTCACCTCGCGGGGTGCGGGTGCATCGGGCAGCACATTGCCTTCGGCGTCAACCGGGAGGTCGGTGAAGTTTTCCTTTATCTCGTCGGTGTAACCGTTAACAACATATTCGGCTGCGGGATAGGGGTCGATGCCCAGTTCACGCATCTGCGCCAGCGACTGACGGCGCACAATTTCCTGCTCACTAAGTTCCAGTATGTTCATGATCAACAATCTGTCTTATTTATATAGCTACATTTCTTTTTATCAAACAAACTCGGCATAGCCGGCACACGACATCGGGCAACAGCTTCTGCCCCAATCACTGCCGGCACGGGCGCAACAAAAGCCCGCTTCACACCAAAGATAGCGCAAAGTTAACAAATAACCCACACATAACCCACTCCCATGCCATCAAAAATCCCCTCGCAGTTCATTTTCAACATTTTCTATTTAGCCTGACGTTGTCACCCTTTTCCTGCCCGACATTCAGGCATGCAAGTACAAGAACTATCGAAAACCCACAAACGTGGAGCAAACAGACTCTTAATGGGTTCTAACCGGGCTCAACGAATTTCAGCGAAAATTTTATGCCGAAAAATTTGCACATTAAAATCAAACGCTCTATCTTTGCACCGCAAAAGGTGAGGCAAGCGAGCCAACCTGCAAAGAACAAGCATGGGGTACTAGCTCATCTGGCTAGAGCGCGACACTGGCAGTGTCGAGGTGAGCGGTTCGAGTCCGCTGTACTCCACAGAAAAATCAGCGAATTACATCTGTAATTCGCTGATTTTTTTATTTTTTTGGTTGCATAAATATTCCGTTGACATCGGGATATATTGATTTACAATGCTTTACAATGGATTTTCAGCGAAACCCAAGCAAAATCCAAGCAAATGTACTTTTCGTTTTTTCAAGTAGTCACGCCCATATCGAGGCTAACTCACTGACACACCGGCCGTTCCAAGCAATCCCGCGTCACTCAACATTGCACGTTTCGTTTTTCCACCAATAACTTGAATTAAAATTTAATTATAACTCTACCATCTTTAGGTAATTGTTGACATTCTGTAAATGAGGTTTAATCACTTCTCTCAGAAAACAATCTTTAGGTGTCGCATCTGAATTGAAATATTTGAATAACAGCCCCTTTTCTGCCATTTTATCCAACACTCCCATAATGAAATATTCCCCACTCATTTGCACATATTCTACAAAGTAGCATTCCAATTCATCATTGAGTTTTTCAAAAGCATCCATCACAAATGATGTATTGAATTTGGATTTAAAATCATATTCATCTATGCAATCACCTTTCATAATATTATCTTTTAAAAGAAATATATCGATATATAGCAAAGATATTGAAAACAAATTAAAAGCCAAAATAATTCAATTAAATAGATTACAGAATTTAAAACCAGGCATTTAAGTGGGATACTCATACCCATCACAGGACGGTACTCCACCAACGCCAGATTTGGAAGCAATTCCAAGTCTGCTTTTATATTACCCTGTTGGTTATCTGAGAAATATCGGTTATATTTGCATTATACAAATCGAAGAATTATGCCAACTCTCTTTATCCTCTTAGGATTTCGTTTTTTCTTTTGGTCAAATGACCATGAACCGGTTCATGTGCATATCTCTAAAGGCGATGCCGAGGCAAAGTATAATGTACATGACTTGGAACTTGTTGAAAACTTCGGTTTTAAGAAGAGTGAGTTGAAAATGATTGAGTCCATTATTGAGGAAAATCAAGACATCATCATTGAGCGTTGGAATGAATTTTTCAAGAAAGGAGAAAAGAAATGAATCGCTCTCAAATAAAGAATGTCTGGCTCACCGACACATCAGTCTGGATTGAGCTTAAAGATGGACGCAGAGCCGAAGAGCGTTTTTCCAACTACCATAGGCTTGCTGAGTCCACCGAGACTGAACGGCAAAACTTCAAACTTTCTCATTTTGGGATTCATTGGCCCGATTTAGATGAGGATTTATCCTACGAAGGTTTCTTTGCAAAACAAAACAATGGCATCGAAGCCTCGGAAAAAGCCTGACAATCTACCTGAACACACTCCATAAAAAACATCGGCCATTAATTGGTCAGTAGATTTTATTTTACCCTATGAAGCTAATAGAGATGAACATGGATAAGATTATAGCCTTGTGCAAAAAGTACAAGGTTGCAAAGTTGTGGGTGTTCGGTTCAATATTGACCGACCGCTTCACCGACCAAAGCGATGTTGACTTCTCCGTTAATTTCGACGCAGAAACCATAAACCGCGAAAACCTCGACTGGGCAGATATATTCTTTGATTTCATCGCAGAATTAAAACAAGTTATCGGACGCGATATTGATATGGTTTGTGATGACGCTGTCAGCAATCCATATTTCAAACAAGAATTGGATTCAACAAAACAATTGATTTATGGATGAACGCATCGCAAAATACATCGGCGACATTCTAACGTGTATTAACGAAATTGAGAGTGCTACCCAACGCATCGGCAAACAATATGAAGTATTTGAATCCGATTTTGTATTTCGCAAGTTCGTGGAGCGCAATATTGAAATCATAGGAGAAGCTATGGGGCGAATTCTGAAAGTCTATCCATCCATTCCTATAACTGCCGCACGAAAAATCGTAGATACACGCAACTACGTAATCCACGCCTACGACTCTTTAAAGCCTGATATACTATGGGCGATTGTCATCAACCATATTCCGCGACTTAAAACAGAGCTGTTGCTATTGCTAAACAGGCCTACTGAATAAAAAAACCGTGTGCCGGCTGAGCTTATCATGCCGGCACACGGTTTATTTTATGGCGATTTGGGGTGCGGTTTCAGAGATATTTGTCGCCGAAAGCGAGGTTGGCGTCATTGACCATCTGCTTGATGCGCTGCTCCTCGGCCTTGGGGCAAATGAGCAACACGTCGCCGGCATCGGCCACAATGTAATCTTTCAAGCCGTCAACCACAATCAGTTTCTCGCCGTTCACGGCAAAAATGTTGCCGGTTGAATTATAGGCCAGCACGTTGCAGTTCTGCGTCACGTTGGTGTCGCGGTTTTTGGGCGAATTGTCGTAAAGGGCGCTCCATGTGCCGAGGTCGCTCCAGCCGAATTCCACGCATTCAACATAAACATTTGAAGCTTTCTCCATCACGGCAAAGTCGATTGATATGCCCACACACGCCGGGAAATTAGCACCGATGAATTCCTTTTCGGCCGGTGTGCCAAACATGCCTACACCTTTTTCAAACACGCCTGCCACATCGGGAGCATGATTTTTCAGCTCACGGATAATGGTTTCAGCGCGCCACAGGAATATGCCCGAATTCCAGAAGAACTCGCCCGATTCAACAAACACTTCGGCCAGTTCGAGTTTCGGCTTCTCGGTGAATGTCTTAACCTTGCAAATACCCTCGTCGTTGACGGGAGCACCAATCTGAATGTATCCGTAGCCGGTTTCGGGACGTGTGGGGCGGATTCCCAACGTGAGGAGGGCATCGTGCGCCTCAACAAACTCAAATCCCTTTACAATCGACTGCTCAAACACGCTTTCACGTGTGATGAGGTGGTCGCTCGGAGCAACCATTATGCTTGCCTCGGGGTCAATTGCTGCGATGTGATAGGCTGCCCAGGCTATGCAGGGGGCGGTGTTGCGTCGTGCAGGTTCAAGAAGAATCTGCGCTTCGGAAAGTTCAGGAAGCTGTTCGCGCACCAAAGGGGCATACATCTCGTTGGTGACAACAAAAACATTTTCCTTAGGCACGATTGGGAGAACCCTGTCGAAGCTCATCTGCAACAGCGAGCGCCCGGTGCCAAGAAAATCAATGAACTGTTTGGGGCGCGACGAACGGCTGTAGGGCCAGAAACGGCTGCCGATACCACCGCACATTATCACACAATACCGATGCGGGTTAATCATACGATAAAGATATTATTAGTAAGTTCAATTTCTATACGGCTGCTCAGTGGTTCCTTAAGCTAAAGTTATTTTGAACAGCCGCTTATATATAGGTAGGATTTTTCAACGCATTCAGTGATTGCCCGGATTATTCCACGTGCAATCCGCGAATGCGTTCGCTAAGTTAACGTTTTACGCTGAATCCCGCAACTTTCGGGAGCCATTTCAGCCTTAAATGCAACCACAGCCTTAAATATGCGATATTTGGTGCCCTTCTTGAAAAAAATATGTTCGGACAACCGCACTATATCACGTGTTCAATCGTTTATATAAGAAACCGATGAAACAAATCTACCACAAACCCGGGCTCGCCACCACAGCCGCCATCCGCAGCAAGGCTGCGTCATTGCTGATTATAGTTGCCGCACTGTTCCCCGCAACTATCGGGGCGGTAAGTCCCTACCCCACCCTTGAGGCAAAAGCCGGACGTTTTTTCAGCTACGAGGAATGGGCTTCGGCGGCCGCGATATTCGATTTGATGCTTGAGGAGCGCCCTGCCGTGGCATCGACCTACGGGCGCGCCATCGTGGCCAACGGCATGCTCAACCAACCGCAGGAGCAAACACGCCTCACCACTATGGCACTTGACAACCACATCCCTTTCGACACGATTTTCTCTAACGTGAAAGAATGGAGCTACCACATCGGCCAACCGCAATTATTCGAGAACTATCTGCTTGCCAACCGCTCGGCTCATCCGTGGATGCAACGCACCATCAACGGCTATCTGCTTAAATATTATGCTTTCCGCAACAATGGCGCCCGCATGACCGAATATGCCCGCATTATGCTCGAAGGCGCCCCCGACAATATCTCATTTCTCACCATTCTCGCCGACGGACTGATGCTCACCGGCGACTACAACGAGGGGATAGCCACCTACCGTCACATCCTCGAACTCGACCCCTCCAACTATTCCACGCTGTTGATTCTCGGCAACTGGTTTGCAGGGCGCACATCAACAGGCAACGCATCTACAGGCAACCCGTCAGGGCAATCAATCCTGCCCGACAAAGAAAAAGCCATCGGCTACCTTTCACGAGCCGACAGCCTGCACCCCACCCCCTACGTTACCGCGCTGTTGGATGAGTTGAGAAAATAACCCTACCGCAAGGGCATGCTATTTGCGCCCAAAATCGGCAGGAATCTCACCCCACGCATCGGTGTCCCATCTGAGCACCTGGTTCGACGGATTGTGGGTTTGAATCCACACGTCGGCACGGCCGAGCATCTCGAAAATCTTTCCGTTGCGCGGCGTGCGTTCAAGTTTTGTGCGGCAACCGCGGTTGCGCACCCAACTGCGGGCCGTGCGCGAATCGCTGTAAACCGGTGTTGTTGAGTCACCCTTGTTGTAGAGATAGGCCAGCGCATGAATCAGCGCCAGATATTCGGCCACATTATTGGTGCCGTCGTCGAGCGGCCCCACATGAAAAAGCTCAATCCCCGATTTCACGTCGACGCCGCGATACTCCATACGTCCCGGATTTCCGGTACAGGCACCATCAACGGCTATGGCGTCGGGATTTATTTCAGGAATATCGAGCAACGACCCCGGCGCATTTTCCTTTCGCACTTTAGTGGCATTGTGGTTGGCTATGGCGCGAATCATCGAAGCCTCGTCGGCCGGGTCGCCGCGAAATGCCATCGTGGCTGCCATCTGACTGTCGAATGCCTTGAATTTCGCCCCGGGGAAGTTGAGAACCTGCTCCTGACAGTCATCCCAATCCTCATATATTCCGGGCACACGCCCCTCCCACACTACATAGAATTTTCTTTTCGCCATTTCAACAGCTTGTGAAATAAATTGTCAATAATCAGCTAAGCGACAGCAGCAGGCGTATGTCGGTGTAGCGCATACCTGCCATGCGGGCCACTTTCTCGTTCACAGCCTTTCCCATGAAAGTGAGTGTGGCCTCCTGCAACCCCGGAGTGAGCGGGAGCATCGCACCCGAATCCTCACACCCCGCAATCAGATTAAGCAATGCAATGAAAGTGTCGCTCAACGCCATTGCAGCCGTGCGGGGCACCGAGCTGCCGGGGTTAACAAAACATTTTCGCTGCGATTTTCCGTTGCCGGAAACTTCGTTGAACATCGAGAAACCTGTGGCGGAATGTGCGTTTACGCAATCCAGCCCCCCTATATCCACTGACGCGGCACGCGGGAAGGCCCTGCCGGGATTTGCCGACAGGTCGAACAGCAACACCTTGCGTTTGAGCACCATGTCGAGATTCCCGTCAACAGGTATTTCGCACCCCTCGCCGGTGACAATCACAATGTCGGCCGACCTCAGGGCATTTTCCAGCACATGGGGATGAACCGACGACCCTATAACCCCTCCGCCAAGCTGACGCAGAGCCGTGCGCAAGCGGTAAACATCGTCGTCGAACATCCTCACCACAGCACCGAGACCCATTGCCGAGCGTGCTGCCGCGCATGCCGCCAGACATGAGCCCAAAATGGTCACCTCACATGGAATCACCCCTGCGATGCCACCCAACAGAATCCCCTTGCCGTTCACCGGGTCGGCGAGCATGGCAGCCGCCAGGGTCATGACGCTGCGGCCGTCGATTTCGGAAAGTATGTCGGCAAACGGGAGGTTCCCCCTCTCATCGCGCACGAGGTCGATGGCGATGTTTATCACCCGCCGCGCCACAAGTTCGCGAATCACTTCGTCGGCTTTCACTCGATTGAAATTAGCCAGACTCAGCAAAAGAGCACCGCGGCGCAATTGCCTTATATCAGCAATCGCAAGCGGCGCGAGGTGAATCACGATGTCGGCCTGCAGGGTTTCCCGGCGGTCAACAATCTCGGCCCCGGCCTTGATATAGGCCGCATCGGTGTAGTGGATATATTCAGCGGCTCCACCCTGCATTTTCACTCTGAACCCCATGCGGGTGAGTGCTCCAACAGCCTCGGGAGTGAGCGGGAATCGTTTTTCAGCCGGGTTCTCACATTTGGGCAGTCCGAGAATGGCCCGACGGCGTCGGGTGGCGGTTTCGGCAGGAGCTTCCTGCGGGGTTGGAACGGTGTTGGAGTCGACCTGTAACATCGGTGGTTAGGTGTTTTAGAAACTGTGAGTGAATCATTCGGCGCGCCCGGCAATCAAGGCCATGAACTCGCGGCAGCTGTCGTCGATTTCGGCGGCCGTTTCAAGACGGTCGGCACAAAACTTCAGCCGGGCTTTGCCATAGTGGGGAGCACGCTCATCACACTTTGCGGTGATGAACTCCGAAAGCTGCGCTTCATCGAGGCCGGCAAGCAGCGGGCGCGAATCCTGCGCCTCCAACAGGCGGCGAAGCAAGGTTGGATGCGACGCTTCAAGGAGAACGGTAAGCCCGGCGCTGTTCATCAGCTCCATATTCCCTTCGCCGCATGGAGTGCCCCCGCCACATCCGACTATCACATCGGTGCGGGCGGCCACTTCGGCAAGCGCTTCCTTTTCGAGCTGCCTGAACCGGGCCTCACCAACGGCGGCGAAAAGCTCCTTAACCGACATTGAGGCGCGGTGCTCAATCCACTCGTCGAGGTCAATGAAATCCACCCCGGGCAAGCGCTCGGCGAGCGCCCGTCCGAGAGTGGTTTTCCCGGCTCCCATGAAGCCAATCAAAAAAATCGGTTGCATCAGTTGCAGATGGTTGCGCCACAGCCGGAATTATCTAATGCTAAGAACAGGGCTGCGGGCGCTGTAGAACACTATGTGCGAATCAGGCTTTCTTGTCGGCCTGCTGCTTGAGAAGATCACGGATTTCGGTGAGCAGCACCTCCTCCTGCGAGGGAGCGGCAGGAGCTGCGGCCTCGGCTTCTTTCTCTTTCTCCACTTTTTTGCGCATGTTGTTGATGAATTTAATCATCACGAAGATGCAGAAGGCAACGATGATGAAATCGACCACGGTCTGGACCCATGCGCCCCAGTTCATCGTCACTTCAGGCTTGAGCACTTCCTGGCCATCCATCACAGCCTGCTGAATCACCCATTTGTAGTCGGTGAAATTCATGCCGCCGGTGGCAACACCAATCAATGGCATGATGATATCATCGACAAGCGAGCTCACGATTTTGCCGAAAGCTGCACCGATGATCACACCGACTGCCATGTCGACAACATTGCCCTTCATGGCGAAATCCTTGAATTCCTTAAAGAAATTTTTCATCTCCAAACAAATAGTTTTATAGTTGTTACTTATTTAATTACTCATGAAAACACCGCCGCAATGCCGAACAGAAACACAAGTAGCACTATCAGCAAAAGCGGCACAAGAGAGATTACAAAACCTGCAATGGCAAGCCCGCGCGGAGTGCGGTTCATCCCGATGGCCGACAGAATAAGTCCCACGAGCCACAACAGAACCGCCGGCACCAAAAACATGCCGCTGAAACATGCCACGAGCGACACCACAAATCCCGCCGTGCCGATGCCATTGTTGGCATTGGGTGCGGGCCGCATGCCGCTACTGTAATTTCCGTTGGGATAGGGTGGCCGCATCGGGGCGCGGTAGCCGGGCGCATAACGCGGGGCACCGTAGTTTCCGCCATACTGCGGCCCTGTGCGACGCGCCTCACCGGCCCGGCAATCCATACCGGGAGGGAACGGGGGCACACCGCAACCGGTGCCGTTAAACCGTTCATTTCCACCTGCGCGCTCCTGCGGAGTGTTAGTTGCAGTCATTTGAAGTTCTATCTGTTTACTTTTTTTGCAAATATAAGCAATATTCGCTAAATTTGGCGCATTAATTGTAAAATGCCCACGCATGAAGTAAAACTCACGCATGATAATGCTTCTGCCCGGGTGCGCCCTTAAACTCTAACTTTCTTACTTTTATGGAAACGCGTGAAAAGTCGGTCGTTGCTGAACAGGCCGCGAACGACCAAGCCCTCAATCCTCAGCCGGAAGCTACGGCAGCTGCGGCCGAATGTAATGCCTCTCAAACAGAAACCACAGCTGAAGAAACAACCGCTCCCCTTCAGGCTGAAAACGCCTGCGCCGACGAAATTGTTGAGCGTCCCGCAGCCCCGGCGTCGAAAGCCGAGGTGCTGGAATCGCTCTCACGGCTGGCAGCCGATGAAACCGCCGAGATTTCACGCGAAGACATTGCGCGCCTCAAGCAGCAGTTCTACGCCTTCAGAAAAACCGAACTCGAAGCTGAACTGGCCGCTTTTGTAGCCGAAGGGAACGACAGCGCCACATTTGTTCCCGCTCCCGACCCCTCCGAAGAACAATTCAAGGAGCTCCTCGCTCAGGTGCGCGACCGCAAGGCCGCCCTTGCAGCCGCCCACGAGGAGGAACTGCGCCACAATTTCGAGCTCAAACAAGCCCTCATCAACGAACTTGCCACCCTCTCGGCCGACACCGACAATGTTAACCGCGCATTTCCGCGCGTAAAGGAAATTCAGGCAGAGTTCAAGCAGATTGGCGAAGTGCCCCCCACCGAGGCTACCGACCAGTGGAAAGCCTATCAGGGTGCCGTGGAGCAATTCTACGACCAGCTCAAGGTGAACAAAGACCTCCGCGACTACGATTTCCGCAAGAACCTCGAACTCAAAACTCTGCTCTGCGAGGAAGCTGAAAAACTCGATGCCGAGGAGGATGTTATCCTTGCATTCAAACGCCTGCAGAACCTTCACGACGAATGGCGCCAGGCAGGCCCCGTTGCAAAAGAAATGCGCGAGGAAATCTGGACCCGCTTCAAAGATGCTTCAGCCGTAATCAACAAAAAATATCAGGCATTCTTCGAGGAACGCAAAGCACGCGAAACAGCCAACGAAGCTGCCAAAACCGAAATATGCGAGCGTGTTGAGGCTCTCGACTTCTCAACACTGAAAAAATTCTCGGCATGGGAGGAGATGACCAAAACCATCCTCGCAGCCCAGGAGGATTGGAAGAAAATCGGCTTTGCCTCGCGCAAGGTCAACAACGCCCTGTTTGCCCGCTTCCGCGGCGTGTGCGACCGTTTCTTCACCCTCAAAGCCGAATACTACCGCTCGGTTCAGGAAGAACTCGCCGCCAACCTTGCAAAGAAAAAAGCCCTTTGCGAGCAGGCCGAGGCGCTGAAAGATTCAACCGACTGGCGCAAAACAGCCGACAAGCTCGTGGAGCTGCAAAAAGAATGGAAAACAATCGGAGCCGTAAGCAAAAAACACTCCGATGCCGTTTGGCACCGCTTCCAGCAGGCTTGCGACAGCTTCTTCGAGAACCGCAAGAAAAATCTGTCGGCCAACCGCACCGCCGAGCAGGCCAACCTCAAGGCTAAACGCGAGATTATCGAGCAGCTCAAAGCCATTCCCGCCGACACCCCGCGTGCTCAGGCAATGCCTCAGGTGAAGGAATTGCAGGCCAAATGGCAGGAAATCGGCCACGTGCCCATGCGCGACAAAGATAAGATTTACGATGAATACCGCGCTCTTTGCGACAACTTCTACAACCGTTCGCGCGACAATCGCTCGGGCATGAGCCGCTTTGAGGATGTGGTGAACGAGATGAGCGGCGACGAAGCAAAGCTGCGCCGCGAACGCGAACGCATAATGCGCGCTTGCGAAATCAAACGCAACGAACTCAAAACCTACGAGAACAACCTCGGCTTCCTTTCATCGAAAAGCAAATCGGGCGACTCGATGGTTCGTGAGATGGAGCGCCGCATTCAGCGCATCAAGGACGACATCGCATCAATCGAGGAGAAAATCCGCATGATCGACGAAAAACTCTGATTCATCGCCCAACCCAACGATAACAACAGGTGTGTCAAAATCTCAGCATTTTGACACACCTGTTTATTTTTGTCCGGATGGTGATAGCGCCCCGTAATTGCGCATGAACGTAGAGCCGCCATACATGGCGGCTTGGCGCGGGGCAGGAAACATAGCCTCACAAATCACAACCCTCCAACGAAGATACAAGCCGCCATATATGGCGGCTCTACGTGGGAATAGAACAAAACAGGCGGTGTGTCAAAATTCATGACACACCGCCTTTGGGGTCTAAGCGGGGAGGGTGCTGTCAGAATGGTTTGGATGGTAGGAGCTTGTGGGTGAGGTCGATGGGAGCGTACTGAAGTACGTGACCGAGACCGAATCCCGCAAGCGACGACCCAGACGAGCCGTTATGACACACCCTCTTTATGACAATTTTGCTATGGTTCGCTTATTTGCGGCGGGTAACCACGCGGCGAAGGAATATTTCTGTGGGGAAGTGGTCGGAGTAGCCGTTGAGGAACACACCCGATGCGAATGTGCGGCGGGGATAGCCCTGACGTGTCCCCTCGGTGTCGCGCAGGAAGTCGAAGTTGTTAACTGCGGCCTTCCAGAAGTGCAAGCCGCTTTCGCCGGTGTTGCTTTCCAAAAGCGAACCGCTCACGATAATCTGGTCGAAAAGGTTCCACGAGCTGTTGTAGGCAAGGGTGCCTATGCCGTCGTCGAGCAACTTCCAGAACGGATTGAAGAAGCCGTGCTCATCAACACCTTTCTGTTTTTTTGAAGCACCCAGAACTTTGGCACACGATTTGTCGTAGGGGTCGTCGTTAAGGTCGCCCATCACAATCACACCTTCGTTGGGACGGAGTGCCCAGATGGAGTCGGCGATATGCTTGCTGGTGGCAGCGGCAGCCTCACGCAGCGGCGACGACTGTTCCTGACCGCCAAGACGCGAAGGCCAGTGATTGACAATGATGCTCACGGTGTCGCCACCCATGCGGCCGGTGACACACATTTGGTCGCGTGTGCGGAACGTGGGTTTGTCGGGAATTACGAGCGGAGTGTTCGACACGCTAACAAGCTTGAAATAGCGTTCGTTGTAGAGCGCACCGACATCCACACCGCGACGGTCGGGAGAATCGTGATGCACCACGCGGAGATTCCAGGGCTGACGACCCTCGGCTTTCAGGCGGTTATCCACGGCTTTTACCAAATCCTCGAGCACGCTGCGGTTCTCGATTTCAGAAACCCCGATGAATGCAGGGCCGTTAGGTGTTGTGGGAGAGGTGAATGCGGTGATGGCGCGGGCAAGGTTGTCGATTTTCGACCAATATTTCTGGCCGTTCCACTGACGCGCACCTTCGGGCGAAAATTCAAGGTCGTAGTTCCCGTTGTTGTTGATGGTGTCGAAAAGGTTTTCGAGGTTGTAGAAAGCCACCCCAAACACCTGGAACTGGCGTTTCACGCCATCCTGTGTGGGAGCATTCTGCGCTGTTACACCAAGTGCCATAGCCAAAGCCAAAACGGGAAGCAGCAATAATCGTTTCATGTTTTGTGTCGGTATTGAGTTAAGTTACTGTTATTCAACATCAATCCACAGCAGCCAAATCAAGGTTGCCATGCAATTTCCAAAATTACAAAAAATATTTTTAACAAGCTCCAATCCTGAGCCACAGTTTAAGCGGTTGACTGAGTTTTTTATCGCTTTCAATCACCGGCATCAGGCTTGGCAGCTCCCGTGGCCAACGTAACCAACCCCGCAAAGTGCGGCACATTAATATAATAAAGCTGAATCGGCATCGCTCCATATTCGTGGCCTATGGTCACCTCTCCGGCTTTAACATTAGCGTTGACCGCCCCCACAATCAACTCGGGCAACGGAATTGAGCGGAGCGGCAGCCCGGCCACTCCCGCGCATTTATAGACGGCTTCCTTCACTGTCCATGCCCGCAGCATGAGAGCGGCCTCACCTCCCCACGAGCTCGCCTGCTCCTCCGAGAGGAATTTCGAGGCGACACGTTCAAGCTGCCCTCCGCGGTTGGCCGATTCGGCATCAATCCCGATTGGCAGCCCTCCGGCATGAACCGCCAACAGGGCAAACTCCCTGCAGTGCGACACGCTCACGCTCGCAACCGTGCCCTCAATATATGGCGCACCCGACTCGCGATGACTGATTGCGGCACCGGGTGGAAGCACTCCATCGCGCACGCACTCGCTCACCAACGCCGCCACAGCCGCCGTTTCGGCCGCGTGGCGGGAAGCCGACGGCTCAACGGCGCACCCGTAGACACTCACGGAGCGAAAGCGACAGATGAGCATAATCCTTTTTTGTTTAGACAGATGTAACTTAGGGCGGATGCGGGCATCATTCAGTTTGCACCTCGGGCATAACTTTCACCCTCACCGATGCGATGCGGTGATGCTCCACATGCAGAATCAGGAAACGGCAGCGACCGAAAACCATCGGCTCCTTCTCCTTGGGAAAATCGCCCTTGATGGCCAGAAGCATTCCGGCCAGAGTCTCGCAATCCTCGGCCACGGGGGCATAGTCCTCCTCGTCAAGCCCGGTGATGCGGAAAAAGTCGGTCAGCAGCGTTTTCCCTTCAAAAATATATGTGTCGTCGGGCAAACGGCTGTAGGTTTTCTCCTCGTCGTCATATTCGTCGTTGATGTCGCCCACAATCTCCTCAAGAACATCCTCAAGGGTCACTACCCCCTGTGTGCCGCCGAATTCATCCACAACAATAGCCATGTGGATTTTGAGAGTGCGGAAATCCTCCATGAGGTCATCGATCATTCTCGATTCGGGCACGAAGTGGGTTTTTCTGATGAGTTTCTGCCACTCGAAATTTTCCTTGGGTTGCTCCCCGCACTCTCCCACGTTAATATATGGAAGGAGGTCGCGGGCATAGAGCACTCCGCGTATATCGTCCTGCGAGTCGCCGAACACCGGCAAACGCGAATAGCCTTTCTCAACCACAATTTTCATCACCTCTTCAAAGGTCATGTCGGCATCGAGCCCCACGATATCCACTCGCGGAGTCATGATTTCAGAGGCTGTGGTGTCGCCGAATTTCAAAATTCCCTCCAGCATCTGTTTATCCTGGCCGCCGGCACCCTCGGTTATCTCGAGAGCCTGCCCCAGCTCGTCGGCCGTTATGTTGCGGCTCTGCTTGGTAACCACGCGGTTAACAATCTTTGTCGACTGCACCAGCACGGAGGATATGGGGAAGAAAATCTTGATAAAGAAATTAATTCCCGATGTTGCAAACCGCGCCCATCGCATAGGGGAAGTGTTGGCAACAAGTTTGGGAAGAATTTCGCCAAAGAGAAGGATGAGGAACGTGAGAAGCACCGTTTGCAACACAAAGTTTAGCCAACCGGGCATCTGCGCAAACATTTCCGACAGCGCGAACGACATCAACACCACGATGGTGACGTTCACAAGATTGTTCGTAATGAGAATTGTAGCCAGCAGCCGCTCGGGCTGTTCCAACAAACGTTTTATGGCCTGTGAGCGCGGCGATTCGTCGAGCTCCTCGGCCTGCTGCGGCGTGATGGAGAAAAATGCAATCTCGCTGCCACTCACAAATCCCGAAATCAACAGTGCCAGCAGGGCACACACAAGCGCCACTATCTGCGCGACACCAAAATCAGCAACCGTTGCAACGGCAGCCATTAAATCATAGCCCGAAAACATTCCGGCTAAAGCATCAAAAAATGGTAAAGGGTCGGTATCCAAAATTAAAAAAAGTCTGTTCAACATTATTCCGGAGATACAACCGGGTGAGCCCGTCGGGCGCAACCTGTTTTCTTATCCCGTGAAATTCAAGGCAAAGTTAATAAAACCCGCCGGAACAAACAAACCCCGCCGGAGCACTCCATCACTGACAGGCCGTGATAACACACATTTTAAAACTCCGAGAAAGCAAAGGGGAGGGTTGAGCGCACCGAGGGGAGACGGTAGATTTTTTCGCGACCCATCAGGATAACAGGCACATCGTGACCGGCAAGAACCTCATATTCGAGCAGCGCCTGGCGGCATGCGCCGCACGGAGCGGTCGGCTCGGCAGTGAATTCGCCGTCGGTGCCGCGGGCAGCGATGGCAATTTTCTCAAATTTGGCTTCGGGATAGCGGGCATGGGCATAGAAACACGCGCTACGCTCGGCACATGTGCCCGACGGGAACGCCACATTTTCCTGATTTGAGCCGGCTATAATCTCGCCATTGTCGAGGGCGATGGCAGCTCCGACCCTGAAATTGGAATAGGGGGCATAGCTGCGTGAGGTGGCATCAACGGCAGTGTCGACCAGCACTTTCTCATCGGCCGGAAGTTCATCGTAGGTCAGTTCATCAAATCGGATTATGGTTTCGCGTTTCATCATCGTCAAATTTGTTTTTGTCAGGTGCCCGATTGCCCCCTTCGGCAAGCTGCATCACACGCGGGGAACAATTGAGGCGCATAAAGTTAACGCATAAAATTCAAAAAATTTTGAATTGAAGCCGTTTTTTTTTGCCGTTTACACCCAATTCATTAATTTTGCGCTCTGAACGGAGTGTGCCCGTGGTGTGTCTCAACCCAGAGGGAACCCCGTTTTAAACACTCGAAACAAATAACATAACCGTCATAATCCATGTCTAAAAAGATCCAAGAGACTCCCGAAACCGGCCTCGACGGCCTCAACGATTCGTTGACCGAAATGACCCGGAAGGTGCAGGACAACAAAAAAATCATCATGGTGTGCTCGCTCGTGGTAGTTGCCGTGGCAGCAATCGTGCTTGCTTACGTCTACTTCTTCCGCACACCCGGAATCCAGAAACAGAACGACCAGATTGGCGCAGCCGACCTTGAACTCGCCAACGGCAACGACTCCACCGCAATGGTGCAATATATGGCTTTGGCCGACAACGGCAGCTACGACGCAGCCAACCGCGCAGCTCTTCAGAGCGCCATCCTCCTCTATCAGGACGGCAAATATGAAGATGCCCTCAAATACATCGACAAATACTCGGTGAAAGAGGAAATCATCGGCGCCGGTGCCTACTCGCTCAAAGGCGACTGCCTTGTTAACCTCGACCGCCTCGACGATGCTGCCGCAGCATTCAAGAAAGCCATCTCAACCAGCGACAACAACCCTGCCTACACCCCCTTCTTCATCATGAAGCTCGCTCGCGTGTATGCAGCCCAGGGCAACCACTCGGCCGAAGCTGAGCAGTATCAGACCATCGTGACCGACTACCCCCTCTACGGCCAGTCGCACAACATCGACGTGCAGAAGCTCCTCGACCGCGCAAAACTGCAGCCCGAAGCCAAATAATCACGACAACCGTCGAAACCGTTGCCCATCGGGCAACCGGTAAACGCAATAACCCAACACCATGAAAAGGCTCTTCTCCACCGCGGAGAAAAGCCTTTTCTGCAACCGGGCGCCATCATCGGGCCCCACACAACAAAACAAAACGCAATCATGTCAACCAACACAATCGACATTCCCAAGAAGGTAACCACATCGACCGTGCAGCAGATGAAGCAGCGCGGCGAGAAGATTGCCATGATCACAGCCTACGACTACACAATGGCAGGCCTCGTCGACGCCGCCGGCATCGACCTCATCCTTGTGGGCGACTCGGCCGCCAACGTCATGGCCGGCTACGGCACCACACTCCCCATCACCCTCGACCAGATGATTTACCACGCGCAGTGCGTGACACGCGCCGTAAACCGCGCAATGGTAATCGTCGACCTCCCGTTCGGCACCTATCAGGGCGACGAACTCGAAGCACTCCGCTCGGCCGTGAAAGTTATGCGCGAATCGGGCGCCGCAGCCGTGAAGATGGAAGGTGGCAGCGAAATCGCCCCCTCCATCCGCAAAATCCTCTCGGCAGGAATCCCCGTGATGGGACACCTCGGGCTCACCCCCCAGTCGGTCAACAAGTTCGGTGGCTACGGAATCCGCGCCAAAGCCGAAGCCGAGGCCGAACGCCTCATCGCCGATGCGAAATTGCTTGAGGAACTCGGCTGCTTCGCCATCGTGCTCGAAAAAATCCCTGCACCCCTGGCCGCAAAAGTATCGGAAGCAATCTCAATCCCCACAATCGGCATCGGTGCAGGAGCCGGAACCGACGGTCAGGTGCTTGTGCTTCAGGATATGCTCGGCATGAACACCGGTTTCCGGCCCAAGTTCCTGCGCCTCTACGCCAACCTTGCCGAAACCATCGGGCAAGCCGTAGGCAGCTACATTGCTGACGTAAAAGATAAATCGTTCCCATCTCCCGAGGAATCCTACTAAACACCCCACCCGGAAGCCTTTGAGACGCGCCCCACAGCCGTCACAATAGCCATTCGGGGTCGCGTTAACTCATTTTAACAACGGCAGGCTTCCCATCCTGCGAAAAATCACTAATTTTGCGGTGTGATTTATCGGTCGTGGCAGAAAACGGCATTTCACGACATCCGCTCTGCAACCGGTTAATCGCCCCAACTACCGAAACGTTTGTTAGACGATACGATATATATACTTGAATTTTGGTTATGAGGGAGGTGTGTTTCTGTGAAGAAACACACTTTTCGTTTTTATACACCTCACTCCCCCGCCTCCGCCCCGCCACATTGCCCGGCTTCGCGGCAATTGATTTGCACAAAACCACTTAAAAGGCTATATTTGTGACATGAAAAAGATAATCGGACTGCTGTCACTGCTCATTTCCTTCGCGGCCTGCTCGGGCGCCAAAGGAAACACCGGTTCATCCGAAGCCGACACCGAAGCAACAGCACCATCATTCACCGCCAACGCCGACTCACTCTACACCTATGTGGAAGCACAGGTGGTGCTCGGGCCGCGCACTCCCGGCTCACAGGCCCACGACTGGTGTGCCGACTTAATCGAAACGACCCTCAGGCAGGCAGGCGTCGACTCAATCGCCGTGCAGCTTGCACCGGTCACAACATTCAACGGCGAACATTTCACGGCCCGCAACATAATGGGGTGCATCAACCCCACCGCCACTCGGCGCGTGCTGCTGCTCGCCCACTACGACACACGCCCCTGGGCCGACAACGATAACGACCCCACCGCCCACTCAACCCCCGTCGACGGTGCCAACGACGGAGCAAGCGGAGTGGCCGTGTTGCTTGAAACTGCCCGTGTCACTGCCCGCACCCTTCCCGATTCAATCGGGCTCGACCTCCTGTTTGTCGACATGGAGGACTCGGGCGAGAGCGGCCCCGGCGACACCGAAAACTCATGGTGTCTCGGCACTCAGGAATGGGTGAAGCAAATGCCCTACACCACGCAGAACCGCCCGATGTTCGGCATTCTGCTCGACATGGTAGGGGGGCATGAGGCCGTGTTCCACCGCGAATACATCTCCAACGCAATGGCTCCCGCCGTTGTGAACCGCGTGTGGGCCGTGGCTCGCGACTCGGGCTACAGCGACAGATTCGTCAACAAACCGGGGGGCGCCGTTGTCGACGACCACCTGTTCATCAACCGCGCGGGCATCCCATGCATCGACATAATCGAAAGCCTCAACCCCGCAACCGGAACTTTCAACCCCACTTGGCACACCACCGACGACAATCTCGGCGGCATAGACCGCAACACAATGAAAATTGTGGCGCAGACAGTGCTCAACACCATCGCGGGGCTCTGACACCGCACCCGCGCCACCACAAACCCAACCCAACAATAAAGCAGAACAAAAGATGACAATCAACGAAAAGCAAGACGATATAATCGCCGAAATGTCGGAACTCGACGACTGGATGGACCGCTACGCCTACATCATCGACCTCGGCAATGCACTCCCCCCCATCGACGAACAATACAAAACACCCCAGCACCTCATCGAAGGGTGCCAGAGCCGTGTGTGGCTGAATGCCGACCTCACCCCCGAAGGGAAAGTTGTATTCACCGCCGATTCCGACGCCATAATCGTGAAAGGCATCATCTCAATGCTCATCGAGGTGCTCTCGGGCCACACCCCTCAGGAAATCCTCGACGCCGACCTCTATTTCATCGACCGCATCGGATTGTCGGAACACCTCTCCCCCACCCGCTCCAACGGCCTGCTTGCAATGGTGAAACAGATTCGCATGTATGCCCTCGCTTTCAAGGAAATTGAAAACCGCCGTGAGGCATAAACGCCCCTCACCCCTGCAGCCGTCTCCACTCCCTTTCAGGCAAAACCGCCGATAAATCACCTAAAACCAATAAACCAATGTTCAAAAACCAACCCAAAGGACTGATTCCCGCGGCCTTGAGTAACATGGGCGAACGCTTCGGTTACTACATCATGAACGCCGTGCTCGTGCTCTTCCTCTGCTCCAAATTCGGGCTCTCCGAGGAAACCAGCTCCCTCATCTACTCGTTTTTCTACGCGGGCATCTACGTGCTCAGCCTCGTTGGCGGTCTGATTGCCGACAAAACCCAAAACTACAAGGCCACCATCATCTGGGGTCTCATCATCATGACAGTGGGCTATGTGGTGCTCGCAATCCCCGTGCTTGCCACCGCCGACAACAAAACATGGCTCCTCACCCTCACCGGCATCGCCCTCTTTTTCATTGCCTTAGGCAACGGTCTGTTCAAAGGCAACCTCCAGGCCATTGTGGGTCAGCTCTACGACAATCCCCGCTATGCCGCACAACGCGACTCCGGCTTCCAGATTTTCTACGTGTTCATCAACATCGGCGGCCTCATCGCCCCCTTCATCGCCCCCATGCTCCGCAGCTGGTGGCTCGATGTCAACGGTATGGTCTACAATGCCTCGTTCCCCGCAATGTGCCACCAGTTCCTGAGCGTCAGCGACTCAATGAGCAACGAGACTGTCAACCAGCTCTATGCCCTCGCCACCGCCGTAGGTCACTCAGGCGCGCAGTCGCTGCAGGAATTCTGTCAGGAATATCTCAACGTGTTCAACACCGGCATCCACTACTCCTTCTTTGCTTCGGTAGGCGCGATGCTCATTTCGCTCATCATCTTCATCAGCACAAAGAAAGGCCTTCCCACCCCCTCGAAGAAAGAGAAAGCCGAAACCGTAACCTACACAGCCGAGGAGAAACGCGCTATGGCCGGTGAAATTCGTCAGCGCATGTTCGCCCTCTTCGCAGTGCTCGGCATCGCCATCTTCTTCTGGTTCTCATTCCACCAGAACGGCACCTCTATGTCGCTGTTCGCCCGCGATTTCGTCGACACCTCAGCCGTGGCACCCGAAATCTGGCAGGCTGTCAACCCCTTCTTCGTGATTGTGCTCACCCCCGTCATCATGTGGCTCTTCGCAGCCCTGAGTCGTCGCGGCCGTGAAATTTCCACACCCAAGAAAATCGCCATCGGTATGGGTCTCGCCGGCGTGGCCTACCTCTTCCTCACCATCTTCTCACTTGTGATGGACTACCCCTCGGGCACCGAATTCCGTCAGCTCATGACAAGCGGCGTAACCGTTGTGAAAGCCGGATGGTGGGTTCTCATCCTCTACTACTTCTTCATGACAGTGGCCGAGCTCTTCATCTCACCCCTCGGACTCTCGTTCGTGTCGAAAGTAGCCCCCAAACACCTGCAGGGTCTCTGCCAGGGTCTGTGGCTCACAGCCACCGCCGTGGGTAACCTCCTGCTGTGGATTGGCCCGCTCATCTACAACAAATGCCCCATCTGGATTGCATGGGTTGTGTTCCTTGCCGTGTGCCTCATCTCAATGGGTGCCATGCTCGGCATGCTCAAGTGGCTTGAACGTGTAACCAAATAACACACCTCTCCACAGCCATCCAACCCTATAAATATCCCGCCACAACGGCTGCGTGTCACATTTCCCGACACGCAGCCGTTTTTTCTGTCTACAAATTTCCCTACTCCGGCAGCTCCCCAACTCAAAAAAAATCAGCCTGCCAACCGCGCAACCTGTTGCACACCACAAAAATTGTTTGTAACTTTGCGGTGCTTTAGGCATCACGCGGGGTCTCCCCGCCGCTTGAGCAACAGGATTGTCTTATGGTGTAATGGTAGCACTGCAGTTTTTGGTTCTGCCTGTCTTGGTTCGAATCCAGGTAAGACAACTCAAATAATAAGCGATTAAGCCCCATCGGCTTAACCGCTTATTTTTTTATCCATTTACCGAAATATAAAAACGGGCCTAATTGTAAAAAAGTAGGATGAAATCGTTGTAAGTCATTGTTACCTACAA
>CAJUIT010000012.1 GCA_910586565.1 uncultured Muribaculaceae bacterium | reverse complement strand
CCGAGACCGAATCCCGCAAGCGACGACCCGGACGAGCCGTTATGACACACCCTCCATTGATTAGGCGTTGTAGAGCGCCATATCTGCGGGAGTGAGCGAGTTGATGAAGTCAACATGCTTTGCAACGTCGGCTGCGGCGAGGTTGACATACACTTTGGCGCTGCGGGTGAGCGACTCGCTGTTGTAGCGGGTGGCGTCGGTCATGAGCAGGTAGCTCATCACAACGTCGCCTGCGATTTCCACGAGGTGACGGGCCATGAAGTCGGTGTAGCACGAATCGTTGGTTTCGTGAACTTTCTTAACCACTTCTTCATATTTGGCAACCAATCCTTCAACGATAGCTTTCTGAGCCTGGAGTTCTTCGGAAATCTCCATTTCGGCGTAGGTGGTCATGAGCTGACGGTAGGTGCCGGTGAACACGTGGCGGATTGCAGCCACAACCTGAAGCTGGGTTGTACCTTCGTAGATTGATGTGATGCGGGCATCGCGGTAAACGCGTTCGCAGGCATAATCTTTCATGAAGCCCGAGCCGCCGTGAATCTGGATGCAGTCGTAGGCGTTCTGGTTGCAATATTCGCTGGTGAGACCCTTTGCGAGGGGGGTGCAGGCGTCGGCAAGCTTGTTGTAGAGCTTCATCTCGGCGCGTTCCTCGGGAGTGAGCGAACGTTCGCGGGCGATATCTTCGTAGGCCTTGTAGATGTCAACGTAGCGTGCGGTCTCGTAGAGAAGGCAGCGCGAAGCGTCGAGCTTGGCTTTCATAGTGGCGAGAATCTCGCGCACAGCGGGGAACTCGATGATAGCCTTGCCGAACTGTTTGCGGTCCTTGGCGTAGGCTTCGGCCTCGCGGTAGGCGATTTCGCTCACACCAACGCTCTGGGCGGCGATGCCGAGGCGGGCGCCGTTCATCAGGGCCATCACATATTTGATAAGGCCGAGGCGACGTGAGCCGCAGAGTTCAGCCTTGGCGTTTTTATAGACGAGCTCGCATGTGGGTGAACCCTTGATGCCGAGCTTGTTTTCGATGCGGCGCACATTCACACCACCCTGACGCTTGTCGTAGATGAACATCGACAGGCCGCGGCCATCCTTGGTGCCATCCTCAGAGCGGGCGAGAACCAGGTGGATGTCGGCGTCGCCGTTGGTGATGAAGCGTTTCACGCCGTTGAGCAGCCATGTGCCGTCGGGCTGTTCGGTAGCCTTGAGCATAACCGACTGGAGGTCGGAACCGGCATCGGGTTCGGTGAGGTCCATCGACATTGTCTCACCCTCGCAAACTCGGGGGATGAAGCGGGCGCGCTGGTCCTCCGAGCCAAATTCATAAAGTGTTTCGGCGCAATCCTGCAGACCCCACAGGTTTTCAAATCCGGTGTCGGCGCGGCTCACGATGTCGGCGGCCATGATGTAGGGGGTGATGGGGAAGTTGAGACCACCGAAACGGCGGGGCATCGACATGCCCATCAGGCCGGCCTTGCGGCAGGCTTCGAGGTTTTCCTGGGTGCCGGGAGCGTAGGTTACGCGGCCGTTGGCAACTGTGGGACCGTCGTGGTCAACGCCTTCGGCGTTGTCGGCGATGGTTGTGCCGCAGAGTTCGCCAACGATTTCGAGCACGCGGTTATAGTTGTCCATAGCGTCGTCGTGGTTGAGCGGCGCGTAGTCAAACTTTTCAGCATCGGCGAAATCGCGTTCTTTGAGAGCCACGATTTTGCGCATCAGCGGGTGCTGAAGGTGAAGTTTGAGATCGGGATTGTCGGTATAGAAATTAGCCATGGCTTCAATTACTTGGAATTCTTTTTGTAATATTTGATGAGTTTGGGCACAACGTCCTCATAGTTGCCTGTAATCACGTAGTCGGCGATTGTGTTGATGGGCGCGTTGGGGTCGTTGTTGATGGAGATGATAATCGAGCTGTCCTTCATGCCGGCGATGTGCTGAATCTGGCCTGAGATGCCGCAGGCGATGTAGAGCTTCGGACGCACGGTAACACCGGTCTGGCCCACCTGGCGGGCGTGTTCGGCAAAGCCTGCGTCGACGGCGGCGCGGGTTGCGCCAACTTCGCCGCCGAGCACGTTGGCGAGCTCAAACAGCATGTCGAAACCCTCCTTGCTGCCAACGCCATAGCCGCCGGCAACGAGAATGGGAGCATTCTTGATGTTGATTTTCGATTTGGCGATGTGGCGGTCGATGATTTCCACAACGTAGTCGGCGGGGTCGGTGAAGAAGTTTGCATCGAGATTCATCACCTCACCTTTGTAGGCGGGGTCGAGAATCTGCTTTTTCATCACACCTTCGCGCACGGTTGCCATCTGGGGACGGCAGTCGGGGTTCACGATTGTTGCCACGATGTTACCGCCGAAAGCGGGGCGAATCTGGTAGAGGAGGTTCTGATATTCCTTGCCGGTCTTGGGGTCTTTGTGGTCGCCGATTTCGAGTGCGGTGCAGTCGGCGGTAAGGCCCGAGTGGAGTGCCGACGAAACGCGGGGGCCGAGGTCACGGCCGATGCAGGTGGCACCCATGAGGCAAATCTGGGGCTTGATCATCTTGAAGAGTTTGATGAGCACAGCCGCATGGGGGTTGGTGGTGTAGGGGTAAAGGCGGGCATCCTCCACTTTGTAAACGCGGTCAACGCCGTAGGGGTAGAGGGTGTTTTCAATCCCTTCGAGCTTGTCGCCGATAACCAGGGCTCCGAGCTTCACGCCGAGCTTGTCGGCGAGCTTGCGACCCTTGGTGAGGAGTTCGAGACTCACGTCGGCCACTTTCCCGTCCTCAAATTCGCAATAAACGATAACGTTATTCTGGTCTTCGATTTTATACTGATTGTCCATACAGGTTCAAATTAAGAAATTTGGGGTGATGAGGGTGGGAAAACTTAGCCGATGGTGTGGTTGGCGATAAGGTTCTTCACGAGATCCTCAATCTGCTCGTCGTTGTCCTCCAGGCAAAGGTTCTCTTTGGCGGTGAACACAACGTTTTCAATTGCTTTCACCTTTGTGGGTGAGCCGGGCATACCCACCTGGGCGGGATCGGCTTCCACGAAAGCGGCGCTCCATTCCTGAAGGTTCAGGCCGGGGCGTTTGTCAACGAGAGCCTTGAGCTCGTCGGAGAGTTTCTCTTTTTCGGAGGGCGACACGGCATATTTGAACTGCATCACGCGCTTTGCGTTGCGGGGGCGGCAGTCGGGAGCCGAACCGGTCACGGTGACAACCAGTGGCATGGGAGCCTTCACGGTCTCAACGCCCGATTCGAGGCGGCGGCGGATTGTTGCCACGCCGTTGTCGGTGCTCAGAATCTCCTCGGCGTAGGTCACCTGAGGCATGCCGAGCTTTTCGGCGCACTGGGGGCCAACCTGGGCGGTGTCGCCGTCGATGGCCTGGCGGCCGCACACAACGATGTCGACTTTACCCATTTTTTTGATGGCCTGTGCCAATGAGTAGGAGGTGGCGAGGGTGTCGGCGCCACCGAGCACACGGTCGGTGAGCACGATGCCGGTGTCGGCACCGCGGTACATTGCTTCACGGATAACTTCGGCGGCACGGGGCAGACCCATTGTGAGGATAGTCACGGTTGAGCCGGGGTTGGCATCCTTAAGGCGGAGTGCCTGCTCAAGGGCGTTGAGGTCCTCGGGATTGAAGATGGCAGGCAGAGCCGCGCGGTTGATGGTGCCGTCTTCCTTCATAGCATCTTTTCCTACGTTGCGGGTGTCGGGCACCTGCTTTGCAAGAACTACGATGTTTAAACTCATAATGTTGCTATTAAGTTTTGGTTTATATTTTCATGGAATTCGGGCAGCGGGGCGATAAATCATTATCAGTCAGTCCCCTCTGCGCAGTAACGGTGACAAAGTTACTCAAAATCACCAACTAAGCCAAATCTTTTTTCGCCTAATTGGCGATTAGTTGGAATTTTGGGAATGTCGGCTAACCTCGACGAGCCGTTATGACACACCCTCAATTTTTTCAGAACAATTGAGGCGCCACAGCTGTTTTAGGGTTGTTGAAGCGTGAATGTGAGGACGCGCGAAAACGGATTATGAACAAGCTCTAAGAAATAGAACACACACACTTAAACTCATTTATGATTGTATGGATAAGAAAAGACTAACCGCCGACAACGGTCGCCCTATCGCCGACAACCAGAATGTGCAGACCGCAGGCCGCCCGGGACCCGTAACCGTTCAGGACCCCTGGTATGTTGAGAAAATCTCCCATTTCGACCGCGAAGTGATTCCCGAGCGCCGCATGCACGCCAAGGGTTCAGGTGCGTTCGGAACCTTCACCGTCACCAACGACATAACCGAATTCACACGTGCCTCGATTTTCGCCGAGGTTGGAAAGCAGACCCCCTGCCTTGTGAGGTTCTCTACCGTGGCAGGTGAACGCGGTGCTGCCGATGCCGAGCGCGACATCCGCGGCTTCGCCATGAAATTCTACACCGACGCCGGCAACTGGGACCTCGTGGGCAACAACACCCCGGTGTTCTTTCTGCGTGACCCGCTGAAATTCCCCGACCTCAACCATGCCATCAAGCGCGACCCCCGTTCGGGCATGCGCTCACCTACGAGCAACTGGGATTTCTGGACTCTCCTCCCCGAGGCGCTTCATCAAATTACGATAACAATGTCGCCGCGCGGCATCCCCGCATCGTTCCGCCACATGCACGGCTTCGGAAGCCACACCTACAGTTTCATCAACAAAGATAACAAGCGCACATGGGTGAAATTCCACTTCCGCACTCTGCAGGGGATAAAGAACCTCACCGACAAAGAGGCCGAGGCAATCATTGCCAAAGACCGCGAATCTCACCAGCGCGACCTTTTCGAAGCCATTGAGCGCGGCGATTTCCCAAAGTGGAAGTTACAAGTGCAGCTGATGACCGAGGATGAGGCCCGCAAATATCACATCAATCCTTTTGATTTGACCAAGGTGTGGTATCACAAAGATTTTCCGTTGCGCGATGTGGGCATCCTTGAGCTGAACCGCAATCCCGAAAACTTCTTCGCCGAGATTGAGCAGGCGGCTTTCAACCCCATGAACATCGTTGACGGCATCGGTTTCTCCCCCGACAAAATGTTGCAGGGCCGGCTTTTCTCCTATGGCGATGCTCAGCGCTACCGTCTTGGGGTGAATCATAATCTCATTCCGGTGAACCGCCCGAAGTGCCCGTTCCATTCCTATCACCGCGACGGAAAAATGCGCACCGACGGCAATTATGGCTCGACTATCGGTTATGAACCCAACAGCTTCGGCGAGTGGCATGATTCCCCTCAGTTCAAAGAGCCTCCGATGCCGCTTCATGGCGACCTCGAAAACTATGACGAACGCGAATACGACGACGATTACTACACCCAGCCCGGAAAGCTTTGGCGCTTGATGAGCGCCGCCGACAAGCAGGCCACCTGCAACAACACCGCCGCGCAGATGGATGGGGTGCCCTTGTTCATAAAGCAGCGCCACGTGCGCGCCTGCCATAACGCCGATGAGGAGTATGGCCGCATGTTGGCCACCGCGCTCGGCATCGATTTGGCCGAGGCTCTTGTAGCCGAAGATCCCGCCCACCCCTCATGGGATAAGCGCCACATTTGAGTCCCGTCGCCCCCTCACCCTTATAACCTGACGCACGAGCCGTGCGTCCGACTGGCGGGGCGAGCGGGGGCAGTAGCGAGTGGTCGGAGACCACGGGGTCGTCGGAAACCCCATCATAAAGGCTCCGGAGGAGCCGTTTGGTGGGGATTGCCACCGCCAACTCAACGCAACCTTGAAGAGGTGCGTTATATAGATTTGCACCCCGCCAAATGTATCAGGGAGATGTGGCATAATCCAGAAATTATATCACATCTCCCTGATTATATCTCGATGGTTAGGGTGCTGTCAGAATGGCTTGGATAATAGTAGCCATTTTGACACCCCCTCCTATGCGTAGCCGCAACAAATCAAAGGTTCATCACCTTGCCGGCCATGAGGCAGGCACCGGTTTGCTTCTCGGTGATGAAGAACAGGAATGGCCGGTTGAAAATAAAAGCCACGGGTATGTCAGAGATATCACCGGTGATGGCAGTGACGGAGGTTACAACGGCTCCGTTTTCGTCAAATTCAACAGTAGATTGCTGCACTGCATTGAAGTTAAAATTATTCATGGCATCGTCGACAAAAAAGTTCAAATGCGCGTTGCTGAACAAACGATTGATTCCCATGTTCTTAAAGGCATTAGTTAATTCGAGCCTTTCGCCTTTTATTTTGAACTTTGGCAATCCTATGGTGCAGTTTGCTTTCGAGAGAGAACCTGACGGAATTAATTCACTTGCCTTATCAACGACACTGTTGATGTCGCAACCCTCGTCGGGCAACATGAGCTTCAATGAGAATGAACCGTTTCCGAACGGAAGTTCAACCAGCACTCCTCTCACTGCTCCGTTAGAGAAGCGATTGTACCTTAGGCTACGGTAGTCCATCATCATGTCAACGTTGTTTTCACCCGTTGCACCGTGGAATGGCATCGGCCGAGTGTTGTCGATGTCGAATTTATCGGTCCATTCACCTTTGAAGTAAAGCGCATTGAGCAGGGCAATCACAGCGCCCTTGAGGTCGTTTTGCGAAATCAAGTCAGTGATGTTGTAGTCGGTGTTCTGCGCGCACCATAGGTTTATGTCGTCTGCGGCATTCTTCATTATGCAGGGGAACACGTCGGCACCATAACCGTTTTTCATGCTTTCGCTGAAATCGGGCAAAAGGTCAAAATCACTTTCGTGCCATACTGAGTTGGCAAGCGTTGTGATTGTTTTGGAGTCGAGTTTGGAAATTTCCTGCAAAATTTTCCTGTTCAATTTGTTCAGAGCCGATGCATTGGAGCAACCGAGAGCCGCTGCGATTTCAGTTGCTGATGCGTCGTCGGCCGATGATGCAATCATGCCAAGCACAATCTGAGCGCTCAGGGGTGAAATGAGAAGGTTCTCATTTCTATTGTCGCGTGCTCGGTCGCACACGCCCATAAAATCATAGTTGAACGCTGTGAGAGCTTCGGCGGTTGCCAGCTCATCGGCTGAGAGCTTAATTCCGGGCACCTGCTGCGATTCCTCAGGCGTTTCGGCGAACTCAACATCATCGCATCCCGCAAAGCCTACTACCGTAATGCACGCCACGGCAATGTATTTAAAAAAGTTCGGTTTCATGATAGTTTTTATAATTTAGAATATTCTCTTACTGCAAAAAATTTCACATCCGTCTTGTAATCCTCAAGTCCCCATATCGGGTAATCATCCAACTGCTGGGAATTAGTGGGATTGTAAACATCCGGCAAAAAATAACCGTTGCCGTATCCATTCCATCCCCAGTTAAAGTGGAATAGGGTTGCTAAGTCATAAGTAACGACAGTTGTTGGTCCGGTAGCATCAATTTCCTGTCCAACACTATATACACGAGTGGTAAACGAACCGATTTGCAACCCGCCATCCATTATCCAAGCGTGTCCAACTTTTGAATTTTTGCTTACATAAGTGCCACGCATATATAATACCCCGTTTTCAATTTTCATATTATGAAATAGTGTATATGCGTTTTGTGTTGACATGTCGGTTATCGATCCAACGGATAGGTCATTCTTAAGAAGTGCGGCTGCAGTGCTCCGGACATCATCAATAGTTGCTGAGGTTCCATCTTCTAATATAATAACATTATTAAGTTGCCCTAATTGTCGGCATAATCGTGATAATGCCAAATGGTCAGCTAACGTAGCTGAGCATGAGGACAAATGGCTTTGTATTGCACTATTATAATCCTTTTCAGACGGTGATATTGAGCGACGGTGTTTTTTTATTGCGGTCCAATCCAACGGTTGTGATGCCGCATCTCTTCCTTCATAAGTTAAGCTAATGCGTTTAGGAAGTTCAAATGAAGACATTATCTGTGCTAATGCGACTTGGCTACATCCGGCAAGTTTATTTGGAAAGTAATATCCTTCCGGTAGATGCTGACCCCATTTTACGGTTACTCTTGGAGCGACAGTGTCGTTTACTTCTGTTGTCCATTCTGTGTAAAGAGGTTTTATTATAGGTCTGTCAGGGTCGATTGGTTTGAGGTCTTGGGTGCTGACGTAGTTTTCGGCGGATGAGAGGAACATTTGGAGTCCGTCGTTATTGGCAGATTCAAAATCGCCGAATGTGCCCTCTTCCACAAAACCGAGAATGGGGTTGACGGCATCGGGGGCGGCTATGATTGCGTAGCCGTTGTTGTTGTCGTAGTTTACAATATAGATTAGCGTGTCGGAGTTTGCGCGGCTGCGGTGGCCACCGTAGGTGAATACAGACTTTGCTGTGCTTGCCCGGCGGTGAGTAGCACGTGAGTTAGTGCTGCCGTCGATGGCTTCGGCAAGGGTGTTTGCAATGTTGATGGCATCGTTGATTGAACGCACTGATGAATTGCTTTCGGTTGACGTTTGCTGCGACTCGTTGAGCTGTGGCAACGGAGCGTTGTCGGTGCATGCCGATAGTGCAACCGCTACGCCAAGATAGGTGAATAACTTTTTCATAAGGTTAAAGTTTTTAAGTAAGCGTTCTGAGAAAGATTAAATGAATTGATTCCTAAGATTAGGATTACCTGTTCAATGGCAAAGATATATAAAAGTTTAAATATACAAAAAGATTGTTTAAATTTTTTTGTATAACTAAGTCGTGGAAATTTTGTCGTGGAAAATTTCATGACTAACTTATCTCATGTTTTGATTTTCGCGCTATGTGGGGGCGTGGTGCGTCGCGCGTAGCAGGCGTGCGAAGCCCGCCGATTTCTTCGTAACCCCCGCTGCCGTAGCGGAGCGTAGGCGTCGGGGGTATTCTACCGCTCGCAAAAAGACAGGCGTGCGAAGCCCGCCGATTGTATCATAGCTCCCCACTCTTCTCTCCCCCAATTTTTTTTGGTGCTGTGAAAAGTTGAAAACTTTTGCCGCCCCCTCAAAATTTCGCGCCTTTTAAGCCCCCTCCCCACCAACGAGCCTTTTATCTTTGCGCCTCGATGCGCAAACTCATCACCACATCCCGCCCCGTCAAGTTGCGTCCACCCATGCCCGTCTCACGCGGCTTCGCACACTTCATTGGCCGCTCCCTCACGCGGGCCGAGCGCATCGTCATATCCCGCCTTGAGCGCGCATCCACCTCCTCCCCCGTGCTCATCATCGACCCTCCCGGCATCGACTCCACCGAAATCCTCCGCAACTATCTCTACTACCGCCTTTCGCACTCTCTCCCACACACCCTCGCCATCATCTGCGAGGGCGCAACCCGCGCCACCCTCACCCGCCTCCCCGGCCACAAGGCGCTGTGGAACATCTCCCCCCGCACCCCCTCCCACCTGCGCGGCTGCAACCCCGAGTTCGCCTTGTTGCTCAACATGCAGAACTTCCGCCGTTACAGCCCCTTCCGTAGGAACCACCTCAACTTCCTGGAAATCTGCCGGGCCATCTTCCCCTACGTTGGCAGCGGCCTGATTATCCTCCACTATCAAGACACCAACAGAGGCCGAAACTTCCCCCTGCAGTTACAGCGCATCACACCCAATCCCTCCCCTCGCATCACCCTCCGCAACGCCACAACCTACCTCATAATCCCATTCATCACCTACACCTCACCGCAACCGCCTCCGCTACTATTAGAATCCACCCGTGAGGGGCCGCCCCACACCCTCGTCCGAACCTTGCGGTGCGCCGGACTCCGCCCAACCACAGGCACCCGGTTCCTCCGAACCCTCCCCCTGTGCAACCGCCCGGCCAGAGCCCTTTGACATTCTTTCCATTAAATACCCCACCTTGCTGCCTTCGGCGTAGCCGCACGTAGAGCCGCCATACATGGCGGCTTGTATCTTAGCGCTTCCCCGATCATCCACTTACTCACGAATTTACATCCACCAGTGGTCTCCGGCCACTCGCTACCGCCACGCTTACGGAAATGTTACAAGCCGCCATGTATGGCGGCTCTACGTGCGGCTACGCCGAATGGAGTGGGTTATTGGGGGATGGATTCAAGGAGGGTGGCTTTCAGGCTTCCTTCGACGTAGCCTGACCATGTTGAATGAACGGTTCCGTCGGGGTTGATGAGCATGTAGGTGGGCACGGCATTTTGCGCTGCGTTGGTGTAAAGGCCATTCATCTCTTTTGAATCACGGAAGTTATTGCCGGTGAGGCCATAGAATGTTGTCGCCTCCCTCCATGTTTTGTCGGGATTGACGTTAATTTTCACCACATGAACCTTGTCGCGGTAGGTTTCGGCGATTTCGCTGAGCTCGGGAAACGACATGACGCAAGGATAGCACCCGACACTCCAAAAGTCAACCAGAATGTATTTGCCCCGGAACTCTGAGAGCTGATGCGTGTTTCCATCCAAATCAATCAATGAATGGGTGGGTAGAGTATCGCCAGGAGCCAGAACTTTCGGAGGGTAGAGAGCGAGAGAAATAGTCTCTCCCTCATCGGTTGTTTTTAAATCGTCGGGCAATCTATCGAAAAACTCAATAATTTCGTTGCGGTAGGGGTAGGTGTCGATGTTTTTCAAATTTCGCGACATACTCAAAAGCTGTTCCAGGTAACTGCTGTCTGGAGTCATTTGCCGCATCAACCCAATCAGGATGCTGTCGGCGCTGATTTGGACGCTGTCGATGAGATTGTAGGCAGAGTCCATGCTGCGCCGTAGTGCGTTGCGTGTTTCTTCGTCGGGGGCGTTGCGCATTTGATTGGAATAATTGTGTGTCTCGATGTACAATTCATTTATGCGGTCGAGTTGAGCTTTAGTTGCGTCGGCCAACCTGTTCCTCACAAGCTGTCGCGGGTCGCTGCTCTCAATCTTCCATGTGGCGAGGTTGGAGCCTCTACCGGTTCCGTTGATGACAACGCGCGAGTCGGGTTCGGCATAAAAGTAAACCGGCAGACCTCCCATATTTTCCCATCGCAGGGCGAAGCTCTTGTAATCCGACTCATCTTCAATTGTGAAGTTGAACGAGAAAGTTCCGTCGGTGATTGTGTCGATGCCTAAATAAGTGCCTACTTTTCCATCAAAAGCTATCAGGCTCATAGCGTTTCCGTCAAGAGAGCTGTCGGCGGAACCGCTAATGCAGAATGACGAGCCTTGGGCGTAGGCAAAAATCGTCATCAAAAATGTTGAAAGAATAATCGATTGAATTTTGGTCGGTGTTGTCATGATTTGTTTTTTAGCTGTTGGCAAAAATAACTGAAATTTTTAAAATAAACAAACCGGAACAGTTTGAGGCTGCTCCGGTTCGGTTGTGGTATTTTTATCGCTTTATGCGGTGTGCTCTTCCACCCAGCGGCGGGCGTTGATGAAGGCGTCGAGCCAGGGGGTGACATCCTCCTTGCGGCGGTTGGCGGGGTAGAAGCCGCACTGCCAGGGGAAGATTGCACGCTCCAGGTGGGGCATCATCGCGAGGTGACGGCCGTCGGCCGATGCGAGTGCCGCAACCGCGCCACGAGAGCCGTTGGGGTTGGCCGGGTAGGCAGTGTAGTTGTATTTAGCCGCGATGTTATAGTCTTTCAGGCTACCGGGGAGCATGAAACGTCCCTCGCCGTGAGCCACCCAGATGCCGAGCTTCATGCCGGCGAGTGAACCGAGCATAACGCTGTTGTTGGCCGGGATGGTGAGACCCACGAACTGCGATTCGAACTTGTGGGAGATGTTGTGCTCCATGCGCACACGTTTGGCTGCGGGCACTTCGGCATCAATTCCACCCTCGTTGAGCAGGCCGAGTTCAACCATGAGCTGGCAACCGTTGCAGATGCCGAGGCTCAGCGTGTCGTTGCGGCGGTAGAAGCGGCGGAGGGTTTCCTTGGCTGTTTCGTTCCAACGGAATCCGCTTGCCCAACCTTTGGCCGAGCCGAGCACGTCGCTGTTGGAGAAACCGCCGCAGAACACAATCATGTTCACATCATCGAGGGTCTCGCGGCCGCTCATGAGGTCGGTCATGTGCACATCCTTCACGTCGAAGCCTGCGAGATAGAGCGAATAGGCCATCTCACGGTCGCCGTTCACACCCTTCTCGCGGATGATGGCAGCGCGGGGCGCGCCTTTTCCCACTTCGTGGCGGAAGCTGAGGCCGCGCGAAGCAAGCGAGCCGTTGAACGATGCGGGGATGGCATAGCGCAGGGGCTGTTTGCGGTAGTTTTCGAAACGCTGTGCGGCGCAGTCGGCACCGCTCTGAATGCGGTCGAGCAGATAGGAGGGCTCGAACCAAGCATCGCGCAGGTGGTCGATGCCCATGAGGCGTTCGGCACCTTCATGCTCGAGGAGCAGCACGCGCTCTTCGGCGGGACGGCCGAGGATGTGGAATTTCACACCTGCGTCGGCAAGAGTTTTTTCCACAACGGGGCGTTTGGCGTCGTCAACCTGGATTACAACAGCGGGGTTCTCGGCAAACAGAATCTTAACGAGGTCGGTCTCGCCGTCGGCTACAAAGCCTTCGGTGGTGATGCTGAGGCCGCCGTCGGTGTTGGCAAACACCATTTCGAGGAGAGTTGTCACCAGACCTCCGGCCGAAACGTCGTGCATGGCCAGGAGGCGGTTGTTTTTCACGAGGCTCTGAACAGCTGCGAATGCGCGCTTGAAGTAATCGGCATCTTTCACCGTGGGAGCGTCGGAGCCGATGGCGTTGAGGGTCTGGGCAAGTGCCGAGCCGCCGAGGCGCAGGGCGTCGGCCGAGAAATCAACGTAGTAGAGCTCGGAGTTTTTCTTCTTTTGCAGAACGGGGCTCACTGTGCGGCGAACGTCGGATGTTTCACCCGCAGCCGAAATGATTACGGTGCCGGGGGCGAACACTTTGTCGTCGCCATACTTCTGGGTCATCGAAAGTGAGTCCTTGCCGGTGGGGATGTTGATGCCGAGGGCGCAGGTGAAGTCGCTGCAAGCCTCAACAGCCTTGTAGAGAGCGGCATCCTCACCGGGATTCTTGCAGGGCCACATCCAGTTGGCGCTGAGCGAAACGCTCTTGAGGCCATCTTTGAGAGGGGCACCAACAATGTTGGTGAGGGCTTCGGCAACGGCTATTACCGAGCCTTTGGCCGAATCGGCGAGCGCCACCTGAGGTGCGTGGCCGATGGAGGTTGCGATGCCCGAGCGGCCGGTGTAGTCGAGGGCAACAACGCCGCAGTCGCTAAGCGGGAGCTGAATCTCGCCCTGGCACTGCTGGCGGGCAACACGGCCTGTCACCGAGCGGTCGACTTTATTTGTGAGCCAGTCCTTGCAGGCAACGGCTTCGAGTGAAAGCACGTCGCGCACGTATTGGCTGAGATTGTCGGGGGTGTAGACGGGTTCCTTGTAGGTTGTCTCAACCGTGTTGTCGCGCATCACGGTTTTGGGGGAGTTGCCGAACATGTCGGCCATCTCGAGGTCGATAGGCTTGCGTCCTTTCGCATCCTCAAACACGAAACGGTTGTCGCCGGTGGTTTCACCCACAACATACATAGGTGCACGTTCGCGCTGTGCCACACGTTCAACAAACGGGATATCCTTTGCATCGATAACGAAGCCCATGCGTTCCTGGCTCTCGTTGCCCACGATTTCCTTTGCCGAAAGTGTGGGGTCGCCAACGGGGAGGGCATCGAGGTCGATGCGTCCGCCGGTGGTCTCAACGAGCTCGGAGAGGGCATTGAGGTGGCCGCCGGCACCGTGGTCGTGAATAGACACAACGGGGTTGCTGTCGCCTTCGGCGAGGGCGCGGATAACGTTGGCAACACGTTTCTGCATCTCGGGGTTGGCGCGCTGCACGGCGTTGAGCTCGATTGCGTTGGCATATTGGCCGGTCTCGACCGACGAAACCGCTCCGCCACCCATACCGATGCGGTAGTTGTCGCCACCCATGACAACAACTTTCTCACCCGGAACGGGTTCACCCTTGAGGGCATCTTTGCGGGCTGCATAGCCAACGCCGCCGGCAAGCATGATTACTTTGTCGTAGGCATACATGCGGCCGTTTTCGTCGTGCTCGAAGGTGAGCAGCGAACCGCAGATGAGTGGCTGGCCGAACTTGTTGCCGAAATCGGAGGCACCGTTCGAGGCCTTGATGAGAATTTCGGCGGGTGTCTGGTAGAGCCACACGCGCGGGTTCATCATCAGTTCCCAGCGATGAGCTTCGCTCAGGCGGGGGTAGGAGGTCATGTAGACGGCTGTGCCCGCGATGGGGAGCGATGCACGGCCGCCGCCGAGGCGGTCGCGGATTTCACCGCCGGTGCCGGTGGCAGCCCCGTTGAATGGCTCGACGGTTGTGGGGAAGTTGTGGGTTTCGGCTTTGAGCGAAATCACGGTGTCGAGGTCCTTGACTTCAAAATAGTCGGGACGGTCGGGGTTGACGGGATAGAATTGGTCGACTGTGGGGCCGTTGACGAATGCAACGTTATCCTTATAGGCCGAAACGAGTCCGTTGGGATTTTCCTGCGATGTGCGCTTGATGAGTTTGAAGAGCGAGAGGGGTTTCTCCTCACCGTCGATGATGAAGGTGCCGTTGAAAATTTTGTGGCGGCAGTGCTCGGAGTTCACCTGAGAGAAGCCGAACACCTCGGAGTCGGTGAGGGGGCGGCCCAGTTTTTTTGCCAGACCGTCGAGGTAGGCTTCCTCGTCGGAGCTGAGTGCCAGACCCTCGGCACGGTTGTAGTCGTGGATGTCGGAAATCTTCACGATGGGGTCGGGCTTGCGGTCGATTTTGAACACGCGGCTGTTGAGCCCGTCGTAAAGGCGCGAGAGCATGCGGTCGTAGACGGGTTCCACACCCTCGGGCACACGCTCGAAGCACTCGATGCGGCTTATCCCCTTGAGACCCATGTTCTGGGTGATTTCCACGGCGTTGGTGCTCCAGGGGGTAATCATTTCGCGTCGCGGACCGATGAAGCGGCCTTTAAGCGAAGTGGCACTGAGGGGTTTTGCGTCGGAAAACGCCCACATTAATTTCTCTTTCTCGCTCTGGTCGAGGCGATGGTCGGTTTCAACGGCAAAGATTGTTGAAGTTCCTTTTTTGAAGAATTGAACCATTGGGTCGGTTTGGGGGATATTGGTGGGTGAGACAGGTGTTTTCAGAATTCGTAGTCAACGCATGCGCGCGCTTCCTTGTGGCCGGCGAGCAGCGAGGCTGCCGCCACGTGGGCTGGATGGTTGGCGTAGGTTGCAACGTCGGCCATAGCGGGCACCACTGCGGTGAGCACAACGTCCCAATCTTCGGCGGGATTTTCGTTGATGCCGACCTCCATCGACTCAAGCACGTCGATTTGCGAGGGGAGGGCGAGGAGGGCGTCGCGGAATTGCGATGCTACCTTGAGGCGCTCTTCGGGTGTGCCCGAAAGCTTGAATGTTACGATATGTTTTACCATTGGTGATTGGTTTGTGTTATGTCGGAACGGGTGTTAAAAAACGCAGAGACACCCCGCAGGGATGTCTCCGCAAACGTTTATGCCTGGGCGTAGAGGCGCTGACGCGTGGCCGCGACCTTTTCGTCGGTTATGTAGTCGTCGTAGTCCATCATCTTGTCGATGATGCCGTTGGGGGTAAGTTCGATGATGCGGTTGCACACGGTTTGGATGAATTCGTGGTCGTGCGACGACAGCAGGATGTTACCCTTGAAGTTCTGGAGCGTGTTGTTGAACGCCTGGATTGATTCGAGGTCGAGGTGGTTGGTGGGTGAGTCGAGCACCATTGTGTTGGCGTTGCGGAGCATCATGCGTGCAATCATGCATCGCATTTTCTCTCCACCCGAGAGCACCGATGCTTTTTTGAGCACCTCCTCGCCCGAGAAGAGCATTTTGCCGAGGAACCCTTTGAGGTAGATTTCGCTTGAATCGTTGGAGTATTGGCAGAGCCAGTCAACGAGGTTCATGTCGGTGTTGAAGAAATCGGAGTTGTCGAGCGGCAGGTAGGCGGTGGTGATTGTCTGCCCCCAGTCGTAGGTTCCCTCGTCGGGTTTGCGGTTGCCGTTGATAATCTCGAAGAGCGCTGTCATGGCGCGGGGGTCGTGGCTAAGGAAGGCAACTTTGTCGCCCTTCTCAATCTGGAAGTTCACATCCTTGAAGAGCACTTCGCCGTCGACCGATGCCGAAAGGCCGTGAACTTCGAGAATCTTGTTGCCGGGTTCGCGCTCGGGGGTGAAGATGATGCCCGGATAGCGGCGCGACGAGGGCTGAATCTCCTCGATGTTGAGCTTTTCGAGCATTTTTTTGCGCGAGGTGGTCTGTTTCGATTTGGCCACGTTGGCGCTGAAGCGCTGGATGAACTCCATGAGTTCCTTGCGTTTCTCCTCGGCTTTCTTGTTCTGTTGCTGTTGCTGACGCAGGGCGAGCTGCGACGATTCATACCAGAAGCTGTAGTTGCCGGCGAAGAGCGACACTTTGTTATAGTCGATGTCGAGTGTGTGGGTGCACACCGAGTCGAGGAAGTGGCGGTCGTGCGACACAACGAGCACGGTGTTTTCAAATTTCGACAGATAGTCCTCGAGCCATGCAACGGTTTCGAGGTCGAGGTCGTTGGTGGGCTCGTCGAGCAGCAGGTTGTCGGGGTTGCCGAAAAGGGCTTTTGCCAGCAGCACGCGCACTTTCTCGTTACCCGAGAGGTCGCGCATGAGCATGTGGTGGCGGTCCTCCTTGATTCCGAGGCCGCTCAGAAGCGCTGCCGCGTCGGGCTCGGCGTTCCACCCTTCAAGTTCGGCGAATTTCTCCTCGAGTTCGGAGGCGCGGATGCCGTCCTCGTCGTTGAAATCGGGTTTGGCATAGAGAGCGTCCTTCTCCTGCATGATATCCCACAGCACGGTGTGACCTTGCAGCACGGTGTTGAGCACGGTGCAGTCGTCGAATTTGAAGTGGTCCTGTTCAAGCACGCTCATGCGTTCGCCGGGAGCCATTGTCACGGTTCCGTGGGTGGGGCTGAGCTGGTCGGAGAGAATGCGCATCAGCGTTGACTTGCCGGCGCCGTTGGCGCCGATGATGCCATAGCAGTTGCCGGGGGTGAATTTCAGGTTAACGTCCTGAAACAGTACTCTTTTACCAAATTGGATTCCTAAGTTGTTTACAGCTATCATTGTCGGTTTTTGAAAACTTTGGGCAGCCGTGCCGGTGGCACGCTCCGTAATTTTGCGCGAAGTTACGAATTTTTTGTGAATCAGTTGCCCAGCTCCGACAGGAACTTGATGCGCATCAGTCGAATCTCCTCTTCGCTATACTCCGAGCCGAGCTCGCGGATGGCTTCCTTGAGCGAGTCGGAGTCGGCTTCCTTGAAGTAGTCGAAAATATCTTCCTGATGGTCGTCGTCGATAACTTCGTTGATGAAGTAGTCGATGTTGATTTTTGTTCCGGAGTAAACAATGGCCTCAATCTCGTCGAGCAGCTCGCCGAATTCCATGCATTTTGAGTTGGCAAGTTCGTCGAGGTCGATTTTGCGGTCGATGGCCTGGATGATGGAGATTTTGATTCGGCTTTTGTTGGCTACCGAACGAACGCGGAGGTCCTCGGGGCGTTCGATTTCGTTCTCCTCAACGTGGGTTTTGATAACTTTGATGAACTCCTCGCCGTAGCGTTTGGCTTTTCCCGCGCCCACGCCGGTGATGTTCTGAAGCTCCTCCATAGTCACGGGGTAGGTTGTGGCCATCGCTTCGAGCGAGGGGTCCTGGAAAATGACGTAGGGGGGAAGGTTGTGGTGTTTGGCGATTTTTCGGCGCAGGTCTTTGAGAATGGAGTAGAGCTCGGGGTCGACGGCGCATGTTGCTCCGCTCTTCACGATTGTTTCCTCCTCGTCGTCGTTGAAATCGTTATCCTCAACCATTTTGAATGCCACGGGGTGTTTGATGAAATCTTTACCCTTGGTGGTGATTTTCACGAGTCCGAAGTTTTCAATCTCACGCTCGATGTAGCCGGCAATTGTGGCCTGGCGCAGCAGGGCGTTGAGATAGCGTCGGTCGGCCTTTGGCAGGCAACCGAAAACTTCGAGTGAGTCGTGGTGGTAGGTGCGGACATCGTTGGTTTCCCTTCCTGTCAGCACGTCTATGATGTGTTCAGCTTTAAATTTTTCCTTTAAGGCAGCGATTGTTTCAAGCACTGCGGATAAATCGTCTTTAGCGTCCACTTTTTTCTTTGGGTTTAAACAGTTATCGCAGTTCCCGCAATTGTCGGGAGTGTAGTCCTCGCCGAAATAGTGCAGCAGCGTTTTGCGGCGGCAAACCGACGATTCGGCGTAGCAGGCCGTTTCGGCGAGCAGTTGTTTCCCAATTTCCTGTTCAGTGAGGGGTTTGCCCTGCACGAACTTTTCCATTTTTTTCAGATCCTTGGCCGAGTAGAAGGTGAGGCATACGCCTTCCCCTCCGTCGCGTCCGGCACGACCGGTTTCCTGATAGTAGCCTTCGAGAGATTTCGGCATGTCGTAGTGAATCACGTAGCGCACGTCGGGCTTGTCGATGCCCATGCCGAATGCTATCGTTGCCACAATCACATCGATTTGCTCAAGCAGGAAAGCGTCCTGATTGGCCGAACGGGTGGCTGCGTCCATGCCGGCGTGGTAGGGGAGGGCCTTGATGTTGTTGATTTTCAACAGCTCGGCCAGTTCCTCAACCTTTTTGCGGCTGAGACAGTAGATGATTCCCGATTTCCCTTCGCGGTTTTTGATGAATTTGATTATGTCGCGGTCGGTGTTCGGGGTTTTGGGCTTGATTTCGTAGAACAGGTTGGTGCGGTTGAACGACGATTTGTAGACCACGGCATCTGTCATGCCGAGATTCTTCTGTATGTCGTGCTGCACCTTGGGGGTTGCCGTTGCCGTGAGGGCGATGACTGGGCGCACGGCTATTTCGTTGATGATGGGGCGGATGCGGCGGTATTCGGGCCTGAAATCGTGCCCCCACTCTGAAATGCAGTGGGCTTCGTCAACGGCATAGAACGAGATGGGAACTGTTTTTAAAAATTCAATGTTATCTTCCTTTGTGAGCGATTCGGGAGCCACATAAAGCAGTTTTGTTTTTCCCGAAGTCACATCGGCTTTCACCTGATCAACGGCGCTCTTGTTGAGCGACGAGTTGAGAAAATGGGCAATGCCGTCGTCGGTGCTGAAGTTGCGCATGGCGTCGACCTGATTTTTCATCAGGGCAATCAGCGGAGAGATTACGATGGCGGTGCCCTCCATGAGCAACGACGGCAACTGATAGCAGAGCGACTTTCCGCCCCCTGTGGGCATGAGCACAAACACATCGCGGCCGCTCAGGAGCGACATCATTATCTGTTCCTGATTGCCTTTGAATTTGTCAAACCCGAAGTGGCGCTTGAGGGCCTGTGTCAGTTGTTCGTTGGTTGTCATGGTGTGGTAAGAGAGGTTAACTTTTAAATTGGAGAGATTTTCCCCGATGGGGGCGGAGAGAGAACCGTGGCGAGGGGTTATTCCGCGTCGGTTTTGTTGAGTTCGTAGTGCGATTGGCGGAGCTTGGCGAGCACATAGTCGGCCGTTACGGTGAATTCCTTGGCATCGGCCGAGGGGAGCTCGAACATGGAGTCGATCATCACCGTTTCCACGATTGCACGCAATCCGCGGGCTCCGAGCTTGTATTCGATGGCTTTGTTCACAATCATGTCGAGCGCGGCCGGTTCGAATGTGAGCTTCACGCCGTCCATCGCGAACAGTTTTTCATACTGGCGGGTGATGGCGTTCTTGGGCTCGGTCAACACGCGGCGCAGGGCATCGCGGTCGAGCGGGTTGAGGTGGGTGAGGATTGGCAGACGGCCGATGATTTCGGGAATCAGGCCGAACGATTTCAAGTCCTGAGGCGCCACGAAGCTGAGATAGTTGTCGCTGTTGATGCGCTGACGGGTTGCATCGGTGGCGTAGCCCACCACATGGGTGTTGAGTCGCTGGGCTATTTTGCGTTCGATGCCGTCGAATGCTCCGCCGCAGATGAAGAGGATGTTCTTGGTGTCGACGGGAATCATGCGCTGCTCGGGGTGTTTGCGTCCGCCTTGTGGGGGCACATTAACCACCGACCCTTCGAGGAGCTTGAGCAAGCCTTGCTGCACACCTTCGCCGCTCACGTCGCGTGTTATCGAGGGGTTGTCGCCCTTGCGGGCAATTTTGTCGATTTCGTCGATGAACACAATGCCGCGCTCGGCTTTTGCCACATCGTAGTCGGCTACCTGAAGCAGGCGGGTGAGGAGGCTTTCGATATCCTCGCCCACATATCCGGCCTGTGTGAGCACTGTGGCGTCGACGATGGTGAAGGGCACATCGAGCATGCGCGCGATGGTTTTGGCCAGGAGGGTTTTGCCGGTGCCTGTGGGGCCCACGAGCACGATGTTGCTCTTTTCAATGTCAACATCGTCGCCTTCGGGCTGGGCAAGGCGCTTGTAGTGGTTGTAGACTGCAACCGAGAGGTAGCGCTTGGCGCTATCCTGCCCGATAACATATTGGTCGAGGTATTGGCAGATTTCCTTGGGTTTGGGAATCTTTGCCAAATCGGGAGTGTCGCCCCCCTTTGCCCCTTTCTTTTTGCCGGGCTCGATGCCGCGGAAATCCTGGAGGATTTCGTGGATTGAGTCGGCGCATTCGGCACAGAGGTATATGTCGGGGTTGATACCCGAGGGTATCAGCACCTCCGACTGGTTGCCGGGGCGGCCGCAGAATGAACAGCAATCAGCTTTTTTCTTTGCCATTGTTTTTATTTGGGCGTGTTGACGGATGAAGCCGTGAGCAGGCGGTTGAGAGCCTTTGGCCGGCTTTGTGAGGGTGGTTCCTCCGCCTCATCCGGCAACGTCGCATTCGTGGTTGTGGTTGGTGTTAGTCCTGACGGAGGGGAGTGCTGTCGGTGGTGAAAGGTGCGGGACGTTTGGCAAGCACCTTGTCGATCATGCCGTAGTCGAGAGCCTCGGGGGCGGTCATCCAATAGTCGCGGTCGGAGTCGCGCTCAACTTTTTCGAAGGGTTGACCCGAATGTTCGGCGATGATGTGGTAGAGCTCCTTCTTCAGCTTCTGGATTTCGCGGGCTGTGATTTCAATATCGGAAGCCTGCCCCTGAGCGCCGCCCATCGGCTGGTGAATCATCACGCGCGAGTGGTTGAGGGCGAAACGCTTTCCGGTGGTGCCGGCAACGAGGAGCACTGCAGCCATCGAGGCAGCCATGCCGGTGCAGATGGTTGCAACGTCGCTGCTGATGTATTGCATGGTGTCGTAGATGCCGAGGCCGGCGTAGACCGAGCCGCCGGGGGAGTTGATGTAGATTGACACATCTTTGCCGGGGTCGGCCGAGTCGAGATAGAGAAGCTGGGCCTGGATGACGTTGGCGGTGTAGTCGTTCACGTCGGTGCCGAGGAAGATGATGCGGTCCATCATCAGGCGGGAGAACACATCCATCTGGGCCACGTTGAGCTGACGTTCCTCAATGATGGTGGGGGAGATGTAGCTCGAACGGATGGCGTTGTCGGTGGCGGAGGTGAACTGGTCGAGAGCGAGGCCGTTCATGCCGAGGTGCTTCACCGCATAGTTGCGAAAATCGTTTTTGAGATTATTCATTGTGTTGTTGTGATTATGCATGTTGTTTTGTGCAGGCCCGAGGTCGCGGGGCTGCTTCGGTTTGCCGCTTGATGTCGCGGCAAACTTAATTCAAAGATAGTAAAATTTTTTGTGACATGAAGCAAACATTGCAGATTTTTTTGCTTCCTCGGGAAAGAGTTTGTGAAGAGCCGACAATGAGTTTCGTTTCATGTTTTGAGCACGGGTGTGCCACGCCGGCTGCTATCAGGCTTGAGGCGATGCTGCAGGCTCTCCCCGACGGATTTGCTGCAAAACTGCACGAGGGTGTGTCATAATGGCTCATCTGGGGCGTCGCTTGCTGGATTCGGCCTCGGTCACGTACTACAGTACGCTCTCATCGGCCTCACCCACAAGCTCCTACCATCCAAACCATTCTGACAGCACCCTCTCCATCCTGATTAAATCAAGGCGGTGTGTCAAAATCGCTGCATTTTGACACACCGCCGTGGTTTGTGGGGTTTATGTAACCTGTAGGTTATTATTCAGCCTGAGCGAGCTTTTTGAACTCGTCGAGTGAAACTTCCTTGGAGTCGAGGTTCACAAGAGCCTTGATTGCGTTGAAGAGTTTGCCGTTGCCAACGTCCTCGCGCATGCGTGATGCATAGTTCTTATCCTCGAGGATGCGACGGGCATAGTTGGTGATGGTTTCGTCGTCCATGTTGAGCATGCCATACTGGGCGAACTGCTGCATGGCGATAGCCTTGGCGAACTGGAGCATGTCGTCCTCGGTAACCTTGATGTCGAGGTTCTCGGCGAGCTTGCCGCGGAGAAGTTCCCATTTGATTGAGGGAACCATCTTTTCATATTCCTCACCAACGTTTTCGGGGGTGAGTTCTTCGTTGCGGGCAACGAGCCATTTTTTCAGGAATTCGGCGGGGAGCTCGAAGTTACCGAATTTATCCATGATTGTTTTCTGAGCGTCGCGGTTGAACATGTGTTCGCTGTTGGGGGCGAGCTGCGATGCAATCATTTTGCGGAGGCCTTCGAAATATTCCTCTTCGGTGGTCACCTGGTTGCCGGGGAACACTTCCTTGTAGAATTCCTCGCCATGTTCGGCAGGCTTGAGCACGATGATTTCAGAGATAGCCATTTCGAAGTCGCCGGTAACGGCAGCGGTTTTCTCCTTGTCGATGTGGAGCATCGAAGCCATTTCAGCGGCGTTGCCGTTGCAGGTTTTCGAGGGGTTGAACACAACCTTGTCGCCAACTTTCTTGCCGAGGAAGAGGGCAGCCTGGTCCTTGTCGGTGAAGTACATGGGAGCGACAATGCCGTCGACAACCTGAATGGCATCTTCGGCAGTGTTGACGGTACCGTCCTCGTTGAGCTGCATGATTGCGCCCTTGACGAGAGCCTTGGCGTCAACCTCCTCGCCGGGCACCTGAGCGCCGAAGCGTTCGCACAGAGCGGTGTCCTGATCTTTCACCATTTCGTCGGAAACGGCGATGGTGTAGAAGGGAACGGTCACATCCTTGTCGAGTTTCACGTCGATGGCGGGAGCCAGACCAACTTCATATTCGAAGGTGTAGTCCTGGTCGTCGAGATTGATTTCCTTAACTTCAACGGGGAGGGGTTCGCCCAGCACGTCGAGTTTGTTCTCGCGGATGTATTCAATCACAGCGCGGTAAACTTCTTCGTTGAGAACGTGGCTTTTAACATCCTTGCCGAAGCGGCGACGGAGCTGCTCGGTGCTTACATGGCCCTTGCGGAAGCCGGGGATAGCGCGTGTGCGGCCTATTTCTTTGAGTTCTTTGTTAACCTTGTCGAGATAATCGTTCTGGGTTACTTCAACCTTGATGCGGCCCTGAAGGTCGCCGGTCTTTTCAAGCGTAACTTGCATAAAATGAACAGTTTTTTATGTTGTTATTAGTTTAGTCGTAATTTTCAAGGTGCAAAATTAGTGGGAAAAATCTTATAAATCAACCCAAAGGTGCAAATTTTATGCAAAAACGGGGTGGGGAAGGGGCTGATATTGTTAAAATTTTGTTAACTGCGGCACCTCGCCCCCTCTGTTGGGAAGCATTGGTTAACTTTGCATGTTTAATAATAAGTGGCTGTGAACATAAACGGCCCTTATTGAAATTATTTGGAACAACCTGCCCGTAGGCCTGTAGAATCAACCGCATCATGCATGGTAAGCCCGCTTGCCGGCAGCGAAAGGTGGAGCGGCCGCAGGAAACAGCACAAATTCATGGCAATGAATATAGTTCAATATCGCGACGTTGAGATTCTCCGCAAGGAACTTGTGGTGCTCAAGCACGTTGATTTCACCCTTTCGGAAGGTGAGTTCGTCTACCTTATCGGAAAGGTGGGAAGCGGCAAATCGAGTCTGCTCAAAACAATGTATGCCGAGATTCCTGTAACATCGGGTGAGGCCCGTGTGATGGATGTGGACCTTGTGGGTATCCGCCGCAAGGATATTCCAATGTTGCGTCGCGAGATAGGCATTGTGTTTCAGGATTTCCAGCTGCTCACCGACCGCAATGTGTATGAGAACCTCAAATTTGTGCTCGATGCCACCGGCTGGAAAGACCGCGACGCAAAGGATGAGCGCATCGACGAGGTGTTGCGTCATGTGGGTATGGCCACAAAATCCTACAAGATGCCCCACGAGCTCTCGGGTGGTGAGCAGCAGCGCATCGTCATTGCCCGCGCGCTTCTCAACAAACCCAAACTCATTCTGGCCGACGAGCCCACCGGCAATCTCGACCCCGCCACCGGCGACCGCATTGTGAAGCATCTGCGCGAAATCTCCGAGCAGGGCACAGCCGTGATAATGGCCACCCACAACCTGCAGCTCGTTGAGCAATATCCCGCCCGTGTGATGCAGTGTGCCGACAAGCAGCTTGTTGACTACGGCGCGGAACTGCCCGACGACCTCCGGTAACGCTCTCGCTCTACGGCGGCTCCTGCACGGCGGCGTTCACACAATCCCTCAGTTCTCTCCAATCATCACCAACGCATTATTCCACATTTTTTCACCGCAAAATGAAAGTTTTGAAATTCGGAGGCACCTCGGTTGGAAGCGCTGCGCGCATCAAGGAGGTGGCCAAACTGATAACCGACCGCGGAGCCAACATCATTGTGCTCTCGGCAATGTCGGGCACCACCAACACTTTGGTTGAAATCGCCGATTATCTCTACAAGCACAATGTGAACGGAGCCAAGGAGACAATCAATAGCCTTGAGAAAAAATATTTCGATGTGATTGACGAGCTGCTGGCCTCCGACAGCTCGCGCAGCCGTGCCCGCGAGTGCATAGGCTCCATTTTCAGCCATATACGTTCATTTACCCACGAGGGTGAATTCTCACAGGTTGAGGAGAAGGCAATCCTTGCCCAGGGTGAACTGATGTCGACAAACCTCATGGATATCTATCTCCATGAGCAGGGCTATAATTCGGTGTGGCTCCCGGCGCTCGAATTCATGCGCACCGACCATAACGGCGAGGCCGATGTTGACTACATCACCCTCAAGCTCACCCCCATGCTTGAGCAGCATGGCGATGCCGACCTGTTCGTCACCCAGGGATTCATCTGCCGCAACCATCGCGGAGAGACCGACAACCTGCTGCGCGGCGGCAGCGACCTCACAGCCTCTCTCATCGGTGCGGCAATCAATGCCGAGGAGATTGAGATTTGGACCGACATCGACGGCATGCACAACAACGACCCCCGTTATGTTGAGAAAACCGAGCCGGTGCATGAGCTGCATTTCAACGAGGCGGCTGAGCTGGCCTATTTCGGGGCGAAGATTCTGCACCCCACCTGCGTGATGCCGGCAAAGGTGAACAACATCCCCATCAGAGTGCTCAACACAATGGAGCCCGAAGCACGCGGCACGCTGATTTACAACACCGTGCACTCGCGGTCGATAAAAGCCGTGGCTGCCAAGGACGGCGTGATTGCAATAAAGATTAAGTCGTCGCGCATGCTTCCCGCCTCGGGATTCATTCACCGTGTGTTTGAGATTTTCGACAACTACAACCGCCCCATCGACATGATTGCAACATCGGAGGTGGGGATTTCGGTAACTATCGACGACCCCCTGAAGCTTGAACATATCATTGACGAGCTGAAGGAATTCGGCACCGTGGCCGTTGACTACGACATGGTGATAATCTGTGTGGTAGGTGACCTCGAATGGCACAACCGCGGTTTCGAGGCCCGTGCCATCGACGCATTGCGTGATGTGCCCGTGCGCATGATTTCCTACGGCGGTTCCAACTACAACATCTCATTCCTCGTGAAGAAAGAGGATAAGGTGAGGGCTCTCAACGCACTCACCGACCACCTGTTTCTGCAAGGAAAATAAGACCGAACCCTACGCGACACAGCACCCCGGGCCGTTATGATGCACACCCTTTTACAGGTGGCGGAACATGGCTCGGTAGTCCTTGCGTGTGCCTAAGCAGGTGAGCACATCACCGGCTACCACACGCTGCTGGGAGTCGGGACCGATTTCAAGCGGAGTGAATTCCGATGCGTCCACACCAAGAACGTTGGTGGTCGGTTTAGGGCGTGAGGCGGCGATGAGTTGCATGCCGAAAGTGTTGTCGGGGGTCATGTCGGCATAGCGCATGCTGAAAAAATATTCGGGAGCCTTGAAGCGCATCACCATGCGCTCGCGATCCACTCTCAGAGTTTCGGCATGGGTGCCGAGCTCGAGCTCGTTGACAAGGTCGGCGGCCGCCCTCTGCTCGGGGTTGAGGATGCGCTCCACTTTCATCCCTTCGAGAATGGCGTGGTGAAGCTCGTCGATGGCGCGGGCATAGATTTTACGCACGCCGAGTTTGCGAAGGAGTGCCACCGTTTTGATGCTTGCCCCGAAATTCTCACCGATGGCAACGATAACCAAATCGACATTTTTCAGCGGCAATGCCCCGATTGCAACCTCGTCGGTGGAATCGAGGATATAGGCCGTGGCGATGTAATCCTTTATGGCATCGACGTTGGCGGCGAGGCGGTCGGCGCCTATAACTTCGTGACCCATGTCGGTGAGGTCCTTGGCGAGATTGGTGCCGTAGATTCCGAGTCCAATTATAAGGTAGCGCATGAGAGTGGGTGTGTTAGTTGATGATGATATTGTCGGTGGGGAATTTTGCAGGGGAATCGTTGTGGGTGCCGACTATGCCGACGAGCAGGGAAATGATTCCTACACGTCCGAGAAACATGGCGGTGCACAGCAGCAGTTTTGCCGGAGTGCCGAGCAGCGGGGTGACCCCGAGCGAGGAGCCGACAGTGAAAAGTGCCGAGGCAGCCTCATAGAGCAGGGCGCGGGTGCTGAGATTCGGTTCGAGTCCCACAAGCGCGATGGCATAGAAAATGAAAGAAACTATCGACAGACCGATGACAGCGTGGGCTCTGCGCAGCGACGGCACGGAGATAGTGCGCCCGTAGGCGGTGATGCGGTCGCGCCCGAGCACCACGGCGCGCAGGTTGAGAATCATCGTGGCGAAGGTGTTGACCTTGATACCGCCGGCAGTTGACTGCGAGGCGCCGCCAATCCACATGAGCACCACAAACATCAGCAGCGTGATGTTGAGGAACCCCGCAGGGTTGACCGACGAGAAACCCGACGAACGTGGCACAAACGAATTGAACACCGACTGGATTATCTTGTCGCCAAAGGAGAATTGCGCGAGTGAGTTGTCATATTCAAACAGGAAGAACAGCACTGTGCTCGCGCCGAAAATCCACAATGTGGTAACGAGCACAACCTTTGTGTTGAGGTCGTAGACGTGGTAGGCTTGATGGAGCACCCCTTTTCCGCGCAGCCAGTGCCAGATGCGTTGCATGTAGCGCCCCAGTGCCGATTTGAAATTTACAAGCAGCGGAAATCCAATACCTCCGGCAAAAATAAGGGCACTCGCCACAAGATAGACCGACTGGTTGGAGTGAAGCAGCAGAGGGTTCGACAATCCCCCCTCGATGTTGGAGAAGCCGGCATTGCAGAATGCCGACAGTGAATGGAACGCCGAGAACACAATCTCGTCCTGCAACGACATTCCGAGCGTTCCGTGCACGCACAAAAATATGGCCACGGCTCCGAGAAGTTCGATTAAAAGTGTGAACCCCAAAATGTAGAGCAGGGTGGGAAGCAGTGCGTTGATGGTTTTAGAATAAATCATATCCTTAACCATCAGCTGGCTGTAGATGGATGTGTTGCCGCTGAAAAACAGTGCGAAGAAACTGGTGAAAGTCATAACCCCCAGTCCTCCTATCTGAATCAGGAGCGCAAGCACAATCAGTCCCGACGGTGTGAATGTTTGTGAAATGTCGATGGTGGTCAGCCCGGTGATGCACACTGCCGATGTGGCAACGAAAAGTGAGTCGATATAATTCAAGGGTGTGACCGTGCACCGGGGCATCATCAACAGAAACGACCCTATTATTATGAAAAACAGAAAACTCACCGACAGCATCAGCGACGGGTTGGTGCGTTTCCCAATCATCTTAATCACACCGTAGCTGAGGTCGACAGCCGAGTAGGCGGCCAGCACCGAGAAGAGAAATGCACGGTTGTAGAGGATTTGTTCAAGCAGAGGAATCCACGGCCTGTCGGGGCGCGGATAGGCCAGCGGGAGCAGCGTAATCAGAATCCCCGCGTCGGTTATCCATTTTATGATTTTCGTTTGCCCTACGGTTTCCTTGAAGTTGAAAAGGAGGTTGAAAATAATTCCCGTGGCAAAGAGAATCTGGATGGCGCGCAGAATGCGGGCGAGGGTTTTCGTTTCCTGCGGGGAACGGTCGAACCCGAAGTGTATTAACAGGCAAATCAGACACACCGCCGACGCCACCACCGTTGCAATTCCCAACACGGTTGATATCAGCCTTATTGTGGGAACGAACCGTGTGGTAAGCCGCGCGTGGGCATGTTTTATTATGCGCCAACGCGCGGCAACACGTTCTTTCAGAGAGCTGCGGGTCAATTTAAATGCCTTTCTGAAATGGTTTGGTTAGCAGCCGGTTGCGTGTTTAGTTTGCTTTTGTCAGCTCAAATCCGCAATTCAGGCCATCGTAGGAGTTGAGCAGGGTGGCAACCGACTGGAGTGTGCTCTGCCCGCTGATTTTTGCAATGGTGTTGACAAGCGTGATGAGCTTCGAGGCGTCGAAGGTGATGGTGAGTTTCGAGCCGACTTTCTCAACATGGGCTTTGAATTTGCCTACGGGGATTTTGCCGGCAGCCTTGAAGCTGAAAGTGAAATCGCCGGTTTCGGAGGTGGCATCCTTCTCAAAGGTGCCCGAGAGGCTTATTTTGTTGATTTTGAAAGTGAAAGTCTTGTCTTCGTTAAATGTAGCCGTGAGGTTGGTGATACCGGCTTTGGCATAGAATGGGGCAAGTTTCTCGGTGATTACACCGGCAGCTGCCGCGCCGCCGGCTTTCTGCAGCAGGTTGTCGCTCTTGAAAGCTACGGCCGGAGCCGAATAGCGCCATGACCCCACGAGGTCGGCTTCGGTGAGGTCGCTCTTGGAGATAAGCCCCTCAATCATTCCTTTGAGGCCCGATAACGCAGTTGAACCGGTGCTTGAACTTGAACCTGAATCGGAGCCTGAGCCTTTCAATGCACTTGCAGCTCCTTTAAGCAGGTCGGTGATATCGGGATTGGCATGGGCGCAGGGAGCGCAAGCCAGAACGAGAGCGGAGAGGATTGCAGAAAAGATTTTTTTCATTGTTGATTGTGAGTTGTTCGACTGCGGTGTGCGTTTTTTGTCGGCCGTTGCCGTCTTTAACCCGAAGTCGAGGGTTGATTATTTAAACAGTTTCTTAAAGATAAGACAAAATTCAGAGCAAAAAGTTAAGGCACTGAATCGGGTTGCGTAGCGCGGTTAATTAATGCGGTGTGCCGTTTTTCACTTTAGTCAACAAAATTAGCGAAAAAAATCGGCATGCAAAAACCGCTCGTATTCACGCCGATAGGATTGCTGGCAGCCATTCTGCATCGGGAAGCATGTAATTTATCGAATATAGAGGGTGTTAAAAATTTTAACCGATGAAATCTTTTCGCAAATGTGAAAAATAGTGTAACTTTACAAAAATTTTTGCAATTGCTCCGCGGGGGTGTTCCCAACTCACGTGCAGGGGCGTAACATAATGACAGACAGAAGCCTGTGTTTAAATGCTATGTATGAGGCCACGTCTGAATCGAGCAAAATATGATAAAGAAAGCAGTCACATTTCTTGCAATCCTGCTTGGATTTGTAGCCACCGGGCATGCCCAGGTGGAGTTCAAGCGAGGTTTGGAGCAGGTGTCGTTCATTCCTAAAGGGCAATGGATCACGGGTGTGAGCGTCAGTTTCTCGCAGTCGAATCAAAAGAATTACCAATTTCTGATAGTTGAAAACATCGGAGGCGACACCTACACGTTCAAAGTCAGCCCCATGCTGATGTATTGCTTCAAGGATAATCTGGCCGCGGGTGGAAAGTTCTCCTATTCCCGTTCGCGCAGCCGCCTTGACAATGCCACCGTTGTCATCGACTCCGAAACCGACTATTCGGTTGAGAATCTCTACAACATTTCACAGAATTACTCGGCAATGGCCGTGTTCCGCAACTATATCAGTTTGGGCAACAACCGCCGTTTCGGCTTTTTCAACGAAACACAGCTGCAGCTCAGCGGCGGTGAGTCGAAAATATGCACAGGGCGCGGCAAAGACCTCACCGGCACTTTCGAGCGCTCGTGGGATGTGCATGTGGGTCTTGCTCCGGGCATGATTATGTTTCTCAACAACTACTCGGCCATAGAGGTGAATGTGGGTGTGCTCGGGTTTTCCTACACCACCACCAAATCAACCACCGACCAGATTTATGTTGCCCATCGCGACAGCAAATCGGCCAATTTCAAAATCAATCTTTTTTCGATTACATTCGGCGTGGCATTCTATCTCTGATGGCACTTGTGCGCACTCCCGGTGCTGCCAACGATGCAGTTGACCGGTGGCACCCGCAGGCCCGGAACGTGGAAACAGCTACAAAAAATATTTAAGAACTTACTCTTAACTCATCCCCCGAATCAAAGATGCATAAAATCTACAGCATATTGCTCACGCTTGTGATGGCGTTAAACATCACGGCGATGCGGGCCGAGGCCCGCGAGATGCCCGACGACGGCATCAACATAAATTTGCTGGAGCGGTTTGCCCGCGGCGAAAAGATTCCCCTTGACTCGGCAGCCGTGAACGATGCCGTGCTCGATGAGACGGTGATAGTTGGCGGAGACACGGTAAGCGTGGTTCTTCCCCAAAAAAACTACGGCCGTTTCGACCGCGGCCTCTACAACTTCCTGTTCATTCCCAAAGGGCAGTGGTCGTTTGGCATGCAGGCATCCTATGGCGAGTTCAACACCGACGATTTTCAGCTGCTCTCGATTCTGAAGGATTTCAACATAAAGGTCAAGGCCTACTCGTTGCAACCCTACATTGCCTACTTCTTCGGCAACAACCAGTCGATTGGCATCAATTTCAACTACACCCGCATGTATGTGGACCTCGAAGGACTCAGCTTTGACTTCGATTCCGACATGAGTTTCAAACTCTCCGATGTGAGCTATTATTCAAAAACGTTCAGCACCGCCATCGCCTACCGCAACTATGTGGGACTCGGGCGCGACCGCCGTTTCAGCGTGTTCAATGAGGTGGAGCTGTCGTTCGGGGCGGGTTCGTCGCGATTCAAGCGAAACTACAACGGCGTTCCGCGCGACACACGAACCAACAGCATGACCGCCGCGCTGAATTTTTCGCCGGGGCTGTGTGTGTTCATCATGGATTATGTGAGCTTCAACGTGTCGTTCGGCGTGTTTGGTGTGAAGGTTCACAACGAACGCCAATCGACCGATGGTGTTGACGAGGGCTCGCGTTTCTCATCGGGTGCCAATTTCAAATTCAACATCTTCAACATCAACTTCGGCATGGCCGTGTTCATTTGATTGCTACCAAGTTAACTGACAATGTTTTCCTCAAGATATAACCTGAAAATATCATCCTTCATTCCGGCCTCATCGCGGCGAATGGCTGCGGTGCCGGTGCTGGCGTTGCTGTTTGCAGCCGTGTGCGCCCTGTCGGGATGTATCAAGAACGACATACCCTATCCGCGCATCCAGCCCAACATCGAGGCTATTGAAGCCGACGGGCTGCTGAAGCCTGCCGAAATCGATTCGGCGACGCGCATGGTTAAAATGACGTTCGACGAATCGGTCGACATCACCTCGGTTAAAATCACATCCTATCGCCTGTCGGAGGGTGCCGAGATTGAAAAAGGTGATTTGACTCAGCCGCTCGATTTGTCGAAATATTATATTGTAACCCTCCGCCTCTATCAAAGCTATGATTGGGTGATTCAAGGCATTCAGAACATCAACCGCTACTTCACGGTCGACAATCAAATCGGCGCTACGATAATCGACGTTACCGGGCGCCGTGTTGTGGTCACATTGCCCCAGGCAATCGGGCTGGAGCATGTGAAGGTTCTTTCGTGCAAGCTCGGTCCCGAGGGGAGCACAATGTCGCCCCTGCTTGAGGGCACCGAAATCGACCTCACAACTCCGGTTGAGGTGACGGTTGAGGCTTATGGCCGCACCGAGGAGTGGTCGATTCACGGAGAGACGGTTGAAAGCACTGTGTCGACCACACGCGCCGATGCGTGGACGCAGGTGGCATGGGTTTACGGCGAGGCAATCGAAGGGCGCGACAACGGTGTGGAATATCGTGTTGCCGGCACCGACGAATGGATAAAGGCTCCCGCATCATGGATCACCACCACAGGCGGCACATTCCACGCGCGTCTGGTAAACCTCAATCCCGGAACCACCTACGAGGCCCGTGCCTATTCCGATTCTGAAAACGGTGTGACCCTCTCGTTCACCACCGGCTCGGTTGTGCAGGTGCCCAACTCGTCGCTCAGCGAATGGAGCAAAGCCGGCAAGGTGTGGAATCCGTGGGCTGAAGGAGCCACCCCCTATTGGGACACCGGCAACAAGGGTGCCACCACTTTGGGCGACAGCAACACCACCCCAACCGACGACACTTCGAGCGGCAGCGGGCAGGCTGCGCGTCTTGAAACAAAATTTGTGGGTATCGGACTTCTCGGAAAGATTGCCGCAGGCAATATTTTTGCCGGGAGCTATGTGCGCACCGACGGCACCAACGGCGTGTTGAGCTTCGGCCGACCTTTCACCGAGCGTCCCACCAAGTTGCGCGGTTACCTCAAATATACCTCCACCCCGATTTCAAACACCACCTCTGAATTTGCCTCACTGAAGGGTGAGCCCGACACATGCATTGTGTGGACGGCACTTATTGACAGCCCCGAGCCGTTTGAAATCCGCACCAATCCGTCGAACAGGCAGCTGTTCGACCCTGCCGGGAGCGAGGTGATAGCCTACGGAAACTTCCAGAGCGGGCAGACAATTCCGCAGTACATCCCCTTTGAAATTGAGTTGGATTACAAGGCCACAAACCGCGTGCCCCGCTACATTCTCATTGTGGCATCGGCCAGCAAATATGGCGACTATTTCACCGGTGGAAACGGCAGTGTGCTCTATATTGATGACCTCGAGTTGCTCTATGACTATTGAACCCGCAGGCAGCAACTCACGTTTACACGATTATAATATTAAAACACCCTCTTGAATATGAAGATTTTGAAAAACATCTGTCTCGTTGGCGCAATGGTGGCTGCGAGCGTGTCAACTTCACAGGCAGCATCGAGCTATCTGTTTGACAATCCCGAAAACAAGGCTTTTCTTGGAGCGCGCGCATCGCTCGACATCAGTTCGGCAGCCAATGGCGGCGGCTTCTATAACAATAAGGCAGGCTTTTCGCTCGGGGCAGTCTACAACATTCCGCTGTGGATGAATCTCTATTTCGAGCCGGGCGTTTCAATTTTCTACAACACATTCGGCACCACCTATTGGGATTCCTACTCGGTTTCGGTGCCTGTTGTTGACGGCGCGGGGCTTCCCGTTGTCGATCCTGCGGGTAATCCCGTTGTTGAGGAACGCGATATGGCTTATCAGGTTGACGGTTCAATCCGCAACTTCGGCTTCCGCATCCCTCTCATCGTGGGCTACCACTTCGATTTCACCGAGGATATCAAGGTGAGTGTGTTCACCGGTCCGCAGCTCAACATGAGTCTGCTCGCCCGTTATCATCAGAATGAGGTGAGAGTGCCCGAAGCTGCCACTCCGGCTGAAAGCTGCTCGTTGTTCGGCACAAACGGATTCAAGCATTTCGATATCCAATGGAATTTCGGCGTTGGTGTGACTTATCAGGCCTACACTATGTCGCTCAGCGGCTCATGGGGCCTCTCCGACATGAAGAGCGGCACCGAGATGCTTCCCCGCGACCTTCGCCGCAATCTCTTCTCCATCACCCTCGGATATAACTTCTGACAACACCCTCACCATCCGTATTAAAATAAAGCGGCGTGTCATAATTCCAGAATTATGACACGCCGCCTTTTTGGTCTAAGGTGTGAGGGTGCTGTCAGAATGGTTTGGATGGTAGGAGCTTGTGGGTGAGGTCGATGGGAGCGTACTGAAGTACGTGACCGAGACCGAATCCCGCAAGCGACGACCCAGACGAGCCATTCTGACACACCCTCTTGCTTTTTCTCACGGATTACGTGGATTATAGGCGCCCGTTGTCGCGGTAGGAATAGTAGGTCGAAGGGCCTATGATTACGTGGTCCTGGAGCGGAATGTCGATGATTTTGCAGATTTCGGCGATGCGACGGGTGAGGGCATCGTCGGGTGCCGACGGGTTCATGGTTCCCGACGGGTGGTTGTGAACCACTATGAGGCCTGAGGCGATGTGGTCGATGGCGCTTTTCGCAATCAGTTTTATGTCGACGGCGGTGCTTGATGTTCCACCTTTGCTCACGCGCTCGGCAAACATCACGCGGTTTGCGCGGTTGAGGTGTAGCACCCAGAATTCCTCGTGGTTGAGGCTCGCCAGCTTGGGACGCATGAATGCATGCACATCCTCGCTCGACCGCATCTGAGGGTCCTCTATCGCCTGGCTGGCCTGAACGCGGCTTCCGAATGTCATTGCTGCCACAAGGAGTGTGGCTTTGGCGGTGCCTACACCTTTATATTTCTTTTTGAGCTCGGCAATCGACATGCGCGACAGCACACGCAGGCGCCCATTGCAATCGGCGAGAATCTCGCGGCTCAGTTCGAGCACCGATTTCCCCGTTGAGCCCGACCCGAGCAGGAGTGCCAGCAATTCGGTGTCGGTCAGCGAATCAATCCCCAGGCGCGATGCTTTTTCGCGGGGCTTATCCTCCTCTCCGAGGTCGCGCATGAGAGGGGCGGCGTTAGGGGTGTTGACGGCGTTTTGTTTGGTGTTGGTGCCGTTGCCCGGCTCTGTCGGCTCTATGTTGAAAAACTCGCTCATTTACCTTTTCGCATTGATATTTCCTCAGCCTCGTTGCGGCCGCGGCGCAATATTATTTTCAGAAAATATGCCTTGATGAATCCGCAGCCATATCCGCCGAGCTGAATCACCGATGCCGGCACAGCTTTCAGGGCTATTGTCAGCGAGCGGGTGGCCGCCAGTGCAGCCACAAAAATGGCTACCAGATAAACCGCGAGCGGAAGCAGCCACCAAGGCGACACGAACACCGCAAGGAGAATCATCGCCACAACGCCAGCTACAAAAATTGCCGGCAGCCAATGCACTGCCTTCATCGAGCCCGGATAGAGCAATTGGAGAGTGATGCGCGACATGCCGAACACATAAACCTGACGCAGGAATTTTTTGAAATCCACACGCCGCTTGTGATAGACCGGAAGGTCGGGGTAGAGAGATATCGAGAATCCGGCCAACCTTATGCGTGTGCTCATGTCGATGTCTTCGGAGAACATCTCGCGGAAACCGCCTACCTTTTCATAGACTTTGCGCGAGAAGCCCATGTTGAAGGTGCGGGGAGTGAACTTTTCAAGGCTGATTTTCCCGCCTCTAATCCCTCCGGTGGTTAGAAAGGAGGTCATGGCGTGGTTGATGGCCTTCTGTGTTGTTGTGAATGAGCTGTGGGCGGCATCGGGGCCGCCGAAGCAGTCGAGCGGCCGCAGGGCGAGCATCTCGTTAAGTTTGGCGAAATAGTCGGCCGGGATAACGCAGTCGGAATCGAAAAAGATGAAATATGACCCTGTGGCATGTTCCATGCCGTGGTTGCGCGCGATTGAACGCCCCTCGTTCTCCTTGAAGAAATATTTGAGGTCGAGCTGTTGCTCGTAACGGCGCACGGCATCGAGGCAGGGCGCTGTTGAGCCATCCTCCACGATGATTACCTCGAAATTCTTGGCTGTTTGTGATGCAAGGCTTTCGAGCAGGTCGGTTACTTCGTCGATGCGGTTGTAAACCGGAACTATGACTGAGAATTTTTCCATGATGCCGATGTTGTCAGGTTGGGTGAAGTGGAGTTTTACGACATGCGCGACTTATAATCCTGATAAGTGTAGCGGCGCAGATAGGAAGGGAGGCCGTCGCTGTCGACGAACACGATGTCGGGGTGGCTGATGCCGTTGAACATGTTGGTTTTCACCGTGGTGTAGTGGTTCATATCCTCGAAGGTGAGGCGGTCTCCCGGTTTGAGGGGGGCTGTGAAGAACCAGTCGCCCATGAAATCGCCGCTAAGGCAAGAGTTCCCGCCGAGGCGGTAGCGGAGCGGGGTGGCACCGCCGGGCATCGGGTGGTTTTCGGCAACGCTTTCGGTGATGGCGGGTTGATAGGGCATTTCAAGGGTGTCGGGCATGTGGCAGGCGAATGAAACGTCGACTATCGCTGTTTTTACGCCCTGGTTTTCAACGGTGTCGACAACCGATGCGATGAGGTCGCCAGTGCGCCATGTGAAAGCGCTCCCGGGTTCGAGAATCACTTCGAGCCACGGATAACGGCTGCGGAATCCCCGCAGGAGTTCCACTAAGTGGTCGGTGTCATACCCCTCGCGTGTCATGAGATGGCCGCCACCCATGTTCACCCACTTCACCTGAGCGAGGTATTTGCCGAATTGAGCCTCAAAAGCTTCAAGCACTTTGGCGAGGTCGTGGCTTGTTGATTCGCACAGCGCGTGGAAGTGCAAACCCTCGATGCCGTCGGGCAGACGGTCTCCTATCTGTTCGGCCGTTACACCGAAACGGCTGCCGGGGAGGGCAGGGTTGTAGATGTCGGTTTCTATGACGGAGCATTGCGGATTGACGCGCAACCCGGGGGAAACGTGGCCGTCGGCATCGTGCGAAGCGTTCCAACTCTCCACGTCGTTGCGGAACTGCTCCCACTGCCCCAGCGAGTTGAAGGTGATGTGGGTGCTCCCTTCGAGATATTTTCCGATTGTGAGCGGGGTGTAGGCCGGGCAATAGGAGTGAACACGGGCTTTCAGCTCCTCGCGCCCGAGCTGCAGCTCGTTGAGCGAGGAGGCGGTGCAGTCGATTCCGTATTCGCGGAAAATGGGGAATGTCCGCCAAAGGGCGTTGGCTTTGAACGCCATTATTATTTTCACTCCGGCGCGGGAGGCCACGTCGGTGATAAGGTTGAGGTTGGCGCGCATCTTATCCTCATACACCACATAGAATGGTGTGGGGAGTTGTGCGAGACGCTCGTTTATCTTTTCAATATTTTCGGGTGATGTTGAGGTCATAGAATCCGGAATTTGGCATATTTGAGCATTAGTTTGCGTTGCTCCACATTTGAGAAAAGCACCACGATGCGGGCGCCTGTGGGGTCGGTGTCGACCTCTTTGATTGTTCCGCGGCCAAAGCGTTCGTGCATGATTTCCAACCCTTCGGCCACCTCGTCAACGGTGTGCAGGCGGAATTCTCCCGAGCCGGCTCCCGGATTGGCCGGAGCGGCGCTTGTGCCCGGAGCGGGGGAAACCGACAACGGACGCCATATGCCCGACGGGCGGTTGATTTGCGGTGACTGCTGCTGACTCCGCGAGGCAACGGGAGCCGAGTGGAACGACGAACGGTAGCGCTCGTAGGGGTTGCTCCCCGATGGTTCCGCTCCCAGCTCGGTGCCCTGCATCAGCTTGATGTAGCGCGGATCGATGTCGTGGAGAAAGCGCGACGGCTGGCAGAGATGGGTCTGTCCGTTTTTGAAGCGCGACGAGGCATAGGCAAGCATGCAAAACCGCTTGGCGCGGGTTATGGCTACATAGAGCAGGCGGCGCTCCTCCTCAATCTCGCTCGTTGAGCCCGAAGCCATTGCCGACGGGAACAGCTCCTCCTCCACACCCACAACAATCACGTTGTTGAATTCCAAACCCTTGGCGGCGTGAACGGTCATGAGCGTGACGCGCTGTTCGGAGGTGTCTTTCTCATCCTGGTCGGTTGCGAGCGCAACCTGGGCAAGGAATTCCTCCATGCGGGCCGAATCGCCCTCACCCGTTTCGGTTTTCTCATCCACAAAATCTTTCACGTTGCTGAGGATTTCCTGAAGGTTCTCCTGCTTTGAAATGCTTTCGGGGGTGTTGTCGGTGATGAGCGATGACAGCAGGCGGGTGCGGGCTATCACGGCTGTGGCGAGGGTGTAGGCATCGGCACCGCCGGTGTTCATGTCGATAAAGCCCTGAATGAGGGTGCGGAATGCATCGAGCTTTTTCAGCGTTCCGGCATTCACGGCGAGCTCGTAGGCTACCGGGTCGTTGAGCACCGCCCAGATGCTCACGCGGTGCTCCATTGCGCAGCGGGTGAGCTTGGCAACGGTTGTTTCGCCGATTCCGCGGGCCGGGTAGTTTATCACGCGGCGCAGCGCTTCGTCATCGTCGGGGTTGACCGAGAGGCGGAAGTAGGCGATGGCATCCTTCACCTCCTTGCGTTGGTAGAACGACAGACCGCCGTAGATGCGATAGGAGATGTTGCGTTTTCTCAGCGATTCCTCCAGACGGCGGCTCTGGGCGTTGGTGCGGTAGAGCACGGCAAATTCATCAAGGCTGTCGTGGGTTTGCCGGTGGAGCTGGGCGATGCGGTTGGCGACGAGGAATGCCTCCTCATAGTCGGTTGAGCAGTTTATGACTTCGATTTTCGACCCGGCGTCGTTTTCGGAGAACACCTGTTTGCGAATCTGCTCACGGTTTTTCTCTATCAGCGAGTTGGCGGCATCTACGATGTTGCGGGTGGAACGGTAGTTCTGCTCAAGCTTGAAGATGCCGAGGGTGGGGTAGGCCTTCTTGAGGTTGAGGATGTTCTTGATGTTTGCTCCGCGGAAAGAGTAGATGCTCTGGGCATCGTCGCCCACCATCGTGAGGCTGTTGCTGTCGCGGCAGAGTTCCGACACGATGCAGTGCTGGGCGAAATTGGTGTCCTGATACTCGTCGACAAGCACATAGCGGAAAAATTCCTGATAGTGGTGACGGATGTCGGGGTTGTCGCGCAGCAACACGTTGGTATAGTAGAGCAAATCGTCGAAATCCATCGCTCCCGCCACGAAGCAGCGGTGGCGGTAGATGCGGTAGATTTCGTGAATCATCGGGCGGCGCGAGCGCTTGTCGGCCTCCATGAGGTCTTTGTCGGCGGCGTAGCGCTGAGGGCTTATCAATGCGTTCTTGGCCATTGAGATGGCGCTCTGCACGGCCGACGGTTTGTAGATTTTATCGTCAAGCTCCAAATCCTTGATGATTGTTTTTATCAAGGCTTTCGAGTCGGCCGAGTCGTAGATTGTAAATGATGGCTTGAAGCCGATGCGCTCGGCATTGTTGCGGAGGATGCGGGCGAATATGGAGTGGAATGTGCCCATCCAGAGTTTGTTGGCGATGCCGGCTCCCACAAGTGCCTGAATGCGCTCGCGCATTTCGCGGGCGGCCTTGTTGGTGAACGTCAGGGCCATTATGCGGTAGGGCTCGTAGCCGTGGGCAAGGAGGTGCACAATCTTGTAGGTGAGCACGCGGGTTTTGCCCGAACCGGCTCCTGCGATTACAAGCTGTGGCCCGCCGAGATATTCAACAGCCTCGCGCTGCTGCCTGTTGAGTTGTGAAAGATAGTTTTCCATCAACCGTGGTCAGATGAATTTGTTGAGGTTGGCGTCGTAGATGTAGCCCACGCTTGCCAGCTTTGCTTTGATTTCGTCGGCGTTGACGTTGAGGTCGTCGCACAGGGCTGCCAGCGACGGGTAATCGTCGCGCAGCTTTGTGTTGATGAAACTTAGCAGTATGATAGGATCGTTGGGAAGTGTATCGAATGTCATTATGGTGCGATTATGTTTTAGATTACAAATTTAGCGCTTTATTGCCAAATATTCGTACCTTTGTTGTGAATTTAAGAGGACTCGCGATGCGCCCGGTGAAGTTGGCGTTTCCACTCCTCTGCGATGATTCAAATTATTTTTCCCTTATGTTCACAACCGATTATTTTGCCGAGATTATCGAACGCGGCATATCCGACATTGTCTATCCCGCCAAACCGGCCGGTTTGTTTGCCCCCATCCGCTACACGCTCGAAGGTGGCGGCAAGCGGTTGCGCCCGGTTCTGTTGCTCGCCTCGGCCGAGGCTTTCGGCTGCAACCCCGAAGTGGCGTTGCCGCAGGCTGTGGGGATTGAGATGTTCCACAATTTCACTTTGCTGCACGATGATGTGATGGATAACGCCGATGTGAGGCGCGGGCGCCCCACTGTGCACCGTCGCTGGAACAGCTCCACGGCAATCCTTTCGGGTGATGCAATGCTCACGATGGCCACCCAATTCATGGCCGACTGCGATAAGTCGCTGATGCCCGATGTGATGGCGATGTTCAACAAAACCGCGATGGAAATCTACATGGGTCAGCAATACGACATGGATTTCGAGCACCGCGATGATGTGACGGTTGATGAATACCTTGAGATGATTCGCCTTAAAACATCGGTGTTGTTGGCATGTGCATGCCGCATTGGCGCCATGCTTGCCGGTGCCGATGAGAAATCGGCCGATGCCATGTATCGCTACGGCGAATTGCTTGGGCTGGCATTCCAGTTGCAGGATGATTATCTCGACACCTATGGCGACCCGGCGCTTTTCGGAAAGGAAATCGGGGGCGACATTATAAATGAAAAGAAAACATGGCTGTGGATTAACGCTATGGCCGAGGCGCGCGAGCGGATGGAGAAAATCCTCGACAGGAAGCTCACCGATTATCTGAAGGTGAAGGAGATAAAGGAGGTATACGACTCGCTCGACCTTCCTGCCCGCTCGCATGAGCTGATTACGCGCTACACCGACATGGCTATCAATGCTTTGTCGGAGGCCGGGATTCCTGCCGAAGCCCGCGCGTTCTTCACTTCGCTCGCCGGAAAATCGGTTTCGCGAAGCCATTGAAATAACAACGGTTGATTTGTTGAAAATCGGATGATTGAATTTATCGATACTCACACCCATCTCAGCGACGATGTTTATGAAAACGGTGGCGAAGATGTGGTTAAAAAAGCTATTGCCGCAGGGATAAAGTGGATGATTCTGCCCGGCACGTCGCTCGATGAGCTCGACGCGATGAAAACCCTGGCTAAGAAGTTTCCCGACAACCTGCGTATGTTCGCAGGTCTGCATCCCACTGAGCTCACCGATAATCCTGAGGAGGCGGTGGCTCGTGTTCGTGCCGAACTCACCGGCGCCGACCGACCGCTCTATGTAGGGGTGGGGGAGATTGGCATTGACCTGCATGAGGATGCCGATGGTGTAGAGCGCCAGATGCGGGCTTTTGACGCGCAATGCCGCATGGCATTGGAGTTCGGATTGCCGATTAATATCCATTGCCGCGACGGGCTCGATCAGACACTCGAGGTGCTGTCGGGGCTTCCCGAGGTTCCTGCCGGCACATTCCATTGTTTCGGCGGTTCTGCGGCCGATGTGGAGCGTATAAGGCGTGTTGGCGATTTCTACTTCGGTATCAACGGCATTGTGACTTTTAAAAATTCGGGATTGCGGGAAACACTCCCCGCAATCGGGCTTGAGCGCATTGTGCTTGAAACCGATTCACCCTATCTTGCCCCGGTTCCCTTCCGCGGAAAGCTCAACGACAGCTCTTTTATTCCGCTTATAGCCGCGCAAATCGCGCAGACTCTCGGAAAATCGGTTGAAGAGGTGGCGGCTGTCACCTCCCGCTCGGCAATCGGGCTTTATCATCTCGGCTGATGTAAGCCTTGTTAACATTAGTTTGCATTTTGTTGCCCGATGTTTTTAGCGTCGGGCAATTTATATTATGCCAAGGTCTATTTTAAATTCAGCGATTTCTACTCTTGCTATTGCCGGACTTTGCGCCGAATTTGTTTATTATTAGCTGTTTGCGTAGAGTGGGTATGTGGCTCGTTGCGGTAATACTGCAAATTCCCTTTTGCCATTAGTGATGCCACTGTTCGGGCAATCTCATGCGAAACTTCGTTAAAATTAATTCACACTAAAAAACGGTGAATTATGCGTAACTTTGTAGTGTCGCAGAGATTAGGCGGCATGCAACATAGCTGTTGGCTGTTGCATTCAGTTACAGGGAGATAGAGGGATTTGAAACCGAAACGGTTTCGCACTTGATTTGCTATAATTTCTAACGTAATAAATAAAGTTTTTAACATTCATGAAAAAGAGTGCTCTGCAAAAAGCCCGCGCAACTTATCAGCCCAAGTTGCCCATCGTGCTTACCGGTGCAGTGAAAGCTGTTGAAGGTCATGCAACTCAGTCGGTTGCCGATCAGGAAGATATCAAACAGCTTTTTCCCAATACTTATGGTCTTCCCGAACTGAAGTTTGAAAAGAACTCAACTCCCACCCCCTCCAAACCCATGAACGTGGGTGTGATTCTGTCGGGCGGTCAGGCTCCCGGCGGTCACAACGTAATCTGCGGTCTGTTCGACGGCATCAAGAAGGTGCACCGCGACAGCCGTCTCTACGGTTTCCTCATGGGCCCCGGCGGTTTCGTTGACCACAACTATGTTGAGCTCACCTCGCAGATTATCGACGAATTCCGCAACACCGGCGGTTTCGACATCATCGGCTCAGGCCGCACAAAACTCGAAACCAAGGAGCAGTTCGACAAGGGTCTGGAAATCCTCAAGGAACTCGACATTAAGGCTCTCGTTATTATCGGCGGTGACGACTCCAACACCAACGCCGCAGTGCTCGCCGAATACTACAAGAGCATCGACGCAGGCGTTCAGGTTATCGGTTGCCCCAAAACCATCGACGGTGACCTCAAGAACGATGTGATTGAAACCTCCTTCGGTTTCGACACCGCAACCAAAGTCTACTCCGAAGTTATCGGCAACATTCAGCGCGACTGCAACTCGGCAAAGAAATACTATCACTTCATCAAACTGATGGGTCGCTCGGCAAGCCACATCGCTCTGGAGTGCGCGCTTCAGTGCCAGCCCAACGTGTGCATCATCTCCGAGGAAGTTGAGGAGAAAGATATGACACTCGACCAGGTTGTCGACTACATCGCAGGCATTGTTGCCGAGCGTGCCAACAAGGGCATGAACTTCGGCACCGTGCTCATCCCCGAAGGTCTCATCGAGTTCATCCCCGCAATGAAGCGTCTCATCGCCGAGCTCAACGACCTTCTGGCAAAGAACGGCGAGGAATTTGCAGCTGTTGCTCCCGCCGACCAGCGCAAATATATCATCGATCACCTTTCGGCTGAAAACGCCGCTGTCTACGCATCGCTTCCCGAAGGTGTTGCACGTCAGCTCAGCCTCGACCGCGACCCCCACGGCAACGTTCAGGTGTCGCTCATCGAAACCGATAAGCTCCTCTCCGAAATGGTTGGCAAGCGTCTCGCTCAGTGGAAGGCTGAAGGCAAATATAACGGCAAATTCTCGGCTCTTCACCACTTCTTCGGTTACGAAGGCCGTTGCGCCGACCCCTCCAACTTCGATGCCGACTACTGCTACGCACTTGGTTTCAATGCCGCTTGCCTCATCCGTTGCGGCGTGACCGGCTACATGTCGTCGGTGCGCAACCTCACCAAACCTTCGGTGCAGTGGGTTGCCGGCGGTATCCCCATCACTATGATGATGAACATGGAACGTCGCCACGGCAAGATGAAGCCTGTTATCCAAAAAGCTCTCGTGCGTCTCGATGGTGCACCCTTCCTGAAATTCGCTTCAAAGCGTGATGAATGGGCTCTCAACACCTGCTACATCTATCCCGGCCCCATCCAGTATTTTGGTCCGGCAGAGGTTTGCGACCAACCCACTCTCACACTCAAATATGAGCATCAGGGCAAGTAATCCCGATTTTCATAACTTTGTAGTATAAACCCACAAAAGGTTGCCTGAAGTTATTTCAGCGCAACCTTTTGTTTTAAATAACTTCTAAGGTGAGTAGCTTAAGAAAATTTGGAATCGGGTTGTCCTCGGTCCTGTTGGTGGCATTACCGATGAAAGCGGTGGCTCCCCGCAGTTCGGCGTGGGCCGGATTGGAGGGGGAGGAATTGAAACGTGCCGTGGCCTCCGCGTCGACCCCGCAGACTTATCACACCGTTATGCTTGGCGAAAACGGGGTGTGGAGTCTGCTGCGCAAATCCGATGCCAATGAGTCAAATACAGGCTATCTCAACCGTTTCGGCAACGAGAGTCTGGAGTTTCCCGTGTCGCCCGACCTCCCTCCGGCGGCTGCCACGTTGGTGCCGCTTCTCCCCAATGTGTGGTGGAAATCGGTTGCTCCGGGCTATGAGGCTGCGAAAGTTGACCTCTACAATTTTTGGCCGGGATTGCTTAATGTTTTGAAGCTCAAAGGCAGTTATGGCCCCGGCACGGTTGACACTCCCGAATATGATAATGGAACGTGGAGCGTGGGAACTTGGTTTTTCGCCGACGGTGTGCGCCATGCATGGCAGCCGCCGCGGGGATATGAGGGGGATTTCGCGAGGGTAATGTTCTACATGCTCACCGTCTATCCCGATGGTCTGGAACAGACCGTGGGTTACGGCGCGCCTTACGTTGAGCGGAGCTACTATCCCGGCATATCCGATGAGGCGGTGAGGCAGCTGCTTGTGTGGCATCGAGCCGATGCTGTTGATGAACGCGAGTTGCGACGCAACGATTTGATTGAGACGGTGCAGGGCAACCGCAATCCGTTTGTCGATACACCGGCGCTCGTAGAGTTTTTGTGGGGCTCGGAAAAGGGGAGTGGTTTCGACCCGTCGGCCGAAACCGGAGGCGACTCTGAAACTGACACCTCCCCCTTGCGGGCATCCTATCGGCTTTCCGATTCGCGCATCAACTTGTCATCGCCATTCGTGCCATCCGATGCCGAGTGGAGCGTCGACGGCAAGGCTGTTGAGGGGGATTATCTGCTGCCGTCGGTGTTGGGAACGGGGATGCATGAACTTTGCTACCGAAAGGGTGACAAGGTTGGAAAACTTCTCATTGAAATCATAAAATAAGGATTATGTTTCTACGCATCTGCTCACTTAACCGCTTGGTCGCATTGGTGTGTACTATCGTGGTTTTGCTCGCTGCCGTGGGTTGCAAAGGCTCCGAAGAGGAGCCGCAGGCGCAGCTCCGCCCCTCATTTTCAGTGACCCGCCTGTCGGTGCGCACGGGTGAGACTATAAGCTGTCGCATCCTGAATGCCACCGAGGTGAGTGTGGTCTCTGTTCCCGATTGTGTGGAGGTGGCCACCGACGGGCTCACACTTCACGTCACCGGGCTTGTGGCCGGGGTGGGCGAACTGTTGGTCAGTGCCGACGGAAAGCGCCTGCGGTGCCCCGTGGAGGTGATAGGGGTTGATACGCCCGTTGACGATGACCCCGAGGCCCCCGGTGAAATCGCCGCCCGGTTGGAAGATGCGTCAATGCGCATTACGGCCGGAGAGCAAGCGCTGCGCTATTCCGTGCCTGGAACAATCTTTTCGGTTGACATGCGCCCGGCCGATGCCTTTGTTCTCACCCCGGGCTGTGTTATAGAAGCCATCGACATATCCACCGGCAGGGAGTTTTCGGTGATATTTTCCGACGGAATTTCTCGACAATCACTCCCTGCTGAAGGCGCATCCCCGGTCGATATTCCACAACCTCAATTTTTCGTCAATTCCACTGAGGTGGAGCTTTCGTCGGCAAAAGTGATGAAACATGCAGCGGCAGAAACTGCGGAACATGAGTCGCAGGCATCCGCCGAAACACTGTGGATTCGTTTGATCTCCACCGACAACCTCCCCCTGTGGGTGGTGCTAAGCCTTCCGTTTTAACCTTTCACCTCTCGCTTTAACCCCTTGAGCCGCTCATCAGATGGAAAAAACTCACATCGGCGACAAAAAAATAGCCTTCCGGCGCCAAACCCTATTGCACAAATCAAAAAAAACTCTTACCTTTGCACGTCGTTAAAAAACAACGCGTTCTTTGACAAACGACATTTCCTCAATCCGGGCTGAGTGAGCACGCTCATTTAATCCCTCGGTAAACAGGAACTTTTGGAGAGATGGCAGAGTGGTCGATTGCGGCGGTCTTGAAAACCGTTGAGGGTCACACCTCCGGGGGTTCGAATCCCTCTCTCTCCGCAAAAGAGCTGTAAGTCAATGACTTGCGGCTCTTTTGCGTTTAGAGAGAGAGGGATGAGAACCCTCAGGTTCGTTATCGCGAAGCGCTTTCGTAGCGAAGCGGAGAAAGAATCCCTCTCTCCGCAAAAAAGCAACCCAATCGGGTTGCTTTTTTGCGTTATAGAGGTTTAAGAAGCCGCCCGCAATCATCATATAATTATTCATTCAATCCATTTGCGATGTTCAGATGCTTTGGGCGTTTGAGCGGGCAGGGTAGGTGGCGTAGGGAGGTGTAGCGAGTTTATTGCAGATTTGCCAGTTCGATTGATTGTTTTCCGGTGAGGCGGTCGATGCTCATTTCGAGCATCAGGCAACGCGACAGACCGCTTGCAATCTCTTTCTCCAATCCCTCTGCATCATCGGGATTGCATCTGCGTCCCAAAATCTCAAGCGTCCGCCTTTTTTCGGCTTCATCCTCAATAATCCTTATGGAGCCGAACACAATTACGCTGCGGAAATAGGTGGTGTATTTTTCAGGATGTATTTCATCTTGAGATATGACTGTAAACGAAGCCTTGTTATTGAACTTCAAAACATCCACCTTGTGGCCTTTCAGGGCTGAGTGAAAATATATTTTCCCATCGGCATAGACATGACTCAAGGGAACTCCGTAGGGCTGCATGTCTGAGTCACACAGTGCCAAGACCCCCGAGGTGGTATTGCTGAGAATTTCAATGCTTTGCTCATTGGTGAGCTGTTGTTTGAAACGGCGCATCTTTCTTTCCATCAGTGCAAAATTTTAAGTCCGACAACCGAGAGGATTAGAGTGGTAACGATAAATAACCGCCAGAAAGTGGCGGGTTCATTGAAGAACAAAATTCCCACTATTACGGTGCCGATCGCACCAATGCCGGTCCAAACCGGATAAGCCGTTCCGATGGGGATTGTTTGCACCGATTTTGCAAGTAAAACCATGCTGAGGATTAGACAGAACAGAAATCCCGTGCCCCAAAGGCACCACGGCGTTCCTGACAATCCTTTCATTTTGCCGAGGCAAAACGCAAAACCCGTTTCAAAGCACCCGGCGATGATTAGGAGAACCCAATTCATATCTCAAACAGATGTCCTATCGAGGGCTGCAGCAATACCCGGCGTCTCCTTCTAAGGTCATATCACACTGCAAAATTACTAAATGATTGGCAGATAATCAACCTCGGTATTCAAGATGGTTATTTCAGCCGCAGAACCACCTCGGTTGAGATGCAACCCATGCAGAAGTAGATAACTGCGTAGACGGCAATCTTAAGGTATTTGCGCTTTTTCGGATCGTCCACTTTGGCAATCAGTTTATCAGCGGCTGCAAATACGATGGCAAAAATTACGCCGACAATGGCGATAACTGGGATGTAGCGTAGCATATTACTTTTTTCATTAGGCTGTGTCAGAATGCTGTATGTCACACCCTAATTAGTCGTCGAATTACGCTAAGAGTTACGTCGGTTGGAAAAATTTTGCTAACTTGGGGTGATGATTTCAATGGTTCAGCTGTCTACTATATAAAACGACTTCGGAATGAGATATTCAAAAGCTGAGTTTGAAACTCTTTACACCCAATGCTTCCCCCCATCAATGAGGTTGGCTATGAGCATGCTTCATGATGAGGATGAGGCCCGCGATGTGGTGCAGGAGGTGTTTCTCAGGCTTTGGGAGTCGGGCGTCAGGGCGGAGAATCCGCAGGCATTTACCGTAAGGGCTGTTCGCAATGCGTGCCTCAACAGGATAAGCACGCTTGAGACCCGCGAGAAGATTCGCCGGAGAATATCAACCGACTCGCCCGATGAAGATTTCAACCTCGAAGAGTATCACGAAGAAGTCAGAACGGCTGTTAAACGCCTGCTTACGCCACGCGAGCGTGATGTTGTTGGCAAAATCTACACCGACGGACTTAGCTACAAGGAAACGGCTGAAACCCTTGAGGTGTCGGTGTCGGCAGTGAACAAGAATATAGTTTCAGCATTGAAAAAATTGAGAAACCATTTCAAATCCGGTAGATCATGACAGAAGAACAGAAAGAAAAATTGATAGCCAAGATGCTCGATGCTCCTTCCTCTTTGTCGGCCGAGGAGCTTGAGATGATAACGCACGATGAGGAACTCCGCGACATTTATGAAATCTCCGCATCGGTGAGCGGCGCGTGTGTGCGGCAACCTGAGATAAATATGGCTGATGAGTGGGCGCGTTTCAGCACCCGCCTCCACATTCCGCGCAAACTCTCGCCTATGCGCCGGGTTATGCGGGTAGCCGCGATTTTCATAGGCGTAGTGATAGCTTCTGGCGTAACGGTTAAGATAATTGACAAGCTCGCCACTACTGATCAACCCTTGCAACTGGCAATGTTGGAGCAGGGGAGAACTGCCGGAAACAACACATTGTCAATTCCTGAAGTTGATGATGTCACGATAATTCATGATAGTGTTGAAGAATGTAAGGTAATCACCCCTGCAATTATAAAACAAAAGCGTAATGTCTCGGCGAAACGAAGCATTGCAAAGGTTGAGACAACAGAAGTTGATGATGCGCTTGCTGTTGCCGATGGCATTGACGTGGATGTTGACGAATTTCTCCGCATTCAGCAGGCGCGCGTTGAAAACGATTTGGCAATGCAGAATGCCGAAGTGATGGCCGATGAACTTGCAGCCATTCGGCAAATCTATGACCTCGTCGGGTTGAACGACGATGTTGTCGAGAGCGCGATTATAAAAGTAACAATGCAATAACTCTAATCCCCCCTGTAAGATATGAAAACCTCAGTTATCCGACTTTTCAGCCTTGCGCTCGCAGTCATGCCGTTAATGGCCGCAGCACAGTCCAACATAAAGGCTGCATTCGATGCCATAATCAAGTGCCCCGACGCAGAAATCACAGAGAGCCACACGCTCGACAGGGATCCTGTCACCGGAATAAAGACCGGCCAGAGCGATGTGTATCGTTACGTGCTCCCTGCCGGCAAATTATCGCTGCTGAAAAATGTGGTTTCAGCGTTTGAAAAAGATGCCGACATGGCCTACAGTGTAAACCGCGGTAAATCCGTTAACACTGAGAGTGACATTGTTTTGACGGTTGGAAATAACGGCAACGACGGGGTGTACATATCTTCCCCTGCTGATTGCGAATATATCTATTCGCTCTACCTCGCGCCCCCGTCCGAGGACCCCAATGGAATCTACCGCTATGCCTATGGCATGAACTTCAAGGAAACTGCAAACGGAAAGTTGGCCGGCAAACTTATAATCACCTACGCCACAACCTTGCAATATCGCCAGAAAGCCGAGAGAGAGCGCCAATTCGATGTGTTGCGGTCGTTCTCCAACGGGGTGAGTGTGTTGCCATCGTCAACACAAACCTCGCAGGAAACATGGTTCGACACACTCATGTCCTATTTCCAGGGGATGACTTCAGCCAATACACAGACGCGAATTGCCCTTGCCACAAAAGCGTTCAATGTGATAAAAAAGACCGGTTATTATTCCGAGGTTACCGAAGCCGATAAAGAAGCGGTGCGCGAAATTCTGGCTGGGATGATTTCAGATAAAAAATATTCAGAGTCGGTTCTGAGTGCGCTTCTGAACCAGTGCCTTGTAGCTTTAAGTAATACTAAGTAAATCCATTTTACATACCTTCCCCCAACCGCATTGAAGATTCGCGCGGCGAAGGGTTATCAATGATGACAATTTATGAAACGATTGGCTACAGGGGTGTTATGTGCCTGCACATTTGCCGGGTTGGCGGGGCAGACCGCAGTAAGCGACACCATCAAAACTCAGGAACTCAACGAAGTGACTGTGGAAGCACGCCGCGCGCATCTGGGGGCGGAAGTTTCCACCTACATCCCCTCATCAAAGCAAAAAAATGCGGCGCAGACTGCCGGTGAGCTACTTAGCCGGATGGCGATTCCGCAACTCCGAATCACCTCCGATGATAAAATAACCACCCCCTCGGGAAAGAGTGTGGATCTGTTCATTGATTTTCTCCCGGCATCGCAACAAGACATGGAGGGGATGAGGATGCAGGATGTGAAAAAGGTGGAGTACTACGATTTTCCAACCGACCCCCGTTTTCAGGGAAAGGCGCATGTGGTTAATTTCGTCATGCAGAAATATGAATATGGCGGATATGTCAAGGCCTATGGGTGGGAGACCACCGCAAATGCCGGCCAAATAAACCTCTACGGTAAAGTGCAATACCGCCGCATGACCTTCGACGTCGCAGCCGGAGCTTTATATATGAATCAGAACCATGCGGGGAGCGACACGTATGAAACATATCGTCTGCCGCAGCCCGACGGCACGCTGAAGCTCTTTCAACGCAACTCCATCCAACAGGAGGGAACAATGCGCAGCCGCAACTATTGGCCCACATTCAAGGCGTTGTATTCCTCCGACAAAATTACAATCCAAAACATAGTCGGGGCAAACTTCAACCACACGCCGTTAAGCAATCAGGCCGGATATGTTTACTATTCGCCCGAAGTTGCCCCGCGTACGGATTACTCGGCGCAATCGGCTAACCGAATCAATTCGGTGTCATATAACGGCTATTGGAATTTCATTCTCAACGACAAAAACACTATAACTTTCTCTCCCCGTTATGCTTATTCCCACACCTGCACCAACAGTCTCTATGTTGAAAAGAACGTCGGGGAATATTACAACGCCGCCAAAGATGACTCTCACCAATTCAGCGGAAACCTGACCTACTCACATTCTTTCGGCAAATGGGGAACCCTCAATGCCATGCTTCAAACCATCATCACATCTAATAACACATGCTATTCAGGCACAGCCACTACGGCCGACAATGCCCACACCTATCGCGTGGGCCCCGGCATTCAATATAGTCTTTCCACAGGGAAAGTGTATGCGATGGCCGGTTTCGGGTTTCATTACGACCGGCAGGAATATCTTGATTGGAAGGAGACCTCTGCGGCGCCGTGGGTTGATGTTTCCCTACAATATTCTCCCGATGACCGTCATTCGGTGAGTGGCGAATTTCATCACATGAAATCAATCCCGTCGTCGGCCTATCGCTCTGCGGCCGTGATTCAAAGCAATCCGTTGATGAGCTACACGGGAAATCCCAATCTCGTGTCATACGGGAGCTATGATGTCGGCGTCAGCTACACCTATATCCCCAACAACAGGTTCAGTTTATCCGCCTCTGCATCAACATGGATTGTGGATAACAGGTATGTGTATGACTATGAGGCAGCCCCCGCCGGCATATTGAGAACAATAAAGCAGCCGGGCGGAAATTATTCACAGTGGAATTACGGCGCATACGCAACGCTGCGCCTGTTCGACAGCAAGTTACAACTGACGGCGCAGGTTAACGCTACTTCCGTTTGCAATGGTGCTCCCTACAATTTAAACAAAACACATGTTGAGTATGCAATAATGGCAAATTTCTATCTCAACAACTGGACCTTTTCGGGGCTCTATTACACCCCTATGGGATATCCCGACGGTTGCATGGTGGGAACCTGGGTGAAAACAAAGTCATTCTACATGCTTAAAGCGGGATGGTCAAACTCCGTGTGGAACCTGCAATTGCAACTTTTCGATTTTGCACGTTGGAATTGGGAAGGCGACAAAAGCGTTATGCGCAGTCCCTGCTACGATAAAATTGAGCAGGCTTATTCAACCGACGACCACGCAATAGCAAAGCTTTCCGTTACCTACACGTTCGGTTTCGGAAAGAAAGTGCAGCATGGCAACGAAGCCTCTCAGCAATCGGGCGCCAATTCCGGCATCCTGAAATAGCAATCAGCAAACCGCAAATCAACATAAAGAGTGCCTGAGGCTCCCGGCGTGAAGTCGTGAGCCTCAGCCGTGTGTTTAATCTACAATAGCCAACACCACCCTGTCGCAAACTCCAAAAAGCTGAGATAACGGTTTGTTGAATCTTTTTGGAGCTGTGAAAAGTTGAAAACATTTTGTTTTCCCCCCTCAAAATTTCGCACCTTTTCCATAAAATCACTCTCCCACACCCTCCACTCTCCGTTTCATCAATCAAGCCCCGAGAGAAACAAGTTGAGTCGTTAAAGACCTTAATGACCCTAACGACCCTAATGACCTTAACGACTCTATCGTTTTAATTAAGATTCCCCAAAGTCTGCCCCTCTCAATGTTTGGTGGTGCGGATGGGGCGTGCGGGATTGCCGGCAACAATGGTGTCGGAGGGGATGTTTTGGGTTACTACGCTTCCGGCTCCAATCACGCATCGGTCGCCGCTAAAGCCGACGAGCAGCCAAAAGGCAAACGTGCCGACCACGACGCACTGCCCGACGACATCAAGGCGAAATACGTTGAAAACCTCTCTATCCTCCAACGTATGCGCGAACTGCATCTGCGCCTCCGCTCGCTTTCGCTCGACAGCGCCACCTGCCCCGACTCCGAGCGTTACCCGTTCCTCAAAGAACTTATATCGCTCGACAAGAAGCTGCACGCCAACTGGGAGGCATACGATACATACGTCATAGGGCAGAGTGACAAGGTAAAAGGTAAGACGACCTCACGCAAAAAATCACCTCGTCACTCATAACTTAAACTTAAAACCTAAACGTAGTGAAACGCACTGCCGGCCAAGACGGCGGACGTCAGCCGGAGGCTGGTGCGCCTGACGGCGAGCCTTTCTCAATTTGACTCGCTAATTCAAAATGGAGGGAAAAATGATGTGGCGAAAAAAGAATATTACAAATCCAAGGATAATACATAATACCCCTGATTTTATATTTCGCTTCCACTCCATTTGTTCTTGCTCAAACATAAAATCCCCGGGAGCAAGATTTAGATGCTTTTTGAGCCAAAAACCTCTTATAAGGGCATAAATTCCATATCCCCAAAACAGTATTACAAATATCCAACGTCCGGTTGTCATAAAATAAGGTACATAAATGCTTTAATATAAAACCCAATGGCCGACAATAAAGTTTACTTTAACAAGTCCCAACGACTTACGCAGCTTATCGGCGCGAACACCACCATTATAGTCGCAGGACGACGCACCGGCAAGACCGACAGCATCATCGCCTCCCTTTTGTGCAGTATAAAAAAACGAAATATAATTGGTCGTCAGTATTCCTTTATTCTAATTAGCACATCAATAGTATCATTGAATCTGTCATTTGGCAAACGCTTCATGTATGTAGCTCGGTGGTCAAAGTCATGGCGAAGATGAAATAGCAATGCGTGGTGTGCGGTGACTGATGCAGTATCACCTTCAAACATTTCAAAGTAGGCTGACTGTTCCGGTATGCCGAGTTTCATTCGCTCCTCGCTGCCAATCTCATAATCAAATACGGTTTCGCACTCTTGTTGACGAGCTTCATTAAGTATGCTCATCTTCTCGCGCTTGCTTTCATCGTCGAACTTCACATACTTCATCATCATGTCGGCGGTGGTGTGTCCTGTGACGGCGCGTATATCTTCGGGTGACATACCTTTTCGCAGACACATCGTCACAAATGTGCGCCGGGCAACGTGAGAAGTAAGCAGCTCATATTTTGGGCGCACTTCTCTTGTCTTTTCCCTGTCGCTTTGTTTCTCGGTAATCCAATCGCCCGTCATACCTGCCAACTTACCAACCTCTTTCAAGTGTGCGTTATATTTCTGATTGGAGATTTGAGGAAAAACGCGAGGGTCGGGTTCATCTGGTGACTTTGGATATTTGTCGATGATGCGCAAGGCTTCCGTAGCCAACGCAAACCGTTGGCGATGGTTGGTTTTCTGAGCTGTGCAGTCGAGCATATCTCTATCTATATTCGACCAGCGTAATCCTATTACATCCGAAAACCGCAATCCGGTAAAGCAAGAGAACAGAAATATATCTCTTGCACGGTCAATCGCTGCACGATGTGTCGGAAAAGCCATGATTGCAGCAAGCTCTTCATCGGTGAGAGCAAACAAATTGACTGTTGAATCTGATTTTGTGAACATAAAGAGTGCCTGAGGCTCACGGCGTGAAGTCGTGAGCCTCAAGCTTGTGATTAAATTGACATATGAAAAAAGCCAAGAATCCGATATAACGGTGGTTTGAACTCTTTTTGGAGCCGTGAAAAGTTGAAAACTTTTGTCCTCCCCTCAAAATTTCGCGCCTTTTAAGCCCACTCTTCGCGGGGCGCCCTTTTATCTTTGCGCCTTGATGCGCAAGCTCATCACCTCATCCCGCTCACTGTCGTTGCGACCTCCGATGCCCGTCTCTCGTGGCTTCGCACGCTTCCTCGGCCGTCCACTCACACGGCCCGAGCGCATCGTCATATCACGCCTTGAGCGCGCATCCACATCCTCACCCCTCCTCATCATCGACCCTCCGGGCATCGACTCCACCCCAATCCTTCGCAGCTATCTCCACTACCGCCTCTCACTCTCCCTTCCACACACCCTCGCCATCATCTGCGAGGGTGCAACCGGTAGCACCCGCACCCACCTCCCCGGCCACAAGGCGCTGTGGAACATCTCACCCCGCAACCCCTCCCGGCTGCGCGGCTGCAACCCCGAGTTTGCTCTGCTGCTCAACATGCAGAACTTCCGCCGTTACAGTCCCTTCCGTAGAAACCATCTCAATTTCCTTGACATCTGCAGGGCCATCTTCCCCTACGTCGGCAGCGGCCTTATCATCCTCCACTATCAAGACACTTCCAAAGGCCGCAAATTCCCTCTGCAGCTGCAGCGCATCACACCCAATCCCTCCCCGCGTGTCATCCTCCGCAATGCAACCACCTACCTCATCATCCCCTTCATCACCCACACTTCACCCAATCCCCCGCCATTATTAGAATCCACCCGTGAGGGCCCACCCCTCGCCCTCGTCCGAAGCATGCGGTGTGCCGGACTCCGCCCAATCACAGGCTCCCGGTTCTTCCGAACCCTCCCCCTGTGCAATCGCCCGGCCAGAGCCCTTTGACATTCTTTCCATAAAATCACTCTCCCACCCTCCACTCTCCGTTTCATCAATCAAGCCCCCGAGAGACAAATTGAGTCGTTAAAGACCTTAAGGACCCTAACGACCCTAATGACCTTAACGACTCTATCATTTTAATTAAGATTCACCAAAGTCTGCCCCTACTCAAGGTTTGGAGGTGCGGATGGGGCGTGCGGGATTACCGGCAACGATGGTGTCGGAGGGGATGTTTTTGGTTACTACGCTCCCGGCTCCAATTACGCAGCGGTCGCCGATGGTTACGCCTGGGCAGATGATGGTGCCACCGCCAATCCAGCAGTCGCAGCCGATGGCTACGGGGTAGGCATATTCCCGGTTCTCGCGCCGTGCAACATAGTCGAGCGGATGGTGGGGTGTGTAGATTTTCACGTCGGGACCGATGAGGGTATGATCGCCGATGGTAATTTCGGCTCCGTCGAGAAATGTGCAGTTGGCGTTGATAAACACATGTTGCCCGAGCTTTATGCCGTGGCCGTGGTCGCAGTGAAACGGCGGGCAGATGATTGACGTTGCAGGTATGCCGGGCACAAGCTCCTCAAGCACCGCGCGGAAGTCGGTGTCGTAGGTGCACATGGTGCGTAATCGCGCCACCATATGTTTGGCGTGGATGAAACTCTGTTGAATTTCGGGGTCATCCATATTGGCGAGCATGCCTGCCCGCATTTTTTCTAATTCAGTCATGGTCTTGCAAAGTTACGTAAAGTTGTGTAACCTCTTATTCTGCGGCGTTGTTTTTAAGCCATTCGGAGCGCACCTTGTCGGGCAGATGTTTAACCGAGAAGTTTGAGAAGCTGACGTTGAACCCTTCTCCGTCGGGGCACGCCGCCATCATGCCGATTTTCACGGGGCGGTTGGCCTCCATCCAGGCGTTGCGCATGAGAATGTACTCCTTGTCATCGAATGAGTAGAAAATCTCAATCGCATCGAGCCGACGCACTGCCTTAATCCACAGGTGGTCAACGGGCTTGTCAAGGGCAATGACACTCCAGTCGGATGTGGTGTGGGTAACAACCGTGCTGAGGTTGTATTTACCGTCAACGAACTCTATGCCGGTTTTTATGTAGTTTTCGTGGTCGATTCTAATCATCATTCCGGCTTGGTCGAAGCGAGTTTTGTAGTCGCCCGAAACTTTCAGTTTGGCTTCAAATTCTCCGCCGTATTCAGCGTAATAGAACGGCGCGTCGTCAACGGTGAACCCGTAGTGTGATATGCGCCAGTAGTCGCTGTGGGGCGTTACAAACATCGTTAGGGCATTGTCGGTTACAGCCCATTGCTCAGGCTCGTTGAACCAATTCATTTTATCAAGAGTCTGAGCGGCAGTGTTAAATGCGGCCGAGGCCGAGAGTGTGAGTGCAATGGTTAAAGCTTTCATAGGTTTTTGTTATATTTGCAAAGGTAACTGCTTGCCTCGGCAGGGGCAATGATTATAAATAACCAATTTTGCATGACCAACCGAAAAGACCTGCACTCACTTTTGCGCACTCAGGAGTTTCCTCAAAATCTCGGAAGGTGCGACACCGTGTATAAATATGCCGAAAGTATGGCCGCGATGGAGCATTGCGTCGCCGTGGTCAGCGATTTGCAATCCGATTTCAGCACAATCTATTGCGGCGGTTTTGCCGATGTGCTTGGCTTGACAGGTTATTCGCATGAAGAATCGATATGGGAGTCGGATATTCTCAACCGCATGTCCGAAGCCGAACGCGAGGCGAAATTCATCGCGGAACTGAGGTTCTTCAATCATTTGCGGCGGCTTCCCCGCCAACGCCGCAGCCAACATTATCTGTTGACTCAATTGCGTTGCAACTCCCCCGGGGGAAGCGACGTTGATGTGCTCCACCGAATGTATTACTGGTATGACGAGTCGATGGAGACGGTGCTCTACGGCATCTGTCTGTATGGGCCGGCACTCTATCCGCTTCCGGCAAAAAGTGTGGTGGTAAATGCAGTTACCGGCCAAATGGAGGCTCTTACGGGGGAGAACGACGCAGGGATTTTGTCGAAACGTGAACAGCAGGTGCTCGCATTAATCGACAAGGGATTCACCAGCACCCGCATTGCCGATGAGCTATGCATCAGCAAGCACACCGTCAGCCGACACCGTCAGGAGATTTTAGGCAAATTGCAGGTGAGAAACTCAACCGAAGCATGCCGCATAGCCCGTCAGCTCAAACTCATTGTTTAAAACCCGTGCGGAGCGGTAAATGATTAGTAAACAAATAGAAGTTAGAAATGGACGTTCTGCGAAAAGAAATAAATGAACTCTACAGAAAGCAGAAGCTGCATTGCGAGGAGCTTTCGCAGCGTGAAACGGAGGAATGCCGACGTCAGGCCGAGCTGTGCGTGGCTGTGGAGAACGACTGCCGGGTGATAACCGATGCCGCAACCGACACTTGCTGGATTTATGACGGCGGTTTCGCCTCTCTGCTCGGCATCGGCAACGGTAATGGAACGCTTGTGGGGAGGTTTGATTCGAGCGACGAGGATTTGATTTATGTGCGCATTCATCCAGAGGATTTGGTGGAGAAACGCATGTTGGAATATGAGTTTTTCAAATTTGTGGATGGTGTTCCACCGGGGATGAAGCTCAACTACAAGGCCACATGCCGATTCCGCATTAAAAACCGCGAGGGCAACTACATATATGTGGAAAATTCAACTCGGATTGCGCGCTTGTCGCCGGGCGGACGAATGTGGCTCATTCTCTGTTGCTACAGCGTGGCGTCGGACAACGCCCCCGGCGTCGACATAATGCCGCGCATCGTCAATATGGCCACGGGGGAGGTGATTGAATATCGCTTGTCGGCTAAACGTGCAGCAATCCTCACTGACAGGGAGAAGGAGATATTGCAGTTGATTCAACTCGGAATGGCAAGCAAGCAGATTGCATCGAAGCTCGAAATAAGCATCAACACAGTGAACAGGCACCGCCAGAACATACTGGAGAAACTCAGTGTTGGCAACTCGGTTGAGGCGGTGGTGGCGGCCCGGGCGATGAAGCTGCTGTGAGGGTGGCATGGTTATAAATCAGCATTGCGGCGAGGGTGTATTGTGGCTAAATTTGCCGCAAAAAATCAGCATGATGAAACACCTTTTATTTACCTCAGCCCTGGCATTAGCGGCTCTTGGAGCCGGCGCCGCAGGCACCGACACATTCCAATGGGGGAATGCAAATGTCTATTTTGTTATTACCGACCGCTTCAGCAACGGCGACACATCCAACGATATAAACTACGGCCGCAAAGTCGATTACGGGAGCGAGCAACTCAATGCCGCAACTTTCCACGGTGGCGATTTCAAGGGGATGCTTGAAAAAGCACGCGAGGGATATTTCACAAATCTGGGTGTGGACGTTGTGTGGATGACCGACGTTTACGAACAGATTCACGGATGGATGAGCGGCAGCGGAAGCATCAACGATTTTCCTCACTACGGCTACCACGGTTATTATCCGCTCGACTATACGCAGATTGATAAGAATTATGGCACGGTTGAGGAATTCCGTGAATTGGTCGACACTCTCCATGCGCAGGGTATAAGGGTTATGCTCGGAGCCAATCTCAACGACCCCGGTTACCCCACGCTTCTCGATGCGGTGCAATATGGCTTTGCCAACACGGGGTTGACAGCCGATGAGGCCTCAAATCATATCCGTGAATGGAGTTTCGACGATTTCTATGCAGGGCGTGCCGGATGGAACGGTTGGTGGGGACGCGAGTGGATAAGGATGCCCGACGAAGGTTGGGATGAGTCGAATCCCCTCGAAGCCACACTTTATGGCATGCCCGATTTCAAGGATGAAAGCGATGCGCCGGTAGCTATCCCCGAATTCCTGCACCGGAAATGGCACATGGAGGGAACTGCAAACGATGCGTGGGTGAATCCCTCGGCTCGCAAATTGCGTGAAAACAGGGCCTGGAGCCCAATGCAATATGTCATTGCATGGATTGCATCGTGGGTTGAGGAATTTGGAATTGACGGGTTCCGCTGCGACATTGTGGAGAATGTGCGTCTTAACCGATGGAAAGAGCTCAACCAAGCATGCAACGATGCGCTCGACCGATGGCGCAAGAACAATCCCGACAAACCGGGAGCCGGCTGGACTGACCGCTTTTTCATGACCGGTGACTGCGAACCGGCCGGAATTGAATATAAACCCGGTTATGCCGCAGCAGGCTTTTCAAATATGGTGAACTGCAATTTTCCGAAAACAGGCGACCTCGACGGCATTGTCTACACATGGCAGGCCTATGCCGATTCGGTTGCTGCTTACCCCGGATGGTTCCCCTTCAACTACCTGAACAATTCCTATCACCGCGATGCCAACATGGATAACATGATTGATTGTGCCACAACATTGCTTCTCGCGCCGGGGGTGTCGCAGGTGTTTTACGGCGATGAGACAGGGCGCGAACTTAGCGATGCCCGGTTTAATGTCGACAGCAACCAGGCTTTCCGTTCGGATATGAACTGGGGCAATATGAATAAGGAGCTGTTGCATCATTTCAGTCGCCTTGGGCAGATTCGCCAACAGCATCCGGTGATTGGAACCGGTCGACGCAAAACTCTTGACACTCACACAAGTCTGTGCTACAACGACTCCGACACGTTGCTTATACGTCTTGTGCCGCAGCTTACCGGTTCAATAGCAGTTGCAGGGAGCGGGTTTAACGATGGAGAAGTTGTGACGGAGCTTTACAGCGGGCAATCGGCAACTGTGAGCAACGGAGCTGTGGAATTTCCAGAATATAAAAACAATGTGGCAGTGATAGCGCGAAGAAAATTATAGAACCGTCACCCGCTCACACATTTACCTGTTGGTGCCAGAAAAGCATTACAAGCAGTCCGCACAGAATGGCGAAGCCGATAATGGTGAGCAGCGTCATCTGAAACAGGCACCGCATGCGCACCCACCTCGATTTGATGGGGAAAGCCTTGGAAATGGTGCGTAAAGAATAGAAACTCATCACGGCATAGAGAACCAAATCGGAAACTGTGTCGCTGATGAGTTTTTCTATCGGTATGCACAGAATGTCCACAATAATGAAAAGGTTGGCCATATAGATGGCTCCCACCATGAATTCGGCAAAATTGTAACGTAGACGGCTGCGTTTGCGGTAAGTCAGAAAGCCGGCCAGGGCAATGGGGGTGACCGTTACGAGGCACACGAACACATCCGATTCGGCCAATGCCCTTTCAATCCAGTTGGCATAGATGGTCTCGTCGGTTGAATCATCGGCGATGAAACTGAAATCAACCCCGGTGATTTCTTTGATTACCGTTAGAATCAATGTTACGTAGAGAACCGTCTGAATCAGCATCGTCACCGGAGGCGAATAAGTGATGCGTTTTCCGTTCACATAATCGGCAATCACTTTCCACGGCGCTCTTAGCAATCCAATCAGTGTAGGCCAGAAGCCGGGCGTGAGTCGCGCATAGCTCATGGCAACCGTCATGGCGAGAGATGTGTGGGTGATGCGGGGTGGGGTGGATGTAGGCTGGCCGCATTCGGGGCAGAATTTTGAATGACACACGGCCCCGCAATTCAGGCACACAATCCCCTCATCGGGTTTAGTGCCCTCAATTTCAATCGCTTCAGCGTTTCTTTGTTTCTCGGTATTCATAGCAATGTGTGTTTGCCTGCGGCCTTCTTAAACAACGAATCCCGCCGGGGGCGGGATTCAGGGGGAGGTACCAAGCAGAATCGAACTGCTGTAGACGGTTTTGCAGACCGTTACCTAACCACTCGGCCATGGTACCATTGGTTTTGCGATTGCAAAGGTAGGCATTTTTTTTTTAATATGCAAGCGGTTTTGCCGAAAATGTGAGGGTTGACGTGAAAAGTGTTGGCAAAAGTGTTGGCTGTGGGTGGGGAAAGAGCGGGATAGAGGCGGTCAGCTTTTCGCAGGGATATTATCGCCGTCGTTTTCCTGAATGATAAGCAGGGTGTCGCCGGGATGGAGTTTGCGGGTGCCGTTGGGCACGATGTAGCGTTCGCCGCGTTTAATCATCATCACAAGCGAACCCGCAGGGAGTTGCATCTGGCGCAGGGTGTTACCGCTTTCGAGATGGTGACTCGTGAGGGTAAGGGTGTGCATGGTGGTGGGGAGATTTTCGTCGAGTTCCACGCCGAAATCATCGCTGTCGACGGGGAGGTCGGAGGTGAGTTTGAGGCGTCGGGCTGCGGCAACCACTGTTGTGCCCTGCACAAGCAACGACAGCAGCGTTACGAAAAACACTATGTTGAAAATTTGTGATGCTCCCTCAATATGTGCCACAACGGGGTAGGTGGCGAAGATGATGGGCACGGCGCCACGCAGCCCCACCCACGACACAAACATTTTGGCTTTGAACGGGATGCGTGGCAATGGAAGCAGCGATAGAAACACGCTGAGTGGTCGGCCCACAAGAATCATAAACACACCTATGAGCAGCGACACAGCGGCCACTGACACCATTTCATGAGGGTTGACCAGTAGGCCGAGCATCAGGAACACCACAATCTGTGCCAGCCATGTGAGTCCGTCCATAAATTTTGATATGCCACGGCGGCAGGGGACGGCTGCATTCCCCAACATGATGCCGCAAAGATACACTGCGAGGTAGCCGTTTCCGTTCAGGGTGGTTGCCAGGGAGAAGGTGAAGAACACCGATGCGGTGATGAGGATTGAAATCATGGCGGTGGCCTGCCCTGAATCCTCGGTTTGCTGCCCTGTACCTCCTATGCGCATGTAGGCCTTGGCGAGCGATGATGTGACTTTTCCCATTATCAATCCCGCTGCGCCGCCGATGCCGAATTGAAGCAGCAGTTGTAGCGCTACGGTTCCTGCCGACAGTGAACGGTCGGTTTGCAGTGCTTCGATGAGCAGGATGGTGAGCATGTAGGCCATCGGGTCGTTAGAGCCGCTTTCAAGTTCAAGCATTGGGCGCAGATTGTGTTTCAACCCTATTTTCTGACTGCCGAGGATGCCGAATACCGATGCCGAATCGGTCGACGACATTGTTGCCGCAAGCAGCAGAGAGGGGATGAAAGCGAAATGAATGTTAGTCCAGCTCATTCCCGAGAGCCACCAGATGAAACCTCCGGTCAGCAACGCGGTGAGCAGCACTCCAACGGTCGACAACAGCAATCCGGGCACAATAACAGGGCGGATAGCCGACAATTTCGTGCCCATACCGCCGGAGAACAGAATCACACACAGCGCAATCATTCCCACGAACTGGGCCGAGTGCATGTCGCTGAACTGAACCCCCACACCATCGGTGCCGAAAGCCATTCCCACCAAAAGGAAGATGAGCAGAAGCGGGAGTCCGCTGCGATAGGCCGATTTACCCAGCATTATGCCGGCCATTATAATCAGTGAACCTACAAGTAGAATGTTTTCGGATGTGAGCAGTGCCATGTAATCTTTAGTGACCGTTTTGAAGGCTTATTTGCCTCGGGTGTGAATGTTGTTATACAAAGATAGGAATTTAAGGTGTGCAAAACAAACTATGAATCAGTAGTCTGCAATCGTGGCGGAAGAATGATGAATGTGCATTGTTTGGTATTTGTACAGACCCACTGCCGTTTGTTAAGGATATTTCAGGAATAGAGGTAAACCACTAAGTTGAACAGTCTGTTATTAAAACATAACCCCCAAAAAGCTACTTAACAATTAAAAATTATATGACTATGGAAACCAACGTAAATAAACAACAGATTGCCGATGCAGCGGCTAATATCTCGAAAGATGCCGCACGTGTGAGTGCCGGTGCAGCCAAAGTGGCCGCAAGCGAGGAAATGGAAGTGATGAAGAGCAAAGCTGCACAGGCTGTTGAAGGTGCCAAAGAGCATGCTGCCGACATGGCTGCTGCCGCTAAGGAGAAGCTTGCCGATGCAACTCAGGTTGCCAAGGAGAAAGCCGGTGACCTGGCCGACAAGGCTGCCGATTTGAAAGACAAAGCTGCCGAAAAAGGGGCTTCGATATTGGAGAAAGTGAAGGATTTCACTGCCGATACCCTCGAATCAGGCGCCAATGCAGCTTCAAATCTCGCCGATAAACTCAGGCATTAACCTTCTATTAAAATAATCACAAAAGCGATATGTCAAATGTATATGGATTTGGTATATCGCTTTTATTGTTGTTGATAAATTCGTTGGTAAACTTATATTTAGTTTCTTAAATGTTTGATGCTGTTGCGAAATGGGATGCGGTTGAGCTTCGTTGATGAAATAATCTTGTGCCATGAGCTCAACTGTTGAAGAAGTATTTATGTAATTTTGTGGTGACAACAATTTTAGAACCGTTTATAAGTGTCATTATCACAGGTTATGTCATATAAGATTTTCGCAGCTCCTCTTCAGGGCTTTACCGATGCCCCTTTTTGCCATTTCCATGCCGAAGTATATGGAGGTGCCGATGCCTATTTCACCCCGTTCATGAGGGTGGAGAAAGGGGTGGTGCGTCAGCGCGATATCCGCAACATAACCTCCCCGCTATGCGCCAACCACAGAGTTGTGCCGCAGGTTATTTTCAAGGATGAGGCCGAATTCACGCTTCTGAAGGAAGCGGTGTTGCAAAACGGGTATGATTGCCTCGACATTAACATGGGTTGCCCTTTCAAGCCACAGGTGTTGCACGGTCGTGGGGCCGCCTTACTCCGTCGGCCCGAACTGCTCGAGGCGCTGTTGCCACTTATTGGCGAGGGCGTTGCTGTTTCGGCAAAAATGCGCGTAGGTGTGACTGATGCCGATGAATGGAAACCGGCTGTGGAAGCTTTAAACAGGTTGCCACTCACGCACATCACGGTTCATCCGAGGATAGCCGCGCAGCAATATGCCGGCGACATGCATATCGAAGCTTTTGAGGGGGTGTTGAATGAGAGCCGCCACCCTGTTGTGTTCAACGGCGATTTGCGCTCTACTGCCGACATTAGTTCGGTTCTCGAGCGTTATCCCGCGTTGCATGGAGTGATGGTGGGGCGTGGCCTGCTTGCCCGCCCGTCACTTATCGCCGAATGGCGCGACGGAAGGGAATGGAGCCGCGGTGAGCGGCTTGAGGCGCTGAGGCGTCTGCATTCCGGCATCTACGCCCATTATTCCGATTGTTTGTGCGGCGATGCGCAGGTGCTCGCAAAAATCAAACCGTTCTGGGAATATATGGAGGATGAGATTGGCCGCAAGAGCTGGAAAGCGATAAAGAAAGCCTCCTCACTACCGAAGTATGAGGAGGCTGTGCAGTCAGTTTTCCGTTAATTCAACGGGGATTTGCCTAAAGCTAAGTTGCCGTTCCTGAATCAGAGCGCGATTTTGGCAATGGTTCGGACTCCGTCAACGGTGGTGGCGCTCACGATGTAGACACCGCGATTGCTTGTGGCATCGAGAACGGCTGTCGTGCTTGCTTTTACGGTGCGACCTTGCATGTCGATGAGTTCCACAGATGCTATTGCCGAAGCAGAAGCAACCGTGATTACGCCGCGGGCGACGCTTATGGATATTCCAGCTTCAGATTCAGCGTTGACATTCTCTATCGACGAGCTCTTGCTGTCGATGCTCACGTTGTCGAGATAGAGCGATGCGTAGCCATAAGGAGCTTGTGTGCGGTCGTGGAATCCGATGTGATATGTTCCAGCTGTTGGGATGCTGAATTCGAGCTCAACATGTTTCCATCCCTTGGGTGTGGCATTGGCATCATATTCTATGGCATCGTCGATGGAGTATAACATTTGTGAGAAACTTTCCACATCGTCGGCGTTTGTACCGACAGCAACGTCGTAGGAGTGTGTGTCGTAGCTCGAACCGTTCACGTAGTAGTCAATGGTGTATCGTCCCGCATCGAGGTTGAATGCCGGCGATATGAGCCAGCAATTGGCAGGTTCGGCCTTGGCTCCCTGATAGGATTTGGCGCATTTACCTTCATATTGGGTGTATTCCTTTCCGATAGTCCAGCCGGGGTTGTTGGGGTTATTGTTGATAGTGCTCCAGGGAGAGTTATCCTCATCATCCTCGAACCCGGTGAAGTAGGGCAGTGAGGCTGATGACTGCAGTAGGAATGATTCCGACTGAGCCCGCTTCCCGACAACGGTACCCGATACCGGTTCTACCATATAGCTGTAGTTGCCGTCGGCATCGATAGTTTCGGTGAACTCGGTATCTTCATGACCTGACTTGACGATTTCCTCGGTAGTGCCGCGGAGGCGGTAGATGTTGTAGGTGATGTTTTCATAGTCGGCGTAACCTCCGTTGAGGGTGTATGTGGGTGCCGTCCATGTTATTGTTGCAGTGCGTCCTTCAACCGACAGGGTTAGGTCAGTCACTTCCGAGAGCATGTCGAAACCGGCGAAAACGTCAGTGAATGCCGGATAGCCGAATCCTGCTTCGTTTTCGGCAATGACTTCGTAGCCCACTGTGCCGTCGGGGGCTTCAGTGTCGGTGAAAGAGGTGGCCGAGCCGTCAAGTTCCGCAATTGGCAGAGAAGTGCCCAGACGGTAAACCTTTATGGTATTTGGAGCCGCTGCCTGTTCGCTGATGTCGGCAGATGGCAACTCCCACGAAAGTGTAACGGAGTGTACCTCAGGAATATTGACTTCAGCCGACAGCTTGTCAACGGCCTTGAGAGCCTGGCGGTTGATTTCGCGGTCGCGGAAGTTGAGGGCTGTCACCTGTGCATCGTTGCCGAGCTTGTTGAGTTTGTCGTAATCGGTTTTGAAATCTACGAAACCTCCGGGATTTCCGGTGTTCAGATCTATTTCAACAAAGTGCCCGTAGCTGGGATGGTTCTGAGCCCACATGAGTTTTCCGTCGGCGGTGAATGCCATCGACTGGAAGTCGGCACGGGTGCCGAGGTTATGACGTTCCCCAATCTGGGTAACTTTGCCGGTGAATTTATCAACTTTGTAAAAATATCGGTAAGCCGACATGGCATAGAGCTGCCCTTCGGCGTCGCATGCCAATGTGATGAGGCCGTCATTGTCGGGGTTGCCATACCCGTCGATGGCAATTAGTGCGCCGGGAGAGCCGATGAGGGTTCTGTTGCCGGTTGCCATATCAATGCTATAGAGGTTGGTCGGGACAACCGAACCGCTCGTCACAGCATTTTCTGCCAACGCATATAGCGTGTTGGTTGTGTAGTCGAATGTCATGTCAACAACGCGCGATTCGTCGTATTTCTTGATGTCGCTCTCCTCTGCGTAGGTAGTGCCGTCATAGATGGTGTAGGAATAGGGGAGAACATTGCCGAAATCGTCGACTTCCACTCTGAAGGTGTAAAGCTTTCCGTCGATGTATTCGCCGGCCGACACGTGGTAATCGCTGTAGATGGTTTTAATACGTTTGATAGTTTGCGGAGCACTTGCATCGAATGATATGAAGCCGCAGGAATAATTGTTACGTTCGCCCCACGTGTAGCCGTAGGCAGTGGTTGTTTCGGCTATTGCCGACAACGATGTGCCGGCAAGCAGTGTTGCGGAAAGCGCAAGAGTAAAGATTTTTTTCATACGCATTATTTTTATCCCGAAGATGGGAGTGATGAATGCGCAAAAGTACAATCAATAAATTATCCGTGCAAGCTTATCGGGTATTTTGTTGTCAAAATTCTATTTAAATTCGGTTTTGTACAGCTTGTGGATTTGCTTTTGGGGAATTTTATGGCATTTTGATAAGGGAGGGATGGGCCTCGCGGCTTGAAACTATGAGGCGTCAGCATTTTGGTAATATGTGGAGGATGAGATTGTCCGGAAGTGCTGGAAAGCGATAAAGAAAGCCCCCTCGCTACCGAAGTATGAGGAGGCTGTGCAGTTAGTGTTCCGTTAATTCAACGAGTGCTTTTCAGCAGGTTTTTTCATTGAGGTAGGGGTTGAGTTCACCCCATTTGTCGATGGGAGGCATCACGCCGAGTTCGATAACCTCGTCGCGCAGCTGGCAAAGGTGGCGGTAGCTCTGTTCGAGTTCCTTCTCTTCGGCGGGAGTGCCGTCGACGGGTTTCACCTTCACGCCATCTTTTGTGATGGTGGTTTCCATCGCCATCATGATGTGGCTGAAACGGTCGTTGTTGACATAAACGCCGGCAGGCCAGCGGAACGGTTTGCCACCCATTGCGGCAGCAATCATTTCAATCGAGACGTAGGCCGGGCTTTGGAACGAGGAGCGGCCGCGCAGGTCGATGATATGTTTGCCACCCTGAATTACGCGGGTTTTGAGCGCTTCCCATTCTGTTTCGGGCAGTTCTTCGGTGCCGATGATTTCGGTGAGTGGACGGCCGTCGACTTTTGTTGTGGATGCGAACACAGCCATCTGCTCGCCGTGACCACCGTAGGTGCGGCAGTTCTCAATCTTGTCGGCAGGGATACCAAGCTGTTTGGAAAGCTCGCTGCGCAGGCGGGTGCTGTCGAGGGCTGCGAGAGTGGTCACCTGCGAGGGCTTCAATCCCGAGTAGAGCAGGGTGATGAGGCCGGTGATATCGGCAGGGTTGAAAATCACGGTGATATGTTTCACGTCGGGGCAATAGGTGCGCACATCCTTACCGAACTGTTCGGCGATGGCGGCATTCCCTTTCAGCAGATCCTCGCGGGTCATGCCGGCCTTACGGGCTGCGCCACCTGAGTTGACGATATATTTCGCACCTTTCAAAGCTTCGGCAACATCGGTTGTCCAAGTGATGTTCACCCCTTCAAAACCGCAGTGGAGCAGTTCCTCTGCCACACCTTCGAGGGCGGGACCATAGGGGTCGTAAAGACAGATGTTAGGGGTAAGGCCCATCATAATGGCAGTTTGCGCCATGTTGGAGCCAATCATGCCGGCGGCGCCGACAATCACGAGTTTTTCGTCAGTTAAAAATTCCATGAGAACGAAAGTTATATTGTAGTGTTTGTGTCAGTTTTGTTTAGTCGGTTGATCCGTTGTTTTTAACAGCCACAGCGGGGAGTGACTGAGTGGTCAGCTACATCAAAACAACATCCGGTCAAATGGTAATGTTGTTGCAGTGGCGGTTAAAATCTGTTGAAGCGGTTGCTCCCTTTCGCGATTTTCATTTTGTTGAGCTCACAGGGTCGGGGATGGTGATAGTGAGCCCGTCGACAGCGGGATGCACATTCGGCGGCAATTCCTTCACGAGATCGGCGGTCAGCCCCATGTCGTGGCTAATGTGAGTGAGATAGGCCACACGCGGTTGTGTTTCCTTGATAATTTCCAATGCCTCGGCGAGAGTGATGTGCGACACATGTGTTTCCCTGCGCAGGGCGTTTATCACCAGTGTGTCTACACCCCTGATGGCATTGATGGTCTCTTCGGGGATGTGTTTTGCGTCGGTGATATAGGCTAATTGCCCTATCTTGAATCCCACGATTTCAAGCATGTAGTGATTCACGGGGAGTGGCAACACCTCAATGCCGCACACATCCACCGGTTTCAGCGGTTGCAGCTCCTGAACATCAAACCGCGGCACCCCGGGATAGGGTTTCTCTGCAAAACAGTATGGCATACGCCTGTGAAGGTCGGCTGCGGTTTCGGCGAGACACCAAATGGGGAATGCTTCTTTTCCGCGGCAATAGGGGCGGAGGTCGTCGGCACCCCCCACATGGTCGTAATGGTGATGAGTTACAAGCAGAGCGTCGATATCACCTTTGTGGTAGCACAGCATCTGTGTGCGGAAATCGGGGCCGCAGTCGATGAGCAGATTCCGGTTGTTGCATTCAACGAGTGCCGAGCAGCGCATGCGGCGGTCGCGCGGGTCGGTTGAAGTGCAAGCCGGGCAATCACATCGCAATTGGGGCACTCCGGTTGAGGTTCCGGTTCCTAAAAAAGTGAGTCGCATAGTGAGAAACGTTAAGTAGCGGTTTTAGAGGGCGTAAGCGAACTGTTGGTTGCAATCAGCGGTTGAAGCGCACTAACAATCCATCCTCGAAAATGAGATAGACTCCGTCGGGGTAGCTCCATCGCTCGTAGGTTGCCGAGTGATTGTGCCCGCGGTCGATGCTTGTGGGAGCTCCCATCGCAAGCATGGCTTCGGTTTTCGTCATTCCGGCTGCTGCGCGTGAGTGCACTATGTCGTTCCAGATAGCATCCTTTATGCCGGGATAGCCACGGCGCGGGTCGGTGAATGAAAACAGCGATGAGAATGTGCGGGGTGTTGATTTGCTTTCACCTCCGGGCGCCATGAACACGGCGTGTTCTGCGCCGGCATCATCGGTGAAAACCACCAGCGCAGGGTTGACCTCATTGGCGGGGAGAACCTCAACAACTTTCACCGCCACGAATTTGCGGCCGGAAACCTGACGCCCCGAGCGGTCATACCACAACGGGGTTTTAATAAACAGCGTTTTCCCTTTTAGGGCTTCCCCTACGTTGCTGATGAAATCGAGGTCGACAGTAAAGGGAATGGCGTCGGCACTTCGTTTTTCAAGTTCGGCGGCAGTTGCGTTGGTGCGATACACCAGCGTGTCGGCCGAATGTTGCGGAACCAAAAGCAGCTCCACCACCTCCTCACCGGTGAGCGACACCGATGTGTGCGTGCCGGCGAAGGTTATGGTATCCCCCATCTGGGGCATCTCAGCTGTTGAGCCGGGGAGGGTGGATAGCGCGAGTGATATCCGCGGCGAGGTCACGAAAAGCTGTTTCCCTTCGCTCCATCGGCTGAACGGGGCGAACGAAAAGGTGGCGGCAAGCTCATCCTCGGGCGATGCCGCTACATTTTGCCGGCTCCCGGCATCTTTCAACGTTATCTTCGGGGTTGATTCAATCCCCGTGAAACATGATGAAAGAAGCGCCGGGAGCCAGAAAAGTGTCAGTAGTTTCTTTGATCCGTGCAAATCGGGTTGCTTTTTTCGGTGTTAAACAAGCAGTTATTCTCCTGCGGTATCGCCGGTGTCGGGTGTGATGCCGAGGTTGTGGAAAATGAACGAGTAGATGTCGGCATACTCATCGATAACCTTGGCAATCGGTTTGCCTGCACCGTGGCCGGCCTTGCTGTCGATGCGAATGATTTTGGGCGCATCGCCGGTGTTGGCAGCCTGCAATGCCGCAGCATATTTGAATGAGTGGGCGGGCACCACGCGGTCGTCGTGGTCGGCGGTGGTCACCATGATGGCGGGGTAGGGTGTGCCGTCGTTCTTTATGTTGTGAACGGGCGAGTAACCGAGCAGATAGTTGGCCATCTCGGGGGAGTCAGCACTTGTTCCGTAGTCAGAAGCCCAGTTCCACCCGATGGTGAACAGGTGATAGCGCATCATATCCATAACGCCCACACGGGGAATTGCAACCTTGAAGAGGTCGGGGCGCATGTTGGTGACTGCACCCACGAGCAGACCGCCGTTGCTGCCACCTTCAATCACGATATGTTCGGGCGATGTCCACCCTTCGCCAATCATATATTCGGCAGCGGCGATGAAATCGTTGAACACATTGAGCTTTTTCATTTTTGTGCCGGCTTCGTGCCATGCCTCGCCATATTCGCCGCCGCCGCGCAGGTTGGCCTGTGCGTAGATGCCGCCATTCTCAAGCCACACCAGTCGGTTGGGGGAGAAGGAGGGGGGAAGGGAGATGTCAAAGCCTCCGTAGCCGTAGAGGTAAACGGGATTCTCACCGTTGCGTTCAAGCCCTTTCTTGTAGGTTATGAACATGGGAATCTTTGTGCCGTCGGCCGAGGGGTAGAACACCTGTTCGGTCACGTAGTCGGCAGCGTTGAAACCCTCAATTTCGGGAGTGGCCACCAGGGTGCTCTCGCCGGTTTTCTTGTCGAAGCGGTAGATGCTTGCGGGGTAGAGGAATGATGAGAATGTGTAGAAAATATCATCGTTTTTAGCCGATGCCGAAATTCCCACGGTGCCGTAGGTGGGGAGAGTGATGTCGGTGAGTTTTGTGCCCGAGAGGGAATAGATGGCCGGGTGAGCCGAAGCATCTTTCTCATAGTTGAGCACAAGGTCGTTGCCCGAGCGGGTTGCCGACGAGAGCACCCCTTCGGCTTCGGGAACAACGGTTTGCCAATTGGCACGCTGAGGATTCTTTGCCGAAACTTTCACAATGCGGTTGCGCTGGGCGTCGGCCGAAGTGAGAATGTAGATGTCGTCGCCAATCACATCGATAACGCTGTTGGCGAAATCCTGCGAGGGTTCGATGGTTATCCATTCGGCATTTTCGTTGGTGAGGTCTTTCATGAGCAGCCCTTCGCCGAATCCCTGACCACCTACCGACACGAAAATATATTTCTCATTGTCGGGCACGAAGGCGGTGTGGAAGTGGAGCGGATTTTCCTTATCTTCAAACACCACCTTGTCATCGGTTTGCGGAGTGCCGAGGCGGTGATAGTAGATGCGGTGGTTTTCGTTGGCGTTGGAAAATTCCTTGCCGGCTTCGGGACGGTCGTAGGCGCTGTAGAAAAAGCCGTCTTTCCACCATGCGGCATCGGTGAATTTGGCCCATTCAATGTGGTCGTCGAGCAATTTGCCGGTTTCGGTGTCAACCACAAAAATCTCGGTCCAGTCAGAGCCGCTGCGTGAGATGGTGTAGGCCATCTGTTTGCCGTTGTTCGACATGGAGATGCCTGTGAGTGCCACAGTACCGTCGTCCGACAGGGTGTTGGGGTCGAGGAACACGTCACCCTCTTTAGCAAGGTCGTCGGTGCGGTAGAGAACCGACTGGTTTTTCAATCCGTCGTTTTTGAAATAGTAGTAGCGGCCGTCGGCACCTTTCCAGGGAGCGCCCTGCTTCACATAGTTGTTGAAACGGGCAATGCGGTTGCGCAGCGCACCTCTGAACGGGATGGCGGCGAGATAATCCTCGGTGAGGGCTCGTTGCTCCTCCACCCATTTGAGGGTTGTTGCCGAGGTGTCGTTTTCAAGCGGGCGGTAGGGGTCGGCCACTTTCACGCCGAAATATTCGTCAACAGTGTTGTCAGATGGCGCTTTGGGGTATTTTGAACCTGCGCATCCTGTGATGGCTGCTGTTGTAACAAGTGCCATTGCTGTGATTGATAATGATTTTGTCATATTATTGGGATTGAGGGGATGTTGCGTGATATAATGGGTAGCTTATCGCAATCAGTTTTTGCCTGCCGATTGCGACCGTCGGCGCCGTGCCGCGCGTTTGAGGTTGAAATGCAGCATGATGATGCATGCCAGGCACAAGGCTGTGCCGCCGAAATAGAGCAGCCCCGAGGTTGCCCCCGAGGTGTAGGACGGCCAGCCGAGCACAACCATCACAATGAGGTAGACAAGGAGAATGAGGGGTAGGATAATCGCACGCATAAATTGATGGTTGTGGTGGATGGTTAGGGATAACTATGATGTTGATGTCAGGTGGTGAACGGTGCGGGTTCGGTCATGACGTAGGGCGACTCCTCGGGATGGAAGTTGCCGGCAACCAGATGGTTGTAGATGCGCTGGCAAGCCCAGGCATCAATGGCCGCATAGTGTTGCTGGTTTTCTGTGAGCTCCTGAGCTTCCCAATTGGTGAGGCGTTGGTTCTTTGAAATGCGTTCGCCGAAAATTATGCCGTAGATTTTCTGGAGGCTGTTGTCGGCAATCTGAAAATCTTTCACAAAACTCTGCAGCTCCACAAACCCTCCGGGGTTGAAGGGCGCGAGTTTGGCAAGCGAATGGAAATCGTCTTTGAGCGACAGCCCTATTTTTTGAATGTCGGGATTCTCCAGAAATTTCATGAACCCTTCAATGCCACCTATCTGCTTGAGGCGGAACAGGAAACATTCATTGCCGGTTGAAATCTGGGCAAGCGACACATTGTAGTGACGGAATTTTTGAAACGACGGGCGGGTTTCGGTGTCGAACCCAACCTGTTTTACTTTTTTGAGGTAGGAGAGAGCGCTGCGGCTTTTGGCGGCGGAATCAACGAGAATCACTTTCCCGGGATATTTTACCTCGGGAAATTCCAAAAGCTGTTGTTTGGTGATACTTAGCATCTCCGGTTTTAAATCTGGCTATATGATAACAGGTGACTTTTCAGCTTGATTGAATACAGAGCCACCATGGGTGAAACACTCTAAAAACGCAGGTGGCGGGAATAATATCTTATGCCCGCCACCCACTTATTTTACATTTGCAAAGATAACAAAAAACAATCTGATTTAGCTTCATCGCCCATATTAAATAAAGCTAAAGACTACACCGCTTGCTACGGTGTGTAATTATAATTAATTAAGTTTGTGGCGTCAGTTTGGGAACATCTACTATCTCAGTGCCGGGGAAATGCCGTGTGATGTAGCGTTCGATAAAACCGTGCGTGTCGGCGGCAATCATCGGGTCGGTGTCGTAGAATGTGTTGTAGAGCACACATGCGAGCTTTATGCCGCGGGCTTTGATTGCCTCAAGCGAAAGTATTGCATGATTGATGGAGCCGAGGGCGCCATGCACCACAAACACAAGGGGCAGATTGCGCGATGACACATAATCGATTGTGAAAAAATCGTCGGTCACCGGCACCATCAGTCCCCCGGCACCCTCCACAAGCACAACATCGTAGCGTTCCGACAATTTGTGGGTGGCCTCGTCGATGAGGTTGAGGTCGATGTCGCGCCCGTCGATTCGGGCGGCGAGCTGGGGCGAACATGGATAAGAGAAAATCACCGGTGCCGTGGTGTGGTCGAGGTCCTCGGGGAGCATTCCCGTGCCCATCAGTTTGCGGTGAACTTCTATATCTTCCGAAAACTCGCGGTTGCCGGTCTGGATGAATTTCTGGGTAATCACGCGTTTCCCCTCATCCATCAATTTGCGGGCCCACCAACCCGCGCAGAAACTTTTCCCTGCGTCGGTATCGATGCCGCTAATGAAATATGTCTGAGCCATTTGTGCTTGAGTACTTACGTATTAGTTTTGTTTCTTTAAAATCAGGTAAACAGGGTGGTAGGTCAGTGTTGCCGAGCCGTCGGGAGCGGTGGGGTAGTGGCGCAGAATGGCCACTGCTTTCGAAGTGTTCCCTTTGCCGGATGTGGCTACCGTCTGTTTGCGTTCGAGAGCGTTGACGCCGGTGAGTTTGATGTGGCGCAACAAGCTTTTCAACGAATCGAAAGTTGCCTCCACGGTTTCCTCCCGGGCCTCCACGGGAAGCAGTGATGCTCTTTCGGCTGCGGATAAAAGTGTGCCGAGGGTGGGATAGTTCAGCGAATTGCCTGTCACGCGGGTTAGTTCGCGGTAGGTCTCGGGGCCGTAAAGGGCAATCGCGAGCACTCCGCCGGGCGCGAGTGCCTGTGCCGCTTTTTCGATAAATCCCCCCGGTGAGTTAAACCACTGAATCGTTGACGCGCTTATAATCAGGTTGTATTTGGCTGTTGTGTTGTTGATTGCCGTTTCGGCATCGCACCGCTCGAAGCGTGCATTGCCGGGAAGCGTGGAGGTGTCGATGTCGGCGATATCCCACAACGTTAGCGCCGCATCGGGCAGGCTGTTGTGGTAAAGGCCTGTGAGAACACCTTGCCCCACACCGATTTCAAGAACTTTTGCCCCATTTGCAGGCATGGGGAGATGCTCGCGGGTGAGTTCCCACAGTCGGCGGGCCACCGAATGCTGAATCAGAGCGTTGTCGCGGTAGGTGTGGCGCGCTTCCGAAAAGCGCTCCGCAACCAATTCCTTGTCGATTATGTAGCGGTCGAGAAGCGATTGGAAATCGGGGAAGTGGGGCATATCCGCATACACATCGGCGGGAAATCCTTGCCACGCGGTTTGCTGTGCTGCGGGTGGAAAAATAGCATCGGTACCCCCGGTTACAGCGCATGACCATCGGGGCGACGGTGTCGTTGCAGCAAGAGTTCCGAATGTCTCGAGTTCGGAAGTGAGTGAAGATAGCGTTCGTTGGGGAGCGTGGCCCATGAATTGACTGAAAGCATCGGCCGAGGCAAACATGCGTCTGCGGAATTTTCGCAATGTAATGTCGGAGAGGTTTTGCAGCGTGCCGCGGAAAATGGCCTGCGGAATGCCTGCGGCATCGTCGATGTGGGTGGTGGTGCCGTTAACGGCAATGGCTTTAGTGAGCTGAATCTCACCGCCGTTCATCGCCAGGAAATCATTGGCAATCCTCACGCCGAACGACCACCCGATAACCACAACTTCGTCATACTCCCGTGCGCATTCAGCCAATGAATTGCAGTCGCGCGCGGGTGTGAATGAGGTGTAGTCAAACACCAGCAGGATGTCGTAGCCCGGTTTATGCAGTGTGAGGAACGGATTGGCATCCATTCCCCAACCGGCAAATAATATGATGAGTCGTGAGCCCTGATTGCGGGTGATAAATACTTTTTCCATGACTTACTTAGCCTTTTACATGAGGTCGTGCAGCGCGCTGTCGAGAGCTTCGATGTCGCGCGGCAGCATGGCTGCTGAGAGGCTGAAGCGGAGGCGTTCGGTGCCTGCGGGCACTGTGGGGCGACGGATGGGGAGGGCCTTTATGCCGTAGCGCGACAGCAACTGCCTCGACAATTCCACCGCTTTGTGGGGGTCGCCAATGATGAGGGGCTGAATGTGCGATGCCTCGATGGGGTGGTCGGTGTATTTTCCGAGCACTTCGCGCAGTTGCACACCTAAACGGGCAATGTGTTCGCGGCGGTTATCTTTCTGCACCAGATTCCCGAGGGTGAAGCGGGTCCATGCCGTTTGCATGGGTGGGAGTGCGGTGGAGAAAATGAAGCTGCGGGCGGTGTTCACAAGGTAGTCGCGCATGTCGCGCCCCACAATGGCAAATGCTCCCATCGAAGCCGCGGCCTTTCCGAATGTGCCAACGGTTATGTCGATTTCGGCAGGGGCAGTGCTGCCGGCGCCGAGGCCGAGCCCTTTTGGGCCGAGCACTCCAAACGCATGTGCTTCATCAACATAGAGCATCACGTTGGGGTAGAGGCGTTTCAGCTCGATAAGGCGTTCTATGTCGGCGCGGTCGCCATCCATGCTGTAAACGCTTTCCACAATCACAAGCACCTGCCGGTGGTCGGCGGCTTTTGATTTGAGAATCTGTTCGAGATGATCGAAATCGTTGTGGCGGAAACGGGTGAACGGGGCACGCGACAGCACTATGCCGTCGATAATGCTCGCATGCACCAGTTTGTCGGCAACAATCAGTGTGCCCGGAGTGGCGATTGAAGAAATCAATCCCGTGTTGGCGTGGTAGCCGCTGTTGAATAGCAGTGCGGCCGTGTCGTCGCCACGGCGCTTTTTGTAGAGCAGGCTGAGAAACACCTCAAGATTGGTGTATTCAATCTGCCGCGGTGCGAGCAGGCGTGCCGCAGACGAGGTCATCGGCACGGTTGCTGAAATCGGGTCGGCGAAAAATTTTGCCTGAAGTTCGGCGTCCTGGCCGAAACCCATATAATCGTTTGTAGAGAAGTCGGTGACGGTGAGGGGACCCACGGTGGGAATCTCGCGGTAGTTGCCCTCTTCGTGGAGCTTCTGCAGATAGTCTCTTATTTCCATTTTCCGGAGCGCAGTATGTTCAACATTTCGGTGGTGAGGGTGTGAAGCTCGTCGGGTGTGATGGTGTAGGGGGGCATTACGTAGACGTTGCGGCCGAACGGACGAATCCACACTCCGCGGCTCACGCACTCTTTTTGAAAACGTCCCACATCAACAGGTTGTTTAACCTCAACCACGCCGATTGAGCCCAGCACTCTCACGTCGGCCACATCGTCGGTCAGTTCGTGGGCGGGTGCGAGTCCGCTCTCAAGCAACCGGCTGATGTTGTTGACTTTCGCCTCCATATCCTCCTGCGCCAGCAAATCGAATGAAGCTATTGCCACGGAGCAGGCGAGCGGATTGCCCATGAATGTGGGGCCGTGCATCATCACACCGGCTTCCCCCTCCGAAATGGTGCGGGCAACCTCGGCGGTTGTGAGCACGGCGCTCATGGTCATGTAGCCGGCTGTGAGCCCTTTGCCAATGCACATTATGTCGGGCTCCACTCCGGCATGTTCCCAAGCGAAGAATTTGCCGGTGCGCCAAAATCCGGTGGCAATCTCGTCGAAAATGAGATAGATGCCGAATTCGTCGCATAGTTTGCGCAATTCGCGCAGATATTGCGGGTGATAGAACCACATTCCCCCTGCCCCCTGCACAATCGGTTCGAGAATCACGGCTGCAATCTCATCGCGTTTTTCCGACAGCAGTTCGCGCATGGGGGCGATGTCGTCGGGGTTCCATTCTCCGCCGAAACGCGATTGTGGCTGCGGAGCAAAAAAACGCACCGGCAGCGCGCTGCCGAATGCCCCGTGCATGCCGGTGACAGGGTCGCACACGCTCATGGCATTCCAGGTGTCGCCGTGGTAGCCCGAGCGGATGGTGGCAAAGTTGGTCTTGCGGTGTGAACCCGAGCGGCTCACAGCAGCCTGAACAGCCATTTTCATCGCAACCTCGGTGGCAACCGAGCCCGAGTCGGCATAAAATATGTTGTGCATCGACGGGGGCGCAACCGACAGCAGCCTTTTGCCAAGCTCTATGGCAGGCTCATGGGTGAGACCTCCGAACATCACATGGCTCATTTTTGCCACCTGCTGCTCAATGGCGCGGTTGAGCACGGGGTGGTTGTAGCCGTGGATTACAGCCCACCACGACGACATGCCGTCAATCAGTTCGGTGCCGTCGGCAAGTTTGATTCTCACCCCCGATGCCGATTCAACCTTGTAGGTGGGGAGGGGGTTGATTGTTGACGTGTAGGGGTGCCAAAGGTGCTCGCGGTCCCAGCTGTCGTGCAGCAGGTCGCTCCTCTCGGCAGTATGTTGTGTTTCGTCGGTCATTAACGGTGATTCTTTTTGTTAATGCAAAGTTACTGAAAAAACGACTGACAAAGAAATGTTGATAAGTTTTGAAAATGTGGGGGCGGTTAATCGCTGAACTTTTTCTAACTTTACCCACGATAAGCGGATGGAAACTTGTTGGCATCCGCCTCCTTTCAAACCGAATCATAACACATCTGAACGTGAACCGCATAGGCAAACTCTATTTCCGCTACGGCACAATGGGCTCGGCAAAAACGGCTCTGTTGCTCACAACAGCTTATAACTTTGAAGAGCGCAAAATGCGCTATCTCTGCATGAAGCCCGTGGTCGACACCCGCGACAAAAAGAATGTGATTAAATCGCGCATCGGCATTGAGCGCGAATGCCAGTGGATTTATCCCGACACCGACCTCTATGAGTTTGCCCGCAGCTACTTCAAGCACATCGGTGCGTTGGTTGAATGGTTCCTCGTTGATGAAGCCCAGTTCCTCTCGGCACAGCAGGTCGACCAACTCTCGCGCGTGGTAGATGATTTCGGTTGTAACGTGATTTGCTACGGATTGCGCACCGATTTCCAGACAAAACTATTCGAAGGGTCGCGCCGCCTCTTTGAGATTGCCGACACAATCGACGAGATTAAATCAACATGCACCTGCGGCCACAAAACAATTGTTAACGCACGCATCGACGCCAACGGCGACTTCGTCAACGAGGGCGCCCAGGTTGAAATCGGTGGCGACGAACGCTACATTGCCGTGTGCCGCAAATGCTGGCGCAACAAGCGCATCGCCCAGTCGGCCCGCTTCTCCCTCCCATTCCCCGAAGAAACCGAATCACCCTCATAGCACCACCCATTCCCCGCCTCCGTTACAGCCCCCCTTTTTCTTTGCGCTTTGAGTTAAGATACAGTTAACTATTTTTAAGAATGCTGTATGCAACAAACCTCTGTTTGGGCGGTATAATTTCCACGACTTACTTATCACTTAAAGGTCCACATGGAATTTCCTCCGTGTGGACTTTTTAGATGTTTTGCAGCATATTCCCGAGCAGTTCTGCGATATGTTCTTGTCTGTCTCGAAAATTTTTGCTTATTTTGGGGTATTGTTGAACCTATATACCCCATCAGAAGCAAGAAACAGAGAATAACTAAACAAGACATATTTCAAACACCTCTTTTCGACAGATTATTTGGACTTTAGCAAATCTGGTAAATTTTCTAACGAGTCACCGAGTAATAAGTCAAAAGGTTGGTTTGTACCCGAACAAGGGCGCAGACTGCTTTTTACTTATTTGGACTCAAGGTTTACCAGAACCCGCTAAAGCAGATAAGGAGAAAGTTTGGCTGTCGCTCTTTTTATTTGTCCTCTTTCAGGGTTACAAATTAAAGTTGAAAATATGAACTTTCAAAGAATCATAATCACAAACATGTTGGCCAAGATAGCCAACAAACCCACAGAAAGCTATGTCATTAACCGACTTTGGCATCGTCTTGACGACATTCGTGTTCGCTTTGTGCTCCAGCAGTATGTAAAGCGCAAGGAGGGTTATGCCCTTGCGGATCTGTATCTGCCCCAAGTCGGCATGATAGTTGAGGTAAACGAGGCTTACCATGAAACTGACGAGCAGAAACTCAAAGATGCTATCCGAAACCGTGAGGTTGCCGACGCAACCAAAGCAGATGTTTTCGTTGTCAGAGCATCGGGCTCACTCCAGGAAATACATGAGCAGGTTGACAATATCGTGTCGGAGATACGCACACGCATTGTTGCCCTCGACGATAAATTTCTTCCTTGTGACTACTCCATTACCCGCTCCACTCCGGAATACTACAAATCCCGTGGTTTCTTCTCGGTCAACACGGAAGATTGGCTGACCAACATAGATGATATTGCCGCAGTGTTTGAAACCAAACCAAAGCACCGCGGCTACCTCCGTGTCAGCTCGGTAGTAGTGCCCAATCACCCCGATGAAATTGTTTGGTGGCCACAACCCAATCATCGCACTTGGCACAACGAACTCTCCGACGATGGAATGTTCATCTATGAATA
>CAJUIT010000011.1 GCA_910586565.1 uncultured Muribaculaceae bacterium | reverse complement strand
AGGGTGGCTACCAGCCCCGTCAGAACGGCTACAACCGCAACAATCAGCAGGGCGGCTATCAGCCCCGCAACAACTACGGCCAGCAGCAGGAAGGTGGCTACCAGCCCCGTCAACAGCAGGGTGGCTACATGAACAACCGCCGCCCCAACGGCCCGGGCAACCGCTTCCAGAAGGGTCCCATGCGCCAGGGCAAGAGCTTCGTTCCCCGTCCCAAACGCATTGAATATGAGCTGCCGCTCCCCGATCCCGATGAAAAAATCCGCCTGAACAAATTCATGGCCAACGCAGGCATCTGCTCGCGCCGCGAAGCCGACGAATTCATCCAGCAGGGTCTGGTGAAGGTAAACGGTCAGGTTGTAACCGAGCTCGGCACCAAGATTTCACACGACGATACCGTTGAATATGATGAAAAGGTGGTTGCACTCGAAAGCAAGTGCTACATCCTGCTCAACAAGCCCAAAGATTGCGTGACGACCTCTGACGACCCCAACGGCCGCACAACAGTGCTCGACCTCGTGAAGGGTGCATGCAACGAACGCATCTACCCCGTGGGACGTCTCGACCGCAACACCACCGGCGTGCTCCTTCTCACCAACGACGGTGACCTCGCCTCGAAACTCACCCACCCCAAATACGTGAAGAAAAAAATCTATCACGTGTGGACAGATAAGGATATCGCCGAAGAGGATATGCAGCGCATCGCCGACGGCATCGAGCTTGAGGATGGTCCCATCCACGCCGACGCCATCTCCTACGCCACCGAGACCGACCGCAACCAGGCCGGCATCGAAATCCACTCGGGACGCAACCGCATCGTGCGCCGCATCTTCGAATCGCTCGGCTACCACGTGACCAAGCTCGACCGCGTTTACTTCGCCGGTCTCACCAAGAAGAACCTCCCCCGCGGCCGCTGGCGCTACCTCACTCAGGAAGAGGTTAACTTCCTGAAGATGGGTTCATTCGAATAATTGAAGCCGAAAACAAAAAACTTAAGATTATGAAACGAATCAAAATAGCACACGTGTTCGACCGCGCCACCGAACTGGTGGGTCAGGAAGTGTGTGTAAAAGGATGGGTGCGCACCCACCGCGGCAACAAATATGTTCAGTTCGTGGCCCTCAACGACGGCAGCACAATCAGGAACCTGCAGATTGTGTTCGACATGAACAATTTCACCGACGAGCAGCTCAAACCGCTCACCACCGGCTCGGCAATGGCCGTGACCGGCATGTTGGTGGAAAGCCAGGGCAAAGGGCAGACCATCGAGATTCAGGCCCGCGAACTTGAGGTTTACGGCACCGCCGACCCCGAGACCTATCCCCTGCAGAAGAAGGGTCACTCCCTCGAGTTTCTGCGTGAGATAGCCCACCTGCGCCCCCGCACCAACACCTTCTCAGCCGTGTTGCGCGTGCGCTCAACCCTCGCCTACGCCATTCACCGCTACTTCCAGGAACGCGGCTTCTACTACCTCAACACCCCCCTCATCACCGCAAGCGACTGCGAGGGTGCCGGTGCCATGTTCCAAGTAACAACGCTCAACCTCAACGACATGCCCCGCACTGAAGAGGGTGCCGTTGACTATTCGTGCGACTTCTTCGGCAAGCCCACCGCACTCACCGTGTCGGGTCAGCTCGAAGGTGAGTTGGGTGCCACCGCCCTCGGTGCCATCTACACTTTCGGCCCCACATTCCGCGCCGAAAACTCCAACACCCCGCGTCACCTCGCCGAATTCTGGATGATTGAGCCCGAAGTTGCGTTCATCGACATTGACGAGAACATGGACCTCGCCGAGGACTTCCTCAAATATTGCATCCGCTACGCGCTCGACAACTGCCGCGACGACATCGACTTCCTTGCCGAACACTACGACAAGGAGCTCGTGAACCGTCTCGAATCGGTTATCAACACCGATTTCGTGCGCCTGAGCTACACAGAGGCAATCGACATTCTGCTCGCATCGGGTCATAAATTCGAGTTCCCGGTAAGCTGGGGCGTCGACCTCCAGAGCGAACATGAACGCTTCCTTGTTGAGCGTCATTTCAAGCGTCCTGTAATTCTCACAGGCTATCCGAAGGAAATCAAAGCCTTCTACATGAAGCAGAACGAGGATGGCAAGACAGTGCGCGCAATGGATGTGCTCTTCCCCGCCATCGGTGAAATCATCGGCGGCTCGGAACGCGAGGAGAACTACGACAAGCTCATGACCCGCATCGAGGAGATGAACATCCCCATGAAGGATATGTGGTGGTATCTCGACACCCGCCGCTTCGGCACCGTTCCCCACTCGGGCTTCGGTCTCGGCTTCGAGCGTCTGGTGCTCTTCGTTACCGGCATGACAAACATCCGCGACGTCATCCCCTTCCCCCGCACTCCCAAATCAGCAGAGTTCTAAACGCTACGGAATATATCAGAATAGGCAGAGGCCGCCCGAATGTCGGGCGGCCTCTGTTATGTTCTTTCTACATGCGGAGTTGCCATAGAAGGCAGCTTGCGGGAGAGGACTTTAGGGACGAAGTAGTGGTGGGGGAGATACAAGCCGCCATGTATGGCGGCTCTACGTGGGTGCACAGTTTCGGATAGAACAAGGCGGCGTGTCAAAATGCAGGATTTTGACACACCGCCGTTTATAACATCGGGCTTTGCAGCGGGTTACATATCCTCTTCGAGGGAGAAATCGTCGTCTTCGTCGAAATCGTCGTCGAGGTCGAGGTCGAGCTCATCGGTGTCGTCGTCGGTATCGGGTGCCGATTTCGTTGAGGCCGACTTGGGTGCGTCGTCGTCATCATCGTTGGCGGCTGCTTTACCTTTCGTTTTCTTCGATTTTGATTTGGGTGCGGGAGAGGACTTGAGAGCCTCCATGATTTTCTCCTCAAGCTCTTCGGCAAGCTCGGGATTATCGAGAATCACCTGCTTGGCGGCATCACGTCCTTGCGCGAGTTTGGAGCCGTTATAGCTGAACCACGAGCCGCTCTTCTGAATGATGTCATATTCCACGCCGAGGTCGACAATCTCGCCTGCCTTGGAGATACCCTCGCCGAACATAATGTCGAACTCGCAGCGCTTGAAGGGGGGAGCGACCTTGTTCTTTACAACCTTGATTTTGGCATGCTTGCCAAAGACGTTGTCGCCATCCTTGATTGAGTTGCCCGGACGGATATCGACGCGAACGGACGCATAGAATTTGAGCGCGTTACCACCGGTTGTGGTTTCCGACGGGCCGAACATTACGCCGATTTTCTCGCGCAGCTGATTGATGAAAATGCACACTGTGTTGGTGCGTGAGATGGTGCCGGTGAGCTTGCGCATGGCCTGCGACATCAATCGCGCCTGCAAACCCACGTTGCGGTCGCCCATATCTCCTTCAATCTCGCTTTTGGGGGTGAGAGCGGCAACCGAGTCGACAACAAGAATGTCGATGGCAGCGGAGCGGATGAGCTGGTCGGCGATTTCAAGCGCCTGCTCACCGTTGTCGGGCTGCGCGATAAGGAGGTTGGTAACATCCACACCGAGCTTTTCGGCATAGAAGCGGTCGAAAGCATGCTCGGCATCAATCATCGCGGCGATGCCACCTTTTTTCTGAGCTTCGGCAATGGCGTGGAGCGCGAGAGTGGTTTTACCCGACGATTCGGGGCCGTAGATTTCGATGATACGACCTTTGGGATAGCCACCCACGCCGAGTGCATAGTTGAGACCGATGGAGCCCGAGGAGATAACCTCAACCTGCTCGATGGCTTCATCGCCGAGTTTCATGATTGCACCGCGGCCATAGTTTTTCTCAATGGCGTTGAGGGCTTGGGTGAGAGCGTTGGCTTTTGCCTCTTTGGGATCGACGCTTTTATCGGATTTCTTTATGGGTGTTTTCTTTGTTTTTGAAGTCTTTTCCATTTCGTTGATATGTAGAGTGAAGTGAGATTTCCTGTTTGTAATGCAAAGTTATGGGTGAGCGGGGCAAAATAGTTTCACACCTATGTTAATTAAAATTGACAGACTGAGAAGATCGCCTCCCGCAGTCAATTACTACAAAGATACGCAGAATCTTCGACGAAAAAAATAGCAATTAATTATTAACGATTAAAATATTGATTACCAACTATTTATCACGCCCTATTCATACTATGGCAAAAAAATATTGATTTTTTTTGCGCTGCAATGAACCTTTCTGCCCGGGGTGCGTTTTATAGGTACATAGCAAAATTACTTTTTCCATTGCAAGAAATGTGATAATGATTGGTTTATTATTTAGCGAGAAGTTACCGTGACGGCAATTTCTCGTTTTTTTATGCCCAAACATCAACATCTTCCTGCGGACGGATGCGCCGGGTACCTATATAAGTATAAGCATTCGCAGAACAATCAGGAAAGCGTAAGCTTGAAATCGGTGATGAATTTGGCGAGGTGGGGAGAATTTTCAACCATGTGGTTGAGCACATCGCGGTCGCTCCACGCTGTGGGGGCGGCGGCATTTTCATCAACGGCAAGAGTGAAATCGAAATAATCGTTGTTCAATGCCGAGCGCAATGCAGGGAGCAGCTGCGGCTTCTCCTGATTCATGATTTCAACCTGACCGGGATTCACAACCGTAACCACATAAAGCTCGGGGTGCGAGGCATCACCGGCAGGCTGGGGCGTGTGGGCACGCATGGTGTTAATCAACAGATGCGCTTTGGGGTTGGCGGCCATATACTTCTCCCACAGTTGCAGAAGCTGCTCGTGGCTGAACGGAGCGCGGTTGCGCGGAGCAGCCACCGTTTCGGCCTGTTGCTGCGCGGGCGTTTTCTCCTCGAAGGCCGCCGCCATCGACACATGCCCCCTGCCCGCTGTTGCACGGCGTGGGGCGGTGGATACGGCTGCACGCGGAGGCGCGGGCGCCGGAGTGTGCGGCGGGGGAGTCTGCCGCTGCGGGGCGGCTTGCGCCACCGCAGGCTGCGCGACAGGTTGCGGTGCTTGTTGAACCGAGGTTCCACCCGCAACCGGGCGAGGTTGTGCAACAGGTTGCGCTGCCTGTGGAGCGGCGGGGGCAGCCTGGGGAGCTACCTCAATTTTTTTCAATGCAGGCCCCTCTCCGTTGCCGCTATAACCGGGGGAGGGGCTGTGTTGTTGGCACAGCTTGATGAGCAGGAGCTCGACGAGGAAAGTTTTGTTCGACGACTGACGATAGGCAAGGTCGGCATCGTTGCACAAGCTCATGGCGGCGTAGAAAAACGCCGGTTCGAGCCCCTCACCCTGCTTTGCCATAAGCTCTTTCACGGCATCGTCGGTGTCGAGCAACGGCAATGTGAGCGGATTGCGCGCCACCATGAGGTCGCGGAGATACTGCGCCAGTCCGTTCACGAAAAAGTGGGAGTCGAAGCCACGCTCGCGCACCTCCTTGTAGACCATCAGCGCGGCCGGCACATCGCCGCTTTTGAAAGCGTCGACCAACCGCGAGTAATAGCGCTCATCGAGCACATTGAGGTTGTCGATAGTTGACTGATAGGTGATGTTGCCACGCGAGGATGCCGCTACCTGGTCGAAAATCGAGAGGGCATCGCGCATGGCGCCGTCGGCCTTGCGTGCAATCACGTTCAGGGCCGAACGTTCGGTGGTAATCCCCTCCTGCGAGGCCACATATTCCAGATGGTCGATGATGTCGGCAATGGTGATGCGGCTGAAGTCATAAATCTGACAACGCGACAGGATGGTGGGTATAATCTTGTGCTTCTCGGTTGTTGCGAGAATGAAAATCACATGGGCGGGGGGTTCCTCAAGCGTTTTGAGGAACGCATTGAATGCCGCCTGCGAAAGCATGTGCACCTCGTCGATGATGAACACCCTGTAGCGCCCTTCGGTGGGGGGCACAAGCACCTGGTCGGTAAGCTCGCGGATGTCGTTAACGCTGTTGTTGCTTGCCGCGTCGAGCTCAAGGATGTTGAGCGAGCGGTTTTCATTAAACTGTCGGCATGAGCTGCACTCGTTGCAGGGGTCCCCCTCGGCAGTGGGATGCTCGCAGTTTATGGTTTTGGCAAAGATGCGCGCGCACGACGTTTTGCCCACCCCGCGCGAACCGCAGAAGAGATAGGCGTGGGCCAGACGGTTGGTTGCGATAGCATTGCGCAACGTTGCCGTGAGAGCCTTCTGCCCCACCACCGACGAGAATGTCGACGGGCGGTATTTTCGCGCAGAGACTATATAGTTGTCATTCATCAGCAGATGTGTTTAAGCTCGTCATGAGCCTGTTAAAATAATGGCGGCATCTAATGCCGGTTGGCGTGGAGAGGACTGTCAGGGGCGCGACAGTTTGAGGGCAGCGGCAGTTCCGTCGCCGAGCAACACGTTAACAATCATCACCTTTGTGTTCCATGCCGAGGTGTCAACGCTCACACGATGCGATTCGGCAGCCACGGGCATGCTGAAGCGGCGACCCTGCACATCGTAGACACGCACCTCAGCCACCGGCACCGATGCCGATTCAACCACAAGGGTCATCCCCTCGAAACGGGCCGTCAGACCGCCGGCATCCACTGCAGCATCGGCAATCGTGATATCTGAACTTGTGGTGTCGCCTACGATATCAAACTCTTTCCACTGTTGGGTGGCCATGAACTCATCCACAAGGCTCTGGGGCACGGTGAGTTGGACCGAGGGTTGATTTACCCCGCGCCACACATCCTCTCCGAGAGTGGGCACCGACTCCACATCGGCAGCCGAAATCTCGCTGAGGTTTGTCCAGTTGGCCATCGCTCCGTCGCCGATATGCTGCACCGAAGCAGGGATGGTGAGCGCGTGAATGGCAGTCCAGTTTGCCAAGGCGTAGGCACCGATTGAATCGACCTGCGAGGCGGCGAGGAACGAGGGGTCGGCACCGGCAGTGCCGCGCAATGAGAAGTCGCTGATTTTGGTAATGTTGGCAGGGAGCTCCCCAAGCGGGAGGTCGGCATCGTTATAGAATGCTCCGGTGCCAATCGTGGCAACTTCGGGGGCGAATTTAACATCGCTGAGTGCGGAGCAGTCGGCAAACGCCCAGTTGCCTATTGTGGTGAGAGATGCGCAGCCGCTGAGGTTGGCACTTGCAAGAGCCGTTTTCATGAAAGCTTTGTTGCCTATTTTTTCAAGCGATTCGGGAAATTCAACCGCCGCGAGAGACACGCATCCATTGAAAGCGTCGTCGCCAATCTCTTTAACCGATGCGGGGAGGGAGACTTCGGAAAGCTCCGTGCAACCCATGAACACCCCGGTGGGGAGCAGAGCGGGGCGCCCCGAAATCACAGCCGAGGTGAGCGATTTGCAGTCGCGGAACGCTCCTGTGCCGATTTCGTTGACAGAAGATGGCACCACAACCGATTTAAGTGATTGACAGTTGCCGAACGAGCCTGCGCCAATCGTGGTTACCGACTGAGGGATAGTGACAGACGTGATGCCCGAGCCACCCAAAGCGCCGTCGGCAATGGCCGTGAGGTTGGCGGGGAGCACAACTGCTGAGAGCGAGCGGAGCATCAACGCGCATTCGGGGAGGGTGTTGGCGGGTGTTGAGGTTCGCCCGGTTGCGGTAGCCGCCCCTTCGTATGCGGCAACAGAGGCGTCGGCGAGATTGAGCGAAGTGAGCGCAGTCATCTCGGAGGATATGAATTCGAAGTCGAGCACGTTGACCTCACCTGTCACCGTGAGCGTGGTGACGTCGGCGGGAGCAGGCACCTGCGATTTCAAATCGCCGGCGGTTGTGCTCACAGTCAATGCATTGGCACAGAACGATGCCGATAGCAACAATGATATGGCTGAAAAGATGGTTCTCATAGTTCTCATGATATATTTCATGATATATATAACTGATTGATAGGGCTGTTTATTGCCCGCAATCCAACATAAAAGGCCACCCGAACCCGACGGGCGCGGCACGCGTAGCCACATACAAAGATAAGAATTGAATGCGGTTTGTGCAAGTGCGGTTAAGAGATGTGAAACCTGCCCCCGCAGTGCAATATCATGCGCATCGGTTACGTTACCATATAACTTACATGACTATGAAAGCATTACGCAACATCTTCAAACTGATTGTGCTGACACTTGCAGTGTCGGCCGCGCTCAGTTCATGCATAGAGGATGGCATGACCACCTCAGCCTCCGACCAGCCCGCCTTCTCAACCGACACCGTGAGGTTGGGAACCCTTTTCACACTCGACGCTTCGCCCACGCAGCGTTTCGTGGTCTATAACCGTCACGACAAGGGGCTGAACATCAGCCGTATCGCTTTTGCCGATGATCCCTCGGGCAATTTCCGCCTCAACGTCGACGGCATGAGCGGACGCGAGTTCAGCAATGTTGAAATCCGTGCCAACGATTCGATATTCATCTTTGTGGAGGCCACCCTCCCCGAGAATGGACGCAATCAGGCCGTCGACCTCATCAGCCACATCGAGTTCCGCACCAACGGCGTGAGCTCGCAGTTGCCGGTGAAAGCAACCGGCCGCGACGTAACGCGCCTGAAAGGTGACACCCGCTACAGCTCCGATTTCACAATGGATGCCGCAAAACCCTATCAGGTGTTCGACAGCATCGTTGTTGAAGCCGGTGCCACCCTCACCATCCCTGCGGGCACTGAAATGTTTTTCCACGACGATGCCCGCATGATTGTGCACGGCACCCTGCGCATCGACGGCACCGCCGAACAGCCCGTGGCGCTGACCGGCGACCGTTTCGGCTTCGTGGCGGCTTCCATCCCCTATGAAATCATGTCGGGGCAGTGGGGCGGCATTGAATTCCGACCAACATCCACCGCCAACGAAATCTCACACGCATCAATCCGCAACTCGGCCGACGGCCTTGTGCTCGACTATGTGGCATCCAACGGCTCTGTGCCGGGGCTGCGCATGGTCAACTCGCAGGTGCGCAACACCAAAGGCTACATCATCAACGCACGTCACAGTTCAATCGAGGCCTATGGTTGTGAACTCACCGATGCTTCCGAAGGGATTGTTTGGCTCAACGGTGGCGAGCACATTTTCAACCACTGCACATTCGCCAACTACTATCTTTTCACCGCCCTTGGGGGTGCGGCCGTGCAGCTCGCCCACCTCAATGCCGATAAAAGCGACAAGGATAACGCCGAACTCCCCTATCTGTCGGCCACTTTCACCAACTCCATTATCTATGGCAACGGCTCTGACCTCAGCCACGGCGATCTCAACGACACCGACGTGACGCTGCAACGTTGCCTGCTCAAATCGGCAGGTTCCAACGACGAGCATTTCATTGATTGCCTGTGGGATACCGACCCGCTCTACTACACCGACCGCGAATCCTACGTGTTCAACTACCGTTTGAAACCGTCTTCCCCCGCCATAGGTGCCGGCGACCCGGCTCTGATGAATCCTGCCACCGCCACCGACCGCTACGGCGTGTCGCGCGACGCAGCGGCTCCAGCTCTCGGGGCATACGAGAAGAAGCCCTAACCCGGAGGGTGTGTCATAATGGCTCGTCCGGGTCGTCGCTTGCGGGATTCGGTCTCGGTCACGTACTACAGTACGCTCCCATCGACCTCACCCACAAGCTCCTACCGGCCAAACCATTCTGACAGCACCCTCTCCATACGGATTAAAACAAGGCGGTGTGTCATAAATTTTGACACACCGCCTTCAATGTTGATTGTGAGAGCAGTTGCTGACCGGTTAGAAATCCGAGAGGATTGAGCGGGCGGCCGTTGCGGCTGCGGTTGATGTGCCGAGCCGTCCGCGCATGCGGGCATAGCCGCGCAACATCTCATCACGCCCGGGGGCACCGGGCACAATTTCGGCTAATCGTGCTGCCACACTGTCGGCGTTGCACAGATGCATCAGCATTTCCGGCACCACCTCCCGCCCGGCGATAAGGTTGGGGAGCGACACAAAGGGGCATTTCAACACACGCTTCATCACGTTATAGAAAATCCGCGACCCGCTACCGCGGTAGCACACCACCTGTGGGGTGCCCAACAGCGCGGTTTCGAGCGTAGCCGTGCCAGAGGTGACGAGCGCGCATACCGAGTTGCGCACCAGCTCGAAGGTTGAATCGGTCACCACCGGAAAGGAGGAATACTGCCCGTAAACGCTCAACTCAATTGCCGGCGCACCAGCTATAACAGGCTGAAACTGTGGGAAACGTCGCGCCACCTCATCCATCACGGGGAGGTTGTTGCGGATTTCGCCCATGCGGCTGCCGGGCACAAGTGCAAGCAACGGACGGTCATCATCCAGCCCCCAACGTTTCAGAAATGCCTCCTTTGCCGGCAGGTTCCCCTCCTTGCGTTCAACCTCCTCAACCGAAGGATTTCCCACATATTCAACCTCCATTCCGTGCCCTTTGAAAAACTCAACCTCAAAAGGGAGAATCGACAGCACCTTGCGGCAATAGCGCCGAATATCCTTCACGCGCCACTCTTTCCATGCCCACACTTTGGGGGAGATGTAATAATAAACCGGGATTCCCAACTCCCAAGCATGCTTTGCGAGCTTGAGGTTGAAACTCGGATAGTCAATGAGAATCAACGCATCGGGGCGCGATTGCGTTATCGCCTCCTTTGCCCGCTTGAGATTGCCGAGCACCTTGCCAAGATTGCGCAGCACCTCGGCGAAACCCATGTAGGCCATCTCGCGATAATGAATCAGCGGCCCGTGGCCGGCAGCCCGAGCCATCTCGTCGCCACCGAGAAATTCAATCCCAATGCCCGGCCTTTGTTTAATCAATTCCTCAACGAGCGCACCTCCGTGAAGGTCGCCCGATGCCTCTCCCGCCGATATAAATATTTTCATATCTCTGTCTCAATTTAATTCCGATGTTTAATTGTATTATACCTTATGAAGAAATACAACTTTAGACTCACATGTAGCCCTACATCTTTTGAAATCGTATAATGCAAATATAACCCCTGTTTTTATAATACGCAAGTATATATCCGGCGGATAAACCTACAATGCGCATGTTAAAAGAGCAGAATTTACCCTACAATGCGCACCCTTCATTTTTTCCCAGGGACGGTGAGGGATTCTGGGGGAGGATGTAAATAACGTTGAATGATGTTACACACGGAGTGTGTGATAATCATACAGTGTGAAAACAAGCGCGCGCTGAGAATCAGTGCATTAACCGATTTGGCACGGTTTTACGATATAGCATGGGTAAAAAACAAAAAAATTAAATGGATAGAGAAATTCCGAAATCAGAACGTTTGAAAACCCTGCGCCGCCGTTGGGGCAAGGTTGCCATCGGTGTAGCCGTGGCGGTTGCGGCTGTTGTCATTGCCGGCATGATGATGCGCACCGGCGTGAAACGGTCGTCGATAAACACGGGAAAGGTTGACAAAGGCACCCTCGAAACCTCCGTGGCAGGCACCGGCAACGTTGTTGCCGCTTTTGAGCAGATTATCAACTCCCCCATTTCATCGCGCATCGTGGAGGTGTATTGCAAGGAGGGTGACACCCTCGTTGAAGGCACCCCGCTGCTCCGCCTCGACCTTGAAAGCGCCGAAAATGAGATTAAACGCATGGCCGAGGAGCGACAGAGCAAAGTTTATCAGTCGCAACAGGCAACCATCAACAGCCACACCCGTCTTTCCGACCTCGAGATGCAGGTGAAAGTGAAAGAGATGGCTGTTAACCGCCTCGCGGCCGAAGCAGCAAACGAACGCCGCCTCGACAGCATCGGCTCAGGCACCGGCGAGCGCGTGCAACAGGCCGAATTTGCGTGGCACACCGGCGAACTTGAACTCGAGCAACTGCGCAAGCAACTCGCCAACGAACGCAGAGTGCAGGAGGCCGCCCGAAACATGAGCCGCCTTGAGCTCTCAATCTTCGACAAAAACTACAACGAGAAACAGCAGACCCTCGAGGACGCCCGGCTCAAATCGCCGCGCCGCGCCACCCTCACATACATCAACGACCGCATCGGCCAGCAGGTGAGCCAGGGGGAACGTGTGGCAACCATCGCCGACCTCTCCCACTTCAAGATATCGGCCGAGATTGCCGACACCTACGCCGACCGCGTGGCAATAGGCTCACACGTGGTGGTGAAAAGCGGGAGCACCGAACTCACCGGTAAGGTTACCCACGTCACCCCGCTGTCGAAAAACGGTGTGATAAACTTCACCGTGATGCTCGATGAGGATGACCATCCCCGCCTGCGCTCCGGCCTCAAAACCGAAGTGCATGTGCTGTGCGACATCCACGACTCCGTGCTCCGCATCCCCACCGGCCCCTACTTCAAAGGCCCCGGTTCCTACGATCTCTTCGTGGTCGAAGGGGACGAGCTCCACCGCCGCAAAGTGCAGCTCGGCGACTCCAACTACGAGTTTGTGGAGGTAAAATCGGGACTCTCGGAAGGGGAGACCGTGGTAATCTCCGACCTCACCGACCAACGTAGCAACTCAACTCTTAAACTGAAATAATCCAATTCAACCATTCATTTATGTCAATGATTAAACTCGAAGGTGTGGAAAAAATCTACCGCACCAAGGAAATTGAAACCATTGCGCTCGAAAACGTAAACCTCTCGGTTGAGCGCGGCGAATTTGTAAGCATCATGGGGCCGTCGGGTTGCGGCAAGTCAACCCTTCTCAACATCATCGGCCTGCTCGACAAACCCACCAAAGGCTCAGTGACCATCGACGGCATTACCACCGGCAACATGGGCGACCGTGCCCTCGCCGCCTTCCGCAACAAGCGGCTCGGCTTCGTGTTCCAGAGCTTCCACCTCATCCCCACCCTCAATGTCACCGACAACGTGGCGCTCCCTCTCATCTACCGCACCGGGCTGAGCTCATCGGAACGCTCGCGCATGATTAAGGAGGTGCTCGAACGTGTTGGCCTCGCCCACCGCATGCGCCACATGCCGGGGCAGCTCTCAGGCGGTCAGTGCCAGCGCGTGGCTATAGCCCGCGCCATCGTGGGTAACCCCGAGATTATCCTCGCCGACGAACCCACCGGTAACCTCGACTCAAAGATGGGTGCCGAGGTGATGGGCCTCCTCCACTCCCTCAACCGCGAGGACGGGCGCACCATCGTGATGGTTACGCACAACGAGGAACAAGCCCGGCAGACCAACCGCATTATCCGATTCTTCGACGGCCGCCAAATCGACTGAACCAATCCCTATCTCTAAACCTCACAAACGCTCACAACATGTTAAAACAGATAATCGGCGAAATGCGGCAGCAGCCGCTAATCGGCACCGTAACACTCGCCGGCACCGCACTTGCCATTTTCCTGATAATGGTGGTGGTAATGATGCAGGAGGTGAAAGTGGCGCCCATCGCACCCGAATCAAACCGCGACCGCTTCATGCACGCACGCTTTTTCCACCGCGAACAAGTTAACAACAGCGGCTTCGGCGGCTCCGGAACAATGTCCTACTCATTGGCCAAGCGCCTATACGGCAACCTTGAGCACACCGACACCACAGCCTACTTCAGCCCCGGAACCTACATCGCAGCCGTAGGTGTGCATGGAAAGAACCCCGTGCGTGTAGACATCCGCTGGGTCGACGCAGCCTACTGGCGCGTGTTCGACTTCACTTTTCTCAACGGCTCTCCACTCACACCCGAGGAAGTGGCAAACCACGCCAACTGCGCAATCATAACCCAATCGCTCGCCCGCGAACTTTTCGGCACCGACGAGGCGGCCGGACGTGAGTTCTTACTCGACCACTTCACACGCACTAAGGTAAAAGGTGTGGTGAAAGATGTGCCCACCATTACATCATCGGCCTACTCACAAATATGGGTGCCCCTCACCAAGGAGCACACCGACGGTTATGATGACTTTTTCGGCTCCATCCACGCAACCATCCTCGCCGACAGCCGAGACAACTTTCCGGCTATAAAGGAGGAAGTGCACCGCCGCCTGGAAGCACTTAACTCCGAGCTTAAAAACCAAGGATACACAATGGTTGACCACGACACGCCCTACCCGCAGGAGGTGCTCTCGGCAATGCATTGGAGCAACGTCAGCCCCGACTACGAAAGTGAGGCACGCCAACGCACGCTTGTCTACGTGATTCTGCTGCTCATCCCGGCCATCAACCTCAGCAGCATGACACAGAGCCGCATGCGCCGCCGCGTGAGCGAAATCGGTGTGCGTCGTGCATTCGGCTGCACACGTTGGGGCATCATCCGCACGCTCCTCACCGAGAACCTCATCGTCACCCTCGCCGGTGGTGTGCTCGGCTTCCTGTTCAGCGTGCTCTTCGCATGGATTGCAGCCGACACACTGTTTGCCAACATGACGTTCAGCAACACCTCCACAGGACTAACACCCGCAATGCTCCTCAATGGCAGCGTGTTCCTCTGGGCGATGGGCTTCTGCTTCCTGCTCAACATCCTCACAGCATCAGTTCCCGCCTGGCGCGCCGCCCGCCTCAACCCCGTGGAAGCAATCGGCGGCCTTCAGAAGTAATTCAAGAAATCAGAAGCAAGAAGTCAGAAATCAGAAATCAGAAGCAAGAAGTCAGCATTCGGCGAAGCCTCTAAAAACTGAAAACTAAGAGCTGAAAACTATTCTCGCTTTTTGTCTTTCGTCTTTTTGTCTTTCGTCTTATAATCATAAATTCTCCAATGAAAAGAAAACTTCTACGCCAGATTGCCAACGAATGGCGAAGCAATCTTTGGCTTGCAATAGAACTGCTCGTAGTGAGCGTGGTGATGTGGTATATCACCGACTACCTCGCCACCCGCATCACCGTGCTCAACATCCCAATGGGCATTGAAACCGACAACTGCTTCCTCGCCGACGTAACGATGGTGCCATCGTCGAGCGACAGCTACGACCCCGCCGACTCCACCCGCTCATTATGGGCCGACGATGCGCGCACCATCGTGCGCCGTTTGCGCTCCAACCCCGACGTGGAGGCTGTGGCGCTCGCAACTCATTATTCAATACCCTACACGCAGAACTCCAACTCACAAGTGCTGGTGGAGGATTCCAACGGCCCCGACACCCTGCGCACAAGCTACGTCCCATTACGCGTGGTGTCGCCCGACTACGCCCGTGTTCTCCGGGTGCGTGGAGTGAACGGAGAGTCGCCCGATGAAATTGCCGGCATGATCGAGCGCGACGAATGGCTGCTCGGCGCCAACCTGTTCTACTACACCAATGCCGAAGCCCGCGACACAACCCTCACAGAGGAATTCTGGAACAACCGCTACAAGGAATCCATCACATCCGACAAATCAAACCTTATCGGACGCCGCTTTCTCGCCGACCGATCCGGCGACTCCATCTCACACCGCATCGGGGCTATCATCCAACCGCTCAAGCGCCACGAGTATGAAACTCCCAACGGAGGCGTGTTGATGAAGCTCGATGAATCTGACGACGCACAAATTCTCAGTTCGCAGATGCTCATCCGCGTGAAACCGGAGGCTTATTCCACTTTCGCCGACAACGTGCTGTCGAAATCGAGCACTTTCTACCGCGCCGGCAACATCTTTCTAAGTTCGGTCGTTTCGCTCGAGAGCATGCGCAAGGAGGTGCAGAACGACTCGGCCACTATGGTGCGCAACTTCGTGGTTGTGATGCTATTCCTGATGGTGAGCATTTTCCTGGGGCTGTTGGGCACATTCTGGTTCCGCACCCAGCAGCGCGTGTCGGAAATAGCCGTGCGCATGGTCAACGGTGCCACCCGTGGCGAGATTTTCCGCCGCCTGATCAGCGAGGGATTGCTGTTGCTCACAATCGTGACACCCCTCGCCGCACTCTGCGACTGGCTCCTGTGCCACTATGAGATGAGCAACCATGTCTACTGGTTCGACTACTTCGACCTGTCGCGCTACATCATCACCGTCGTTGCCACCTATCTGCTCATGGCTCTGATGATTGTGCTCGGCATCTGGTTCCCGGCCTCACGTGCCATGAAAATTGAACCTGCAATCGCCCTCAAGGACGAATAAAGCTTGTTTCATCCCACCCAACTCACAACAATGCGATCAATCGTTTCATTCTTCATTCTTTTAGCCTCCTTAGGGGCACGCTGCGAGGTGGTGCAACTCACCCTCACCGCGGCTATCGACCGTGCGCGACTGCACTCGGTCGATGCCGCGGTGGCCCTCGACGAGCTGCGTCAGGCCTATTGGGAATACCGCACCTATCGCGCCGAACTCCTTCCGGAGGTCAACTTCTCGGCCACTCTGCCGGGCTACTACAAGCAATACACCCCCTACATGAACGAGAACGGCTCCTACAGCTTCGTGCGCAACAACTACATGGAGCTCAACGGAGAACTCTCGCTCACGCAGAACATCTGGCTCACGGGTGGCTCCATCTCACTCACAACGCAGTTCGACTTCTACCGCGACATGGAACTCAACGCCAACCGTTTCATGTCGATTCCGGTGGCACTCACGCTCAACCAGCCCATCTTCGGTGTGAACAACCTCAAATGGAGCCGCCGCATCGAACCCGAACGCTATGCCGAGGCAAAAGCCGCCTTCCTCAGCGCCACCGAGGATGTGGCCATGACCGCCATCACCAACTATTTCTCGCTGCTCATGGCGCAGGAAAATCTGGCGATATCGCGCCAGAACCTCGCCAACGCCACAAAGCTCTATGAAGTGGCTGTAGAAAAGCGGAAGATGGGGCAGATAAGCGAAAACGACCTTCTGCAGATGGAACTCAACGTGCTCGATGCCCGTTCCGAAACCACCGAACGCGAAAGCTCGCTGAAAAGTGCCATGTTCACCCTGCGCACCTTTCTCGACTTCGACGAGACTACCGAGATTGTGCCTGTGATTCCCGAAGAGGTGCCCGCCGTTGAGCTAACCTATTCCGATGCACTTGACAAAGCGCTTGCCAACAACAAGTTTGCGCGCAACGTGCGTCGCCGGCAGCTCGAAGCCGACTATGCCGTGGCCAAGGCCAAAGGTGACCTCCGGCAGATAACGCTCTATGCCCAGGTGGGCTACACCGGCACCTCCAACGAGTTCTCGCAAGCCTACCGCGGTTTGCGCGACAACCAGGTGGTGGAGGTGGGTGTTAAAATCCCGCTGCTCGACTGGGGCAAACGCCGAGGCAACGTGAAAGTAGCCGAGAGCAACAGGCGCGTGGTGGAGAGCCGCCTGCGTCAGGAAACGATGGATTTCAACCAAAATCTTTTTCTGCTTGTTGAGCGCTTTTCCAACCAACAGATGCAGCTCGACATCGCCTCCCGCGCCGACACCATTTCGCAGAAACGCTACCACACCAACGTGGAAACCTTTCTCATAGGACGCATTTCCACCCTCGACCTCAACGACTCGCAGGTGCAGAAAGACCAAGCGCGCCAGAACATGGTCAACGAGCTCTATCTCTATTGGCGCTACTACTACCAGCTGCGCAGCCTCACACTGTGGGACTACTCGCGCAACTGCAACATCGATGCCGATTTCGACCGCCTTATCCGCCAATAACTCTCCAACAACAGGATTCTACGTGTTTTCAAATAGTTTGCGTATCGTTGACTCAATAAAATTGGCTACGCCATCGCGAACCGGCCTACCGGCCGACTTTCGCTATTTTTTTCGTCGAAAATACTGCGTATCTTTGCCTCATAATATATTTTTATAATTACCTGTAGCAATTTTATCAAATGAAAACACTGCTGACCAAAATTCTGTTGTTAATCGCCCTGCCACTGCTTGCAGTTTCGGTTTCATCATGCGGAACCGACGACCCCGAGCCCACTCCCCCGGTTGAAAAACCGGCCGAAAAGCCCGACACCCCCGATAATCCCGACGACCCTACTCCCGACCCTGAACCTGAACCCGAGCCCGAGCCGAACCCGGTTCCCGAAGCTCCCGCACCATGCGACAACAAGGTTGTGGCTCACCGCGGAGGAGCAAAAGAGGCGGGAGAAAACATCCCCGATAATTCCATTGCCGCGCTCGAATATACAATGAACCTGGGATGCTATGCCTCGGAATGCGACATCTACCTCACATCCGACAACCGTGTTATCGTGGCTCACGGTGACGGTGACGGAAAAGTCAACGGTCTCTATCCCTACGAAAGCACCTTGCAGGAAATTCGCGACGCAGGAACACTCTCCAACGGCGAGCAGATTCCAACCCTTGAGGACTATCTCGACCACCTCATGGTGGAGGGTAGCTGCACCAAACTGTGGATTGACATAAAAAATGTGACACAGCCCGAAACTCTCACCTACTTCTCAGGAGCAGCCGGCCGTTTTGCCTGCCGCATCGTGGCGGAGAAAAAAGCTGAGAAATGGGTGGAATTCATTTGCACAGGCAATGAAACTGTGATGAACGAATGTGCCCCGGAGGCCAAGAAATATGGCATTCCCATCGGATGGATGGCCAACCGACCCGCCACTACCTATCAGCAGCTCGGCTATGAATGGGCTAACATGTCGGTCAGCAACATGACCGACGCTACCCACTCGGGAGAGCGCACAGTCGATGAATTCACCGCCGCAGGTGTGGCACTGAGCGTCTATAACGTCGACAAGGCGAAAAACATGCGCTACTACATTGCCCGCCTCGACCAAATGAAAGCTATCTGCACCAACTACCCCTCCCTTCTCCTTCAGGAAATGAAAAAGTAAGAAGTTAGAAATCAGATGTCAGATGTCAGAAATAAGAAACTGCACGTAGAGCCGCCATACATGGCGGCTTGTATCCCCCTTGCTCAAAAGAGTCCTTAAGGTCCTTAAAGCCCTTAAAGACCCCTATCTTTAACAACTGACTTCTCGCTTCTGACTTCTTAAAACTAAAAACTGAAAACCAATGATCCTCATTGTTGACGATGACAAGAGCATAAGGCTCACTCTCGGCGTGGTGTTGAAACACGCAGGATATGAATCTCTGGCCGTCGGTTCGCCCGACGAAGCCATCGATGCCGTGCGCTCACACCCGGGCATCAAGCTTGTCATTCTCGACATGAATTTCGGCCGCACCACAACCGGCGAGGAGGGGATTGAGATGCTGCGGCGGCTGAAAGTGCTCCGCCCGGAGGTTCCGGTAATCCTCATCACCGCATGGGGGAGCATCCCCCTTGCCGTGGAAGGGATGCGCTTGGGGGCGTTCGACTTCATCACCAAGCCCTGGAACAACCGCCTGCTTCTGCAACGCATAGCAACGGCGTTATCGCTCAACAGCCAACCGACCGAAACCGCAGCGGGAGCAACCGTTTTCGACCGCTCTGAAATCATTGGCAACGACCCCGCTCTCGTGGCTCTGCTCAACACCGTGGAGCGTGTGGCTCCCACCGATGCGCCGGTGCTGATTCTGGGCGAGAACGGCACCGGAAAAGAACTCGTGGCCCGGGCAATCCACAACAACTCGCCGCGGCGCAACGCCAACATGGTGATGGTGAACCTCGGAGGCATTTCCCAATCGCTCTTCGAGAGCGAGATGTTCGGACACGTGAAAGGTGCCTACACAGGCGCCGGAACCGACCGCAAAGGGCGCTTCGAGATGGCCGACAAGGGCACAATCTTCCTCGATGAAATCGGCGACCTCGACCTCCCCTGCCAGGTGAAACTGCTGCGGGTGCTTCAACAGCATTCGTTCGAGCGCCTCGGGGAAAGCACCCCGCGCAACGTCGACATAAGGGTTGTGGCGGCCACTAACGCCAACCTCAACGCAATGGTGGCCGAACGCACCTTCCGCGAAGACCTGCTCTACCGCATCAACCTCATCACCCTCCGGCTCCCGCCACTGAGGGAGCGCCGCGGCGACATTCCGCTGCTGGTCAACCGCTTCGCCGAACAATTCGCAGCGGCCTCGCGGCTCCGCAAACCCGAAATCACCTCCGACGCACTGGAATACCTCTGCCGCCTCCCCTATCCCGGCAACATCCGCGAGCTTAAGAACCTTGTGGAGCGAACGCTCCTCATCAGTCAGGGGCCACGCCTCACAGCTCACGATTTCGATGCCAACCGCACGGAGGCACCTGCGGCAACAGCTACCTCTCAGCCAACACCTACCGACATTCCCGAAGGTGCGATGCCGCGCCTCGAAGCAATGGAACGCGACACAATAAGCCAATCCATGCTCCGCAACAAAGGGAATATCAGCAAAGTGGCAGCCGAACTCGGCATCACCCGGCAAACCCTCTACCGCAAACTCGACAAATACAACCTGCCCCGATGAGAACGCGCTACATTTTTTTCATCACAGCATTGCTTGCGGCATTCTGCATCGGCATCTGTGTGGGGATTATCGAATGCCCCAAATGGGCGACAGCAAGCGCATCGGGACTGTTGGCGCTGTCGCTGCTGTTGCTCTACCGAGGTGTGGTGAGACCTCTGTCAATAACCGAAGCCGGGATGGAATTGCTGCGCGGACAGGATTTCAGTTCCCGTCTTGCCAAAGTGGGGCAGGCCGATGCCGACCGCATCGTCGACCTCTACAACCTGCTTATGGAGCAGCTGAAGCAGGAACGCCTCAAAGTGCAGGAACAGAACCGTTTCCTTGGATTGCTGATTGAAGCCTCCCCCATGGGAATCATCATCTGCGATTTCGACGGCAAGCCCGTGCGCACCAACCCCGCGGCTCAACGCATGCTCACACCCGCGTTGCAGGAGGCGGTGGATAAAATGCCCGTCGGGGAATCGCAAACAGTGCGTCTGGGCGACAACAATGTATTCAAAATCTCACGACTGTGGTTCATGGAAATGGGATTCCGCCGCCCGTTCGTGTTGATTGAGAGCCTCACCGAGGAGGTTTACCGTGCCGAAAAGGAGGCCTACGGCAAGGTAATCCGCATGATTGCACATGAGGTAAACAACACAATGGCAGGAGTGAAATCGCTGCTTGAAACCCTCGCCGACATCCTTTGCGACGACACCGCAATGTGTGAGGTAATAGACAGTTGCCGCGACCGCTGCACAGGCATGAGCCGCTTCATAACAGCCTACTCCGATGTTGTGAAAATTCCCGATGCAGTTCTCACTCCGCGCGACCTCAACGAATGCATCGGCCGACAGATTCCGTTTCTCGAAGGGCTCACTCCTCCAGGAGTTCTCATCACCTTCAACCCCTCACCCTCCCCTGCGGTTGCGAAAGTTGACACCGTGCTCCTTGAACAGGCCATTGTAAACATCGTGAAAAATGCCGTGGAGAGCATCCAATCAAGCGGCAGCGACAACGGGCGCATCACCATCTCGGTAACCGATAATCCCCCGGCCATCGACATCGACGACAACGGCCTGGGCATCGACCCCGAAATTGCAGGGCGCCTGTTCACCCCATTTCTCACCACCAAGCCCGACGGGCAGGGAATCGGCCTGCTGTGCATCTCCGAGATTCTGCGCCGCCACAATTGCCGCTTCTCCCTCTCAACCCTCGCCCCCGGTCTCACCCGCTTCTCCATCCGTTGGGAAAATCAGGTGCGTTCGTAACGGCGATAGAGTATCATCAGCAGGAGGCATCCGATGAAGATGATGGGGAGCCCCACGATAGCGGGAGCCGTGTAGCCGAAGCCGGCATGAATCACGGTGGCTCCGATGCGGGCGGCAATTGCATTGCCGGCGTTATAGGCTATCTGAATGCAGGCTGCCCCAAGCATTTCCCCACCTCGGGCATAACCCACAATGTCGCTTTGCAGCGGACTCCCCGAGCCGAACAGCGCCGCCGTGCCCAACACTAACAGCACAACCGCACACACCTTTATATCGGCAAAAAAATAGAACGCCAGCAACACGGGGATGGCAGATGCCTGCACCCACGCAGCCACGGCCGACGGTTTGAAGCGGTCGCCCAATCGGCCGGCAATGAGATTCCCGGCAAACATACCGAAGCCGGCCAGCACCATCAGCCATGTGAGCGCCCCGGCACTGAAACCCGCCACTTCGGTGAGCTGCGGGTCAATATAGCTATACCAGCAATAGATGCCGATTTGTCCGAACAACACACCCCCGAAAATCAGCCACGGGGGCAACGTGCGCAGAAAACGGAACTGCCCCTTGAATCCGAGGTCCTCCAGTCCCGGCACCTGCGGCACCCAACGGTGAATGGCAATGAACGTAAGCACTCCGGCAACGGCCACAACCACAAACGCAATGCGCCACGACATTGTGGTGCTTATGAACGTGCCTGCGGGCACTCCCACAAGCGTTGCCACCGTCATTCCGGCAATCATAAATGCCACCGCCCCCGACTGTTTGCCGGGCGCGGCAAGTTTGCGTGCCACTATGGCACCCACTCCGAAATAAGCGCCGTGGGGCACTCCCGAAATAAATCTCGCCACACAAAAGGTAACGAATCCCGGGGCAAATGCCGCCATGAGATTTCCCACAGCTATCACCGCGGCAAACAGCAGCATGAGCCGCTTCAACGGAATTTTTCGGGCAAACAGCAGAGCCGGAGCACCGCAGCACACACCGATTGCGTAGGATGAGATGAACCACCCTGCCTGCGAGATGCTCACATTCATGCTCCCGGCGATATTGCCGAGAATACCCATCATGAGAAACTCGGCTATCCCAAGCGCGAAGGTGCCGAGCGCCAATGCCGTCAAATCTTTTTGCATGTTAGTATTTGGTTTTGAGACGAAAGAGGAAAGATGAAAGAGGAAAGACAAAAGACGAAAGACGAAAGACGAAAGCGAGAATAGTTGTCAGTTTTTAGTTTTCAGAGGCCATTCGGCGAAGCCGCACGTAGAGCCGCCATATATGGCGGCTTGTGAGTGGGAAGTGACTTTAGGGTCGTTAGGGGCATTAAGGAGTTTAAAGACATATACTGAAATCTAACTTCTCTCTTCTGACTTCTGACTTCTTGTTTCTAATTTCTGACTTCTTGCTTCTAATTTCTGACTTCTTGCATCCTGCTTTTGGAGCGGGTGACAAGGAACACGCCGGCAAAAATCAGAGCTACCGCACACATTTTAAGCGGGGTGAAGCGGTCAAGACCGAGAACTATACCCACAATCGAGGCAATGACAGGCTGTACATAATTATACATCCCCACGATGGTGGGCCGCAGATTCTTCTGCCCTATCATGATGCAGATGTATGCCAAAAATGTACCGCACCCCACAACATATAGAATCCCCGCATAGTGCATGTGGGTGAGAGCGTTCCAATCGGTTGCGATTATGGTTGGGATTGAGAAGGGGGTGAGCGCTATGGCTGCGAAAAGAAACATCCATTTCATCAGCGTAACAAGCGAATAGCGACGGATGAAATTTTTGTAAAGCGTGAGATAGAACGCATAGCTCAACTGGGCCGTGAGCACCAGAAGGTCGCCCAACACAGGGTTGTCACCCTTCATCCCCCCTGCGGCAGCGCCGTTGAGCACGAGCATCAACGCCCCCGAAGCCCCGAGAAGAATGCCACCAACTTTTTTCAGCGTTATCGGCTCCTTGAGAATCAGCCACGCCAGCACCATCACCCACATAGGCATGGTGGTGGTGATGATTGAGGCCTCACCCGGCGAGGTGAACCCCACTCCGAAAATAAAACAACCCTGGTTGCAGAGAATACCCAACATTGCAGCCCCGGCAAGCAGCAGGAGGTCGCGTAGCGGCACATGCTCGCGGCGTGAGAACAGCGATGCCACCCAAAACAGCAACGCCGCCCCGTAGATGCGGAAATCTGTCATCAGCAGCGGCGACACAATCCCTGCGGCCATCACCAGTTTGGCCACCGGCGACATCAGTCCCCACATGGCATTGGCACCCAGCATGGCCAGATGCCCTTTGGCTTTGAAATCACCCATAATTATACCTGTGTTATACCTGTGTGTTTATTTATTTCGGGCTTGAAGTAAGGCACAAAAAAGCCTACCTTCATGCTCCGTGAAAACCGGGCACAAAGGTAGGCATTTTTTATGTTGTGGCGAACGGTTGCCTATTACATTTTGCGAAGTTCAAACTCGCGCACCACAGGCTTGTTGATTTCGTAGATTTTGTCGACGAGCACTTTCATCTCATCCTTCATGGCATCGCGAACGGGCTCGTGCATCATCTCGGCGTAGCGGTCGCGACGACCTTTGAGCCAGCCGTTTTTGTCAACGTTGGCATCGAGAACCTCGATAGCCTTGCGGTTGTTGGCGTTGAGCAGACCTTCCTGCTGGAAGAAGCCGTGCTGGCACCATGCATATTCGCGGAACTGACGCTCGATTTCCCAACGACGCTCGTTGATGCGCATGATGGCAAGAGCCTGCTGATACTGGGGAGTGAGCGAGATTTCGGCGATGTTCACACCTTTGGCAAATTCATCGGCGCTCCAAACGCCAATCTCCTCACCGTCGATGAGCATTTTGTATTTGCCGCTGAGACCGGTCACCTTGATAACCTCCTGGTTCATCTCCTCAACGAAGGGAACGCAGTTCTTGGCTTCCGACTGGGGGTGGCTCATGTTCCAGCCACGGGCGATGGTATCCATAGGATAAGGGAGTGCCTCGGCCAGATATTTGAAGCGGATGTCGCGGCCCACTTTCTTGAGGTCGGAGATTTTGCAGTTCTCCTCCTTCACCACCTTCATCGACTTGGCGTTGATGTCGACATCGGCAACACATTTGCCGGCCATGCCCTGAGCCTTGAGGAACAGGTAGGCCATCACCATGTGACCGTGGTTGTCGGGGTGGATGCGGTCGGTGCCGCAGAGTGTGAACGAGGGATCGGTTGCCTGACCCTTGCGGTTGATTTCCATCATGGGAGCGTTCCAGTCGACATATTCCCAGCCGTTTTCCTTGGCCGAGTTAATCTGATAGGCGATGATGCGCTCGATGGTGGCGTTTTTGCCGTGGAAGTTATCGTTGGGAATCTGAGCTCCTTCATCGTAGGGGGATGTGCCCACCATCACGATGCGGGTGTCGGGGAGTTCCTTGAAACGCTTCTCCATGTTGCGGTAGTTGGAGATGCTCTCCTGATATTTCTGCTCGCCGAATTCCTTGGCATTGTCGCCGTTATATTCGAAGTAGCCCGAGTCGTTCATGCCGAAGGTAACCATCAGCGAAGTGGGGTTGTGGCTGAACACATCGTTGTCGAGACGCTTGTTCATGTCGTAGGCAGTGTCGCCGCCGATACCGGCATTGACAACGGTGATGGGCATGTAGGGGAAGCGGGTCATGTAGTAGAGCCAGATGTAGGAGTGGTAATGACCTCCGTCGGTGATGCTGTTGCCGAGGAACACGGCGCGTTCACCTTCCTTGAAAGGCTTGATTTCCTGAGCGGAAACAGCCGAAGTGGCGCACAGAGCGGCGCCCACAATCGATAACACAAGTTTTTTCATATCGGTAGTAGTTGAAAGTTTCTATCTATTATGACGAAAGAAAACCTCCATGCGACTAAAAAACTGTTTAAATTTATTCCAACATAAATATCATGCTCTGTTTTTCAGGAATTTTGGATGTCTTTCCGGCTGTTTCAGCCAAGTTTCATCAGTCACGATGCCCGCATCGCTCCTTCTTCAACTTGCTGAAACATCTCGAAAATACATCTCAAAATTCTCCGAAAATAAATTTAAACAGTTTCTAAAAAGCGGTGATTTTTTTAGTTTTTAGAACCATTAGTTGAAGCCCGGCGCACGGCCACTCCAACGCGTGAATCGGCGCACCCGTAGTAGAGGAACCATTTCCCTTTGTGGTAGGCCAGACCCTCGATAAACACGGTGCCTGCGGGATATTGGCCGCTCTTTTCAAAATCGGCCTCGGGAATGAAGAACGGTTCGTCGAGCTGAGTGATGAGGCGCGCGGGATCCTTGGCATCGAACAGAGCCTGCCCGCCGCAATAGGTGTTGGCAGTGTAGCGCGGGTCGCGGTTGTCGCCACCGGCATTTTTGCCGTTATAGAGCAGCAGAATGCCCTTGTCGGTCAACACCGCGGGGGGACCGCACTCGGTGAGCTCGCTGTCGAACTTGCCGTCGCGGGGCTCGATAACTTTCAGCAGCTCGCCGTTCTCGTCGAGCATGGGGGTCCAGTCAACGAGGTTGTCGGAGGTTGCCACGTTCACAAACTTCTCACCCCAGTACATCCAATATTTCCCTTTGATTTTAGCGATTACCTGGTGGTCGCCGTCGAGACGTGTCACAATCGAAGCCGATTTCGAGAAATCATCGGCAAAACGTCCCTCGTAGGCTTTTGCGAAAGCAGGGCCATGCTTCTCCCAAGTCTTGAGGTCGGTTGAGGTGGCAACGGCCAGACGGGGCATTTTGCGGTTCCACTGAGTGTAGAGCATCACGTAGGTGCCGTCGTCGGTCATGGCAACGCGGGGGTCCTCACAACCGCCGGGCCATTCGAGTTCTTTCTGGCTGTCGTCGGCGGGGAAGAGCACGGGGGTGCGGTCGAATGTGAAGTTCACGCCGTCGGCCGATGTGGCGTAGCCGATGCGCGAGGTGCGGCTGCCGATGCCGGTGGCCGAGTTATCCTCGGCACGGAACAGCACCACAACCGAATCACCTTTCACTGTGGCGGCAGGGTTGAAAACATCGCTCTCCATCCATGCCACAGAATCCTGCGCCATCGGGCAGAGGAAACGAACGGTTGAATCGGGAGCAAGCACCGGCACATCCGATGCGCGCTCAAAATCGAGCCACGCCCAGTTGTCGGTGTCGCCGCTCTTGTTGCCGCACGATGCAAGCGCCATAGCCGCGCATGCACCCGCAAATATATTAAGAATCGTGTTTTGCTTCATTTTGTTGAACGTTTTTGTTGGGTTGGAAAACTTGATGGAGGTGTTTGAAATCGTGAGATTTCAACTTATCTCCTGACTTTTATCCGGATGGTGAGGGGGCTGTCAGAATGGTTTGGCCGGTAGGAGCTTGCGGGTGAGGCTGATGGGAGCGTACTGAAGTACGTGACCGAAACCGAATCCCGCAAGCGACGACCCGGACGAGCCGTTATGACACCACCTCATTAATCAAAAGATGGGGGAAGCTGCTCCGTACCCCACTTCGAGCCGGGTTTGGAAGTGGTGGCATAGTCGAGCGTGGCGCCGTTTTCGAGGTCGGCCCAGTCAACCCATGTGCTGTTGTGGGGCTTGCCGTTGAGTTTGAGCGATGCGGTGTAGATGTTCTTCTCCGAACCGCCGTTGATGTTGATGTCGTTGCCGTTGCCCAGGTGAATGGTCACACGGTCGAAAATGGGTGTGTTGAGGGCGAAACCGCCGATGCCGGGAATCTGGGGATACATGCCCATGCAGGCAAACACATACCATCCCCCCATCGTGCCGAGGTCGTCGTTGCCGGGGAGGCCGTCAACAGCGCTGCTATATTGCTCGTTGAGCACGCGGTTCACAATCGCCGATGTTTTCCAAGGCTTTCCAATCCAGTTGTAGGTCCAGGGAATCTGGAAGCTGGGCTCGTTGCCCGAGGCATACCACTCGTCGCCATAACCGGCATCGAGACGGCGGAACAGGTGGTCGAGACGCTTCTCAGCCTCCTCCTTGCCACCGATAATCTCAACAAGACCCCCGATGTTGTAGGGAACCATCCAGAAATAGTTGGGATAGGTCGACTCGCGCCAGTCGGCATCGAGGGGGCGCCATGAGCCGTCGGCGTTGCGCGACTGCAGCCAGCCGGTTTCGGGATTGTAGAGGTTTTTCCACGAACGGGCCACGGCAAAGTAGCGCCAGCTCAGGAACTCGTCGCCGCAAGCGCGCAGTGCAAACTGACCGATGGCGAAATCGGCGGTGGTATATTCGAGCTGGATTGATGAATCGTAGTAGCCTTTGGAGAGGTATTGGTCGAGGCCGGGGCGGGTTTCAACCGTTTGCGACATGGCTCCGGGCTGCTCGGCACCCTTGCGCATGATTTCGAGGAGGGGCTTGGGGTCGTAGTTGCGTGCGCCGAAAGCCCATGCATTCGACACAAGCGCCGAAGTGGGGTCACCCTGCATCACACCGGTCTCGATGTTGGCAAGCACCCAACGCGGGAAAGCTCCACCCGACTGCTCGGCAAACTTCTGGTGTGAGATAACCACATCCGAAGCCACTTCGGGTTCGAGCATCGACAGCAACTGAATCTGCGTGCGGTAGGTGTCCCAGTTGCTGAATGAGGTGTATTGCTTTGAGCGGGTGGTGTGCACTTTGTTGTCGGCACCCATATACTCGCCGTTTACGTCGCTGCACACGTTGGGATGGATGAGCGTGTGGTAGAGGTGGGAGTAGAACTGGGTGATGCGGTCGGGGTTGGTGCCCTCAACCTCAATGCGTCCCAGGCATTCGTCCCAACGCTTTTCGGCGGCGGTGCGCACGGCAGCGAAATCCCAACCGGGATTCTCGGCTTTCAGGTTCTCGCGCGCATTCTCAACCGACACGTAGGAAACGCCTATTTTGTAGTCGAGCGTGTGGCTCTTTGCAAGGTCGAAAGTGAAGTAAACACCCGACACTGCACCTTCGGCAAACGTAGTGCCGGGGAACAGGCGGTCATCTTTCCATGTGCCCGATTCGGTTGCATCGGCATTGAATTCAGCCACAAAATAAACTTTATAGGGGGTGTCGATGCCGCAGAAGTTGCCACCCATCGCATATCCCTCGCATGAGTTGGGGCCGGTGATAACCACAGCGGCATTCTCGATGGGAGTTGCCGAAATGCCGGCGCCGATAATCACGGTGCCGTAGCTGTCGGTAGCGGGGAAGGTGTACTGCGCCATGCCGGTGCGTTCCGTCACGGTGAGAGCCGCGTCGATGTCGTCCTGCACCTTGGCCTGATAGAACCCTGCATGCCCCTTTTCATCGGAAACATTCACACGGTGGTCGACGATATTCTCGGGCGACACGGTGAGCTTCCCTTTCAAGGGGAAAGTGGGGAAGTTGCCCATGTGGGCACAGCCGCCACCGCTGAGCTGATTGATTACGAACCCGGCACGCTTGCAGAAATAGGATGGTGTGAACTGCACCATGCCGAAAGGATAGGTCGCACCGGGATAGAGATAACCCGATGTAAGCCCCACACCCTTGGTTCCGATAAGGGTGTTGACCTTGGAGGCGTAATCGCCGGCCGCCGAAGCGCTGACCGCCAATGCGGCACCGGCCAATATCATAGCAAACTTTTTCATTCAGTTTTTGGGTTTTAGACAATAGACAAAAAGACGAAAGACGAAAAGCGAGAATAGTTTCAGTTTTCAGAGGCCATTCGGCGAAGCCGCGCGTAGAGCCGCCATATATGGCGGCTTGAATCATTTGTGGTGCGCCGGGGAGGGACTTTAAAGACCTTAATGACCCTTTTGCTAACGGTTGGGTAACAAGCCGCCATGTATGGCGGCTCTACGTTCTCTTCTCACTTCTTACTGAGCGAGAAGGGGGCGGCATCCTTGCCGGTGTTGCGGTTTTTGGCAGGCTCGGGGCTCATGGTGAATTTCAGTGTGCCTCCGCGCTCAATGTCGCCGTAGGTGATGTAGTTCTTGGTGAGAGTGTTGCCGTTGAGAGTGGCGTCGGCAACATAAACATTTTCGGGGGAGTTTTCAGGAGCCTCAATCACGAACTTGTTGCCGTTTTCGAGGGTGATGGTAGCCTTGCGGAACACCGGGCTGCCGAGCACATATTCGTCGGTGCCGGGACAAACAGCATAGATGCCGAGTGCGCTCAGGATATACCACGACGACATGCCACCCTGGTCCTCATCGCCGGGGAAACCTTTTTCGGTGGAGTTGTAGAGGCGGCTCATTATCTGACGCACCCAATATTGGGTTTTCCACGGCTGGCCGGCATAGCTGTAAAGGTAAGGCAGATGCTGAATGGGCTGGTTGCCGTGGGCATACTGCCCCATTTCGGCAAGCTGCATTTCAGTCATCTCATGAATCATGCCGCCGTAGGTGCCGGGGTAGACGGTGTTGGGAAGTGTGAACACCGAGTCGGCTTTGGCAATGAAAGCCTCGTCGCTGCCGTAGAGGTCGATAAGACCCTGCACATCGTGGAACACCGACCAATTGTAGTGCCATGCGTTACCCTCGCAATAGGGACCACCCCATTCAAACGGCTCGAACGGTTCCTGCCATTTGCCGTCGAGACCGCGGCCGCGCATGAAACCGCTTTCGCTGTCGAACACGTTGCGGTAGTTATACATCTGACGGGCGAACACATCCTCATAGAACTTGTTGCCGGTGAGGCGGGCGAGCTGCCATGCGCAGAAGTCGTCGTAGGCATACTCAAGGGTCTGGGCGGTGGAGCCCATCGACTCGGGATAGGTTACGTAACCCAATGTGTTATATTCCTTCCACCCAGCACGGCCGTTGGCACCTCCCCACGGGCCCTTGTTCATTACCTCATGGGCGTAGGCCTCGAGAGCGCGCTCGGGGTCGAAGGTGCGCACACCTTTCACCCACGCATCGGCAAGCAATGAAATGGAGTGGTTGCCGAGCATGCCACCGGTTTCGCCGGGAGCCGACCACGAGGGGAGCCAGCCACACTGGTCCTTTGCGTCGAGCAGCGCGTTCATGTAGCGACCCTGCATGGTGGGATGCAGAATGTTGGTGAGGGGGAACTGCGAGCGGAATGTATCCCAGAAACCGTTGTCGGTGTACATGTAGCCGTCGTAGATTTTGCCGTCGTAGGGGCTGTAGTAGTAGGGGGTGCCGTCGGGGCGCTCCTCATAGAACTTGCGCGAGAAGAGGTTGGCGCGGAACAGGCACGAGTAGAACGTGCGCAGCTCCTCGTCGGTGCCACCCTCAACGTCGATGCGGCCCAGGAGGTCGTTCCACACCTTGCGTCCGCGGGCGGCGGTGGCATCGAGATTGCGGTCGGCCCCCAGCTCGCGCTTGAGGTTCACGGCAGCCTGCTCGGCCGAGATGTAGGACGATGCGGCCTTGGCCTGCACGGTTGTTCCTTTCTTGAATTTGATGTAGGCTCCGAAACCGGGACCCACGCCGGTTGTCTGGCGGGGCATGAGGCTGTCGGTGCGGTTTTCCCACATGCCGTAGTCCTCGAACGGGCGGTCGAACTCAACCACAAAATAGTTGCGGAAGCTCTTGCCGTCGTTGACAAAACGGTGGTTGTTGACCCACCCGCTCACACGGCGGTGCTCGGGGTCGATGTGGATGGAGCTCATGTCGGTGTAGCCGTCAATCACGAGCCAGGCGTCACCCCCGTCGGAGGGGTAGCTGAAACGGGCATGCACACCGCGCTCGGTGGGTGCAAGTTCGGTTTTTATGCCGTTGTCGAGCTTCACGCTGTAGAGATAGGGACGACCCTTCTCATTGTCGTGGCTGAAACGTGTGGCGCGGGCATCCTCGTTCACTTTCAGCTCACCCACTACGGGCATGAACGAATAAACTGCATAGTCGCTCATCCAGGGGCTGCACTGGTGAGCCTGGGCGAATGCGCGGATTGCATCGGCGGCGTAGGCATACTTGAAGCCGTCGCCGTTCTTGCCCGTCTGTGGCGACCAGAAGTGAACCCCGAAGGGCATACCTGCAGTGGGATAAGTGTTGCCGCGGCTCAGGCCGAAGTTTGAATCGGTGCCCTGCAGCGTGTTGACATACTCGGTGTAATCTTTTTCAGCACCGCAAGCCGCGAAAACGGCACATGCGGCTGCAAGCGAGATTATTCCTTTCTTCATGGTTTTTATAATCGGTAATGTTGGTTTATTTATATCAGATGATAATTTGCAGATTAAGAGAGAGGGAGGAGCAGTAGGCAGCTCAGCGCATGAGCTGCTTGGTGACCTCGGTGCCGCGGCGCACGATGTAGATCTGACCGGCCACGGGATTGTCAACCCTCATCCCCTGCATGTTGTAGTAGACGGGGGCAGCATCCTCAACGTCGGCAGCCGTAGCAGCCACTCCGGCACCATCTCCCACTGCGAAATTGATTTCCACACGGTTGTTGGCAACGCCGGTGGTGTAGCCTTCGGTTTCATATCGGTCGTTGCCGAACACCCCCTGCTCACACACAAAACGGTAGTTGCCGTCGGGAAGCACGGTTGAGTTGTCGGCAAACATAAACTCGATGCAGTCGGTGGCACCCAAAAGAGCCGAATCCTCATAGAGTCGCTCCCACCCAACCACGCGGAAGTAGAAGGGGCGATACCAGTCGGCCGAACCGGGCTCATTGAAGTTGCGCCAGAAGGTGCCGGGGCCGTCGTCGGTAGCATCGGTGTTGGTTGATATCACTATCTCGCCGTTGCGCGACAACGCGGGATGGAGGTTGAGCATGTAGAGAAAACGGTATTTGTCGCCGTAGGGGTCGTGCTGCAACTCGTCGAGCGGATTGGGAAACTTGATGAGTGTGCGACGGTTGGCAAACGGTCCCCAAGGGTGTTCCGAGGTCATAATCATCATTTCCTGCCCGAAGGGATATGTTTGGGCGCACATGTAGTAGGTGTTCCCTTTCTTGAACACCCAGGGGAGTGTGAAATTGCCCTGACGGGGAGCGATGCCCGATTTCTGCACCTGCTCCAATGTGGGATAGCTGCGCTGCCACACCATCTGCCCCGAGGCATCGGGCACATAATATTCCCAATCGCCCCCGAGTTCACTCCCCACCGTGCGGGCAACGATGGGTTCGTTGCCAATCCATGCTCCGTTGTTTGCCGAGGAGTAGAGATAGATGTGACCATCCTCATCCTCCCACAGCGTTGAGCCGTAGGCGTAGGGGTTCGACTCGCGGAAATTATGGTTGATTGATTCAAGACGAAGGTAGCGGCTTTCGCCGGGGGTGCCGGCAAGACTGTAGGTTGCCAAAGCCGTTCCCAACGCAATCATCTGGCCGTCGCGGTTGTCAACCCCGTTCCACAACATCTGCAACTTGCCGTTGGCATCGACAGTGCCGTCGCCAGACCAATAAAGGTAATCCTGGGCGATGCCGTCGTCGTTGAAACTTGTTGCAAGCGGATGGTTGATGTGGGTGGCCGCTTTATAATAGCCGGGGGCGTTAGGGTCGGTTGTCTGACGGTAGTCAACAAGCCACATCAGGTTTTCTTCCGTTCCACCGGGGAGGCCGGTTTCATCGGCTGTCTGCACCATCACCGTGTTGCGCGGAAAACTGCATGCACCGCGGGCACGGGTGGCACCGTCAACAACCCCGTAGAAACTGTCGTTGAACGTCCAGAACACGTGTCCGTCGGGAAGCCCCACGGTGAAAACGCCGTCACCGCCGTTCCACCCCAAAGTGCGGGTGAAAAGGTCGTTGTAGAGGCGGTCTTTGTAGGTGTGCACTTTTGCATTCGAGCTGCCGTCGATCTCCTCGAGGTTCCATTCGGGTTCAATCACGGGGTCACCCTTCACGGCATTAACCATCGCGAACCGCTCCCCGCGGTCATTCTCAACATAAACCCGAGTGCCCTCGGCGCTCCAGTCGTAGCCCACTGTGCCGAAGCCGCGGTCGAGCTGCAACTTCACGCGGCTGAGTGACTTAACCGCCGAGCCCTCGGCCGGAAACGTCTGCGCCGGCACAACCTCATAACTCACCGCATCGGCCGCCGACACAGCGGCATTCCCTGCCACCAACGCCGACACCACACCGAGAGCGGTTCCAAAACGTGCAATCCCTTTTATCATCGAAGAGTAATTGTGATTAAATTTAAACATCCCCCTCCACTCCCCCGACTTTAGAACGATTGACACCCGCCTAACCGTTAACCCCCTCTCCCAAAACTACCCCCGCCCTTTCCCCACCATTCCCCCACCCCATTTCCCAACCCAAACCGCATGGCTGCTTGCCTGATCCGTGTAAGCCGATGCGCGTAGGCCGCCGATGCGACCTCCGCACAAAACGCAATTGTTAAATAATCAAAAATGAGACTATCTTTTTTTAAATAAATAAATAAAACATCATATCTTTACAAAAGAGATTTTATTAACTTCATTCACAACATCTATTACCATGAATTTTATCAAGAATTTATTATGGCTGGTAGTATTTATCCCTGCCGTAGCTTTTGGATACTCGGGTTCCTTTTATCCGGAAACAAATACTTTTAATGCACTTCCTGATTATAATATGCCTATTCGAGAAGTGTACACAGATAGCACTTCTATTTCCGTTTACTACAAAATTGAAGCCGTAAATTTAGAAGATGATGATTTATACGAAGGCACATCATGGTTAAAAATCAATGGATTTGGTCTCTCGTACTCTATTGAGAACCCAAGCTTACCTTTTCGATGTGACAAAATCACGCTTCCTCCAAACAAGGAGTTTGAATCAATATCTATTATTAAAGCCCGATATATTGAGCAATCTATAGAACTTACCCCAGCACGCCCACTGCAAGGGGACGATGAATATATACCATACACTAAATCAAACGTTCCACCAATTAAATACTCAAAATTTAAGACTCCAAGCAACATTATTACTTCAAATCTCACATCAAAAATGGGGCAGCAGGTCGTAAATGTAAACATTGAGCCTGTTCAATATGATAACGATTTACATAAAATTGTTTTGTTTTGGGAATTTGAATATAAAATTAATTTTAAAGACATTGAGCCCTCTTTTACATCCAATTCAGAACCTGACGTTGCTTCTTCCTCTATTTATGCCGGTAACGACATTGAACCATTGGCATGGTGGGATGATGACACGCCTCAACCGTCAATAAAATACGGTTGTGATGGAAAATATTCCTCAGAGAATTACCTTATAATCTCATCTATGCCCTATGTAGAGGTCTGTGAAGAATTTGCATCATTAAAAAATATATTAGGGTATCCGACATCATTGTGTATAAAAAATGGATGGACCTCAGCAGAAGTTAAAGACAGTATATCCCATTATGCACAAATCCTTCCAAACCTAAAATACGTCTTGATTATTGGAGGAAATTCAGACGTGCCGGCACAACAAATTTTCAGAAACACTAAATACAATAACCCCTATGTAAGCGATTTTTATTATTCATGTCTTGATGGGGAAAATGACTTGACTCCAGACCTTTATATAGGTCGTATCCCTGTCAATTCTGTAAAAGAAGCAAATGTTATTTTAGATAAACTCTACAACTATCAACTCTCCCCAATCACTGATGAATCATTTTACCGCAACGGTGTAAATTGCGCTTATTTTCAGCTACTAAATGAAAGTAATAGTTCTACGACAGAAGAAAGACGTTTTGTACATACATCTGAAGAAGTACGCGATTATTTAACCCAATTTGGGAAAAACATAGAACGTATTTATGCTGCTCCAAGCGGAACAACCCCAACATATTGGAATAATATAGCATACGGTACCGGAGGATTAATTCCTGCTGAATTACGCGATCCATCATTTAATTGGGGTGGAAACGCATCCAACATTGTCTCATCAATAAACGCTGGATGTTTTTACATATTACATAGAGATCACGGAGGCATTGATTGTTGGGGAAGCCCTTACTTCTCAATAAGCCATCTTTTACAATTAAATAATCAATCAAAGCTTCCTGTTGTCTTTAGCATGAACTGCCTAACAGGCTCTTTTAATAAAACGAATTTTGCAGAAGAATTTTTAAAACTCGAAGGTGGCGGAGCCATCAGCGTATTTGCAGCAACAGAAGTAACATATAGTGGGCTTAATGATGCTATGGTTCACGGCATGTTCACAGCACCATGGCCAAATCCCGGGCTATATCCGGCTATCAATGCTTGGAGTACACCAAACCAACCCGCAAGTCCGAAGTCCCCTCAATACTCTTTGGGGGAAATTCTCCATGCAGGAATTGACAGAATGGAGGAATTATATGGAATAAACTCCATAAATGTTACTACTAATAAAGAACGATTTCATATTTTGGGAGACCCAAGTTTGATGCTTCCCACTGAAACTCCTACAGAAATTACTGAAAAAGATTTCAGCTTTTCTATAGAAAATGGTATTGGAAGTAGCCACAGCGGTTGGACGCCAGATGTAAAAATTCAAATTCATTCTGACACAGAATTATACTTGAGCATATATGACCCATCCCGAAATTGGGTTACTCGATATAGCGGTAAACAGTTTAACTTTAGACGATATTTAAGCAGAGATGCGGTTATAACTCTATACGGACCGGGCAAAATTCCTTATAGTATTACTCCAAATCTGCCATCCCTACCTCTTTTAAAATCCGGAATAAGCATTGAGTATAACCAACAAACAAAAGTTTGCACAATTAAAACAGAACAAGAAACTCATTATCCAGAAGTTATTGCTAAATTATATGACCTCCAAAGCAACCTTATAAAAGCTACAGATTTCCATCTGTTCCATAATACTGTTGATTGGTATTTAGGTGATTTGGATCGCGGCGGACCTTTTGTCGTGGCATTATATGCCAATGACTCCTTGATCGGTTCTTCACTTTTAAGAATTTCTGTTTTTTGACAACCATAAACAAATTTGAATAGTATGAAACGTACCATTATTAATATCACTTCCGTATTTATCGGGATTTTATCTCTCTACGCAAATACTACCACAATGTCAACACAAGGTATGGTATTTGCATTGAATGATGAAACGAAGGAACTTACACTTAAAGACATCGACGAGGCTGTTGAGGCGATGAAAGCCGCTGAATTAACCACTCTGGAGGTGCCGGGAACGGTGAAGGATGCCGACGGCACTGAATACACAGTCACCACTGTTGGTTATGGACTTTTTCAGAAAATCAGTTCATTGGAAAAGGTTATATTGCCGGCTTCGGTGAAACGCCTGCAAGGTACGAACTTCTGCGAATGCCCCGACCTCAAATCGGTGGAACTCGGTGAAAACCTTGAGCACATCGGATGGTCTTCATTCATAGAAGTGCCGCAACTTTCTGACCTAACTCTTCCGGAGTCACTAATGGAAATCGAGGATTATTCTCTCAACGGAATTGCCATTACATCGCTGCGGCTCCCGGCAAATCTATCAAGCATCGGCGAGGGGTGCTTCGGGAGCCTTCACGCTCTCGAATCAATTGATTTTTCGGCTGTAAACGCTTGCGGCCTCGGCGCATACAGTTTCGCGGGACTCAACAAACTTAAAGAGATTGACCTCGGTCATGCTTTTTGGCAGATACCTTTTCTTTCATTCTACGGTATGGAGAATGTGGAAACAATAACTCTCCCCGACCTTGATAACGGTCCCCGAGTGTGGATTGACGAAACAGCTTTCGGAAGGTTCCCCGCTCTCAAATCGGTGTATTGCCCCCACCCCACTCCTCCCAACATGACCGATAACGGATACACACACGAATTCGGCGGCGTTACCGGTGCAGAGGAATCAATCAACAAAACCACCTGCACGCTCTATGTGCCCGTGGGGAGTGCTGAAACCTACCGCAACCACCCCTCATGGAAAGCCTTTGCAAAAATTGAGGAATATGATCCGGCATCGCTCAACACTGTCAATGCCGAAACATCCGGTGAAGCCATCAGCGACCACATCACAACTGGCAACGGAGTGCTGACCGTTCTCCCGTCGGCACCCCACGCCATCAGCATTTTCAGCATCGACGGCAAGCACTATGCCACAGTGCCGGCACACACCGGAGCCACCCTCCGCCCCATCGCCGGCATCTACATCCTCTCAGCCAACGGCCAAACCCTCAAAATCATAATTTGATTCAGCTGCTCTCTCCCCCACCCAACCTGCATGGGGGCTTGCATACCCTGCTCTATCCAGGGACTTTAGGGTCGTTAGGGTCGTTAAGGTCGTTAAAGTCTCTAAAGACCTTAAAGACTCTAAAGACACTTCGGGCCCGAGCCGCCATGTATGGCGGCTCTACGTGCGGCGGAGCCGAATGCAGCCAGGCAGAACCGAATGCGACCCCGCGCAGCCCCTGAAACTATAAACTGAAAACTGAAAACTGAAAACTACAAGGAGCCGTGTCGAGGTCGACACGGCTCCTTGTGTGCATGAGTTATGGGGGAGGTGGGATTAGTTTTCAAACGCACGCTCCCACTTGAAGATACGGTAGAAGAAGGGGCGATACCAGTCGGCCGAACCGGGGCTGTTGAAGTTATCCCAGAAGTTTGCGCAGTCGGTGTTGGTTGAGATTACAATCTCACCGTCGCGGGCAAGTGCCGGATGGTAGTTGAGCATGTAAACGTGGTTGTAGGTTCCCAGCTGCAATGCATCAAGCGGGTTGGGAAGCTTGAGGAGCACTGCCTTGTCGGTGAAGGGACCCCAAGGATTCTCAGAGCGCATGATAACGAGTTCGGGAACAAAGGGGAACGACTGGGCGAGCATGTAGTAGTAGTCGCCCTTCTTGAACACCCAGGGCATTGTGATCGAACCCTGGTCGGGAGCGATGCCCGAGTTCTGAGCCTGCAACAGCGAGGGATATTCATCCTGCCAAATCATTTCGCCGAGGTCGTTGGGCACGTAGTACTCAACTCCGGTGGTGAGGTCGGAGCCCTTGGTGCGGGCCACAATGGGCACATTGCCGAGGAACTGGCCGTTACCGGTTGACGAATAGAGGTAGAGGTGGCCGTCCTCACCTTCCCACAGTGTGGAGCCGTAGCCATAGGGGTTTTCGGGAATCCAATTGTGGTCGATTGATTCGAGCTTCATGTAGTTGGGGTCGCCCGGCTGGCCTTCGAGGCTGTAGGTTGCCAAAGCGGCGTTCTGGTTGAGCATGTCGCCGTTGCCGGGGGTGTGAACACCCATCCAGATAAGCTGGAGCTTGCCGTTGACGATAGTGCCGTCGCCCGACCAATAGAGGTAGTCCTGGGCGATGCCGTCGTCGTTGTAGCTCACCGCACGGGGGTGGTCAACGTGAGTGCGGGCCTTGTAATAGCCGGGGGCGTTGGGATTGTCGGTCTGAATCCAGTCGGCCATCCAGTGCAACCCCTCTTCGGTGCCGGCGGGGGCACCGTTAACCGCGCTCTCCACCATGATGGAGTTACGGGGGAAGCTGCAGTTGCCTCGGGTGCGTGTTTCGGGATCGGAGAGCACACCGTAGAAGCTGTCGTTGAATGTCCACAGAACGTGACCGCCGGGCAAGCCCACGGTGAGCACACCGTCGCCGCCATTCCACCCGAGGTTGCGGGTGAAAAGGTTGTTGTAGCGGATATCCTTGTAGGTATACACGCCGTTGCCGGCATATTCGGGATGCTCTTCAAGCCCCCACGATGCCGAGATGTGGGGAGGCGCGAAGTTGGGGTCTTCCTTATATTCGAGGGGCACAACATCGAGGGTGTCGTTACATGCGGTGAATCCACCACATGCAACGGCAGCCATTGCCAGCGCTAAATATTTGTTATTTCTGATTTTCATCTTTTCAGATTCAAGTGTTTGAGAAGTCGATGTTTATTAGAAGGTCACCTGAACGCCGAAGTTCACAACGCGCTGGTTCATGTAGGTATCGCCGGCCGAGTTGGTCTTGATTTCGGGGTCCTGCTGGTATTTGTTGTAGTTAGTCCAGGTGAGCAGGTTGTAGGCGTTGACATAGAAGCGCACATCCTGCAGATACTTGGGAAGGATAGTTTTAGGAAGCTGATAGCTGAGGTCGATGGTTTTCAAGCGGATGTACCATGCGTCAACCAGCCAGAAGTCCGACATGTAGGATGCGGGAGAGTTGATGGTCGAGGGGTTGGAGGTGAGACGGGGGAACTCGATGTCCTCGCCTGCAGCCCAGCGTTCCTCGGTCCAGCGGTGAGTATGGATGGGCTGGAACTGGCTCTTGAAGGGCTCGATCGCTGTGCCCTGGAGGTAGAAGCTGTAGTTGAACGAACCCTGGAAGAGAACGTTGAGGCTCAAACCTTTCCAGCTGCCGCCGATTGACCAACCGAGGGTGGTGTTGGGGATGTTGGGCTTGCCGATGGCGCGCTTGTCGTAGTCGTTGATTACGCCGTCCTGGTTGAGGTCCTCATATTTGAGGTCACCTGCCTGCACGGGCACGTCGGTGTTGGGCACCGCGGGTGCGTTGGGGGAACCGGCCTTGATGGCGGCGATATCATCGGGGGTGTAGTAGCCGATCCAGTGGTAGCCGAAGGGCTGGTTGATGGGATGGCCGGTTTCCATGAGCCAGGGATAGCTCTTCTGGGCCTCATCCTTGTAGAGCACCTTGTTCTTGGCGACTGAGAACACAAACGAGGTGTTGAAGTCGAAGTCGCCGTAGCGGTCCTGATAGGTGATGCTGCCGTCGAAACCGGTGTTCTGAGTGCGGGCAACGTTGCTGGGAGCAACACCGACACCGAGAACCATAGGCACGCTGCTGCGCGAAACGAGCTGGTCATAACGGGTGTCGTGGAACCAGTCGACAGTTGCGCTCAAGCAGTTGAACAGGCGGAATTCCAAACCGACGTCCCATTTGCGGGCCTTTTCCCATGTGATGTTGTCGGTGCCGAGGTCGCCTTCGCTGTAGGAGAGCTGCGAACCGTTCTGGAAGCGCTCGCCGAAGTAGGGACCTACGTTGGAGTTGAAATACTGCTTATAGAGGTAGCGGTTACCGGGAGCGATGTCGGAACCTACGATACCGAACGATGCACGAACCTTGAGGAGGTTAATTTTGTCGCCGAGGGTGTCGCGGATGAACGACTCTTCAGAGATGATGTAACCAACCGAAGCCGAGGGGAAGAAGCCGAAGCGGTTATTCTTACCGAAGCGGTCGGTGCCGTTGTAGGCGCCGTTGAAGTCGAACAGGTAGCGGTTCTTGTAGCGGTAGCCGAGCGAGAGAGTGTAGCCCTCGAAGTTGGCGGGAACGCCGGGGCCGGCCTGGAAGGGAGCTGCAAGTGAGGTGTCGCTCTGACGGTTGTAGAGGAACATGGCGGTCACGTCGTGATCTTCCTTGAAGGTGCGGGCGTAGTTAAGGAAGAGCTGCAGGTTGAAGTTCTTGTTGTCGCGTTCCTTGTAACCGGTCACGTCGTAGGAACCGTCGGTGTAGACCTCATTGGGGTTGATGGTGTAGTTGCCGGTTTCCACGTCGTAGTGGTAGGAGGGATATTTCTCACGGCGCACGGTGCGGATGTTCTCGTCGATTGACGCGTAGGCCACGCGGGCGGTAGCCGAAAGGCCTTTGGTAATCCAGTCGAGACCCCAGTCGAAACCGAACAACACGTTGTTGTCGTTTCGGCGGTTGCGGGTGTAGCCTTCGTTGGCCAGACGCGCGGTGATCACGGCATTCTTGTTATCGGTGTCGTAGAGATAGGGAGTTGAACCGTTGGGGTTGGAAACGGGCGCCGAATAGGGGTGCATCTTCGACCAGTCGTAGATTTCACCGGTGGCATTGATGCCGCGGGGCTCGTTGATGTTCATGAAGCGCGAGGTGATGTCGAGGCGCATCTTGAAGTTGTCGGTAACCTTGAAGTCGAGGTTGGTGCGGAAGTTGAAACGATGGTAGAAGTAGTTGCTGTTTACATCGTTGGCCTTAGAGCCGAAATCCTTCACCAGACCATCCTGGTTGAGGTAGCCGATAGAGGCGAAGTAAGTGAGGCGCTTCGAACCGCCGGTGATGTCGACGTTGATGTTCTCCTGCCAAGCGGTTTTCTTGAACACCTCGTCATACCAGTTCACGTCGGGGTGGCCGTAGGGGTCGGAACCGTCGGCGAAAGCCTGGATGTCGCTCTGGCTCCACTGGGGAGCGATGTGGTCGTTGGCATAAGCCTTGTTGACCAACAGGGCGGTGTTGTAGGAGTTGAGGAACTTGGGAGTGCGCACGGGCATCTGCACGCCGGCCTCGAAACGGGCTGTCACCTGAGGTGCACCCTCGCGGCCACGACGGGTTTTAACCACAAGCACACCGTTGGCACCCTTGATACCGTAGATGGCGGTTGTTGCGGCATCCTTGAGGATGGTGATGCTCTCGATTTCGTTCACGTTGATTTGCGACAGCTGGTCGTAGTCATACTCAACGTCGTCGACGATGATGAGCGGCTGGTTGCCGGCATCGTTAAGAGAGCTGACACCGCGGATGAAGAAGTCGGATGCGTCCTTACCGGGCTGACCCGAGCTCTGCTGGCTGAAGAAGCCGGGGAGCTTACCTGCCAGTGAGTTCTGCACGCTCGATGTAGGCACGCGGCGAATCTGCTCGGCGTTGATGCCGCTGGCAGCACCGGTGAGGGTGATTTTCTTCACTGTGGCATAACCCACAACCACAACCTCATCGAGAGAGGTCTGGTCCTCGGTCATGATGATGTTCATTGTTTTTTCACCGGTCACTTTCACCTTGGCGGGTTTATAGCCGATGTAGGAGAGTTCGAGCACATCGCCAACAGCGGCCTTGATGCTGAAGCGGCCGTCGATGTCGGTTGATGTTCCTGTGGTCTGCCCCTTGACCCTGACGGTAACGCCGGGAAGAAGCTCGCCGTCGCTTTCCGATGACACCACGCCGGTGGCGGTGAACTGCTGCGCGAAGGCAGCGAAAGCGAGAGAAATGCTTAACAATATGGTTATTATTCTGTTCATCGCGTGTTACCAATTAGGGTTTTGAACCATGTTAGAGTTTTTCAACACTTCGCTATAGGGGATGGGATAGAGATAGCGGCGGTTGTTCCATTGAACGTTGAGAAGGTCGTTCTCGGCAAAGTTGAGCTGACCGTCGCGGTTGGTGATGGAGAGGCCGCGCACGGGCTGTGCGAACACATCGCCGGCGATTTTCCAGCGGCGGATGTCGTAGTAGCGCTGCTCCTCGAAGGCCATCTCGATGCGGCGTTCGTTGTAGATAATCTGACGCATCTCATCCTGGCTCATACCGGCCTTGAGACCATAGAGGTTGTTGGCTCCGGGTTCGATGCCGGCACGGCGGCGCAGTTCAACGATGCAGTCGTAGACACTCTGGTCGGGGGCACCGAGAACCTCGTTCTTTGCCTCGGCATAGTTGAGCAGAATTTCAGCATAGCGGAGCACAACCCAGGGATGGTTGGACTGCTGGTACTCGCGAGTGGAACCGTCGGCATAGTTCTTCATGAACTTGGCCATGTAGTAGCTTGTGCGGGTGTAGAGAGCCGACGAGGTGGGGTTGTTGGAACCGTTCTGGTAGGTTACCAGCTGACGGCCCAGCCAGCTCGACCCGTTGTGGAGCACTGTCATGTCGAGACGGGGGTCGCGGTTGTCATACTGCGAACGCACGTCGTAGGTGTACTTGTCGCTCTGGCCGATAGGTTTGCCGTCGCGCATGGGGAAAGCTTCAACAAGGTTCTGGGTGGGGAGGGTGCGACCCTGGCCGAGAGCGTTGCCGGTGAACCCGAGGGGACCGTTGATGCGCTCGAGGTTGGTGCCGCCGATTTCACCCTGCACGAACCAGATAAGCTCGGTGTTCTCACCACTGTAGTAGTTGAGGAAGGTGGAGCGGAAATCGTTGTTGAGGCGGATGTTGCCGGCACCGAGGTGGCCGTAGGTGGTCATGAATTCCCACGCGGCATCGGCAGCGAGCTGCCAGCGGTTGCGGTCGTAGGAGGCATAGCCAACCAGTTCATTGCCCGCCTGCACGGGAGCCTCGTTGAAGAGCTTGCTGGCAGCGTAGAGGAGCACGCGCGATTTCAAGGCGGCGCATGCCTCTCGGTTAACTGCGGCAGCGTAGTTTGTGGGGTCGGACCCTGTCATGGGGAGACCGCGGAGGTCGACTTTGGCCTTGTCGAGCTCGCTCACGATATATTCAACACACTCTGCGAAGGTGTTGCGGGGAACTTCCATGTCATCCTCAAGCTCGAACACACGTTCGCCAAGCAGAGGCACACCGCCGTAGCGTTTCACGAGTTCGAAGTAGGCCAGGGCACGCAGGAAGCGGGCTTCAGCCTTCATCGTCACGTTGAGCGGAGTTCCGAGGAGCTCGCCGTTACCGTCGACACGGGTTTCGTCGGGGCGCACGTAGGTGAGTTTGAAGGGCACGCGGTCGATGTTGGCGATGAACACCGTTGCCTCACGGATTGTTGTGTAGTATGTGCCCCAGTCTATATCGGCAGCCACGCGGTTATTGGCTGTGTAGCGACCCATAGCAAGCTTGTAGACTTCGCTGTCGTCGTAGTAGATGGAGATGGCGTCGTCGGTAGCCGCATCGAGGTAGTCGCCACCCACGAAGTTGTGGCGGTTGGAAAGATGGCGGTAAATGTTATTGAGATATTGAACGGCCTGGGTTCCCACGGAGTCGGTGGTGGAGAACACGTAGTCGAGCGTGAAGTTCTCAACGGGCTCAACTTCGTAGCCGTCGGTGCACGCGGTGAAGCTCAGCATCCCGAGCGCGCAACCCATCAGCATTAATTTTCTATTGCGTTTCATGATGATAATTCCGGAATATTAGAATTTAAGATTGATACCAAAGCTCCAGGTGCGCTGCAGGGGGTAGCTTGTGAAGCTAACTTCGGGATCAACCCAGTCGCAGGCCGAGATGGTGCAGAGATTCTGAACGTTCACGAAGAATTTGGGACGCACACCTGCAAGGAAGTTGCGGCAGAAAGTCTGCGGCAGGGTGTAGGCCACATAAAGATTCTTGCAACGGATGAAGTTACCGTTCTTCATCCAGAACGACGAACCGTAATCGGCACCCATGTTGTAGTCGTTGCCACCTGCCGAGAGGCGGGGGAGGATTGCGGAGTCGGCGGTTTCGGGAGTCCAGCGGCCGATGAGCAGCTCGTAACCCTGGCCATAGCTCTGGCCATATTTCTGGAAGCCTTCAACGAGGTTGCGGTCGTTAACATAGATGTCGCGGTTGTAGACACCCTGCCAATCCATTGAGAATTCAAAGCCTTTCCAGTTGAAGCCGAAGTCGAGGCCGAAGTACTGCAGGGGCTTGTCGTTGCCGATAACGGTGCGGTCGAATTCGTCGATTACGCCGTCGCCGTTGAGGTCGCGGTATTTGATGTCGCCGGGCTGGATGTTGTCGTAGCCTTCGATAACGGCGCTATTCTTGATTTCCTCAACCGAAGTGAAGTAGCCGTCGGCGATGAGGCCGAAAGTGGCACCCACGGGCTGACCGGTCACGCACATGTAGTCGTAGGGCTGGTTCTGCTCGTCCATGTAGAGAACCTTGCTGCTCTCGATGTTCCAGTTACCGGTTACGTAGTAGTTGAAATCACCAACGTGGTCCTGCCATGTGAGGGTGATTTCACCACCCTGACGGCGCTGACGGCCGATGTTCTCGAAGGGATAGCTTGTGCCGAGAATGGCGATGCTCTTTCCGCGTGCCTGAAGAAGGTCGAAGTAGCGGTCGTTGTAGTAGTCGGCCTGAAGCAACAGGCGGTTGTTGAACAGGGCGATGTCGGTGCCCACATTCCACTTGTCGGCTTTCTCCCATGTGAGCCAGGGGTTGGCAAGGGGAGTGTTGGGATAGGTGTAGGCGGGGTTGCCCGAAGTTGTGCCCCAGATGTAGCCGCCGTAACCGCTCTGAGCGTAGGTCTGATAGTAGGTGTAGTAGCCGCTGTTGTCGACACCGTTACCTGTACGACCGTAGACGAGGCGGAGTTTCAGTTTGTCGAGCCAGCCGCGGGTCGACTCCATGAAGTTTTCGCGGGCCACATCCCAGCCGAGGCCGGCTGCGAAGAAGGCACCCCAGCGGTTGCCGGGAGCATAGCGGTTGTAGTAGCTTTCAGCCACCTTCAACTGAGCGAAATACTTCTTGTCGTAGTCGTAGGAAACCTCCTGAAGGATATTCGAGGGGAGTGAGGGGAGGTCGTAGTTGTGGATGTTCTGACGGGTGTCGCCGCTCAGACCTGCCTTGAAATAGTGCAGACCCCACTGACGTTCGTAGTCAACACCGATTTTGCCCCAGAGCTGCTGATAGTTTGCAACGGCTTTGTAGCTGTTGGTCTGGGTGGAGATGTCGCCGTAGCGGTGGTAGACATAATCGCCACCTTCGCTCTGGGCATATTCATAGACGGGCTGACGCATGGTGCGGAATGTTGCCGAGCGGTCCTGCACGGTGATGCTGCCTCGTGCGTAGACCGACAGACCCTTCACATAGCGGTCGAAGTCATATTTGAGGCTGAGAGCGCCGAGAAGGTCGCGGGTAACGTCGCTAATGTAGCCCGATTCCGAAGCCTTGGCATAGAGGTTGTTGGTGAACGAAACGTTACCGCCCCATGTGCCGTTGGGGTTCTTGATAGGATAAGCGTTGTTGGGGGTCTGGTAGATGTCGAGCAGCAGGTCGCTGTAGCCTGTGCCTGAACCACCGGGCTGGTTGCCTTCCTCGAGGCGTGCCAGCAACGACACCGATGCGGTGAAGTCCTGGGTGATGTGCATGTCAACCTTCGAGTCGACCGAGTAGCGCTTGGCGGTGAGCTTTGTGCTGTAGCCGTCGTTGAGGTCGTTGAACATGCCGTTCTCGTAGTAGTAGCCAGCGTTGACGAAGAACTGGGCGAAGTTGTTGCCGCCCGACACGTTCACGTTGTAGTACTGCGAGGTGGAGTGGTCGCGGATAGCGGTGTCGAACCAGTTCACATCGGGGTGAAGCATGGGGTCGTTACCGTTGAGGAACGCATAGTAGTCGGACTGCTCATACTGGGGTGAGCGACCGTCGTTCTGCAGAGCCTCGTTGAGCAGGTAGGCATAATCCGACGATGAGAGCGCCTTGGGCATTTTCACCGGGTTGGAGATGCCGAAGCGGCCGGTGAACGACACGCGGAAGCCCTGGCTCTTGGGGTTCTTGGTTTTGATGAGGAGCACCGGACGCGAGCTGCGCATGCCGTTGAACATGGTTGAGAGCGCATCTTTCTGAATCGAAACCGATTCAACAGCGTCGGGGTCGATTGAATAGAAGTCGCGTTCGATACCGTCGACATAAACGATGGGGGTCATGCCGCGCGAGGTGATGTTATACTCGGTGTTATCGCTATACATGCCTGCGCCCATGATGGGAATCCATCCGGCGAGGTCGAGCGAGTTGTTGGCGTTTGTCTGGCGCAGACGCGCACCGCGCACCTGCGAGATGTTCAGGCCTGCCATCTTATCGACGAGGCCGGGGATGATTGTGGCGCCCATAGCACGGTTCACCTGGTCGGTGTAGACGGTGGATGCCGCGCCGAGATAGCTTTCGGCGGGGGTGGTGCCGAACAGGGTGGGCACCTCACCGGTGATGGGCACATTGAGCTGTGTGAGCACGATTTTCACCTCGTTGAGGTCTTTCTCACGGCGGAGCGCTCCCACATTGAACTCGGTGGCGAGATAGCCGGGAGCCACGATGCTGAGATTTTTGCCGGCAGTGAGGTCGAGGTCGAAATTACCTTCGGCGTCGGTGAGCACCGATGTTGAGGTGCCCTTCACGGTTACCTGGGCCTGAGCCACGGGAGAACCATACTCGTCGACTATAACACCCTTCACGGCGGCGCCGGGAAGAGCCGTGGCTGTGGCGAAAGCCATCGCCACGGCCGCGCGTTGCAGGCGGCGTTTGTTATTATTTATGATGCACATATTTTTTCTTGTCATGATTTAAGGAATGTCACTTTTAATAACCACACACGAGGTTGAACGTGAAGGGGATGTCGTCGCTTGCGGGGGTGCCTCCACCCATCTTGTCGTCGAGCGACTTGTTGACAATCTTCGAGCCGTCGCGGTTGGTGAACACATAGTCGATGCTTGTGATCAGCTCATCCTCGGGAACATTGAAGAAACCTACAGGCCAGATGGTTGTTGAGTAGGTGTGGGTGAAAGTGTTCTCACGCTTCATGAGAGTTTCATCGTTGCGGGCTTTCACGGTGTAGTCCATGCCCGAAGCGGTGTGGGCTGTAGCCTCGAAGAAAATCTCGTCGTATTCGATGAGGTCGTTGTCGTAGGCATCGCCCGAGAAGGTGAATGTCACGAGGTCGTCCTGAAGCGAGCGTGAAGGCTCAACGGTGTTGAAGCGGAGCTTGCTGAAGTCGATTTCCTCGCCGATACCGCCATAAACGGTGAATGCGTCGCTGTAAACAACCTTGTAGTATTTGTCATCACCGGTGAGGCCGTCGGCCACGTCGTTGACAAAGAATCCGAGGTTGGCGGTGAGGTTATCGTCGCCCACTTTGCATTTGATTGTGATTTCATACTGGGGGTGACCGCCGTTGTAGATCCACACGGGCACATCGGCCTGCCATGCCACCCACTCCATGTCGTTGAAACGGTTGGGGCCGAGGCCGAAACGCTCCATCAGAGCTTCAGGCCAGGTGTAACCGGGCATGTTCTTGGGTGAGGAGGTGTTGGGGATGACCGACATTGTCTGCTCATCTTCCCAATCGAGCGCTTCGGTGGCGCGGTAGGTGGGCACCACGTTGTAGCGGATGTTCCAGCTGCGGGGTGCGAGCATTGCGAACACAAGAATGTCGGCGTCGTCGCGGTCGCCCGAAACATCAACGTGACCTTTTACCACAAAGGTTGCGGTTTCACCAACTTTGATGCGGGGAGCCATTGTGCCGTCAGGCTGGGGCTGGTCAACATCCAAAGAGTCGAGATACATGCAAGCAGTCATAAAAGCCGCGCATGCAAGCGCCATAAAGGCGAAATATTTCAAAAACTTCTTCATTTTGCCTTACTTTTTAGTTTGCTTTTACGAACAGATATTTGTACTTGTTGCTTTCGCAGCCGGGACTGTGGGTAATCGAGAGCTGACGCACACCGTTGGCGATGGGGAACTGGATTGAAACTTCAACCGAACCAACGGCTCCATCCTCGGTGAATGTGAGCATGAAGGGGTGGGCAGGATCATCGACAGTCCAGAGGCCGCCGTGTACCACGGGGAACGGGAGGCGGTTCTCAAGTTTATAGGTGCCGTCGGCATTGAGATGAAGGCGGAATTTGGAGAAATCCATCGATGTGGTGATGTCAACGTTGTTGCGCATCACCTCCGACAGCTGCCAAACTCCCGAAAGGTCCTTCTCCCCCTCCACGAAATTATCGGGGGTCTCGTTGTCCTTATAAGAGTCGCACGACGTGGCAACCGGCATGAGCATGGCCACCAGAACGCCTGCTTTAAGGAATCGTTTCATAGGTTTTAGCTATTGAGGATTTAAGGAATTGTTTATTCGTAATAGGGGTTCTGGAGAAGATCTTCAGAGCGCACAACCTCGTTGTAGGGGATGGGCCAGAAGTACATCGCGGGGCGGAACACGTGCTGACGCACTGCAATCACGCGCGAGCTTTCGGTGCCGTCGAGTTTGCGCGAGATTTCAAGGCCGTGGGTAACGGCGTTCTCAGTCTGCTCGGCAATCTTCCAGCGGCGAACGTCGAAGAAGCGGTGACCTTCGAAGGCGAGCTCGATGCGGCGTTCGAGGCGAATTGCCTCACGCATCTCCTGCTGGCTCATGCCCTGTTTAAGGCCATACATGCCGTCGTCGCCCGGTTCGATACCGGCTTTCTCGCGAATCATCTTGAGGGCATCGTAGGGGCTTACTGTCACAGTACCGATCTGCTCGGTGTAGTCGGGACCGTAGTATTCGTTGATTGCCTCGGCATAGTTGAGCAGAATCTCCTCATAGCGCATCAGGCAGTAGGTCTGTTCAACGGTAACGAAGTGGTTGCCTGCGGCATCGCGGTGACACATCTTGCGGATGTAGTAGCCTGTGCGTGTGCCCTGGTAGATGGCATCGGAGGTTGAGCCCACTCCCTGGAATGTGAAGATGTCGCGGTTATTGCCGCCACCTGCCGAGCAAGTGGTGTTGTTCCACACAAAGCAATTCTTGAAACGCGGGTCGCGGTTCTGGTCGGGCTTCATGCGGTCGTAGGTATACTTGCCGGCTGCATCGTCTACCGCGTGGCCGTCCTTCATGGGGAAGCACTCGATGAGGTCGTGGGTGGGATAGCCACCGTTGCCGTTACCGCCCGAAGTGACGGGATACCAGAATGCCTCGCGCTCGTTGCTCATGGCACGTTTCCATGAGAAGATGTGGCCGCAATAGGCGCCGCTGGTGTAGTTCTTGCCGTTGTAGGAGGTCTGAGCGGTGAAGTCGTAGGCCTGGAACTGTGCGTAGAAACCCCAGCCGGGTTCGTAGTTGCCGTTCTTATCCTGATGACGGTCGTAAACCTGGAAAGAACCGGTGGCAATCACACGACGGGCTGCATCGGCGGCATCTTTCCAACGCTCGGCCTTGCTCTCGGTGTAGCCAACCAACGGACGGAGGTTCTCATTTTGGGTGAGGGTGGTGCCGTTGTAGAGGGGGCTGGCGGCATAGAGCAGACAGCGCGAGATGAGTGCCATGCAGGCACCGGCGCTGGCACGGCCGAACGAAGTTCCCGAACGACGGTTGGGGAGGTCGGCTGCGGCGGCATTACATTCGCTCACAATGTAGTTGACACATTCGGCGAATGTGGCACGCTTCATGTTCACGTTGTCAACGTCGTCGTTTTCATAAACAACGTCGCCCAACAGGGGCACACCGCCGTAGTGACGGAGAAGCATAAAATAATACCACGCACGCATGAAACGGGCCTCGGCCTTGTAGCGGGTCTTGGCCATAGCGTTCATGGGGCTGGAATCAACATTGGCCAGGAACACATTGGCCGCACGAATCTGATTGTAGCACACTTTCCATGCCCCGTCCTTGATGGTCACGGGGTTGACTGTGCCTGTTACGAACTGCACACCATCGGTGATGGTGGATGTGACTTTAAATTCAGCCTCATCACATGCTGTCTGCAAGCCACCCTCACCGCTCCATCCATCGTTGAAACGGTTGGGATAGATGTCGTAGCCGGCATCGGCATAGATGTGGTTGAGGAACCCTACGGTGTAGGTACTGTCGCTGAAAATAACCTCTTTGGAGAGGTCGGTGGTCTGAGTTTCGTCGAGGAATGAACTGTCGACGCAGGAGGTTGCCGAAAGCAACGTGGCCCCTACTACCAGACCAAACAACAAACGGTTCTGTCTCATGTATTTAGATTTAATTATTAAAGACTTATGTGATTAATGTCGGTTTGTTCTTTTGTGCCGTGTCAACGCACCCGAGTGAACCGGGGAAACCCGGCTCACTCTATATGACGACCGATAACGGCATTACCATTAACGGTTTTTAATTTTTTTCAATCGTTTTTTCATTTGTCATTTCCGGGCGCTGAAACGGAGGGTGTGGTCGCCTGCCGCAAGGGTGAGGGAATCGCCGTTGGCAGGGGTTGAGACCGCGGTCATCCCTGCGGGAACCTTAACCGTGGCTGTGGAACCTTCGGGAATCGAGAGGGCATATTCAACATCGCCTCCCGGGGTGCGGCTCCACTTCACTGCCACAGTGCCGCGGGGTGTCTCTTTGGTGGTCTCAGCCCAGTCGACACCCGAGGGCATCTGCGGGTCGATGATGAAGTGGCTGTAGGCAACGGCATCGGGATCGGGAACGATACCGCCTACACCCTGATAGAACCAGAGGCCTATGCCGTTGTAGCAGTTGTGAACGCGCGAGCGCTCTCCGTTCCAATATTCCCATGTGGCGGTGGCGCCGTTGTCAATCATGTAGAGGTAGCCGGGATAATCGCGGTGGCGGAGCATCGATGCCATGAAATCGGGCTGATGCTCGTCGATAGCCCACTGGGTGATGATGGGCACACCCACAAGGCCGGCGCCGATGTGGCCGCGGTAGTCGGTGGCCGAGAGTTCGAGCAAGCGTTTTGCAACAACCTCGCGGAGATGCTCGGGAACGGCGCCCACGAGCATGGGATAACTCATGTCGAGCTGCGAGCCGGTGGCATACTGCTGCTTTTCGGCATCGTAGAAGTTATAGTGGATTGCGGCGTTGAGAGCCATGCGGCGGTTGCGCCATTGCGCGGCCTCGTCGGGGAGCGACAGTTCGTTGGCGATGCGCTCCATCTTGTCGAGGCAGTCGCTGATAACGCAGTTGTTAACCAGGTCGACCGAGGCGGGATTGCCGGCATCAACCCCTGCGGGAGCGAGCCAGTCGCCGAGATACCATCCGCGGTTGTGGGTGTCGGGCCAGCGGCGCAGCAATCCGTCGCGGGTGTAGGCGTCAACATATCCCATCCACTGCTTCATCAGAGGATAGTAGGTTTCGAGCATCTGACGGTCGCCGTAGTTGAGCCATGTGCGCCACGGAGCGAGCACCATGAAAGCGCACCAGTAGGGACCGCCGCCCCCGCCACCTGCGGGTGCCACGTGAGGAAGGCTGCCGTCGGGGTCGATGACATCGCCCCATGCCTGCATCCAGTTGGTGTAGGTGGGAGCCACGTCATACATTGTCTGGAGCACCATAGTCGACGAGTTGCCGTCGCCGCCGTAGCCTGTGCGCTCAAGGTGGGGGCAATCGACCATGTAGCCGCTGAAAGTGAGGCACTGCATGGTGTATTTAATCATGTCGTGGATGGCGTTTAGGTCGGGGTCGGAGCAACGGAATGTGGATGCGTCGGCATATTCGCCGTGAATCTGCCGGGCGGTGAACATATCGGCCGATGGAGCTTCCGAAAGCCCTTTCACCTTCACGTAACGGTAGGAATGATGGTTGAATTTGTTGGTGAATGTTTCACCGTCGCGCCCTGCGGCCACGTAGATGTCGGCCTCACCCTGGGGGTCGAATTCACCTGCGGGGGTGAGGTTGTCGGAATATTCCATAGTCACTTCTGTTCCGGCCGGGAGCTTGGGCATGCGCATCTCGAGCCAGCCGGTGAGCACACGCCCCATGTCGGCCATATAGGTGCCGTCGGGGAGCGGGGTCACGCTCACTGCGGGGAAGCTGCTCACGATGGTGTTGTTGCCCGAAGCCTCGGGGGTAGCCTGCTGCGAGGGGATTTCAACCTCGGCGGCGGCAATCCATTTCAGGCGGTCGAGGTCGGCCGGGGCGAGCGACGCGGGGGCGACACGACCGTCGACTTTCTCGCCGCCGAAACTCAGCGCGTTCCAGCTGCCGGTGTCATGGCGACCGCTTTCGGCAGCTTTCCAGCTTTTGTCGCCGCTGAGAAGGATGTCGGCATCAGAACCTTTCACATTGTCGATTTCAATTTTTGCCACCGGACCTCCGTAGGGGGCCTTGAATGTGGTGGGCTTGAACCATCCCTGGCCGAGCCAGAGCAGAATGTCGTTTTTGCCGTCGGCAACAAGGTCGGTGATGTCGTAGGTCACCACAAGCGAACGCTTGCCAAGCTGCGACACACCGGGCGACAGCACGTTTTTGCCCGCCTTGCGGCCATTGACATAAAGTTCATGATAGCCCAGCGAGTTCACATGAGCCATGATACGGCCGTGATTGGCAGGCACCTCAAGGGTGTTGCGCAACAGGGGTGAACGGAGGTCGAGTCCGGCATCGGAGGGCATGCCAATATATTGCCCCTGCAGCGGGGTTTCGGCTTCGGCAACAACTCCCACACCGAAACGGGCAACATCGCTCCACTGCGAAGCTTTCCCGTTCTCGTTCCACACACGCACTTTCCACCACGCCTGAGTGCGGGGCAAAAGCGGTGTGCCGGCATATTCAACGAGGGTTGAGGCCGGGGAAGCGACTTTTCCCGATTTCCAGAGGTCGGCCGCGCCTTTGCGGGCCAGTGCCAGCGAGTCGGTGCCAACGAGAATCTCGTAGGCCTGCTGTGCCTTCACGTCGGCAACGTTGTTTTTCCAACTGAATCGCGGCGTGGTGGTGTTCACACCTAACGGCACTGAAAGATGCTCGGTGAGCAGCCCCGAGGGGGCCGACACCGCTGCCGAGGCAGTAAAACCGCCCAACATCAGCATCCCTGCGCCAATTATCAAATTTAATTTCATTGCAAGTGTAGGTTTGTGTTTTTTAATGACAGGTTGGTTCAGATTCGCATCAGAGCGAAAGTGCCTTGCGCTCGGGGTGGCCGAACTGCTTAACCATCAGATTGACGGGACGGTCGGCAAAATCGCGGTAATCAACCTCGATTTTGCGGCGTTCGCCGGGAAGAAGGGTTATGTAGTTGTCGGTCATAAGCACGGGGAGGATGCGCGAGCCTGTTTCGGCATCAAGCAAACGCAGGCGGTTGGCAAATGCCACGGTGGAGCTGTTGTTGGCCACGGTGAGCACGGCTTTCTCGGGTGAGATTTTCTCGGCTGTCACCTCAAGGTTGGCTGCGGGGAGGGTGTTGAGAGCTTGATAGTCGAGCTCTTTCTCTCCGTTGCGCCAATAGAAGTTGTCGCTGAGGAGTTCACCTGCGGCATCGCGCAATTCGAGGCGGATGAAATGAACCCCTGCGGGCTCACGGCTGAAATCGAGGGTGAACGCCTCGGCAATACCTGTTGCAGGGAGGTTTACATTTGCTTTGGCGGCGTAGGCGGGGAGCTCACGTCCGTCAAGGCCGTAGACGCGCGCCGTGGCGGTGAGTCCGTTCAGCTCTTTGCCGGTTGTGTTGACGGCTTTCACGCTGTTGTTCGACGAATTCCACTGAATGTGGGTGTGCTCGCAACCTTTCTTCGCTCCCCAGTAGGCTCCGGAGGGGTCGTAGTAGTAGTCGTAGGTCTGCCACACAAACGAGGGGTAGGCGGGGTGACTCATCCAGATGAGCATGCCGGCGGCATCGTTCCACATCTTGTCGTTCCAAGCCTCATACATCCCCTTCATATCCTCAATGTTAATCATCTGGGCTTTTTCGCAGAACTCCTCGAGCGACTGCGATTCACCCCAACGCTCGTTGACCGAGCGCTTGTAGTTTACGGGGTTGGCGTTGGATGCTTCCTTGCCGAAGAAATGTTTGTTCCACACGTTGTTGTCGTCGTCGCGCAGCTGGTCGTCGGTGGGGAGGGGCCACCGGCTCTCCTCGGGGATGAACAGCACCACACTCTCGTAGGAGGGGAATGTTGCCATACCTATTTCGGAGCGCATGCCGTAGCCGTAGTCCGACCCGTAGGGATAGGAGGGGGTGTTGAAGGCCAGGTTGCTGCCCGAAGTGTCGAAGTGGTGGCGCGGAGGCTGGTTGCCCCACCAACCGCTGCCCGAAAGGCCGTCTTGGTTGGAGCAGGATTTATACATGCGGTCGTTGCGGTCCTCACGTGCCACGATGGCGCGCAGCGCGTCGTCGATATCCTTGCAGGGGTGTGTTTCGTTGGCACCGCACCACAGGGCAATCGAGGGATGGTTGCGCAGGCGGCGCACCTTGTCGAGGGCGTTGGCCTTGAATGCTTCGGGCTCGGCCACATCGTTGTAGGCCACATAGAGCCAGAAGTCGTTCCACACCATGATGCCGTAGCGGTCGCACCAGTCGTAGAACTCATCGTCGGTCACACAGCCGGTCCACAGACGAATCATGTTATAGTTCATGTCGCGGTGGAGGCGGATTTTCTTTTCATAGTCCTCATCCTGGCAGCGGAGCAGATATTCGCTCATGCCCCAGTTGCCACCCTTCACAAACACTTTCTGCCCGTTCACATAGAATGTCATCACGGGGAAGCCGAGTTTGTTGGGCTCCATGGTGTAGTCATATTTCTTGATGCCGAAATCTATTTTGCGGCTGTCGAGCACTTTGCCGTCGGAGGTGAGACGAAGGTCGAGGGTGTAGAGATTGGGCTCGCCGTAGCCATTGGGCCACCAGAGCGAGGGGTTCTCGATTGCAAGCTGCGGGAATGAGGTTTTGTCGAGGGTGACTGTGGCCTCACCGCCGGCGGGGATGATATAGGTGCGGCTCACCTTTATGTCGCCGGGAGTCACTGTACCTTCGAGTGTCACGCGACGCTTCTCTTTGGCTGTGTTTTTCAAGCCGGTGGTGAGTGTCAGCTCGGCAAGGTCGAGAGTGGGGAGCTCGTTGCGCACCCAGGGATCGACCATCACCACATCGCCGGTGACATCGAGGCTCACATGACCCACGATACCGTTGAGTCGGCCGGGGACGTAGGGCATCCAGTCCCACCCTGCACCTGCCAGATAGCTCGGCGAGCAAGCCACCCCGTAGGGGCCATCGGCGTTGCGGGTCTTTTTCTGGTCGGCATCGGTGATGAGCACACCCACAGCGTTGTTGCCGTCGGGTGAAAGGAGGTCGGTTATGTCGTAGCGCGAGCGCATCATGTGACCGCTCACATCCTTTGTCGATTCGGGAGTGCCCGAAAGTTTCACGCCGTTCACCCAGAAGTCGGCATAACGGTTGGTGTTGTCGAACTGAATCCACACCCGTTTCCCCTTGCTGTAGGTGGCAGGGGTAGCGAACTCGGTGCGATACCAGAACGGACGGCTATATTTTGTTTCATCCACACGATGGATGTTATCGGCCACGTCGGGATTCTCCTCGCGGCCTGCCTCAACATAGGAGGTGAACACACATCCGGGCACAACGCCGGCAACGGCATCGGAGGGCATTGCATAGCCGGGGCGCGAAATCTCGGCTCCCGACACACCTTCCACATCGGCCTGCGGGCACAATTGCCACCCGGCTCCGGCCTTGCTGTCGAGGCTCACACGCTGCGCCACACCGGCCAGGGCTATTGCAGTGACAACGGGAATTATCAGCAGTTTTTTGAAGTTCATAGATTTATAGCGTTTTTTCAGTTTCTCAAATTTAATCTTTTTATTTCACCAACACCTTGCAGCTTTCGTCTCCGGCTCTTACGAGATAAAGTCCCCCTGCGGGGAGGTCGACAGTGTTGCGCGGTTTCAATGTGTGGGAGGCTACCAAACGCCCCTGTGGAGTGTAGACTGCGACCTCACGCTGTTCCTCCCCGGCCCATTCAAGCATCAGGGTGCGCGGGCCGCACGCATAGCCACGGAATGCAACCTCACCGGCGGCGCAGGTGTCGATGCCACCCTGTGTGAAATCGGCGGTCAATTCGTCGCCGCCGAAAGGCTTCACGAGAAATGCCGGATAATCGGGAAGATTTGCGCCGGGAACCTCTATCGAAATCACACGTGTTTCACGCGGCATGAGTGTAACATAATTATCACTCATGATAACGGGAAGTATCCGCTCTCCGGTGGCGCCGTCAAACAACCTGATGCGTGTGGCCACGGCCACGGCGTCGGAATTGTTTGTAAGGCTCATGAGGTAATGCCCCTCCCCTGCCGATAAATCGGGGGTGACATCACAGGCAATCGAGGCCTGTGGAAGAGTGGGAATGGAGCGGTAGTCGTAGCGGGAGGCATTGTTGTGCCAGTAAACATTGCGCGAGAGCTCCTCACCGTCGGCCGAGAGAAGCCGGAGTCTGATGAATCGCAACCCCAAGGGCGCACCCCCGGCGGTTGAGAGAACGAAAGCTTCTGTCTTATCCGACGGAGCCACATCAACCCGAGCCGAAGCCGAACATGCTGCAAGCGTCTTGCCGTTGCCGTCGAACACTTCGGCAGTGACAGTGGCTCCCTCAAGCGGAGTTGAGGTTGTGTTGACAACCTTCACACTCCCGGTGAGCGAGTTCCATTGAACATGGCGTTGCTCGCAGGCTATCTTAGCTCCCCAATAGGCTCCCGTGGCATCGTGATAGTAGTCGTAGGTTTGCCACAGGAACGACGGATAAGCCGGGTTGCTCATCCACAGCAACACTCCCGAGGCATCGTTCCACATCTTGTCGTTCCATGCCTCATAAATCCCCTTCATACATTCGATGTTGAGCAACTGCGACTTCTCGCAGAAATCGCGCAGCGAGGATGCCTCGCCATATTGCGTGTTGACACTGTTCTTATAATCGGCCGGAGAGGCGTTGCCACCCTCTTTGCCGAAGAAATGGTGATTCCACACCGTGTTGTCAACATTTTTCAGAGTTTCATCGTCGGGCAACGGCCAACAACGGTCAACGGGCATGAACAGCTCCACACTGTCGTAGTTGGGGAAGGTTGCCATCCCCACTTCGCTGCGCAGGCCATAGCCCGAGGTGCCCGAGAATTTGTATCCACCGAAAATCAAAGCGTTCGCAGCCCAATTGAAGTAATCGTCGGGCTTCTGGTGGAACCACCATCCGCTCCCCGACAACCCTTCATCGTTGCTGCACGACTTATACATGCGGTCGCCTCCGTCCTCTTCGGCGATAAGCTGCCTGAGATAGGAATCGAGTTCGTCGGAGGGGTGCGACTCATTTGCTCCGCACCACAACGCAATGCAGGGGTGATTGCGCAATCGCATCACCTTCGAACGGGCATTGAGTTTGAATGCGTCGTTGTCGTCAACACCGAAGAATGAGAAATAGAGCCAGAAATCATCCCACACCATGATGCCGTAGCGGTCGCACAGGTCGTAGAATTCCTCATCGGTAACACACCCTGTCCACAAACGAATCATGTTGAAATTCATATCTTTGTGGAGGCGTATTTTCTTTTCATATTCTTCCTCGTGGCAACGGAGCAGATATTCGCTTATCCCCCAGTTTCCACCCTTTATGAAAATGCGGCGGTTGTTGACGTAGAGTTGCCACACGGGATAACCCTCGCTGTTGGTTTCCTGTCGCCATTCATAACGGCGGATTCCGAAGTTCACCTCCCGGCTCTGCGACACCTTTCCGTCAACTTCAGCTTCGAGGGTGCAGGTGTAGAGGTTCTGGTCGCCATATCCGTTAGGCCACCACAGAGAGGGGGCGGCAACCGAAAGCTGTGGAAACTCAGCTACATCGAAGTTGGCACTGAGCGAACTGTTGGCAGGCACGGTCAGCGTTTTCTCAAACTTGATTTCGCCGGGATTAACCGTGCCGCGGAGTTTCACCGTTTGCTGCGCTGCCGACCGGTTGGAAACCGAAGCGGCAACTTTCACCTCGCCGGTCTCGCCGTTGAGGATACCGCGCACCCACGGATTTTCAATCACAACATCCCCCGTGACATCGAGATATACTTTACCCGTGATGCCCGCCAGACGCCCAGGCACATAAGGCATCCAATCCCACCCCGCAGCTGAAAGATAACTGGGACTGGCACTGTTGCCGTAGGGTTCGGGAGCGGTGCGGGTTTTCTTCTGGTCGGGGTCGGTAATCAATACGGCCACAACATTGTTGCCGTCGGCTGCCAAACGGTCGGTTATGTCGAAACGCGAACGGAGCATCACCCCTTTCACATCGCGGGTGCTGTAGGGCGAACCGCTTATCTTCACTCCGTTGAGGTAGAAGTCGGCATAGCGGTGGGTGTTGTCGAATGTGAGCCACACACGCTCACCATCACCCCGCGCCGGAGTTGCAAACTCCAACCGATACCAGAACGGGCGGTTATATTTCGATTCATCAACCCCGTAGATATTGTCGCCGAACTCGGGATTTTCCTCTTTTCCCGCATCGACGAATGCGCTGAACACAACGCCCGGAACAATACCGGCAACCGCATTGCGCGGCACATTATATCCCGCGGTGGATATGACCGTGCCCGACACACCTGCGGCATCGTCGGCGGCAAATAACTGCCAATCGGCGCCGGCGCCACTGTCGAGACTTACGCGATTTGCCATTCCGGTTACCGAAATCAGCATGGCAATCAGCATAAAAGCGAGTTTTTTCATGGCAGTGGTGGGGGGTAGTTTTTAGTTTTGTAGTTTTATAGTTTTCAGTTGTCAGCGGAGGTCTTTAACGGCTTTAAAGTCGTTAAAGGCCCTCCTGACTTCTGACTTCTGACTTCTGACTTCTAACTTCTGACTTCTAACTTCTGACTTCTTATGTCTGACTTCAGACTCCCCAGGCTTTGTTGGGGGTTGAGCTCATGAACAGTTCGAGGGTTGAGCCGGCGGCAATGTCGGCGAAGTCGATGTAGCACTTGTTGTAGGGCTTGCCGTTAAGAAGCGCATGGTCGATGTAGACGTTCTCGGGGTTATTGTCGTGAGCCACGATTGTGAAGCTTTTCCCTTTGTGATAGTTGGGGTCGAGGGTATATTCCACACGGTCAAACACCGGCGAGGTGATTTCCATGCGGGTTTCGCCGGGGCATGCGGGATGGATGCCCGATGAGGCGAGCACGTACCATGCCGACATCTGGCCAACATCCTCATTGCCCACCAAGCCCTCCACGCGGTTGGAATAGGCGTGGCTGCAGATGTGGCGCGAACGTTCCTGAGTGAGCCAGGGCGCACCCAAGCGGTTGTAGATGAAGGGCACGAAATGCACCGGTTCGTTGGCGTGGTTGTAGTAGGCGTTCCACTTCATGTCGTCGGGGGTGGAGGCAAACATGCTGTCGAGGTTGGCAATCACTTTGTCGCGGCCACCCATCAGCTCGGTCATGCCGGCAATGTCGTGGGGAACGAACCAACCCTGCTGCAGCAGGTTCGACTCGATGCAACCGAACCACTCTTCGGTGAGTGAAGTTTCGGGATTCCATTCGCGCCATGTGCCGTCAGCGTTGCGGGGGCAGAACCATCCCACTTCGGGATTGAACACATTGCGGTAGGCCTGGCCGCGCTTCTCAAATTCGGCGGCGAGTTTCTCATCACCCATTGCACGGGCAAGCTGGCCGGCGCACCAATCGGCGTAGGCATATTCAAGGGTCACAGACACACTAAGAGGCTCGGGAGCATAGCCCAGCCCGGTTGTGCCGAAGCGGTCGGATGAGTTGAGAGCATAGCGCAGTGCGCGGTCGGCATCGAATGTGCGGATACCTTTCACGTAGGCATCGGCGATGACGGGGAGAGCGGGGTTACCAATCATACATCCCGAATAGGAGTTGAGCAGCTCCCAGCGCTCGAAATATTCGTTGCCGGTTTCGTCGGCGAGGTCGACAAGCGAGTTCACCACATCGCTCACCATCGAGGGGTTGATTATTGTCTGGAGCGGGAACTGGCTGCGGTAAACATCCCAACCGCTGAAAATGGTGCGGCGGTTATATTTGCCGTCGCTCTGACGGATGGAGCGGTCGCCGGCAACATATCGTCCGTCGGCGTCGGAGCACACACGGGGATCAATCATCGTGTGGTAGAGCGAGGTGTAGAACACGGTTTTCTCATCGGGGGTTCCGCCACTCACTTTCACGCCCGAAAGGGCATCGTTCCAAAGCTTGAAAGCCTCTTCCGTTACCTGCGCGAAATCTTTGCCGTCGATTTCGGTGAGGAAGTTGTTGCGGGCACCGTCGGCATCCACAAACGAGATTCCCACCTTGAGGTCGACCTCGTCCCCCTTGGCGGTGGGGAACTCGGTGAGGAAGCCGATGTGACGGCCGGTGAGTTCCTTCTCGCCGCGGATGATTTTTGCGCGACTGATATTTTCGAGATAGGGCACCGAATCAACATCGTCGCGGTGACGCGAGATGCCGTCGGCAATGTCGGCGCTGTAGAAAGCATAGTCGGTCATGGGTCGACTGAGTCGGCCGTAGAAATGGATGGTGTATTCCACTTTGCCGTCGCCGTCGCCCCAGCCGCCACCGTCGGGGGTGCAGTGCATCCAGCCGGTGAATGTGGTGTCGTCGAGCACCTTGATGTGCTGCATGCTGGCGGTGCCACCCACGCGGCGTGCAAGGTCAATCTGGATGCGCGAGCAATCGTTTTCGGGGAATGTGAAGTGCATGATGCCGCAGCGGGGGGTAGCCGAGGTCTCTGCCTTAATATCGTAATCGGTGAGCTTCACACCATAGTAGCCGGCGCGTGCCGTTTCCGACTCCTTGTCGTAGGCCGAACGGTAGCCGGCGATGCGGCCATCCTCCTTCCCTGCGATTGCCTTGAATTCACCCGTTGTGGGCATAACCAGGAAGTTGCCGAGCTCGCCAAACCACCCTACCCCGCTCATCTGGGTGAGTGAGAAGCCTTCGATGGTGGTGTGCTCATAGCTGTAGCCCGAACCGTTGTCGCCGCCGGTGATTGTCTGCGGGCTCACCTGCACCATACCGTAGGGTGTGGTGGCTCCGGGGAAAGTTTTCCCAAGGCCGTGATAGGCGCCTGCATCCTCAATATTGGTGCTTGCCCCGATAAAGGGGTTCACAAAATCGGCCGGAGCATAGGTAAGAGCCTCGCTTTCGGCTCCCGAACGGCATGATATTGCCGACATGGCAGCTCCCGCCACCAGCAATGCCGGCAACAGGAGTTGTTTTCGATTGGTTTTTATCATGGTTTTCAAGACACTTAGGCAGCATAGGGTCAGGTGCTGCAAATTTACTTTATTTTTCTTTTCAAGGATTATTTTGTGCCGCGGGCGCAGTGTTAAATTCAGCCACGGCGTTGTTTTTTAACAGTTTGAATGTGGCGAAGCCGTTGCGGGGAATGTCAACCCCGAAGGCTACCCCGCTGCGGGTGCCGCGGGTGTTCACTGTGCCGAGATCGTTTCCGGCAAGGTCGGTTTCGGTCACCGTTGCATGGGGCATGGCAACTGTCACCTCAGAGCCGGCGGAAGCGTGGGAGTTGTGAACGCGCAGCTCAACGCCACCATCCTTGCTCATCGCCGAGCTGATGCGGTAGCCGTCGGCGGCGATGTTGCAGAGCGATGCCGATTTTGCCACGCCGCTGCCGCCGCACAAAAATACCTGCAACGGCTCGTTGAAGCGGTCGGCCTCGTCGGCAAGGGCTTCGGCAGCCACACATCCCACGTGTGGAACGATAGCAAACTCAACCTCGCTCGGACCGGTGATGCGGTAGTCGGGTCCCCACAGACCGGGGCCGGAGTACTGGATTGTAAGCCCCAATGGAATTCCACCTCCGTGAACGTAGCTTGTGGTGTGGTCGGAAATCAGTCCGAGCCCGCGTTCGCCTGCTGCGTCGGCGGCGTCAACCCAGTTGAGGATGAGGTTATGTTTGATTTGGCTCCAGCGGTTGAAGCGGGTGTCGGTGTCGGTCGATTCGCACACGTCGAAGGGGGCATCCTTCCACAGTCGCGGGGCATCAAACGCCGTGGGAAGGAGCACACAGAGCTTGTAGCTGTCGTCGCAGAAGCCGCGGCGGTCGTGGTTCCAGTGGCGTTCGCGATATTCCCCGATGCCGGGGTTACCCTGCCAGTCGATGTTCACGCGGCAGTTCACGCGGTTGCTTCCCGAATTAATCTGATATGTGCGGGTGTAGGGGTGGCCGGCAATCTCCCCGGCCAGGGTTATGGTTTGTGAGTGGGGAGTGGCGCAGAAGTCGACAACACGTGCCGCACTCTCTGCCGACGAGCGGAAACGCTCCTGCTCGTAGAAATAGCCGCGCATCTCACCCATCGCGAAGCGGCAGGTGTCGGCGGGGGCAAACTCCACACCCTTTCCTGAATCGGCTTTTTTGAGAATAAGGCTTTTGACGGTTCCCCCCTTCACTAAATCTATCTCTAACCTAACTTCATCGTTTTCGAGCACGGGAGCGGTGGCTGCGCCTCGCGGCGTGAGCGTAACGCCCCCCTGTCTGTCATTTGCAGGCACACGTCGCATGGCATAAGTGGCGTAGCCTGCGGGGGGAACCGTCGCCTTAAACAACAATCTATTTACCTTACTATGTCTTTTTCCTATATTATCATTTTCATCGGTGGCACCGGGGAGGATGAAAGCATCCACTTTGTGGCCTTCGGCATCGGTGAGTTCAACTCCGGCATCGCCCCACGAGGCGGGGAGCTCCACCACCACCGGTTCGCTGCGCTGCAGTGAGGTGGTGTTGAACACTTTCACCATTGTGCTGTTTCCACCGTCAACGCCGCGGGCGAGCGTGGCCATCTGGCTGCGGGCCGCAGAGGTGGCGAAGTCGGTCCAGAGCGCGATGGCATCGGCCCATGTGCCGAAATGCCACAACCCGTTGTAGGGCACAATCCACGAATCGTGATGCTGGGCGAGCATGAGCTGACGCCATGCCTCGTCGATAACAGGCTGGTTGATTTCAGCGTCGGCGCCTGCCATCAATGCTAACGCGCCCATCTTTTCGGCCATGAACAGGTTGTTCTCGGCACGGCGCACCTGACGCCCGATGCGCTGCATCACCTGCGAACCCCACATGAGGTTCACCTTAACATCGTTTTGTGTGAGGTGATAATCGTTGTCGGTCACACCGGGGGTGTGGTCGTTGATATATTCAGTCCAGAGCACATAACGCGAGCCGCTGCGGTTTTTGTTGAGCCACGGGCCGTTGCGCCAACCGGCATCCTGATAGCACATTCCCACGGGATTCTCAATGCCCGCGCGCCGGCAGGCTTCGAGATAGCGGGGAGAGTTTCCCCAGGCAGTTGTCTGCCACACCGATTTGGGTTCGAGCTCCTCGCATTCATAGCGGGGAACGGTGAGAATTGAGGTGCCGTCGGGGCCAATCCAGTTCACGAGCTGGCCGCCGTAGGGTGCCATGTAGCCGCCCCAGCAGGTGTTGGGGCACTTGAGCGAGGCATACTTGAAGCCGAACCCCTTGAGAATGGCGGGGAGACAGCTTGTGAAGCAGGGTTCCTCAGTGGAATAAGTTGTGAATGTGATGTCGGGGAAATGGTTGCGGAGCTTCTCGATGCCGTAGCTGAACTGACGGATGATGCTCTCTCCCTCCACATTGAAGCAATAGGGCTGGGCGTAGGTGGGGTTGGTGTACTCCATGCGACCCGAGCGCATCATATCGGCAAACTCCCGATAGGCCTGCGGGGTGCGCACCTGCACGGTATCCCATGTTTCGGGCTCAATCTCAAGCCCGATTCGCCATTGGGGATGCTCACGCAATTGGTCGACGATGAATTGTGTTTTCCACTCAACGGGATAGTGGCCGTAGATGCCTCCGTGATAGCCGTCGACAAAAAAGTTGTCGGCCCGGCCAATCAACGCGGTAACGCCACATGCTCCCACGAGCACAAGCGAGGCTGCAGTATATCGTTTTCCTTTGCCCATTGTCACAACCTTGATTCTATGCTGAAAGGCGCGTCAGCGGCCGAGAAGCTCTTCAAGCTTCTCCACGCAATCGGTCTTTCCTGCATCGTCAAGGCTGTAGTCGGTAAGGGCAAGAGCGGCCAACGAAAGCTCAAACTCCCTGCGGAACGCTTCGTCGCTGCTCAATTGAGCACGCAGGCGTTCCTCCTCGGCGGGAGTGAGACGGTCGGTCAGATATTTGGTTATCAGCTCTTCCATTATTCGGCTTGCGGTTAAATTGAAATCTTTTTTACCTTGCGGCCTGCTGTGCGGTGCCTGAGGCTGCCGTTTCGGCCGTGATACTTAAAGAACGATTGTGTGGCGGTGCGCCGTTAAAGCTGTTGTAAAAAATTTTTTAATTGAAATTCACCTGAATGTCACTTGCCCATATAGCGGTCGGTGACGGCACGCAGGCGCTTGAGAGCGATTCCGAGCTGCACGCTCACCGTGTTTTCCGACAGCTCGAGGCGCTGTGCGATTTCGCTGTGGCGAAGTCCCTCAACGCGACTGAGCAGAAAAATCTCGCGGCAACGCGGGGGAAGATTCTCCACCGCATTTCTTATAAGCTGCCCGAGCTCGTTGGCCATGAACTCCTCGTCGCCCATGCTTTCCACCGATTCTATTCGTGCGCGATACTCTACAATGGCTTCACCTTCGTAGGCCTTCTCATAAACCTTATGCTTCAGATAATCGAGGCAACGGTTGCGCACCAACCGGAACATATAGGCATTGATGTTGCAGATGGTGTGAAGCCGGTCATTGATTTTCCACAGGTCGAGGAATGCGTCGTGAAGCAGGTTTTCGGCATCTTCCCTACAAGGAATCATGTCGCCCGCGAAACGAAGCAACTTGGGATAATATTCAACGTAGATTTCTGAAAAGTCTTTCATCGGTTCATTCGATTTTCAGGTGGTATTTTCCGTTTTTGCAAAGTTATAATCGCACGGAGCCGAAAGTTCAGGCAGGTAAAGCCAAAAGTAGGTAAAATTAGGTCGTTGGTAAGGTAACCACCGCTGATTTACAGCGAATTGAACTATCAAAAATGAGGCGTTTGAGTAGGCCGCAATTAAGCCTTTTGAGGAGAAAAAGAGGTGCCGGGAATCAATTCCTCCGGCACCTCTCGGGGTTATCGGTTTTATGTCGGTTATTGCCGGGGGGGCAATGCGGTTATTTAACCGCAACTTTCTTCACAACCTTGCCTGCGCCGTTGGCAATCTGCACAAGGCAAACACCTTTGGGTGCACGAAGTGTTGCGCCTCCGTTGACGATGGTTTTGCTGTCGGTCATCACACCGGCGGCATTGTAAACAGACGCCACGCCACAGGCGGCGGCAACGTTCACACAACCTTCGCCTGCCACAACCTCAACAGCCTCAGCATCGGCTTCAGCAGCCGTAATGCCGGTGGTTGAGGGCTTAACGGTTACAGCGAGTTCCGAAACTCCGTCAGATTCGATGTTGAGACGGTTAACGATTGACGGATATTCATTGTTCTTGCTCATCTCCTGATACTGCACATAGTTCTCGAGGTCGCTGATTGTGCCCGTTTCAAACACATATCCAACAGTCGAGCCCTTGGGAGTGCCGTCATCGTTGAGGTCGTTGAGAGTTTTGGAGAAATTGTAGGTTCCGTCTTCATTTTTAGTGTAAAGGTCTGCGATAGCTTCGGTTGTGGAGCTTCCCATCACAACATCAAGGTTGAAATCACCTGTAGTGTAACCGGCCTTCAAGTTAGCGGTAACCACCACGCGGTCGGTACTGTTAATCTTGAGGGTGAATTTTTCTTTATTGGTTTGAAATCCCAACCATTTGTATCCCACGCGGGGATAGCAGTGGTCGAGCAATGCAGTGTAATAGTCACTTGGCTCCGATTCAATATTGGTCGATGTTCCGTCAACGGTATTTACAGCCGAAACCGATGTCACCGACCAGTCGGCGGGAACACGAACGCCAAAGAAGGCAAAAGCACTGTTGTCGGGAACATTATCCCAGTGAGCATTCTCCACATTTGCAGTGAGAGTAACTTCCTTTCCGGCTTCAACTTCATGGGAACTCAGTGAAACCGAAGAGAGCTTAAAACAAGACACCGCCAACAATGCAATCGCGGGGAGCAACAGGCACTTTTTCGAGGTAAAGAATTTTTTCATTGTAAATGATTTATGGGTTAAATTAAAAGGGTTAAAACTTAGCTGAAACTATGTGTTTTCATTCACAACACAAAGATAGATGGTGATTCACCCCGTAAGCGCTGCGGGTATGCCACGGAGTAGGCTAACAAATTACCCCCCCAATTTAATACGCTAATACACAGTATATTACGCGTATAACAACACCTCGCTTTAGTAAACCTCTTTTAAACCGGCACCACCTCAGCCCACCCGTAAAAACGGTTACATGCAGACTCTAACAAAACACCTCCCCGACTACACAGCCGAGGAGGTGCCAAAAATCAATACAATCTAAATCTCTAAACAAATATTCTATGCAATCAAATCTTATGTCTTAGAGGGTTGGATTGTGATGTTGTGAAAGCGGATTATTTAACCACTACTTTCTTCACAATCTTGTTGCCGCCGTTCACAACCTGAACAAGTGCGGTGCCTTTGTGAGCACGGAGAGTTGCGGTGCCGTTCACAGCCTTGCTGTCGGTCTGCACACCGGCTGCGTTGTAAACAGTTGCCACACCGCCGTCGGCGATAACTTCAACCTCGCCTTCGCCGGCCTTCACAACAACTTCAGCAGCATCGGCAGCAACGGTGTTGACACCTGCGCCACCTTCAACAACCTCAACAGCGAGGTGCTTGGTCTGATCGAGATCGGCAGCCGAGAGAATGTTGGCAACGTCAACCGAGATGGGGCGGGTTGTAGCAGTATTGCCGTTTTTGGGGTCGGGGAGAGTGATGGTCTTTGAAGCAAGGCGAGCTTTGCTTGCGTTATATTCCTCGGCAGTGAAAGTACCTGCGATGAAGAGGTATTCCGACGATTTGAAGTAGGTTTTCTGGTCGTCCATCGAGAAATCAGATTTGTCGTGGTTCCAGCCGAACACTTCTTCAAAGTTAATCTGACCGTTTGCGGTGAGGAGCTGGGTTGCGGGGTCGCGTTTCCATCCGCCAACAACGATATCGAGGGTGTAGTCGCCCATAGCCTGGCCGGCAACCAACTCAACAACCGATTCGATGGTGTTGCCGAACTGGTAGAGTTCTGCGCTCTGGAAACCGATCCATTTGTAGCCGTCGCGGGGGAAGCAGTATTCTGCAAGTGTTGCGTAGGCGGGGCAAGCAGTCATGGGAACATCCACATCATTTTCAGTGTCGGTAACAGTCAGCTTGGGAGCTGTCCAATCAGCGGGCACACGCACGGCGAAGAGGTTATAGTATTTGTCGGCGGTGTAGTTACCGTCAATTGAAGCGTAAGTTGTGGTGACAGTCATATTCTCACCCTGACCAACTTTGTCAGTGCTCAGAGCAATAGTCTTGATTTGGAAACCGCAGGCTACTGACAGCAACGAAGCGACTGCCAGCATGAACATACATTTTTTCGAGCGTAAAAGTTTTTTCATTTTACTAAATTTTAAGGGTTAAGTTTTAGGTGTAATCTCTTTCACCCGTTGCGACGTGCTTTGCCTGTGCCGCAGGTTGGCCGGGTGAACGTTGCAAAATTAGCGCGCGAAAAGCCCGATAGCCCCGATTAGTAAATGCAAAAGTAGCAAAAGTAAACTTCAACACACCTCAATCCACTGATACTCAATGAAAGTTATTATCTATTTCAGTAAACAACAAGTAGGCGGGATTAGGGCATTAAGTAGCCCGAATCCCGCCGTTTTTCTTAACCGGTGGAGGGTTTTGTCAATCGGCGACGGCTGCCAGCGTACCGATTTTCTTCACCTTCTCCTCAAATGCCTCGGGGGTGAGCAACGAAATTTTGCGCACCTTGCTCTTGTAGTTGTAAACGGTCTGCACCGAGTAGTGGAGGAAGTTTGCAATCTGGGTCATGTCGGTTATGCCGAGTCGAATCAGGGCAAAGATTCGCAGCGGAGTGTTGAGGCGATCCTTTGCAGGGGCGAAACGGCTCTCGGGCTGAAGCAGCTCGTTGAATTCGTCGATAAAGTTGGGATAGAGATTAAGGAAAGCCTTGTCGAAGTTGAGATAAAGCTCCTCAAGTTCCTTTTCGAGCGGACGCGACGACAACACATAGAGGTCGTCGATTTGGTTGGCCTTGATTTTGCGGTTCACATTGCGGCGGAACTCGTCGAGGCGGTTCACGTTGATTGAGCTCTGGTGCATGAAATAGCCCACATAGCGCTCGCGGATTATGTTGGCCTCGGCAAGCTTGCGCGATGCCTTCTCGAGCCTTTGGTTGGCCTTGGCGAGCTCTCCGCGCGAACGCGACACGGCTCGTGTCTGCTTGTAGCACACCACGGCAACCCCGGCTGCCACGATGATGAGAACCGTCATGCACATCAGATAGATGCGCAGGCGCCTCTGTTGCTCACCGAGCAGGTCGAGATAGGAAACCTCAACCAGAGGGTAAACCCTCGCAATCTGCGAGTTCTTGAAACGTGAGTTGTAGAAGTTGGCATCGTCGAGGGCGGCGTGCATGTAGCGGTAGGCACGGTCGATATCCCCTTCGGCATAGAGGCGCTCGGCAAGCGAAAGGAGCGATTCGTTCTCCTTTACGGCAAGGCGTGTGTCGGTAATTGCCGAAAGGAGCAGATAGCGCTTGTATTCCTCATTTTCACCGAGAAGGTTGAAAAGGTCGGCCATACCTTTCGACATCATGGCATATTCATGTGTCTCGGGCTCGTTTTTGTTGAACACATCAAGATAAATCGGGAGAGCGGCCTTGTAGTTGCCCATCTCCTGATAGCGGGCGGCCACCTCCTTGCGGTAGAGGTCGGAGTCGACCGAGAACATGTTAACCAGCGAGTCGCGCCATGAACTGCGCTCGGCTGCATATCTGTTGCGGAAGCGCTCCTCATCGGCACTGAGAATCATGTTTCCGAGATATTTCACCTTCGCCCAGCCAAAGAGCGCCTGCAGATGGCCGGGGAGCGAATTGTAGTCGATTTTGTCGAAAAGTTCCTTCGCCTCTACAAACTGGCCCCCCATCGAATGCACCAGCGCCATGCGTATTGCGGTCTCGGCAATCATCACGCTGTCGCGCAGACGTTTGGCAATCAACATATTCTCATTGAGATAATGTTTTGCCGAATCGCACACAAACGATTCATATTCATTGATAAGGGCAGTGTTCTGAGCGAATATCTCACGGTCGGAACGCATCTGGTTGCGCTGCATCTTCAGCACCGAAATGCGCTTTTCCTTGGCCTGGAGGTATATGTCGCGGTTTTCGATAACACGGTCGAGCACGCGAAGCAGTGAATCAATCTCGTGCGACTGGCGGGCAGCCATCGCCCCGGGAATGCAGAAAAGTAGGAGAATCGGCGTGATTAACCGAATTATATGTAGTTTCATGGTGCAACAATAAGAATGTAAAAATACAGAGGCATCTCTATTACCTGATATTTGGCGTTATACAAAGTTCCTAATTATCAAGCAAAAACAAAAGTAGACTACCGTAATTTTAGCAATTTTTCACAATTGAGATAATCTCATGAAAGCGCACTGCCGTGTTAAACCATAGCGGCAGTTACACGTTCATATAGAAAGAGAACGATTGAAAACCGCAGTCTCACTAATATCTGTCTGTTTTAAATTAATAATAATAAAACCGGAAATGAAAACAAAATTCCTGTCGTTAGTAATCGCCGGCGCCGCTGCATGCGCCGCAATCTCATGCTCTACCCAGAAAACCACCGTTGCCGACCTCACCGGCGAATGGAATGTTATTAGCGTAGGCTCCACCAAAGTCACTGCTGCTGAGAATCAGGATGAACCGTTCCTTGGTTTCGATGCTGCCACAGGGCGCCTGTTCGGCAATGCCGGATGCAACTCAATCATGGGCTCCTACACTCTCGATGCTGCAAAAGGCACCCTCACATTCTCGGGTCTCGGCGCCACACGCATGATGTGCCCCGACATGACCGTTGAGGATGCCCTGCTGCAAACCCTCCCCAACGTGGCCACCTACCACTCCACTACCGCAGGCGACATTGAACTCTGTGATGCCGCGGGGAAAGTGCTCGTCACCCTCTCGGCGCGCAAATAAACGGGTGCTCACCCGCCGAAATTTCCGCGGCTTGCGTAACTTTGCATGATGAAAAGAGCCGTTCCGGTTGGAACAGCCGCTGATGAAACATGTTGAACAACGCATTGACCAAAGAAAACAGCCCCATAGCCAAAGGACGTTTCGCGCCCTCTCCTACAGGGAGGATGCACCTCGGCAACATATTCACCGCCCTGATTTCGTGGCTTTCGGCCCGGAAGCAGGGCGGCAAATGGATTCTGCGGATTGAGGATCTCGACCCGCAACGGTCGAAAACCTGCCACGCCCTGCAAATCGAGGACGACCTTGCCTGGCTCGGCCTCGACTTCGACGAAGGTGGCACCGCCGACATCGGCCCCTGCGCCCCATACAGCCAGAGCCGCCGCAACCACCTTTACGCCGAAGCGCTGGAGCGACTTGAACACACCGGGCTCACCTACCCATGTTTCTGCACCCGCGCCGACATCATGGCCACGCAGGCACCCCATCAGTCCGACGGGCGCGTGATTTACGGCGGCACTTGCCGCCCGGCCCCGCAACCGCCGTTCCCGCGCACGACGGCCGACCGCCCGGGGGCAACACGCCTCTATGTGCCCGACAGCGACATCACCTTCACCGACACGGTGTGCGGAACCCACACGGTGAATCTCGCCCGCCATTGCGGCGACTTCGTGCTCAGGCGTGCCGACGGAGCGTGGGCCTACCAGCTCGCCGTGGTGGTCGACGATGCCCTGATGGGGGTAACCGAAGTGGTGCGCGGCAACGACCTGCTTCTCTCCACCGCCCAGCAAATCTATCTTTGCAACCTGCTCGGGTTTCCTGCTCCCTCCCATGCCCACTTGCCGCTGCTGTGCAACAGCGCCGGGCAACGGCTCTCGAAACGCGACGCATCACTGAGCATGGAGCAACTGCGCCGGCGCTTCACCCCGCGTGAGCTCACCGGACGGCTGGCTCACTTGGCCGGACTGCTCCCCCACCCCGAGCCATGCACCCCCGCCGAGTTGGTCGACCTGTTCAGTTTCGCCTCAATATCGCGCCAACCGTCAATTATAGTGCCCGATGAGATGGCGGGTTGAGAGATTTTTAGTAAGTTTGTAGTATAATTCACACCACAAGTGTTTTAACCCTGATTTATGGATAGCATCAACGTAAAAATAATCAATAAATCGCACCACCCGCTCCCCGCCTACGCCACCCCCGGCTCGGCCGGAATGGATGTGCGTGCCTATCTGCCCGACGGCCCTGTGGTGCTTCAGCCCCTGCAACGCGCCCTCATCCCCACCGGCCTCTACATGCAGTTGCCCCACGGATTTGAGTGCCAGATTCGTCCGCGCAGCGGTCTGGCGATAAAACATGGCATTTCTCTCGTCAACGCCCCCGGTACCGTCGATTCCGACTACCGCGGCGAAATCGGGGTGATTCTCATCAACCTCTCCAACGAGCCGTTCACCGTCAACGACGGCGAGCGCGTGTGTCAGATGGTCATTACACGCTACACCCGCGTTGACTGGGAGGCTGTGGAGCGCATCGACACCACCGAACGCGGCGACGGAGGCTTCGGCCACACCGGAGTTCAATAAGCCGCCACACAATCCACTCTCCGTTTCATCAATCAAGCCCCCATCACAACAGTGTCAATACTCAACCGCCACACCAGCCGCAACCACCTGTCGTCACTGCCCGTCATAGCAGTGATGGCGCTTCTTATGCTCCTCCCCTGCGCCCTTGCCGGCAAAGGGAACAACCGGGGCAAAAGCGAGAAATGGGCCGACGGCGCCGACCGCCGCAAGGCCGACTACATTTTCATGGAGGCTATGCGCCGCAATGCCACCGACAGCGACGGTGAGTATTTCGAACTGCTGCGCCGCGCCGTTGAACTCGACTCGTCCGACACCCACCCGGGCATGACCCTCGGCTACTACTACATGGCTTTAGGGCAAGAGGATACCACTCTGGCAACCCGCGGCTACAACATGATGCGCCGCCATTTCACCACTCACCCCGACGACTACTACGGCGCCATCTTCTACGGCATGGTCAACAACCAGCTCGGCAACAACAACGAGGCTGTGAGGGTGTGGCAAACTCTCGACTCGCTCCACCCCGACAAGCCCGACGTGACGCTCAAGCTCGCGCAGGCACTTCAGGCCACACGCGACACCGCCAACCTGCGTCGCTCGGTGAGCGTGCTCAACCGCATCGAACGCGCCGAAGGGGTTGACATAGGCCTCACCTCCCACAAAGTGAGGGCACTCATGGCCCTGCGCGACACCGCCGGAACTCTCAACGAAATTGAAAGTCTGCTCGCCTCGTCGCGCCCCAACGCAACCAACATTCTGTTTGCCGGCGATGTGTTCATGGCGCTCAACCGCCCCGACTCGGCCATTGCCTACTACAACCGTGCCTGCGACATCGACCCCACAAACGGAATGGGATATTACAAACGCGCCGAATTCTACCGTGAGCGCGGCGACTCGGTGGGGTTCGACCGCGAGGTGTTTGAAGCCGTGAAACAGGATGGTCTCGACCTCGAAGTGAAACTCGACATCTTCACCGGCTACATCCGCCAGCTCTATGCCGACTCGCTTCAGCGCCCCCGCATCCAGAGCATATTCGACGCCCTTTTGCTTCAGAATCCCCACGAACCGCAGGTGCGCGACCTCTATTCGTCATATCTCGTGGCGATTGACGACTTCCGCGGGGCTGCCGAGCAGCAGGAGATTGCCCTCGACACCGACCCCTCCGACGCCAACCGCTGGCGCTCGGCCATCAGCCTCTTCGGCCGCGCCGAGGATTATGAGAAAGCCGTGGAGACCGGCCGGCGGGGCATGCACTATCTGCCCGACGATGCGCTCCTAACCTTCTACACCTCCACAGCCCTGGCTCAGCTCGAACGCAACGACGAAGCCCTCGAAATGCTGCACAAGGCTCTGGAACAGACCGACGAAGCCGACAAGGAGATGCGTTCCACCATTCTGTGCACCATCGGCGACGTGCTCTACAAACAGGAGAAACCCGACTCGGCGTTCGTCTACTACGACCGCGCCCTCGAATATAACCCCGACAACCTGCTGGCACTCAACAACTGCGCCTACTTCATGGCTGAAGAGGGGATTGACCTCGACAAGGCCGAGCGCATGAGCTCAATCTGCGTGCGTCAGCAACCCGACAACGACACCGCTCTCGACACCTACGCCTGGATTCTCTTCAAGAAGAAAAACTACGCTGAGGCAAAGGCTGTCATTGACCGCGCCTTAGCTCTCGAAGCCGACGACCCGCAGGCCGATGTGCTTCACCATGCGGGCGACATCTACTACATGAACGGCGAGCCCGAAAGTGCCCTTGAATTCTGGGAGGAGGCGCTCAAACTCGAGCCCGACAACAAGCTCCTCAAGAAAAAGGTTAAAAACAAAACCCATTATTATGAATAAACCGGTCACATCGCGCCGCCCGCTGAGGGTGCTGCGCAACAGTGTGCTCATAATTTTAACCGCGGTGGCTGCGGCTGCCGCTCTCACAGGCTGCTCGGCCGGCAAACAGGCTTCGGGTGCGAAGAAAAACGCCCCCGTTCCGGCCGACGTTGCGCTGCAGACCCCCTCACAACGTTTCGACGCACTCTGCGCCGGATATGCCGATTGGAACGATGTCAGCCTGCCGGTGAAAGTGACTCTCACCGCCCCGAAACGGGTGAGCTTCTCGGCTCGAGCATCCATGAAACGCGGTGAATGGATTAACATTTCGGTGCGCATGCTCGGTTTTGAGCTCGCATCAGTGTGGGTCGACAACGACTCGGTTCACGCCATCGACAAATATCACAAAATGTATCTCTCTGAAGGCCTTGCCAACCTCACGGCCGGTGCCGACGTGACGCTCGCCGACCTTCAGGACCTTCTTCTCGGCCGCGGTTTCCTCGCCGGGAAAAACGGCGGCACCTTCACCTCGGCTATGGCCAACAGCGTGGAACTCACCGCCGGCAACGAGGGGCTTTTCATCGTTCCCCGAACGAAACCGGCATCGTTCGACTACGGCTTCATCCTCTACCCCTCGGCCAACAACCTTATGGCCACATCGGTGGCAGCCGGTGAAAACCACGCCGCAACGGTCACCTACACCGATTTTGCCGACACCCCTGCCGGAAGCTTCTCCTCCACAGCCGATATAGCCATCGTGAAAGGGCGCAACGCCGCTGCAACCCTCGAATGGAATTTCGGTTCGGCAAAATGGAACTCGGGCGAGAACCGCACGTGGAAAAAGCCATCGGGCTACAAACGCATCTCGGCCGACCAACTCATCAAAACACTCTCATCACTCTGACATAATAAACCGGAACCTCTCACTCCATAGCCCCAATGAAACGACTTTTGGGATTCATCACCATAGTGCTTGCAATGATGCTCACGTGCATGTCGCCCGACTGCACGCAGAGCGCCTACGCGCAGAAACGCACCACAAAAACCTCTCAATCCGCCTCGAAAAAGAAATCGGCCAACACCAAGCAGAACTCGAAGAAAAAGAGTTCGGGTGGCTCGGCGGCAAAGAAAACCTCAAAACAGCAGAAACCGCGCACTGCGGCCGAAGTGAAACAGGCAAAGCAGCGCAACGCCGGTGAAATTCGTGAAACACGCCGCAAAATCCAGCTCAACACCCGCGAAACCGAGCAACGTCTCAATCAGCTCAACCTCCTCGAAGGGGAGATTGCCGACTGCAACGTGAACATAGCGAAGCTGTCGGGGAGCGTCGACTCCATAAACCGCGCCATCTCAACGGCCAACGACTCTATCGCGGCACTCGATGCCCGCCTGGCCGCCATCACCGAGAAATACGTAAAATCAATACGCAAAACCCAGGGGCACGGCCAGAACATCAGCGACCTCGCCTTCATCTTCTCGTCCGACTCCTTCTCGCAGGCCTACCGCCGCCTGCGTGCCCTGCGCCAGTTCTCGAAATGGCGCAAACGCCGCTCCATCGAAATCAACGCCATGCGCGGTGAGCTCGACAAACGGCGCACCGCCCTTAGCCAACTCCACACCCAAGCTACCCGCACAATGGGGCGCCTCAACGCCGAAAAGGCGGGACTGGTGAAAAAACAGGGTGAGACAAATCAACTCGTCGACCGACTAAAACGCGAGGGGGGCGAATTGCAGGAAATCATGTCGCGCCGTCAGCGCGAGGCTGCATCGCTTGATGCCGAACTCGACCGCATCATAGCCGAGGAGGCCGCCCGTCAGGAACGTCTGCGCCGCGAACGCGAGGAAGCCGAACGGAAAGCGCGTATTGAGGCCGAACGCAAGGCCCGCGAAGAGGAAGAGGCTCGTCTGGCCGCCGAGCAGGAGGCCGAGCAGAAACGCATTGCCGAAGCCGAGGCTAAAGCCGCCCGCGAGGCCGAAGCAAAGGCGCAGGCAGCCCGTGAAGCTGAAAAACAGGCACAGGCTAAAGCTGCTGAAGCCGAGCGCAAAGCACGCGAAACAGCCGATAAGGAAGCTAAGGAAAAGGCTAAAAAGGAGCGTCAGGCCGCTAAAAAAGCCGAGCAGGAACGCATAAAGGCCGAAAAAGAGGCCGCAAAGAAAGCAAGCGATGCCGAAAAAGAAGCCGCCCGTCAGAAAGCCCGCAAAGGGAAGCCTGTGAAACACACCGGCAAGAACAACGGCCGCGGCGACACCGGCACCCCCGCCACCTCCGCGTCAACCTCGACCGGCACCGCCCCCACACTCAAAGCCCCTGCGGCTCAAGGTGCAACAGCCGTGGCTCCGCAGGCCGAACTCCCCGTTGGCAACAATTTCGAAAGCTACAAGGGACGCCTGCCCTTCCCCGTGAGCGGCCGCTACACCATCGTGAAGCGTTTCGGACGCCAGAAACACCCCACCCTCCCCCATGTTGAGACCACCAACTCGGGCATCGACATGCAAACCGACCCGGGCACGCAGGTGCGCGCCGTGTTCGACGGTGAAGTGTCGGCAGTGTTCCGCCCCGACGGCTACAACAATGTGGTAGTGATTCGCCACGGCACCTACATGACCGTCTATGCCAACCTCGGCTCAATCACCGTGTCGACCGGCCAGAAAATTAAAGCCGGCCAACCCATCGGCACAGTCTACACCGATGCCAACGACGGCAACCGTAGCATCCTCCACTTTGAAATCCGCAACCGCCGCCAGAAAGAAAACCCCGAGCTGTGGTTGAAGAAATAGTTTTTCAGTTGTGAGTTTTCAGTTTTCAGAAGCTGCGCAGTGATAGCACCCTCCACCACAAGCCGTGTTATATGGCGGCTCTACGTGAGCGCGGAGCCTCTAAAAACTAAAAACTGAAAACTAAAAACTGCCACCCCATGTCAACACTCAACGCACGCATAATGAAGATAACAGGGATGTTCGGCGGCCTGCAGGTCACCAACATCGCCTGCTCGATTGTGCGGGCCAAGCTTGTGGCATTGTGGATTGGAACAGCCGGCATCGGGCTGTTCGGCATTCTCAACTCAGCGCTGGAAATGATATTCGCCCTGTCGCAGCTCGGCATACGCCAGAGCGCCGTGGCCGACATTGCCTCTGCGCGCCCTTCGCAACTTCCGAAACTCGGATGCACCGTGCGCCGCTGGAGCATAATTCTCGGCATTGCAGGCGCTCTGTTCACCCTCCTCTGCTCGGGATGGCTCAGCCGACTATCTTTCGGCCATTCGGGCTACGCCCCGGCATTCGCATGGCTCTCCATAACGGTACTGCTCTCGGCCGTCAACAACGGCGAAGGCGCCATTTTCCAGGGGTTGCAACAGTTTCGCAAACTCGCCGTTTGCTCTATGCTCGGGGCTGTGGGTGGATTGGCGGTGTCGGTGCCGATGTTCTACTTCTGGGGAATCGACAGCATTGTGCCGTCGATAATCGCCTACACCGTAGTGACATGGGTGGCATTGGGAGTCTACCGTCAGCGCATCCCGCGCCCCGAGGAGCCCGTGTCGCTGAAACAGACATTTGAAATCGGGCGCCGCTTTCTCACTTTAGGGCTCTACATGACCGTCACCGCCGTGGTGACCAACGCCATTTCCTACGCCTTCATGGCCTATCTCAACCACGTTGACGACCTCGGCGCAACGGGATGCTATAATGCAGGCTTCACCATAATCAACCGATATGCCGGACTGGTGTTCACCGCCATCTCGATGGAATATTTTCCGCGCCTCGCAGCCGTGGCACACTCCCGCCGGCGCACATCGGCATTCGTCATCAATCAGCTGTGGCTGTCGCTCACGGTCATCGTGCCCGTGGCCACATTGTTCATCGCCGTGTCGCCGTGGGTGGTGAGGTTGCTCTACTCCAACGATTTCTCGGTGATTCTGCCGTTTGTGATATGGGCGATGCCAGGCACGGTGCTCCGCGCCATCTCGTGGTGCATGTCGTTTGTGATTCTCGCCCGCAGCGACGGCCGCACATTCCTCCTCACCGAGCTCCTGTCGGGCGTAATATCAATAGCCCTCAACATCCTCGGCTACCACTACATGGGGTTCACCGGGCTGGGCTACGCCTACTTCGGATGGTATGCCGCCTACACCCTCATCGTCGCCATCCCCTACTTCCGCAGTTACAGGCTGCATCTTTCACGCAACATCGCACTCTTCATGCTCTACTGCCTCGCCATGTCGGCAGCCGCCGCATGGATAGCCCTGACGGTTGCCCCGCTTGCCGCTATCCCCTTCGCAGCCGTGGCATCGGCAATCTCCATCGTGATGCTGCGCAGACGCCTGAAGGCCTGACTGTTTGGGCGATTCCTTCTCAGTCGACCTGCGGGAACACTGAAACGCGGAGGGTGGTGCAACCGTAGGGAATCAAGGTAAGCTCCTCCACCGGAGTTTCGGGATGGGAGGGGGATACCGGGAGCGGGCCGGCCATCTCATTGTAAAGTCCCCATGATGGGATTTCCTTACCTTTAACCTTGATTTCAACGGGTGCGCTGCCGCTGTTCCAGAAGAACGGCAACCGCTGTTTTTCCTTGTCAACAACAACCGTGGCCTCACTAATAGAGGCGGGGAACAAGCCATAGTTCCACTTTGAGTCGGAATGCACCTCATTGTAGTGTTTGCCGAAACGGCGGCCCGCATCCCCCTCGAAAGTGCATGGCACAACCGTCTCATTCATTTTTAAGGCATAGACCAACGGGCCACGTTCAACGCTAAGGCCTTTTTCAAAGCCCTCTACGGCTTTCACTTTCATAGGCATGGTTAGTGTCACCTCATCGCCGTCGGTCCATTCACGGTTAAGCACAGCCATCGTTCCGGCCATTGCTGCCACACCGGCAGGTTTGCCGTTCACAACCACCTCGGCACTGTCGCACCATTGGGGCACCCGCAGATGCAACGGGAACCGCGCCTTTCCACTCTCCACACCAACTTTGAAGCGAACCACATCGTCCATCGGATAGCAGGTTTCCTCTGCAACGGTAACCCTCACATCGCCCGGCAACAGGGCTGTCACCTCGGTGGGAGCATAAACCAAAGCAGCCAAACCGCCGTCGGCACTGCGTGCCCATGTGCTGTGGGTGAATTTCGGCCATCCCTGATGCATGTTGGAGTAACAGCAGGGGAAGCCTGAGCGCTCGCCAAACACAATATCGGTGCCGGCATGGTAGTAATCTTCATAAAAGTTGTGCATCCCCACGGTGATTTTCACCTGATTGGGCTGCTGAAAATACTGCTTGGTCATGAAATCGTCGGAAATCTGGGTGGGGAGAGCATTGTAGGCCACCTTTTCAAGGTGGTCCATCCAGCGCACGTCGCCGGTTACGAGCATCATGTTCTCCAACGAGAACATCAGCTCCACGGCCGAACATAGCTCCGAGCCCTGCGTGTGGCCGGCTCCATGCAGATGCTCGTCACCCCCATACATCCCCTGCGGCTGTCCGTTGTAGGTCATGAGGTCGGAGAACCCCTTGTCAACGGCATCGAGATAGCGCTGCTCGGGATGCTGCTGGTAGTAGATTACCGGCTCCTTTAGCCCTTGCGCAAGATTCACGCAATGAATACTTTTGAACTGCCGCATGGCATTGGTCTCAAGAAACATGTGGGTGAAATCCACACCCTGTTTATGCAGCAAGTCGGCGAGTTCAAGCAGTTTGTCATCGCCGGTTATGTTGTAGAGCCAATAGACCGCCATGAGGTTGTCGGCCTCGCGATATTCACCCCAATATGTCCAGTGACCCAGGGGTGCCTGCGGAAGCACTGCGAGCTGATGGTGGAAATAGCGTGTCATGAAATCAATCACCCGCTCATCGCCTGTGGCTGAATAGTACTGACGCAGAATCTTCAGCACCACCATGCGCGGCCACCAGTCAAGAGTCATGTCGCGCTGCAACCCGTCCTCGTAAGGGAGGTCGACCTCGGGGCCGAACGACCCGTGGGGTTTCTGACTCGCCAAAGCCCATTCCACCCACGGTTGCACTTTCTGTTTCAATGAATCATCATCGAGAATATAGGCCAGCGGCAGCAGCCCGTCAATCCAATAAGGGCCACGCTCCCATTGGTCGCCGTCACCGCCGAGCCACCCGTTGCGGGCTCCCATCACTTCGGGATAAAGCTCATCGAGCCGGCCGGTGCTCCCCGTGCGCTGCCTTTCAAGCATCTCACGCAACCACCCTTTTGCCTTCACATCGCCGAGCGGCAATACCGAATAGGGCACCGACACAAGAGGTGCGCGGTTATTGACAGGTTCGGTTCCTGTGGCTGCACAAAGCATCGGGCCGCATAGAAATACGCAACCTGCCCACGCCACACAATTTCGGAGGAGTGCCGGTAGTTTCATGTAAAAAAATTTGATTGGTTATGATTACTCACCCTTTATGACGACTGATTGCCCAGGCTCCGTTAACAATTGCCCAGGTGGAGAATCCGGCGGTGCCGGTCAGGCATCGAGCGCCACAGGGCCTTCGCGGATTATTTCGGGGGAGGATGAATCGAGCAGGGAAACCACTGCGGTGGGTCGTGCCGGCACTGCCCCGCCGTCGACAAAGGCATCGACTTCGCTCTCAAAATGGAGTGCCACATCCTCGGGACGCGAAAGCTCCTCGTCGTCGGCACCCTCCCACTCGGCTGTGGCACTGAGAATAGGGTTGCCAAGCTCCTCGGCAAGTCGGCGGGCTATTTCGTTGTCGGGCACACGCAACCCCACCTCATGTCGCCCCTTGAATGCTTTTGCAAGTTTGGTTGATGCAGGAAGAATGAATGTGAACGGACCCGGCAGATTGCCTTTCAGCACCCTGAACGCTTCGTTGTCGATGCGGGCGAACTCACTCCCCTGCGACATGTCGGCACACACCATCGACAGGCGCTGCTTGGCGGGATTTATCCCCTTGATTCGGCACACTTTCTCAACGGCACGGTTGTTGAGCGCGTCGCAACCGATGGCATACATCGAATCGGTGGGATAGACGATCACTCCACCCTTTTTCAACAACGCGCATATTTCTTCGAGATAGCGGTCGTTGATGCTGCTGGCATACATTTTATAGTTTTTCATGGCAAAACGGGATAATACCCTTTAAAAACGCCTTAAACGCCGTGTTTGTTGCTCCGGTGGCGGTGCAAACAGCTATTTACAGGCCGACTTCGAGACGCGTTTGGAGATTGGCAAATAACAACCTCTTTAATTTTGTTCCCCTTATATGATGCGGGCCTTGAAGCCCATCGCCACAAGAGCATCGAGCACCTGGCGGCGCTTGTCGCCCTGAATGAGGATTTCGCCACCGCGCGCCGACCCTCCGGTGCCGAGTTTCTGCTTGAGGCGCCCGGCTATGGCCGCCACTTCGGCATCATCGAGTGTGAAACCGGCGATAATGGTGGCATCCTTCCCCTTGCGCCCTTTGCGGTCAAGCACAATGTCGAGTCGCGGCTGCTTGGCGGGTGCGGCGTCAGTCGGTTCGGCAGCCTCGGCGGCAGGAGTCTCCTCCCCCTGGGGCAATTCGTTTTTTAACGCTTCGAGCGATGCTTTCCAATCCATCTGCTGTCAATGATTGTGGGTGGGGTTATCGGTGTAGATGCTGTCCTCGGTGTGCGTCATGTCGGTGTCGGCAAGGTCAACGGGGTTGTCGATTGACAGGCCGATGCGGCGCAACAACACGAAATGGCGCACGTCGTCGAGCGGGAGCGCCACGGCAAAGGCTTTGAGCGAATCGTTTGACAATCGGAAGGCATAGCGCACACACTGGGTGGCGTCGGCGATATTCTCCTCCTCACGCACATGTTCCGACAAGCGCATGTAGAGGATACCCAGCTCGCCGGCTTGCATTTCGGTGAATCGCACCGAATCGGCACCAGAAACCATTGCAAACAAATCGTCGCAAATCAACTGTCCCCGCCCGTAGTCATCTTCGCCAATGGCATCCGACGCTTCCTCCAGACATGCGTCGATATCAACGTCGTGGCTGCCGCCACACGAAGCTGCAGCAACGCCAAAGGCAGCTGCCAACGCAAGGGGGATGCAACGCATAAGCCCGAGTGATTTTCTATATCTTAGTTTCATCTGTCAAGTAGCTGGTCAAATTAAACCGGTGGCTCCATCATTTGTTTCAGTCGGCGCGCCGGTGATAATCGTAAACAACCCCGTGGCGCTCGATGCGCAACGTGGTTTCGTCGTACCCTAAAATCGGATAGGCAACGCGCTCGGCAACCGTACCCACCAGCGCGGGATCACCCTCCTCGATGGTGATGCTCGAAGCGTCGTTCACAATTATCAGGGAGTCGTTTTCCACCTTCCATTCCCCCTCTACATAGAACGAAAGCTCTCCGGGACGGATAGCCCTCATTACCGACTGGCGGTCGGCCGACAGTTCCAGCAGCGGATGGGTGTCGGAAACAGCAGGGATATAATATTTCCCTATCATGCTCTTTTCACGTTTCGACATCCCGCCGCAAGCAGTGAGCGTCGTCAACGTCAAAGCCATGACGGCTATAGATATAAAACGCACTATTCCTCCCCGATAAGTGAATGATGTAAGATTTGCCATGCGATTCTGACCGGCCGAACCGGTCGATACTTTCTAACCGCAAAGATAGCATCCCCCCGCCACATCTCCAAATCTACCGCCCCTTTTCGTCGCCCCGGCTCCGCGTTAAAACCCTAAAGGCCTCAACGGCATTAAAGTCCTCAAAGCCGCTGACGGCCACCACATCAAGCCGCCATGTATGGCGGCTCTACGTGCGGCTGCGCCGAACGGCTCTAAAAACTTCCGCGCAGCCTCTAAAAACTTAAAACTATAAAACTGAAAACAAAACCACGCCCGCGCAAATGCAATTGCGCGGGCGTGGTTTTGTTTTATCTCAATGAGATTAGTCTTTGAGCTTTGCTTTGATGAACTCGCGGTTGAGACGTGCGATGTTGCTCAGCGAGATGTTCTTGGGGCACTCGGCGGCGCAGGCACCGGTGTTGGTGCAGTTACCGAAGCCGAGCTCGTCCATCTTGCTCACCATAGCGCGGGCGCGACGGGCGCGTTCCACCTGACCCTGGGGAAGCAGAGCGAACTGGCTCACCTTGGCGCTCACAAAGAGCATTGCCGAGCCATTCTTGCAAGCTGCAACGCAGGCGCCGCAACCGATGCAGGTTGCCGAGTCCATAGCTTCGTCGGCAATCTCCTTCGAGATGGGGAGGTTGTTGGCGTCGGGGGCACCGCCGCAGTTGAACGAAACATAGCCGCCGGCCTGCTGAATCTGGTCGAAAGCGTTGCGGTTAACCATAAGGTCGCGAACAACGGGGAAGGCAGCCGAACGCCACGGTTCGATGGTGATTTCCTCCTCGTTGTGGAATTTGCGCATGTGGAGCTGGCAGGTGGTGATGCCCTGAACGGGACCGTGGGGGTGACCGTTGACATAGAGCGAGCACATGCCGCAGATGCCTTCGCGGCAGTCGCTGTCGAACACTACGGGTTCCTCACCCTTGTCGACGAGCTGCTGGTTGAGCATGTCGAGCATCTCGAGGAACGAGCTGCCGGTCGACACGTTCTCTACGCGATATTTGACGAACTTGCCGGGTTCTTTGGGACCACGCTGACGCCAAATCTTCAAATTTACATTGATTGTATGTTCCATAATTGATGTTCCGAGTTATCTGGTGTTGGCTTCCGCCCGGCCCGCGACATGCGGGCCGCACGGCGGCCTAAACGTGGTTTCTTACGATTTGTAGTTACGGGTCTGAACCTTGATTGACTCATAGTTGAGGGGCTCTTTGAGCAGCACGGGGCGTTCGTTCTCGCCCATGTACTTCCAGCAACCCACATACATGTAGTCCTTGTCGTTACGGGCAGCCTCGCCGTCGGGGGTCTGGTATTCCTCGCGGAAGTGTGCGCCGCACGATTCGTTGCGGTGAAGAGCGTCGATAGCCATCATCTTGGCGATAACAAGGAAGTCCTCAAGGCGCAGTGCTTTTTCAAGCTCGGTGTTGAGGTCGTCGGCGTTGCCCACGATGCGCAGGTCGTTGTAGAATTCCTCGCGCACTTTGGCGATTTCGTCAACAGCCTTAACGAGGCTCTGCAGTGTGCGGCCCATACCCACGAGGTTCCACATCACGTGGCCGAGCTTCTTGTGGAGCTGGTCGGGCGACTTGGTGCCCTTGATTGCCATGAGGCGGGCGATGCGGTCGCGCACACCCTTCTCGGCTTCGTCGAACTCGGGGGTGTCGGTGGAGAAGTGGGGAACCTTGATTTGGTCGCTGAGGTAGTTCTGCATTGTGTAGGGGAGCACGAAATAGCCGTCGGCCAGACCCTGCATCAGCGCCGAAGCACCCAGGCGGTTTGCGCCGTGGTCGGAGAAGTTACATTCACCGATGGCGAAGAGGCCCTTGATTGATGTCTGCAGTTCGTAGTCAACCCAGATGCCGCCCATTGTGTAGTGGCTGGCGGGGAAAATCATCATGGGGGTTTCGTAGGGGTTATCGTCCGAAATCATCTGATACATGTCGAACAGGTTGCCGTAGCGGTCGCGGACCACGTCGGCGCCCAGGCGCTCGATTGCATATTTGAAGTCGAGATAAACGGCGTTGCCCGTTCCCACACCGTAGCCGGCGTCGCAACGCTCCTTGGCGGCACGCGAAGCGATGTCGCGGGGGCAGAGGTTACCGAAGGCGGGATAGCGGCGTTCGAGGTAGAAGTCGCGGTCCTCGTCGGGGATATCGGTGGGTTTCTTCTTGCCGGCGCGGATAGCTTCGGCATCTTCTTTCTTTTTGGGCACCCAAATGCGGCCGTCGTTACGCAGCGACTCGCTCATGAGGGTGAGCTTGCTCTGGTCCTCGCCGTGAACGGGGATGCAGGTGGGGTGAATCTGGGTGAAGGCGAGGTTGGCCAGGTAGGCACCCTTCTTGAATGCCTGCACGGCAGCCGAGCCGTTGCAACCCATAGCGTTGGTGCTCAGGAAGAACGCACGTCCGTAGCCGCCGGTGGCAAGCACCACGGCGTGGGCGGCGTAGCGTTCGAGCTCGCCGGTGATGAGGTTGCGCATGATCACACCGCGGGCGCGGCCGTCGATCATCACGATGTCGAGCATCTCACGACGGTTGTAGCTCTTAACGGTGCCTTTCTTAATCTGGCGGTTGAGCGATGCGTAGGCGCCGAGCAGCAGCTGCTGGCCGGTCTGACCCTTGGCATAGAATGTGCGGCTCACCTGTGCGCCACCGAACGAACGGTTGGCCAGCAGACCGCCATATTCGCGGGCGAAGGGAACGCCCTGTGCAACGCACTGGTCGATGATGTTGTTCGACACCTCGGCCAGACGATAAACGTTGGCTTCGCGCGAGCGGAAGTCACCACCCTTCACGGTGTCGTAGAACAGGCGGTAAACCGAGTCACCGTCGTTCTGATAATCCTTAGCTGCATTGATACCACCCTGTGCGGCGATTGAGTGTGCGCGGCGGGGGCTATCCTGGATGCAGAAGTTGAGCACGTTGAAACCGAGCTCGCCGAGGGTAGAGGCGGCTGAAGCGCCTGCCAGACCGGTGCCCACAACGATGATGTCGAGGTGACGCTTGTTGGCGGGGTTTACGAGTTTCTGGTGTGCTTTATAGTTGGTCCACTTTTCAGCTACGGGACCTTCGGGAATTTTTGAATCTATTTGAAATTCGGGGAGCTTCGACGATTCAATGTCGGCATAGTCCTTCATGATCGGGGTCGAGTCGATCATTCCCTCGAGTTTTTTAATATCGGCCATATCTGAAATGTGATTTATTCGGTGATAGTTTCAGTTGCGACAGTCACTGTTTCGGCAGCGGCGGGAGCGCAGCCGTTGGTGCAGCCTTCGTTGTTGCAGCTGCCCTGGGCGCAGTTGGCTTCGATGCAACCTTCGTTGCACTGCATCTCGCATTTGCCTTCGCCACACACGGCCTTGTTGCACTCGGCTTTGCCGGCGCATTCAGCCTCGGCTTCGCAGCAATCGGTGGTTGCGGCGCAACCCTCGATAAATGCAGCTTTCCCTTCGGCTGCCATAGCCTCATACTGGTTGATGAGTTTGGGGCAGGTGGTGTAGGTGTTGCGGTTGGCCTGAACGGTGAACACGATTGCCTCGGCCACGAAGAGGGCAACAACAACGGTTGTCCACGCATTGCCGATGCATTTGAGGCGCTTCATCCATGTGTCGTTATCCCAGCCTACAGTCTGCATCATCGACCAGAAACCGTGGGTCATGTGGAACCACAGGGCGATGAAACCGATGAGGTAGATGGGGAGGGTGAGGGGCTGACGGAAGGCGATTTCGAGGAACCATGTGCCGGCAGCGGCAGGCACGCTTTCACCCGAAACGCTGTCGACAACGTCGAACTCGCAGATTTCGGCAAACTGCATCTTTGCCCAGAACTGAATGAGGTGGAACACGAGGAATGCCAGAACAACGATGCCGAGAACCAGCATGTTTTTCGACGACCATTCAACCTGCTTGGGGCGGGTTGTCACTGCATAGCGTTCAACACCGCGGGCCTTGCGGTTCTGCACTGTGAGCCAGGTGGCATAGATGATGTGGAGCACGAAGCCGGCGGCAAGAATCAAAGTTCCCACCAGGGCATACCAGTTGGCACCGAGGAACTCACAAACCACGTTGTAAGCCGAGGGCCAAAACAGAGCAACTCCGTTCATCAATGCGTGAAACGTCACGAATAGGACAAGGAAGGCACCCGTGAGGGCCATTACAACCTTCCTACCTACGGATGAGGATGTTAACCACATAAATGTTTTGATTTTAAGGTTATTAAGTTGTTATTGTTTGAGTATTGTCTTTTTCCGGGACTGCAGAAGCCGCGGGGCGCGCACATTCCATGCGCCAACCTCCACACCTCCTCAAGCTGCAAAATTAGCAAACATTCACCATCTTCACAACTATTAAGGATTTATTTCTTTAATTAAAAGCCAAAATATTTCCTTGCCGCGCTTAATAGTCAAAAAAAATGCGCCAAATGTTGCGTAATTGAAAAAAGTGACGTAATTTTGCATCGCAAATCCCGAAACAGGGGTTAGCCCGGAAGCGCCGGAGGGCGCTACGCGATGAGAATTTGCTTCAGTAGCTCAGTTGGTTAGAGCACCTGACTGTTAATCAGGGGGTCGTTG
>CAJUIT010000010.1 GCA_910586565.1 uncultured Muribaculaceae bacterium | reverse complement strand
CTTGCAACATTACTTGCAACATTACTTGCAACATTACTTGCAACATTACTTGCAAATAATCCCCCAAGTTCAGTAGGATTAGAACCTGAAGCGTGAGCGGAAGATTGTTTAAACTTGGTGTTTACTGAATAAATAGTTCCTCTACCAAAACCAGAAGATATTAGCAACTTCTCTCTGCAGAGCCTTCTAAGTAGAGTTGTAATATCTGTACGGTGTAGTTCAAGAGAATGTTGTAGTATAGAATTTGAGACGTGAGGCATAGTTATAGCCATTGCCATCGTTAGCAATTCATTTGGGGAAAATTTTCTACTTCTTTCTCCAAATAATTGATAAAGTTGTAGCTCAATTTCAGTTGATAATATAGATTCGAGAGGGAGTATTAACTCCACTCTATTAGGTTCCCCCTTTTCGGAAATAATTGGCATTCTGAAATTTGCCTCTTTCCATCCCTGCATAATGGTATCAGAACCACTGCCTGCTTTTTCTGCGACACCAATAAGGGTAAACATAGTCTGAATAGACGGATTTCGACATACCGTGTAACCTCCGCTGTAGAACTGCTCTTTAGAAACAAGCATTGTTCCCGGATTGGAGAATATGATCTCAGTTGGTCGTTTGAGAATTATAAGTTTCGTGTCACTCTGATAAAGAGCGTGTACGCAGAAATTTACAAAGGCTTCACGTAATCCTTTATGAATCTTTGTTTCATCTTGTCTGATATTCCCATCAAGCTTAAAGGGCGTTGGAAGAAAACTTTGTAGTTTTGGCAGTAAGCGTCTGTAAATTTGGAAAAGATTCGCCTCCCAAGAACCATCACTAAATACTCGATCGCTCCATCGTTCTTGACTTGGACGATACTCTCGGTAATCTATCATATATTGAGGTAAAGCCTCTATGATGGAATCATATTTGCCAAACATCAATAACCCAGCCAATGTTAAACCTTCCTTCCCACTCTTTCTGTCTTTACGATAAGCCTTCAAATGGCGTAACAATTCCAAATCACTATCAGAGGTCCATGCATGCGACGGTTTCAGACTCACAAACAATTGACGATATGCTCTTAAGGATTCTGGATCTATATCATCAATAGTGAACCCATCTTGAATCTCAAAGTCCATTGCTAAATCCGGACGCCTCTCTGATAGCATGAGAGAAACTTCCCATTCCTTACATAGATAATCCCCGCTTTCGTTTCTCCTGTAGGTTCCACGTAGAGGGTTTTGACCAATATAAATTGGTCGCTCTTCTCGAGAGGCACGTGGCACTGAAATAAGGATAAAATGATTCCCGTTATACACCCCTTTTATAACATCATCATTAGTGAGTAGATTTCTGCTCACTTGATTCGGGTCATTTACCGTGTCCCAAAAAATCTTTTCATATTCATATATTTTTTCTTCGGTAAGCCCTTCTGGATAAAATTTACCGTCTTTTTCCTTTATGCCAACTACGATTACGCCACCTTCTGTATTGGCAAAAGAGGAATAAGTTTCTTTAACTCCTTTGCCTGGAAATCCACCTTTTCCATGTTTGAATTCCACGCACTCAGTTTCCTTATTAAACATAAGGGCATCAAGATAATCTTGCAATGATTTGTAATGTCTGTCTTTATCCATAGAGACCGATGTGCTTTTATGATTTTTTGAGTGTGGGTTATCAGATTATTATGCTGATACTACAAAGTTACAAATATTTCATAATAACGTCAAAAGACTTCTTTTGACGTTATTTATAACAGATTGATTATAATATGACAGGATTTATGCGTTATATTAGGACGGTTTTTGTTCGTTGGTATGTCTACACAACTCTACAAATTTTTACTCTTTTGGGGAGTCGTGTCTCATCACCTTTCATCACCAAATAAACTTGCCCATTCATGAAAATACAAGACTAAATTGCTGATATTATGATATAAATAATTTCTTCAACGAGGAGGAATACTAAGCCGAATCAGGCAAATCATCATCTTAAATAGTTAAAATAAAAGCGATTGACAAGTGAAACAATAAACTTGCCAATCGTTTTTTAATTAGTTTGCATCATTCTCTTCACACTCTCTTTGGTAGAAGTCGGCATGAAATTCTATTTTATTCATAAAAAGGTCTCTACATAGTTCTTGCAAACTCTCTTTTCTTGGGTATTGCCGATAAAAGTGCTGCTGTAAAGTTCGCCATGATTTTACACCAAACTTCCCTAATACACGATAATAATTGAGGATTCTGATAGTCGAATATCCCTCTTCATCATTACTTTTTAGCTTTACTTCTTTCCCGCTGTAGTTCTCTTCCAAGCACATGGTGTAAGGCTTATTTACTGAAGTAGAGGGTTTAGAAAGGATAAAAAGATTTTGGTCGGAGGCTTTTTCAAAATATTGAGCCTGTTTCTGCATATAAATGCTCCACGTCCGTTCCAATTCCTCTGCATTAGCATCGGTCACCACTACACCCGAATGCCCTCCTTTCCAATCGATGTCAGGAATAATCCGGCTAAGCTCGAGAGAGGTTAGAATTGGATAAGCGTCCGGATTAACCATAATTTCAAAATCAAAATCGCAATATTTGGTAGGACGGTTTTGCCATGACCAGTCTTCTCCGGAATAGGGCTCAGAGGTAATTCTACCCTTTGCTACAATTCCGGTTTGTCCATATCCCACTTTGAGTAAGAAACAAGTGTCACCTTCATGCACTTTTTCAGAATCCCATATCGACCAGTTCATATCGACATTGCCGTTATTTGCCAAAGCGCATTTTTCCAAATCGTTTAGAAACCGAGCCATCGTATAAGAAGAGAAGCCCGGATTCCATTTTAAAATTACAATGCTCATATTTTATCAAAATTTTTCAAAGGTAATAAAAATCAGAGTTTCATTAGAAATGAAACCGAGGAATCTATGATGATTAAAGTAATATTATAAAGAAGCTATACGTCAAACTATTCCAATGTTTGCAAGATTGGAATAGTTTGACGGATGCCATGGGGTGTCAATATACGTGAAAAGTTGATTAAATTTGCGGTTGAAATAACCGGAAAAATTTATAGGATGCTTGTATTGATTGCTGAATCGAAAACTATGGCGCCGTGCACAGGGAAGGTGTCACCGCAACTTCTGGAGAGCCACAGACCGGTGCTTGAGTCATCGGCGTGCGACATTATGAGTCGACTGGAGTCAATGACTGTCGACGAGCTTGCCGCAAAAGTAAAAATAAGTGTTCCGATGGCCCGGAAATTGCGGCATTTGATATATGATTTCCCTTTTAAAGAATCGGGGTGCACAGCAATTGAAGCGTTTACAGGTGTAGTGTTCAAGGCTTTTGAATATTCCTCGTTAAGCGAGGAGGAAAAGGTGAGAACCAACCGAAGTGTGGGGATTATTTCGTCGCTCTACGGCTGGTTGCGCCCCGACGATATAATCAAACCCTACCGCTTCGACTTCACGAATCAATTGGCCCCCGATGGCAGCTCGCTGGCCGCATTCCTGATGCAAAAAGTAACCGATTGCGTGCTTTCATGGATTGAGAATGAAAAGGATTGTGATGTGTTGAATCTGCTCCCCGGAGATGCAGCCCGTTGCATCGACTGGAAGAGGGTGGAAAAGGTTGCCAAGGTGTGGAAAGCCGATTTCCGGGAGATTCAGGCCGGAGGAGCTATAAAAACACCGAATTCAAACCGCTTGAAAATTTTGCGCGGGAAACTTTTGCGACAGATAATAACCGATTCCATCGCCACACCGCAACAGCTCATGACAGTGGAAACGGAGAGTTATGTTGCCGAAAAATCATCCGTTCCGGGTCAACTGTTATTTATTACCGCTTGATTATTATACTTCAACCAACAAGAAACGGAACCACAACCGGCACAGAAAGAAAACAGGGTAACGGTTGGAAAATTATATTTTAAATCCCGGTTGAGCGACCGACATTTAAGCCGAACAATATCGAATGTGACATGTTGGAATAAGTAGATATTTTTAAGAAACTTATTTCTACAACATGCATAATTCAATTCTAAAAGGTACCGTTGCGGCACTATCAATAATCATGGGCATAATGAATATGACAGCTAAAACTTCGTATATCTTCCTCGCTCCCGGTGTGGAGGAGGTTGAAGCCACGGCTACCGTAGATGCTCTGCGCAGAGCTTCTATTGATGTGGTCACTGTGGCAGTAGGTGACAATCTTCAGGTAAAGGGCGCCACAGGGCAAACCATTGTGGCAGATTCACTTATATCGAAGGTCAACACATCCGATGCCGACTGGCTCATCATCCCCGGCGGCGACCCCGGCGCACAGAATTTGGCGGCCAACAGCGATGTAAGGAATAAGATATTGGAGCACGCAAAGAAGAACGGCCGCATTGCCTCAATATGCGCAGGCCCGGCAGTGGTGCTTGCGCCGCTTGGAGTGCTAAAATGGAAGAAAGCCACCTGCTATCCCGGCCTCGGCGATGCCATCAATGCAAATGGTGGAGAGTACGTCAAGCAGACTGTTGTTATTGAACCCGGGCTTATCACATCGGAAGGCCCCGGCACAACCCTCCCCTTTGCCATAGAAATTATCCGTGCCACAAAGGGGCAGAACGCAGCCGATGCAGTGGCCTCGGGAATGCTTGTAAGCGGCAACTGATGCTATCCTGTCCGCTGTAATAATCAACAAATTCTGCTATTATCAGAATGTAAGGTTAAATCTCAACAAAATCTCACCTCCAATCACGATACAGCGATTGGCAAGTTTTCTTGTAGGCTTGCCAATCGTTTTTTTGTCGTTTACCGCACAACAAAACTTGGTTTTTCAATCGGCTACGTCACCATAAATTTGTTTACTTGTCTAAAATCAGTAAATTCGCGTTATCTATGGAAGCAAACAATCAGGTAATCATATACCGTAGCGAAGATGGCGAAACTCGCGTTGAAGTAAAGTTTACAGGCGATACAGTATGGCTGTCGCAACAGCAGATGGCGGAACTTTATCACACGTCACGAAGTAATGTTGTAGAGCACATTCAGCACATTTACGAGGATGAGGAACTTGAACCAGGCTCAACCTGTCGGAAATTCCGACAGGTTCAACAAGAAGGTTCCCGACAGGTTTCTCGTGAGCTCCCATTTTATAACCTTGATATGATAATATCCTTAGGTTATCGTATCCGCTCGGTTATTGCAACACATTTCCGCCGTTGGGCTACCGAACGGTTGAAAGAGTATATCATCAAAGGGTTTACAATGGATGATGAACGGTTGAAAGGCAATGGGGGCGGAGCGTATTGGCACGAACTTCTCAATCGCATCCGTGATATTCGTTCATCGGAAAAGGTAATGTATCGGCAAGTGCTCGACTTATATGCCACAGCAGTTGACTATGACCCACGCTCGGAGATTTCTGTTGAGTTCTTTAAGATTGTGCAAAATAAACTTCATTTTGCCGCTCATGGCAATACCGCGGCTGAAGTGATTTATAAACGTGCTAACGCGCACTCACCAATGATGGGATTAACCTCTTTCAAGGGTGACCATCCAACCTTGCGGGATGTACGCATTGCAAAAAACTATCTGAGCGAAGATGAACTGAAAATTCTTAATAATCTCGTATCGGGATATTTTGATTTCGCTGAAATTCAAGCAATGAGGCGCAGGCCAATGTATATGGAGGATTATATAAAGCAACTTGATAATATCCTATCTTCCACAGGCGAAGCGTTGCTGAACGGGACCGGCTCCGTAAGTCATCAACAAGCAATGGCAAAAGCGGAGGCTGAATACCGGAAATTCCAGGTTCGGGAGCTTTCTCCTGTCGAACGCGCCTACCTTAAAACCATCACAACACTAAATGCCAAAGCCAAGAAACAAGGAAAAGAATAAAAGTATCAATCCGCATTTTGCATACAGTGGGGGAAATCGTTAACTTTGCGCGATTGAAAGCGTGATGCAAAATTTGTGACGCTTGTTTTGAAATGGGAGACAACGTTTTACGATTTCCGCTCAACATTGGAGCCGGAGGCGGTGTGCGCGCCGGTGTGGTGAGCGATGTGGAAGCTGCCTTGATGCCGGTTATAATGCCGGTGCAGACCCACAGTTGCAACGTGGCTGTGATAGATGCCGATGGCGTGATTCCTCCGCTCGATAATACCGATGCACTGATTTCCCGATGCCGCGGAATGGGTATCGGAGTGCGCACGGCCGACTGTGTGCCTTTGGTGCTCGCAGCACGCGATATCAGCGCCGTTGCCGCCGTTCATGCCGGCTGGAAAGGCACGTTGGGAGGAATTGTCACTGCAACCGTGGAGCGTCTTGCAAGCTTGGGAGCAAATGTGGCATCGCTAAAGGTAGCTTTTGGCCCGTCGGTGTGCGGAGGGTGCTACGAAGTAAGCCCGGAATTGGCGGAAGCTTTTGTAACAGCCGGTTTCGGCGATGCCGTCAACGGGCGCCATGTCGACCTTCAACAGGTGAATTTCATGCGGCTGCTTCAGGCCGGAGTCCCGGCAGCCAATATCGCTTTATCCAACGTGTGCACCGTGGAGAACCTTCACCTACCCTCATGGCGTCGAGCATCAACCTCCCGTCGTCTCCTCACATGGATTGCAATGGATTAAGCCTGTCTGACAGCACCATCACCATACGGATTAAAACAAAGCGATGTGCCATTTTCTTTGACACATCGCTTTTTTGTTTCAGTTATGTTTGCCTTAAGCAACAATTATGGTATGCGTAGTTTATAGACGTTGGTTCCGACGCGCAGCAGATATATGCCCTGCGACAGCATCAAACGGGTATTGGCAGTGCAGGTTGCCGACTTGCGGAGTGTGCCGTCGGTGGCATAGACTGCGGCTGTGAGACCATCGGCACCGGTAATGATGATTTCACCTCTGCGAACCTCAACGGCGATTGCCGAACCGGCGGCAAGAACGGAGTCAAGACCGCTTCCCACAGCCGAATAAATGTTCGACGGAGCAGATTCGCCCATGTTATACACCACAGTCACACGATATTTTGCCGACTCTGACGACGGGGCGACATCAGTGAATTCAGGCTCCATAACCGGTTCGGGGTTGAGGAGTGCGCCGTCACGATAGATGTTGTAGCCCACTATTGCAAGGTCATCGCCCGGATTCTTTACACCGGTGTAGGTGATGTAGTCAACAAGCAGAGCAAACGCATCGTAGGAATTACAATGTATGGCGAAATACCTCGCACCTTCAGGAAGCTCATAACGATATTCTGTCCATGTGGCAGGCACAGTTTGCACTGCATCCACACGTTTGAAATCGGCCACTGATTTGCCTGTGGTGGAATAGAGCACCTCAAACGATTCGGGATACTGCAATGTAAGAGAACGTGCCATGAACGAGATGGTCTGCTCCCGGCCGTTGAGTTCGGGCGAGATGAGCCAGTCGTTGTTGGGAGCTACAGTGGCGGCGAAACATGCAAACATCTGTTTGCCGGAATAAGCATCCCATCCGCGCACACCGGCAAGCTCACCGTTGAACACCTGAAACGCCATCTCCTTGCGTGTGTTGGGGAACTTCACCCAATCATCGTCGCTTGAGCCGGCATCAATGCCATAGGTTATCGACCCGTCACCGTCAATCATAGTCCAGTCGCCCACATTGTCTTCAGCGCCCAATTCAGTTGAGGGGAGACCGATTGAGAACGGAGTGAGAGTTTCCACATCGTCGGTAACGGCAATGGATACGCCGGTAGGATCAGGCTCGCTCCACGACAGCGCGATTTCACCATTGCCCCCCACAGAGCCCGTGAGGTCGGAAATCGCAGGGTAGCTGTTGTGCATCACATTCACAATGGCTGCAGGTGTGGTGTCGTCCTCGGCATCACCATCCCCGGCAAAATTCACCACAGCATGGTAGGAAGTCCGGGCGTCGGTCGCCGGCGAGAGAATATCGGAGAATTGCACAATTACGGTTTCGTCGGGTTCAACGGCTTTACCTTTTTGTGAAGCCACCACCTGACCGTCGCGGTAAAGGTCAACAGTGTAATTGTCGGCAATGTTACGGCCCGTGTTGAGCAGAGTAACACTAACTGTGAAATCCGATGCAGGTTTCACCGTGGCCGGAGCGTTCATTGCAATGGCAGCGAGATTGTTCTCTACATCACTGATTATACGCACATTATCAACCGCAGTAGCGATATTTGTAACGATTTCTCCACGGAATCCAATCTGGATGGTTTTACCGGTAAACGCCGACAGGTCGGCAACACCTTTCTTCCAACCCTGTTTTTCTGCATCGGAAGTTTCAAGAACAAAAGTTTTCAGCAACTGAGGTGTCGACATATCTGTCATTACAACAGCATCGAGTATGTTGCCGCTGCCGTCGTCGAAGTAGCGGAACGTGAGAGCAGGACGTTCAATGCCCGTAAGAGCAATCTTGCCTGAGAAAATATAAGCCTCGCAACCGATGAACGGACCACCGAACAGCAACAAGCCGTTGTCGCCGTCGTGGGGCATCATTCCGTATCCTGCCGACACATCAGATGTCACACCCACCCATGAACCGTTGCGGGGATAGGCAGGCGCCATATTATACCATATTGAGTTGGCACCACCTGCTGCAAACGATTCGGCAAATCGGGCCGCGTATGGAGCACCCACTGCAACCATATTGGAAACTATCTGCGCCGATTTGCCACTCTTTGTTTCGGCAGCAACGGAATAGTAGGCAAATTCCTGGGTTGCATCGGGAGCGCAGGCGCGGTGGGTGAATGATGTGCCTTCAATGCCCGTTTTAAGTTCCACAGGCACACCGTCGACGATTCGGCAAACGGTGTAGGTAACCATCGATGACGTGAGGGTGAATCCGTTTACATCAGCAGTAACAGGGGTCCACGACAGTTTCACCTCTCCGTCGTCCTGCCCGAGCTTACCCTCCACAATCGTTGTGGCGAGGGGGGAGCCGATTCCAATATATTTTTCGACGGTGGCTTCGCGGCCATCACCATCTTCATTATAAGGGATCAGGCTATAGGTGTTGACACCTTCTGATGCGTTGTTGTCGGTGAACGAGCCTTCCCCTCCTATGCTTGGAGTAGCTTCACCAAGCAAAGTCTCACCTCTGAACACTTTAACGCCTGAAAGCGATTTGAGGGGATTGCCATTGATGTCGGTCGAAGGTGCGGTGAATGTAATTGTAGCCTTCAGAGACCCGTCGGCAGCGGGAGTAACCACCGGATTTGTAACGGCATCGGGCACAGTGGTTGCGATTGGCGCAGAAATGCTCAGATTATCCAGGTGCAGACGATACATGTCGCGGTTGCTGCAGATGTGGATTGCAATGTAATAGGTTCCATCGGCATCGACCGAGAAAAATTCCTTCACTTCCATCGGGGTGGTGTTACGGAACTCAGTCACGGGAATTATAGTTCCGGTGAGAGATTCCACAGCCGGAGCATCACCAATGAGCACCTCAAGTTTTTCGTGGTGTGAGGGCGTTGAGGCGAGAACGGAAACATCGAAGAGAATCTGATAATTCACCCCTTTTTTGAGCTTTGCCGCCGGCAGAATCAACCAGTCGTTCATTGCCATTGAGCTGTTGAAGCCTGTTGAAAGGCATCCGTTGCCATCAAGGTTGAGCCACTCCCATGTGATTTTGTCGTTGTTGGCATCAAGCACAGTGTATTTATCGAGCGATGAAGGCACATCAAACGCATCGGCAAACGGTGGAACGAGATTGCCGAGAGCTATGCGGTTGGACTGCGACGGCGTTGATACCGAGCCTTCGAAATCAGCCACCACCTCATAGTAATATTCGGTCAGCGATTCGGGGATTTCCATCGCCTCGGTGAAAGAGCGTGTTGTGATTGCGGAAGCAACGGTTTCGGCTCCGGGATAGCGTGTAACGGTGAACGTTGTGGCATCCGGGTCGAAATTATTTCCTGCAAGGGCTGTTGGTGCATCCCATGTGAGGTGCATGTTGCCATCGCTGTATGTAAGCTTCACATTTTTAAGCGGTGCCGGCACTGCTGCCCCAATCCATCGTGATGTCTGCACCAGCGGACTTTGGCCGGCCTCATTGCTCACACGCACACCCACGGTGTACTCGCCGGGGGCGGGCACTGTGAGCGGAAGAGCCAGGCGTGTGCCAAACTCAGTTGTGCCCGACAACACTGTTTCACCATTTAGAATCACCGAATATGTGATTTCGCCGGTGGCACCGGAGTCGTCAAACAGCGTGTAGGGGGTGGTGAATTTCACGAAACCCGAGAGTGATGCTCCGTTGAATTCGAGCTGCAGGTTCTGCACCGCTGCGGGAGCTTTGGGGTCGGCTGCGGGTGCTATGACATACATTCCCGCAAGAGATGTGCTGAAATCTGTGAAATCGTAGAGTTTGGTTGCTGCCGCGGTGGTGACATCAACCGTGTAGAGAGCATTGGAGTTATCGTTGCACAGATAGTAATAGAATAATCCGGAACGGGGATCAATCGTTCCTGTGGTGATATATTCGCTGTGCAGACCGGTGTTGCCAACCGAAGTCAACACGCCCGTAGCCTTGTCGATGCGGTAGAGAACGCCGTCGGCACCGATTCCGAACAAACGTCCGTCCTCGGTAGCGGCTATGGCACGCACAGCCATAGAGCCCAGGTCGGCAATATCGGTCTGGGTTCCTGTTGTCATGTCGAATGTTCCGAACACCGAATGGTATTCCGAGCCCACTTTCTTCACGAAAAAGCCATAGACATTTCCCGACACGGGGTCAAAAGTCATATCCTGCGCTTGAAATTCGGTGTCGCCATTGGAGTTATTTGATATTTCGCGCCAATCGGAGGCATCGTAGATGTGATAATTCATGCGGAACACGTAGCTGCCCGCCTTCATCTCCTCGGCAAAGAAATATTTGCCGTCGGCATACACGGCACCGGCGCAGTTTTCCAGATTCATATCCATGATGTTCTCCACCATAGTTGTGGCGGCAGGAGCAGTCATGGATAACGAGTAGATACCGTAGTCGAAATATCCTGTCTGTGAATCTCCGTATGCCGCGAACAGCTGCGATTCAGTGACGGGCAACGACTGCTCCCTTGAGCTTGCTTTTATATGGGGGAGCGCTGTCTGCGCAGCCGGGGTTGAACCGATGAAAGAGTAGGGCGATGCCACCCTCCTGAAAAGGTTCTGGCTTTTCAACGGCGGTTGAGTGGCTTTAGGCATTGATGCCGCTATGCTTTTCGATGTTCCGGCACGTGCGGGTTGCTGACCCGAAGATGCAACAGATGCAACGACCGACATAGCCATTGCCAGAGAGGCAACGCGGAGGTAAGTTTTGGAAATGTGCATGTGATTTATTTTAATTGGTTGTTTTCAACTGGATAAAGGTGGGTTATCTCACTGATATCTTGCAGATACCGGCCTGTGTTTTAAGGATGTATATGCCGGCAGTCGTGAGATTTATTGTGATTTTGCCTGAGGTATTGCCACATGCCACAACGCGGCCGGCTATGTCATAGACACCATAATTTCCCACAGTGTGCAAGGTCAGGCTGCGACCTGTCAGCTGCCATTCCGGAGTGCCGGCATGGGATGTGTGAATGCCACTCAAAGATTTTGTGCGGATGGCAATTTCACCTGAGCGCAACGAATGTGTTCCGGCGGCATTCACGGCTGTAACACGGTAATAGTAGTCATTGTCGGGCAGCAGACCGGAAACTTTGGTTGATAAGTTGTTGCCTGCGTTAAACGGCGCATATTCAGGAAGGGGGGCCTCGGTCCGTTCTCCACCGTAGGCGATTTTAATATCATCAATTGCCACCGACCCTTTCTCCATGCTGTAAGAAATGCGCACGGCCATTGTGCCGCTTGGCAGGTTATCTATGTCAGTGATTCTACCCCCCGCATCGTTGGTCACGGGGATTGATGCCACTTCCACCCACCTGTTGTCGGTAAGAGCCATAACAGTCAGGCTGTTGGCCGATGATGCAGAAATACCTCTGTGCCAGAAACTGACTGCACGCACCGGCTCAGTGTAAACAGGGGTGTCGATATAGCTGCCGTCGGCCGAGAGCCGCAGTGAGGGGATGTCGGCACCTGCATAAGCCGGGTTTGCAAGAGGTGCTTTCGAGTCGGTTGTCCATCCATTAGCCGCAAATTCCGAAAGGCCACCGGTGAAATCGGCAATGGAAGTTTCCGGCTCTCCAAGTGTGTATTGATACACCTCGAGCAGATAACCTGCGGCATCATCCATTGGTTGCCATGAAGCTGTGAACGATGATTCGGATATTTCTGTAGGGTCACACGCTGTCGGTGCCAGATAGTCGAATGTAGCCTCCCCGGTGGTGACGGAGATTTCTCGGGAAGGGTCGCCCGAAGATGCCGACGACACCGCAGCCACGGAAAGACGGTAGGTGGTGGATGGTGTCAGACCGTCAATTTCCCATGAGGTGACATTCCCCACGTTTCGTGGTGTGTACCCTTCCACGTAAGATGTAATGGGGCGCCCGTTTTCGGATAGTCCCGTGCTGTAAAGCGTCAGCTCGTAGGATTCGGCACCCTCCACGGCTTCCCAGTGAGCAGTGAATCCTCCGGGGGTGACGTCGGTGGGTGGCAGCAGTGTCACATCAGGCAGTTTCGGCACACCTCCCGCCACCTTGAAAGTTATTACATTGCCCTGCTCGGCTATGTCGGTTATCGGGAGATTGATTGGAGTGCCGCACCATGTGGACATGGCTGGAACTGTGTTATCGCCGAACGAGGTCACATTACCCGGCCCCGGAAAGGCATCCCCGTCGCGTGTTTCAGCGGAAAGGATGTTGTCGGCCTCAATAAGGTCGATGTGCTGATGGGCGGGGTCGTTGTTGGCGGTGTTGAGCTTCCATTGTGAACTGTCGTAGTGGATGTGCCATGCAAGCATGCCACGCCCGGGCAGATAGGCATCCCAGCCTGTCTGCGTGCGGTTCTCAAAAAGATAGAATTCATCTTCATCGGCAGTGTTGATTATGCAGGCAGTGTTCGACGAGATGTCGCGCAATGTGACATTGGCGGCCTTTGTGAGTTGACGTGGTGAAAGCCACCCCAGCGCATACCGTTCAAACGATGAATAGGCCGGAGGGGTGCGCCCGTTGTTATTGTAGGAACCGTGATCCATCAGCGACCAGTCGCCGGGTGTGAAAGCCGAAGTGTACTTGGAGGCATACAAATCGGGTAATCCGAGCACATGTGAAAACTCATGGCAGAATGTGCCTACTCCGTCGGGAGTGCCGTTATCCCATTCATTAGAGCATGCATAGCGGTCGAGTGTCACACCGTCGAAAACGTAGGGTGTGGATTCGGCGGAGGTTACATACCATGTGTGGGGCCACACGGTGTTGGCTCCGCCACCGCTCGATTCCCCTCTGCCGGCATAGAAAATAAAAACATTATCAATGAACCCGTCACCGTCGCGGTCGAATTCCGAAAAATCAACCACAGCGTCGAGCTTCTGGCAGGCTTCGATAGCCATACGGTGTGGGTTGAGGTCATCACCGTTGGCTTTATTGCCGCCATAATAACTCATATTGTTGGAGAGTGTCACAGGCCCGAGCAATATGAATTCCGGATCAAATTGCCCTGTGGAGCAATGCAGAAAATAATCATGTGCCGAACCGGTGCCACCATAGTCAGAAAATCCGGGCTCATTCAGCATCCGTTGGAAATAATCGTGAGGGTCGGCTAATGTGAACTTCACATCGCGGTATTCCACAAGAATAACCAAAGCTTTCTGCTTCCCTTTCGACGGGAACTGAGCCTCGCTGAACAACCCCTTGGAACGGTTGGGAGCGTGTTTGCCGGCGCTGCGCTGCGCACGGTTCACCTTATGTGCGGCAGCCATCGACCGAAGGGTCGTGCCCGAATCGGTTGCTGCAAGCCAGTTCTTCGCCGCAACAGTTCGCTCACCGACGTTGACCGCAGCCATTGGCGAGGCTATCACGTTTCCGTGGGCATCGCTTGTGGCATAATGATAAATTCCGTCGGCACCGGCAATGATGGGGTAGCCGTCGGCGGTCAGATACGTGTGCCCCCATTCATCACCAACGATGCGCACCTGCAATTCCGACCCATCGGGTTGAGAAATGGTGTGTACGCCCGGTTTGGCCGGTATTCCAAAGGCCTGAACCGATGCTGAAAGGGCAATGAGAACAAAGAATGCAAAAAGCTTTATGTGTTTCATGTGTGCAGTGTGTGTCTGATATTTGATTGGCTGGGATGCAATTCAGTTGCATCAAATGCAAAGGTATGCTAATTTATGAAATATCATAGCATCAGGACAACAAAAATTTGCAATAAAAATCAAATTGACAACCACACAAACACAGAAAGCAACATTTTGCTCCCAAAAGACCGGCTACAGCGAATTAAACGCTTGTTTTTACAAATGGGCAATAATCAACCTAAGGTTGTGTCATAATCAAATTCCTGCTAAATTTGCAAGCACCAGAACCTACTAAGTAATAACTCTTAATAATAGTAGCGGTTTAATTTGAACAGCTGCTTACCTTTTATGGAACAGATTGAAAAGATTGTGCCCGACTGGGCGTTCCGCACCAACTGCGCCATCACGGTGGCCGATGCCGATTGCAACATCATCTACATGAACGAGCGGTCGCGACAGACTTTCGCCGCCCGCGGGGGCGCCGAACTCATCGGTCACAACCTTATGGACTATCACAACGAAAATTCACGCGCAATCATCAGCCGACTGTTGCGCGAAGGGGGCACAAATGCCTACACCATCGAGAAAAACGGCGTTAGAAAAATGATTTTCCAATCGGCTTGGTTCAACCCCGACGGCTCTGTCGGCGGACTTGTGGAGCTCTCGATGGTTATCCCCGCCGATATGCCTCACTACGTTCGCAGCTGACCGGCTCCCCCTGCGTCACTTATCCGAGGCGTTGATTGAGCGGAGCGCTCCCGTGTAGCTGTTCATCACGAACCCCTGCACGTTTATCCCCTGCGGTGGCATGAGGGGATGGTTTTTGATGAGGTCGACGGTTTCGCTCACCGCGGCATCCGTATCCTCAAACCCGTGCAACCATTCACGCAGATTGATGCCGCAGTGCTGCATCAGGTTGATATGCTCCTCGCTCACACCGCGCTCTTTCATGAGATGGAGCATTTCGTTGGCATCCATCCCCTGCACTCCACACCCCGTGTGGCCGATAACCATAATCTCATTCACCCCAAGCTCATAAACCGCGATGAGCAGCGAGCGCATCGTCGAGTCGAACGGGTTAGTTATCGTTGCCCCTGCGTTCTTTATGATTTTCACATCGCCGTTGCGGAAACCCAGCGCTGCGGGGAGCAGCTCAATCAGCCGGGTGTCCATGCAGGTGACAATCGCTATTTTCTTATCGGGATATTTGCTCGTTGCAAATCGTTCATATTCGCGGTTTTCCACAAACCGCTCATTAAATTCCTTTATTTCCTGAATCATGACGGATGTTTCGTTTTTGTGATTCAAAACTACAAATTTCCCTGCGTCCGGCAAAATTGAAATTTAGAGCTTGTTCAACAAAAAGCCCCGCTTTCACCCACCGCAGGGCAACTAACTCCCCACAACTTACGTTAAAGACTACAGAACCCCTAAACGCTACAATGATGGGACAGAACCACACCAAGGAACTTGTGGAAAAGTTTGAAGAGAAAACACGTGAGAATCTAACCTCCTTTCTGCAACACAAAGGCGCGCTCGACCCTCACGTGCCCGTATGCCCCGACGTTGAGGAGCGCTGGGGAGAGATTGCCCGCGCCTATCTGCCCGACGGCGCCCGCGAGTTTCAAAACTATCCCGTGGTGTCGCTCGGCTGGATGATGCTCATCGGCATGACGATGGCATTCTACTGGGATACCGACTGGAACCGCTATTCGGCCGAAAAGAATCTCTATGAATCACTGCGCGACCTCAAAGGCTACGACAATATGGACGAGGCCGTGGTGGAGGATGTGCTCGGCTACCGCGGAGAGGCCGCCGAACAAATCACCTCACTTGTTGCCGAATGTGCATCGCGCGTCTACAACCTCCTCAGTCACGAGCAGGTTGAACCGGGAACCGAAGCCGCCCTCGGCTGCTACATCGCCTCCCTCCATCAGCTCTACCTCGCCGGAATGGCAATGCAACTCAACGCCCTCGGCTACCACATGAGCCCCCTCCAACAGAACTGAGCCCCACTCCGCACCACCAGCTCCTTCCTGCCAAACCATTCTGACAACACACTCTCCATACGGATTGAAACAAGGCGGAGTGTCAAAATTTCAGCATTTTGACACTCCGCCTTTTGGGTCTAAGCGAGGATGGTTAAGCCATTTATTGCCGTTTGGCAACGAGGACTTTTAACGATGATTTGAATTATCTGACGCAGGTTTTTTTGCCGTTTATGATGTAGATGCCGGGGAGCAAACGGTCGGGGCTGACATCGAGTCGCACACCCGACAGTGTGTAGATTCCCTCTTGGGTTGGCTCAACTCGGTCGGCCGTCACGTTCTCCACTCCCGCACTGCTGCGTGATGCGTAGAGCAGTCCCTCCTCGGAATTATAGCGAAGGGCAACCTTGCCGGCCGGAGCTGCAATGTTCCATTGCGATGCATTCCAGCTATTGGGCACTGCAGCTACTGCAACTTCAGTGGCTTCCGACAGATTGATTGCGGCGGGATAAACCGGAGTGAAGAGACCCGACATGAGATTGCAGTCAGATGAAATTATAACACTGAAATTCTCAGCATCCTCAGGAACGGTAATCTCTCCGGTATGCTCGCCCGTGGAACTTTCCTTTAGAAGGTTCCGGCACATTTCACCGAGATATTCCACACCGATGTTACCCTGAGCTTTGTAATCAATCACAGGCACAATGAAATAGTTGCGGTTATGAACCGTCGAGAACAGTGTGAGAGTGGAATTTGTCTCGTCAATAAGCATGTTCACCGAGCCGTTCTCAGGCATGTTGAGGTGCCAACGGGCCGATTGTGCGGCTGCGGCACGCAAAACGCGGCGTGACGCTTTGGCAGGAGTGCTCACCTTGACATACTCCCCGGTCCAGCAACCGTTCTCATCAAATTCAACGGGTGTGTCAGCTCCCGATGCGGGCTGAATCACTTGTCCGTAGGGGGTGGTGAAATTGAAGGCGCAATCATCTCCGGCCACAGCATTGGCCGATGCTACCAACACACCCGGCTGATTGGCCGACATATAAGCCGTAACACCATCAACTCCCGAATCATCATTGGCAACGGTTTCATAAACCGAACCCTCATGCGATTTGTCGACTATTGCTTTTATAGTGAGAGTGTTCAGGTCGAGAGTCACATCCATTGTGCCGTCGCCCGTGAGCGAGGGCATGCTGAGCCGGGTTGAGGTGTTTACACCAACCTTGCCCTGCATCACTCCGTCAACCGGAATAAGCACATCCTCTCCGGCATTGATAACGCCAAATATGGAATAATAAACGGCCGACAATATTTCAAAATAAACATCGCGGCCTCCGACATTACGGCTGCACAGATTGAACATTAACCGTGGATTCACACCGTCGGCAAACTGAACCGTCCCTTCGAACACAAGGCTTCCGGGAGCGGTTTCGGATAATGTGGCGGTAAATTCATCCCATGCTTCTGATTTTGTCGTGACGGCTGAAATTTCGTTCACAACCGACATGTTAAGCATCTTATCGGTGCAGACAACCAGCTTTCCACCCTTCCAATCGGAGCACACGACGTTGCTGTACGCCCAATCAATCCCCCCATTCTCACACACAGCCAAACCATCGGTAAAAGTCACATCGGTGTTATTGGGTCGGATGTATGAATCGGCAATGCTCTGAACAAACGAAAAGTCGAATTTTCCTGCGGGAATGTCAACGATGCCGCCGGAGCTTGCGATGCAATAGGGAGCAAAATCTGCACGGGTGCTGTAGGTGGGAGTCTTTCCGTCGGTCAGACCGCCACACAGATAGTAAACCGTCTCGGTGTTCTCAACATAAACTTTTCCGGCTTCAAGATCTACAGAAATTGCAAACCTGCCCACATTCGATGAGGGAATTGCAAACTCGGTGCCACCGTCGGTTGAACGTTCTTCATTGGCGATCACCTGCAGTTCGGCCACGCTGAATTCGTCGAATGAAAGTTCCGACTTCGCAACCGACGGGATGGAGAGCGCGTAGCTGCCACCCCAGTCAGCCTCCTCAGGTGAAATGGGGAGAATCTTTGTGAACAGACGGAACGGGGAATTACCGCTTAAATAACCGGTGAATAATCCGTTGGCTTTTTCGGTTAGCTTCACATACGCTCCATCCTGATGAAGATACACACTTTTCACATCCTCCGAGTCGACGTAATTGCCGGCCTCGGCGATGGGATTCGGCGAGAAAATAACGTTGCCCCCCTTTATATTCACATACATGTAGAGAGTATTGCCCGGAGTCCAGCCGATGATATTCCATGAACCCTTGCCGGGAACACAATTGCCATAGAATTTATCATTACCCGAAAGAATCACCGTCTCAACACTTCCGTCGTAGTAATCAGGGCCGATAGAGGGGAGAGAGGCATCATTGCCCCAGTCGCCCAACTGTGTGTAGAAACGGAATGTGCTTGTTTGAGCATCTATGGGATAAGCGCCGTAGTAACCGCCTGTTGTTGTGAGTTTGAGCGGCATAGAGCCGCTGGAAATATCCCATCCCTGCGGTTCACCCACAAGATAAATGGCAGCTACATCCTCATCCTGAATAGATGCCGAGAAATCGAATTTAACAGAAGCAGAGGCACCGGTGGTGACGGTCACATCAACATAGCCGCCGGGCCACCCAACACTATCGTCGGTTCCTTTAAAGGTCCAGAAACCGGCTTTATCGGCCGAGAGTTCGGCAGCGGTGGAATAAGCCGTCTTATCGGCCACCACCAATGCGCGGTCGGCACCCGTGGGGGGTGCAATCACCATGTTGGGGAGAGTGCGGTCGGTAAGGTCGCTGACAAAACGAAGGCTGAACTGACCCGCGGGCACATAAATGCTGCCGCTATAGGTTCCGTCGGTCTGCTTTTCAAGAATGGGAAGCACACTAAGCACAGCATCGGAGCAATCTTTCCACGGGGCGAAAGCATCGTAGGATGTCTCCACAAACAGCGCATCGCGGTTCACGGGAGGAACGCCACCCTCAACCGGCACATAAGCGAAATTAACCGCAACTTCATTGGAAACCGTGATTGTTCCCTCTGTAAGGTCAATCACAAACGTTGCCGGAGCATCAAGAGCCGGGGTGAATGTGGAATTGGATAAGCCTCCGTATTCGGCAATGCGCAATTCATAGACATTATCGGAACCGGCCGACGTCACCTTGTCGCCCACACCGATTTCATCGGCACCCCACATGTCGGCGAGCAGCAATTTGAAAAGCTCGGTGCCGGCAGGAAGTGTCACCTTGTAGATTGCCCGCTCACCGGCCTCTTTCTCAACGGGAACAAATTCATTCCAGGTGTTGAAATCGCCGATAATATAGATTTGATCGGGACTTATGGGAGTGTGGGTATATTCGGCCGTGACATAGGAGGCAAGCGACAACTTGTAACTGCCGTAGTAGTAGGATGCCGACACAACTCCCCCTTGCCAGTTGTTGATTAAAAAAGGTTCCACTTTTGACTCGGATACCCCCGAATACTGAGCATAGCCCGTGCCGTTCTGCACTTCAATCACCTCAGCTCCGTTTTGGGGTTTGAGCCATTGGCCGTTGAAAAGGTCGTAGAAACGGATTTCGAGCTTTTCGCAAGGCTCCACATAATTCTTCATGCGGTTAGCCTCGGTGAAGGATGCGGGATTCCCGTTCGATGGGTCGGAATCATCATTCACAAGCATCACCACCGTGTTCTCGGGAATGGCCTGAAATGACTTTTCGTTGAGGTCGACACGCAGCTTGTAGATCCCGAACGGGAGATGCCATGTGCCCTCCTGTGCCGAAGCCGAGAGTTTGTCGATGTGTGAATCGACAAAAACGCCGCTGTTGCCGGCGAGCGCCGGAACAACCCCGTCGATTGAGCTATTTCCATCGGCATGCGGCTGTATAAGGTTGAGTCGGTAGCTTGTCGCACCCACTTCAGGTGCAGCCAAATCGTAGTAGAATCTGAACCACGCACCCCACGCCATGTCGGAAAGGTTAACTGTGGTTTCATAAACATTGGAACCGGGAGCGGTTTCCGGCATTTTGGCAGCCTCCCATTCTTCGGCATTGTCGGTGGTGGGTGCAGATGCCACCATCCCGCCGAGATAGATAAAGCTATTGCCGGCTTCATCCGTGGCTGCATTCACGCCAAATATTGTGCCTGCCATAGCTGCGGCACATCCAAGTCGCGTAAAAAAATGTTTCATGTGATAATAGTTTATAATGATGTGTTAAGAATCTAAATGGAATTGAGGATTTCTGTGTGTGTGTAAAAAAATTGGTATTGTCAACCTCTATTTATCAGATTATGGCAAAGTTATAGATTAATCTCCGATTTACCCCCCATTTGTTAAAATTAGTTAACAACTCTATTTCCTTAACATCCAACTGTATTTTCCTAAAAATGGTTGACAGATAAAGGTTGGTTAAGTTGTCAGTTTATTGAATAGGTTATTATTCGTGTGTGCTCCGAATCAAGGATAAATGGTGGGCGGCACAAAAAAAGAGGCGGTGTGCCCAAACCGGTTTCCCGGTTTCGACACACCGCCCGTTGCATAAAGCCCTTTATTACCGGTTGTCAGCGTATATTTTTAACTGTGATAAGTAAGTGCCGGAAAGTTCCATGACTTATTTATCACTGTTCAAAGTCATTTTCGGATTAGAAGCTGTAACCGAGAGTCAAGCGGAATGTTCCGGTGTTGACTTTAGCTTCTTTGTACTTGAATGCGGGGATGAAATCGGTGCCATACTGAACGCCGAGATAAACGGGCTTGTATTGGAAGCCAACGCCCACTTGCCATCCCATCTGGAAGCGATTCCAAGTGTTGTCGCCGCCATCCATATCATCCTTGCTGAATACGCTCAGCCAGTCACTGCTTCCGTTGAGGTTATCTTTGTCAAGTACATTCGAAGGAAGATTTGAATCAACATCCACGTCGTTACGATATCTGCCGAGAACATTAACCTTGAAATTCAGGCCTACGTAAGGTGAGATGGAAAAGTTCTCTGTGGCATGAAAACTATAAACAAAGTTCACGGGAATCTGTAAGTCCATGAATTGTTTTTTCGAGGTCACTTTTGAACTCATCCAATAACCGCCCTGCTCCATTTTGTTTTCTTCAGAGGATGAATCAAATCCGAAATTCAAGTTTAAACCGGTTTCCAAGAAGATGGGGCAGCTGCTCGAAAGGCTGAAACCGTGGGTGTAGCCGATGCCAAAGCCATTTGTAGAGAAGTTGTCGTCGGAGTCGCCGGCAGCACTGTTAAAACCAAAATGGGTGTTGTTGTAGGAGACACCGATGCGGTTGTAATCCTCTGCGTTTGCGCAGAATGCGCCTGCTGCAACAACGGCAGCGGCAAAAATCAATTTTTTCATTACTAATTTGTTTGAGTTAAGTTAAAGATGTTATAAGTAAGTCTCTGTTTATCTGATGCAAGTTTTTTTGCCGTTGATGATGTAGATGCCGGGGGGTAAACAGTCGGCGCTGACATCGAGCCGCACACCCGTCAATGTGTAGATTCCCTCGCTGGTCGGCACTACGTGGTCGGCACTAACGTTCTCCACACCCGCACCTTCGGGAGCATGGAGCGTCAGCTCAATGTTAACAGGAACAAGATAGTCATTATAGGTGCGAATTGTGACAATCATCGTATCAAAGCCCCAAATCACCATATCCTCATCAAATTCATAATCGACATACAGAACCTTATTTTCTACCCATGCTTCGCTGTTGACGAATCCCCCATCCGCTTTTACATCATCGGAAATAAAAATATCGAGACCGAAGGGATCATACAAAATATCCAGAAGGTTTAGCTCAAATCGACCCTTTAACTCGTCGACATAAAAATGCCCCGAGCAATCGGGCTTCAAAGCCGGGATAACGAAAGTGCGCATACCCTCCTCAACGCGACAGGTTAATTCCTTTTCGCAGAACTCCGAGGGGTCGTCGGTATTCTCAAGTCTTACTGTAATCGGGTATTCACCAACAGGGGTTTCATCACGGGGAGCTATTGTGAGTTCGATTTGCGAAACTGAATTGAGTTGAGCCGATGCGATGCCATTGGGGTCGGTTACAGAAACTCTCACACTCCCGTTGCCGGAATGATAAGGGAAAGAGAGGTCAAGCGTCGACAATACACTTAAATGAAAATCCTTATCGGCAGGTTTGAAAACATTGAATGTTGTTGTAGCATATGGATTGAGTATTGCAATCTCCGAGGCATAAGGGGTAATTTCCACCGCCTCGCAGGGCTGCGAACGGTGCCCCCAGCGGTCAACAGCAACCATGAACACGTTGCCCGAGGGAATCATCAGGCCCGACGAAAATGACGTTTCATAGAGTTGCCCGGCATTCAAACCTCGGGTTACGAGTTCCATCAAGGGTGCGCTGTCACCAACCCGATAAAGCACACACTTGTCGACTCCACAGCCGTTTCCGTCGGCAGGGATGACGAACTTCAACGAAACATCATTATTCGCTGTAACGTTCACCTGCAGTCCGGTGACTGAAGCGGGAGCGGTTTCGGGATTCGATTGCAGAGCACGGTAGGCATCCACAATTCCGGCTCCAAGCAAGTTCTTATAAGGATGCCCGGCGTTATAGCCATACACATCGCGAACCGATGAGAGCAAAATTTGCTTCACCTGAGCCGAAGTAAGGTTGCCGTCGCCGAATTTCGACACAACCAATGCCGCCACACCGGTAACATGGGGGCACGCCATCGAAGTGCCGTTCATCAGCCCGTAACCTCCGCCGGGAACTGTGCTAAATATCGACCTACCGTTGGAATCGCCACCAGGAGCCATTATATCCACCCAATTACCATAGTTGGAGAATGTTGACTTCACACCGGCCGAACCGACACTTCCCACAATCACAAGGCCGTCGTGGTTAAGCTCAGGGTCATTAAGGGGAAACTCGCAGTGGTTATGGCCGGAGTTGCCTGCCGCAAACAGCACCAATCCCCCCTTCATGGGGCTCCCCTCCCACTCGCCGGCATGCTCAATGAAATAATTAATCGATGCGGTGATAATGGGCGATAGTTTATCGCTTCCGCCCCAACTGTTAGAGGCAATCACAGCTCCGTTGTCGGCGGCATGCACAAAGGCTCGGCTAATCACCCAGTCGTCCACAAAACTGTCGTTCGAGGTATTAATCCCCTCACTCATTATGCGCACTCCGGGAGTGATGCCGTCGCCACCAGCGATGCCACACACACCGATGCCGTTGTTGTTCACAGCCGCGATGGTGCCGGCTATGTGTGTGCCGTGCGAACCGAAATCATCCCTATTAAGGCTCAACCAGTTGTAGCCATAGATATCATCGACAACTCCGTTGCCGTCGTCGTCAACGTCAGGCAGCCCGTTTAGCTCGGCTTCATTCACCCACATATTTCCATGAAGGTCGGGGTGAGTATGGTCAATCCAACTGTCGAGCACGGCTACAATTACGTTGGGATTTCCCTTCTCTATTTCCCACGCCTTTTCGAGATTGATGCTCACCCGGTCGGGGTGGTCGTAGTGCCATTGGCGGGAATATAGCGGGTCGTTGGGGAAGGTGGCCGCGCCGGCAGCACGCGATGCGGGGCTGCAATCATCGGCCGGGATGGCAACGGGGGAAATAGCATCTTCGTTGCCGTCACCTATCTGAATCTTAACCGCAGGCTGCACACGGAGCACACCTTTTGCTCCTGCGAGCCGCTTCACCTCACCTCCTACGGCAGCGGGGCGAGTGAGCTCCACTTTGTACCACAGATGCAGCCCCTCCTCGCGGTGACGCCGTTCAATCGTCTCATTGGCAGCCGGAGCAATCACGCGCTCGAACATAAGCCCGGGGTTGGCAGCTATCACCGAATCGGCCATAGCCTCTGAGGCAAACTGAATGGTAAACGAACTGCTTTCACTCTCCGAGGCACCGGCCTCCTGAGGCAATGCCACATGCAACAGCAAAAGCCCTGCACCGAGGGCTTTGCTTAAAATAGATTCGAAATAGTTCATCATCTTTGCAGTTGATTACTTGAACATTGATTCTCTGAGAGCCGGCAGAGTTAATTCGCATGAAAATGTCTGTGGGTTGGTATCCTCTGCACATACATCGCCACACTTTCCGCAGGTTCTGCGCAGGGTAACTTCAAGAGTCCCATTGAGCTGGGGGATGTAGTATACATTGTTGTACTTTTCCGGGTATGAGATAACGAAATCGGTGCCGGCAGTGAAAGTCGCGCGGCCTGCCAACGCTCCCTCGTGCATGTTGGTGCAAGAGGTTTTGAACAGCGAGAAATTTGTCCATGCGTTTGAAAGGTTGAATTGCCAGCTGAGTTTGGAATGTGAAACACATTGATTGACAACCGTCACATCCTTCACATCGTAGGTGTTGGAAGTGCTTATGCCTATCCCTGTGTTGCCGCTCACGGCAGGACCACCGCTCTCATAACCAACCGACGCGCCGAAATCCCACGAGAATCCCGAAGTGAAACCGGTAGTCGATTCGGTTGTTGCAGGTGACATGCAATGAATCTTCATGTCGCTGTCTCTTACGGTTGGCACGGTAGTCACATTCACAGTACTGCCATACCATTCACACACTTTCGCAATGGTATTGAAAATGTCGTTGGTCTCAACAGCTTTGTTGTAAACCCCGATATAACAGTCAGCGAACGAGCAGATAATGTTCTGGTGGATGTAATAGTAGTTGCGCTTTTCTTTCAGGCTGAACACATTGTAGACGTCATATTCCACATCGTAGTGATTCACGCGCTCTCTCCCCGCACGCTTCGGGTCTTGATAGGCATATTGGCTCAGAGTGTGGGAATTATCTTTTTCGCACAGATGCACTTTGTAGGCATTGATAAGCGATGTGAGATCTGTTCCTGAGGCACGCGACATGGTGCGACCTGTGGGCTGAGTGGGGGAAACCATCTCGTTGATGGTTGCCACCGCGCGGTCGATTACCTCACCGTGACGATAGTCGACATTGGCATTGTCGGAATCCACTCCGGGTGTAAGCATGAAGAACATGCCACGATAGCCGCATTGCGGGTTATCAGAAATTGAACGGTCGGCATCGGCAATGATGAACATTGCTTGCGACACGTCAACATCATCCTTACCGGCTAATGGATTGTAGATATCGTTTTCCTCGCAGAAACGCTTCAGGTCGGCAAAACTGTTGAGCGCGTCGACTACAAGGATTGCACCGTCGGCAACACTTTTCTTTATCACATCGGTTGACACGTTGTTCAAATCATCGCGGTAGAGGAAAAGGAAATCGCCCGTTGAAAGCGCGCTTCCGTCCCAACGTGATACCGATGAAAAGCGGGTCACGAAATTGTCGGAGAGATAATGGTTATCGGTGTCGGCATTCGCTTGTGAAACATAGAACAGGCGCCCCTCACATTTCACATCGTCATCATCAGTCACCGGGAGTTCTTCGAGCGGAGCATCATCCTCATCATCAAGCAAATCTTCGAGATTCACACGACGCACATTGTTGGTAGTGACGGCGAAAAGAAAATCATCGGTCAAATCGGGATGCTCGTCGGGGTTATAGGATAACGTGTAGGAAACGTTGTCGGAATGCTTTTTGAAATCAACAACATTGTCGCCGTTCATCAGAGAAACCGTGCAATCAACAGTGTAGTCGACGGTGACATCGGTTCCCGCTTCCAAGTCTGCATCAACCGACGGAGTGGCCAAAAAGCCCACCGGACCGTCGGGGATGGTATTGTAAGTGAGTTTTCGCGTGAAAGTCTCTCCCGGAGCAACTGTTGCCGATGCGCCGCCTGAGAGGTTATCGGGGTCGGGCCATGAAAGCTCCGCACCTGTAATTCCTGCCGATTGAGGTTGGAGGGTGTAGCTCATCTCAACAACTACCTTGAGATTCGAAAGGTCCTCCCCTTCGTTTACGCTGTTGTCGTCGGAACATGATGCTGAAAGCAACAGCATGGCCGATGCAAAGAGTGCCGGATATATCTTTTTCATCATAAGTCAGTAAGTTTAAGTAGATAACGTTGGTTAAAGCTCGATTTTGATGGATTCATCAGCAAGCTTTTTGGTCTGGCTCATCTGTTCGATGATATGTTTGCCATCGCTTACACCACCGGTGGGTTGTGCACTTGGATTGCCACCGAGCAGAACCTCCTTGCCATCGCTTGTTGTGCCCCACACAACGCATCCCACAGTTCGCTTGAGCGAATATATCGCATCGGGATCGGGCTGAGGAGCATCCTGTTTGGGATAGGCGTAGACCTTGAAGGTGTAGGTTGTGGGGATTTTATCGGCTTTCTTTATGTGATATTTCTGCGACCACGGGCTTGTGAGAGGCTCTGTGACGGTTTTACCCTGGGCATTGGTGTAGGTGAGCTGCACATCCCAGAAGTTGGTGTAGGCATCGCCTACCGAAGCGACATACTGAACGTCAACGGCCACAATTTCCACTTCGGGCACCTCCGGCTCATCGTCGTCGCCACACGATGTGAAACCGGCCGAAAGGAGAAGTGAGAGTGTTAGGCCGAGGATTTTAAAAATGGTTTTTGAGTTCTTTTTCATTGCGATGAAGTGTTAAGTTTATTATTTCATTAAATAGATAGAGATTAATCATAGCGAAAATGCGAGCCTTATGAGAATCACCGCCACCATCACGCCCAGCAGGCATGCGATGGAAAGGGCGATAAATGCAAGAACCGGAAGAATGGTCCTTACTCGCTCGGGAAGATGGTCTTTGTCAAGCATGGGCAATAGCATTTGTGATGTGTCGGCAAATTTAGAGCGAATTTAATCGGCAGAAAAACATTCGGGCATCGGGGTTGTACTCGTTTTAACCGTCGCGCGTGCCGTTGAGGGCACATTTGCCAAAAGTTTGTACCATTTTATGTACCGATTTTGTCTGCCCCCTGCCAATCAACAACATAGCTTCTCTCGGCTCGTACAACCCAAACAGCGGCAGCAATGTTGCCGAGGGGATTTTTTTGAGTAAATTTGCGCCATGCAATTCCGTTTACCCATTTTTATCGCATTCGCCTGCATGGCCTCAATGCTTCGCGCCGCTTCGGCTGAGGCTCCCGCCGTCACACCCCAAAGCCTGCGCGCCCTGGTTGTTGAAAATCCCGATTCGGTGCTCTCCATCCTCGATGAACTTGACACCGCAGGCGCCGAATCGTTACCAGCGTTTCAGTCAAACCTGCTGCGCGGATTGGCCTACAACGAAAAGCGCATGTTCTCGCTTGTGGAAAGGTATGCACGCCAAACCCTCGCATCCGATTCAATCGACTCACACCTGAAAGAAAAACTCAATGCCCTCACCCTTCTGTCGGTGGCACAGTCGTTTTTCGGCGACTATCAGGGGAGCATACAATCGTCAACAGAGGCTATGGGGATTGCCCGGCAAACCGAAAATCTCGCGGCACGGTTCAATATTCTCACCACTATGGCAAAAACCTCGTTTGCGATGGGTAACCGCAAACAGGGTTATGACTACCTCGAACAGATAATAACGGAAGGGGGCGAATCGCAAGATGCACGGGTTCTGGCCAATGTGTCGGCGGCTCAAGGGGTGAAGATAGTGGAACTCTATGCCGACGACCGTTTTGACGAAGGGCTCGCCGAAGGGCACAGGCGGCTTGCCCTTATCGAGCGGATAGATGCCACAGGGGGAAGTCCCGCCGGCTTCTGCGATCAACAACGCGCCTATGCCTATGCCCGCATCGCTTCATGCGCCCAGCGGGCGGGAAAGCCCCAAGAGGCCGGGGAGGCCTTCAACGCCTTCATGGCAACGGATTACGCCGGAAATCCTGTTGGAAGAGCCTACATCATGGATTATCTTCTCGACTCGGGGCAATGGAAACGTGTGCTCGATTTCACCGCTCCGCTCTACCCCATGTTTGAGCAATCCGACACCGTAAACACCGATTTCCTCAGCCTGCTCACATCCGATGCCCGCGCTCAGGCCGGCCTCGGAAACCACGCCCGGGCCTACGCCCTGCTGCAGAGAGCAACAGCCATTCAGGATAGCCTATATCTGCGCGAAAAGAACTCAAGGGCGCAGGAACTGGCCTCGGTGTTCGCCCTCAACGAAAAAGAGCTTGAACTTGTCAACGCCAAGGCCACCCTGCACCGCCGCCACATCCTGCTGATGGCCGCCATCGTCACCGGAGCGCTTGCCTTGATAATAGTATTGCTGATGTACCGTGCCTACCGCCGTGAACTCGAACTCCGGAAAACCGCAGCAAAAAGAATCGACGAACTGCTTGCCATGCATCACATCAATCCCGATGCATCCGACACCGACAAAGAGAACTTCGCCCTGTTCAACCGCATGCAGCAAACCATCGTTGACGGTGCCCTGTTCAAACAACCCGCCTTCAACCGCGACGGGATTGTGGAGGCTTCGGGACTTCCGCGCGCCAAGGTTGTGCTGTTGATTGAGAAATTCGCTGGAATGACACCCAACGACTACATCAACAAACTCCGCGTCGAGCACTCAGTTGAACTCATCAGGCAACATCCCGACTGGACCATCGACGCCATCGCCGAGGAATGTGGCTATGTGCGCCGCGCCACCTACTACCGCCATTTCAACCGCATCTTCGGCATCACCCCCGCCCAATACCGCAAGGAACGCCTCAAAAGCCCCCTCCCCTCCGCCCCGAATGAATAGCAGAGTCTCAGCTGTTAATTTGTTTAACTGAGTGCAAGGGATGCCCTGCCAACGTTGACATCGCGAGATATTTGGGCAAACAAAAAAAAATTACTACTTTTGGAAAATTGACCCTACATGCAGCTTGCAACTAAAGCACAACCCACCTATCATGCAATCTGAAAGTCTGATAATTAAAAACTTTGGCCCGATTAAATGTATTGAGCTGCCAAACCTCAACCGCATAAATGTGTTCATCGGAGAATCGGGAAGCGGAAAAAGCACAGTTATGAAAGTGCTTGCCATGATGCGTTGGGTCTATAAAATGCTTTGTGTCAGAAGCTACTTTAAAAACTCAGGTATCCCTACCCCGTTCAGACTGCGCACAGAGAGCATTTTAGGCACAAACGGTCTGCGGCCTTTCCTGCGTCCTGATTCTGAAATCATCTATCGCAACGGCTCATTTGAAATTCAACTGAAGAAAAGTTCAATTTCTTTTCCGGTGAAGTATGTCGACAATAAAGAACTTACACTTCAGAAGATAGCCTACATTTCGGATAAACGTGTGCTCGTGCCAGATTTAGCCGCAGGAAATGTGACTTTGCGGCACAACATGTTTTATCTTGATGAAACATTCCTGAACTTTCAGAAAGCCCTTGACGTAATTTCTTCCACCGACATGGACTATCTCGGTGTGAAAATGACTGTGCGCAAAACCTCTGCCGGCCAACGTGTTTTTGTTAGTTCGATAACGAAAGATGATTCCTCTTTCGAGAATCTTCCGCTCACAAGCGCTTCGTCGGGAATGCAAAGCAGCGTGGCACTCCATTTCATAACACGCTATCTGTCACGTCACTTCGACGTCGTGGAGGCTATGAACTCCACAATCGTAAGGTTTTTGGCCGCCAACGACAATCTTTCGCGATTCAAAGGCTCGTCCGACATCGGCAGTTTCCCAAACAAACGAATAAGTCTACATCTTGAAGAGCCTGAATTGAGTTTGTTTCCGTCGAATCAATGGGGACTGATGAAATTTCTGATTAATGAATGCCTTTCAGCCCAAAACGCCGAAATGGACCTCACATTAGCTACACACAGCCCCTACATACTGACCGCTCTCAACATCATGATGCTCGCCCATCGGGCATCACTTACCGGCAATTTCGACCAACATACTGTAAACGAGGTTATTCCACAACTCGACCCAAGCGAAGTCGGTGCATGGCACATCATTAAAGGGGGAGCGCACAATCTCTTCGACGATGAGATTCAGATGATTGACGGAAGCGGACTGGATAGCACGTCAGACTCCTACGAAAACATAATTCTCACCCTCAATGACATGATATATGGGTGATTTTGCTTCAAAACGAATTAAAAAGCTCTCCGATAGCCGACTCATTCCCGAGCAACCATTGCAACAGCGCTCCACAGTGTCACTGTCGGAAAAAGGTAAAACCTATAAGGTCGATGTGCGCAACGGAGCCAAATCAATTGTGTTTCAAGTCGACGGCTATGTGATAACCGCAGGCCTGAAATGCGACAAATTTTTGGCTGCCACCACCAATACCGACAGCAGGGCTATATTCGTGGAATTGAAAGGAACTGATATTTCTCATGCCATCGACCAGCTTGAGGCAACGATAAATAACCCCTGTTTCCTACCGTATCCGCAGCGCAACGATTGCGCTCGCGCACGCATCGTAACTTCAGGGTGCGGTCCGAAAAGCGCTTCACATGCAAAACTGGAGAAAGCGCGCATCCGCTTCAAAGACCGCTACAATATTGAGCTCAGAATTCTTAAAAACAACCAACCCGACAGTCCTATTTCTTTCTGAGTCTCATTTAGAGCTCGGAAAAACAGCTTAACAACAAATACAAGGTGTGTCATAATGGCTCATCTGAGTAGTCGCTATCGACATTCGGACGAGACGTTATGACACACCCTCTTAGAAAGAGATAAAACTTAGATAATAGACAGACGTTATTCCACGGTCATCTCACCAACGATTGAGGTGGTGAGGTAGGTTTTTATGTCGGCGGTGGAGAGGCCGCTGCCAAGAAGATACATAAGTTTTGTAACTGCGGCTTCCACGGTGATGTCGAAACCGGAAATTACGCCGGCTTTGGCAAGCATATCGCCGGTGTAGTAGCGTTTCTGCTCGTCGCCGCCGTTCTGACACTGGGTGACATTGTAGATAATCAACCCGCGGTTAACTGCATCGGTGAGCGCATCAAGGAACCATTGCTCGGTGGGGGCGTTGCCGGCACCGAATGTGCGGAGCACCACAGCCTTGATGCCCGGTGTGGCGAGCTGGGCTTTCACAACATCCTCTGTGATGCCCGGGTAGAGCCAAAGCACGAGGAGGTTGGAATCCATTGCGTAGAACGGTTCGAGAGGGAGCGCCGTGTTGTGACGCATCAGATAGGGCTTTGCATAGTCGATGTGGAGGTCGATTGTTCCCAGATTGGGATAATTGAAGCTCTTGAACGCATGGAATCCTGTGGAGGTGAATTTGGTTGAGCGGCAGCCTCTCACAATGTAATCCTGGAATGAGATCACAACTTCCTGAATCATGGGGTCGCCGTTCTCATCCTTGGCCGCTGCCACCTGCAGGGCCGAGATAAGGTTTTCGGTTCCGTCCTCGCGTGTGTCGCCGATAGGAAGCTGCGAGCCGGTGATTACAACAGGTTTGCGCAGATTGCGTAGCATGAAGGCCAGTGCCGATGCGGTATAGGCCATTGTGTCGGTGCCGTGAAGCACCACAAAGCCATCGTATTGGTCGTAGCGGTCGGCGATATCCTTCACAATCATGCCCCAGTATTGCGGGTTCATGTTGGACGAATCAATCGGCTGCTTGAACTGCACGCTGTCGATTTCATAACCAAGCTGCCCCACCTTAGGCACATTATCCATCAGGTGAGAGAAATCGAAAGGCTGAAGGCCGTCGGGGGTTTCCACCATCCCGATTGTTCCGCCGGTGTAGATGATTAGAATCTTCGGTTTGTTGGTTGTGGTTGTCATAGTTTTAGTTATTTGTTTTTAGATTTGATGGAAAGGATAACCGGCTGCAGTGCCGGAGCCCTGAGCCGGTTAATCCTGTTGATGAAAAAGAGTTAAGAGTTCTGTTGTCAGATTATTCGTAGTAGTTCTTGCTGATGCCGAACACGAAGTGACGCACCCTCACAATTACCGCGCAAAGCACGATTGCTGTAAATATCAGCACCAACGTGAATGGGAAAAGTGCGGTTTTGTTGTGGAAAATATCGGAGAAGAAACCGATAATCACAGGCACAAGCGAGATGGCCACATAGTTGGCAACCTGAAGGTAGGCAAGTGAAAGGGTTGATTTGCTGTCGGAGGTAACCACTTCTGTCGCTTTGGTGTAGAAGATAGGCTGAGCCAGACCATTGCCGAGACCAACCAATGCCGATGCCACGATGAACAGACCCAACGAGCGGGTGAGCACGAACATCACCATACCGCCAACAATCAAGCCTGTGGCAAGGATAAAGGTGGTTTTACGGAAGGTTTTCATCACGGCCGTAACAATCAGGCCGATTGCAAACATTGCCAGATAGAAAATAGATGTTACGGTTGACACATCCTCGGTCGACATGTGATACTCAGGCATCAGGTTAGGCAGATAGTAAGCCGGAACCGATGTTGCGAACACAAAGAAGAAATAGGCCAGAAGCAGCCAGATTGTGCGCCCTACGTAAAATCCCCCTTTCACCGACTGACCGGCTGTTGAGAATCCGTCGGCATCAACCGCAGGCACAGTGGTCGACGCGGCTTTTGTAGTTGCTGACGAAGCTGCATCGGAGGTTGCGGGAGTAGCGGCATAGTTCGATTTCGGAATTTTGTTGAGGAACGGAATCAAAACCAGTGAAACCAATGGAATCAGATAAACCAGGAAGGGAAGGTGCCAGCTCTTGGCAGCGAGGAATCCCACAACGAATGTGGCACCCACAAGTGCGATGTTACCGATGGCTGAGATGATACCCATCTGTTTCATGCGGTATTTGCCGGTGAACACATCGGCGATAAGACCGGTTGAGAACGGCAGAATCAAACCGCAGCCGGCTCCGAGCAGACAGCTGAGCCAAATAAGCTCCGTGAGCGAATTGGAGAAGATTGACCACGCGCCTGCTATGATATACAGCAGTGTGCCCAATGTGATTACCGCCACCTTGTGGCGCGTTTCGGAAAGTTTACCCGAAAGAAGCACAAACGGGATAATCACAAGGTTAGGCAGAACCGTCAGCAACTGGATTTTAAAATCGGTTGCATCACTGAAGATTGTGCGCAGGCTACCCTCGATAGGTGTCACCGCCAGGCCCGGAAGGTCAACGGCAAGCGACAGCGACCATATTGCAAAGACAACCATCATTGAGATGGTGCCTTTTCCTGTTTTCACTTGCATAGTTGAAAAGTTTTTAGTAGTTAGTTTTTAGTTTTTTAGTAACGTTATAAGGCTTTAGTCGGTCACAGTGACGCGGTCGCCGTTGAACACGCCCAATCCGAGCTTGTTCATCACCGCTTTCACGGCAGCCTGTGCCTTAACCGAGTTGCCGGCCACATCCAATGGAGGTGCGAAAGCCGCGATACCGAACACGCCGGGCATCACCCCGAGCACGCCGCCACCAACACCGCTCTTGGCAGGGATACCGGAGGTGTAGAGCCAGTCGCCGGTGTTCTGATAGAAACCTACCGATGAGATGAGAGTGGTGATTTTAGGAGCCAGTTCGGGTGCGAACACAGCTTTCTTTGTCACCGGGTTGGTGCCACCGTTGGCAATTGTGGCGGCGCAGATTGAAAGCTGCGATGCCGTGATGCCAACCGAGCACTGGCGGGTGTAGAGGTCAAGACTCATGGGCACATCATCGTAGATTCGGTTGTAGTTCTTAAGCAACCAGGCGATGGCGCGGTTGTTGAAGTTGGTTTCCGACTCCGAGCGATAAAGCTCATCAAGCACCTGCGACTCCGAACCACACAAATCGGTGATGTTATTGATAATGGCTTCCCATTTGCCCCAGGAATCGCCCTTGGGCTGCACCATCGAACATGCGGTTATCGCACCTGCATTGACCAACGGTGTGGAGGGATGGTCATTCTCAAGCAGGATTGCAAAAATTGAGTTGAAGGGCAAACCTGTGGCATCGGCGCCAATCTGCTTCAACACAGCTTCGGCACCATACTGCTTCAGCACAAGAATGGCAGTGAGCACCTTCGACACCGATTCGATGCCGAAATGATAGTCGGTATCACCCACATTAATTGTTGTGCCGTCGAGCAACGTAACACTCAGGCCGAACAGATTGGGGTCGATGTTGGCCAGAAACGGGATGTAATCGGCATTGTGGCCGCCCGTGATGTTTTTCGACTCATTATAGGCCTCCTCTACGGCAGCCTTTATCTGAGCCTTGGTAATTGTTTTATCCATACAGTTTTCAGTTATAGTAATTTAGATTGTTCCCGTAAATGAGTATCATGTGAGTTACGCAGATATCTCATGTTCAGTATAGTTCTAACATCACAGCGCAAAAAGAGTTTTATGTAAAAAGCCGTTTATGCCAAAGAGAATTGCATTTATAACATTCCGCACCCCACATATAGCATTCTTTAACACACCATCCGCCTCAAAATCCGTCTTAAAAAAGGAAAGTGCGGCAAATTCTCATTCACCGCACTTTCACGAAGTAACATTTTCTATTAAGCTGTAGCTGTAATCTGTGGCAATTCACAAGTGCTAAATACTGACACAGATTTTCAAAATCATTGCAGAGCCGGAGCGGCGTTTGCTTCGGAACGGCGCACTATGGCGTTGGCCATCTCCACTGCGCCCGAAATGTGTGAGCAGATGTGGTCGGCGCCGATGAGAGTGCCGATGCCGGCATGAACAAGGGTTTCGCGCACGTTATCTTTCACACCCGAGAGCACCACATGAATCCCCTCGCGCTGCGACGACTTGATGAGAATCTCAAGGTTATGCAGGGCTGTGGAGTCGATGAAGGGCACCTTGCGCATGCGGATAATGCGCACCAGCGGCTGCTTCTCACCCACGGTTGTGCGCATCATCTCATCGAATTTGGTTGCCACACCGAAGAAGAACGGGCCGTCGATTTCGTAAACACCTACCCCGGGGAGCACATCGAGCACTTCGTGGTGCGAAGCATCGAGGTCGGTGCCCTCGGCAACGTCGAGCTGCTCGGAGTAAACCTTGATTTCGGTGTTCTCCATCACGCGGCGCAGGAACAGCACCACAGCGAGCAACAATCCGATTTCAATGGCGATTGTGAGGTCGAACACCACAGTGAGCAGGAAGGTTACAGCCATCACCGAAATGTCGCTTTTGGGAGCCTTCATGAGCCCAACAATAGTGCGCCAACCGCTCATGTTGTATGAAACCACAACAAGCACGGCTGCCAGACATGCCATAGGCACATAGTTGATGAGCGGCATCAGGAAAATGAAAATCAACAGCAGCACGATTGCATGCACCACGCCTGCCACAGGGGTGCGGCCACCGTTGGTGATGTTGGTCATTGTGCGGGCAATGGCACCGGTCACGGGAATTCCGCCGAAGAAGGGCACCACGATGTTGGCCATACCCTGCCCTATCAGCTCGGTGTTGGTTGAGGTTTTCGACCCCGTGACACCGTCGGCCACCGTTGCCGAAAGCAACGATTCAATTGCACCGAGCACGGCGATTGTGAACGCCGAGGGGAGGAGCAGGTTGATGTTATCCATGGTGAGAGCGAACCCGTGAACCTCGGGGAGGTCGGTCGACATAGAGCCGAAACGGTCACCGATGGTGGTGATTGCCACCGAAGGGTCGTAAACCTTCATGAGATAAACCGCAGCGGTGATGATGATGATTGCCAGCAGGGCACCGGGAAGCTTTTTCGACACCTTAGGGGTGAGGATTATGATGGCGAGCGATGCCACAGCCACAATCACTGTGGGGAGGTCGATGCGGTCGAGATTGCTGAAATAAACACCCCATTTCGACACAAAGTCGCCGGGAAGATTGGTCAGCCCGAGCCCGAGGAAATCATTCACCTGGGTTGAGAGAATCGTCAACGCGATACCGGCGGTGAAACCCACAACAATGGGATAGGGGATGAATTTAATGACAGTGCCGAGCTTGAAGAGCCCCATCAGCACCAAAATCAATCCGGCCATGAAGGTTGCAACCGCAAGACCCTCAAGCCCGAAACGGGCGATAATGCCGTAGACAATCACGATGAAAGCACCTGTGGGGCCGCCAATCTGCACCGAGTTGCCGCCGAATGCCGACACCATGAAACCACCGATGATGGCGGTGATAAGACCGATTGTGGGGCTCACACCCGAGGCGATACCGAATGCAATCGCCAGAGGCAACGCCACAATACCCACCACCACACCGGCAATGAGGTCGGCCTGTAATTTCTTCACACTGTAATGGCGCATAGCCGACCACAACTTGGGCCGGAAATCCACTGCTCCGCTAAAATTCATAATTCAAACCTATTTGTTGATTTTACCTTTGTTTACCTTTTACGGGGGAAATTGCCGCGCGGTGGAATTGCCGCGCATCCCCGGTTACTTTGATTCCCCGCAACCTCACGGTCCGTGAGAATCATCGAATGAGAGCGCAAAGTTACAAAAAAATGTTAATTCAGCCAACCGCAACATGTCAATAGGGCCACTTGAGCAACTTTATCACCCTGCGGCAATGAACAATTGGCGGGGAATGGGTAATTTTGACCCCGCAAGTGACCCGATAACGATTTCACACTTAAACCAACCCACAACTTTCGCCATGCTGAAAAAAACAATCTGGGAAATGGGGCGCGACACCGTGGAGGAATACCGCACCAAAGGTAAACTGCCATTGGTTGTTGTGCTCGACAACGTGCGCAGTCTCAACAACATAGGCTCAGTGTTCCGCACCTCCGACGCTTTCCGCGTAGAGGAGATTTATCTCTGCGGCATCACCGCCACCCCACCCTCGCCCGAAATCCACAAAACCGCTCTCGGAGCCGAGGATTCGGTGAAATGGAGCTATTTCGCCAACACCCTCGATGCTGTGAAACAGCTAAAGGAGCGCGGCTACACCGTGTGCGCGCTCGAACAGGTGAACGGGAGCGTTTCACTCGACCGCTTTGAGCCACAGCCCAACGGCCGTTATGCCGTCATTGCCGGCCATGAGGTAAACGGTGTCGACCAGGAGGTTGTAAACGCCGCCGACCTCTGCCTTGAAATTCCCCAGGAGGGTACCAAACATTCGCTCAACGTGGCAGTGAGCACAGCCCTGGCGATATGGCAGTTCTACCTCGCCCTGCGCTGACACCACTCCCCTTCCCCGAACCAATCGGCGCAGGCTGTTGTTGCAATTTCATATTCCCTGCAATTACGGGGGCAAAGGGGGCGGGGGAAAGCTTTTAAACCATTTCCCCAACCATCTTTTCACTAAATTCACTAAATTAAGGTGTTTCTCACTTGTTTTTAGTAATTTTGCCCCGCAATAAACCGAAACACGAACGCCACATCCTAAAAAACACCGGTTCTCCATGACAAAAAATCTCGTAATAGTCGAATCTCCAGCCAAAGCAAAAACCATAGGTAAATTTCTCGGCCCCGACTTCAAGGTGATGTCGAGCTATGGCCACATCCGCGACCTCCGGAAAAAGAATTTCGGAATTGACATCGACAAGGGATTCGCACCCGAATATGAGATTCCCGACGACAAGAAAGCTCTTGTTGCCGAACTGCGCAAAAACGCCAAGGAAGCACAGATGGTGTGGCTCGCTTCCGATGAGGACCGCGAGGGGGAAGCCATTGCATGGCATCTCTATGAGGTTCTGAAACTCAACCCCGAGAAAACCCGCCGCATCGTGTTTCACGAAATTACCAAGGATGCTATTCTCCACGCTATCGAGAATCCGCGCGACATCGACATCAATCTTGTCGACGCCCAGCAGGCACGCCGCGTGCTCGACCGCATTGTGGGCTTCGAACTCTCACCGGTGCTGTGGAAGAAAATCAAACCGGCACTCTCGGCCGGGCGCGTTCAGTCGGTGGCCGTGCGCCTGATTATGGAGCGCGAGCATGAAATCAAGAATTTCGTGCCCGAGGAGTTCTACCGCATCAACGCCGATTTCACCGACCCCGCCGGAAACAACATCCGCACCGAGCTGTCGCGCCGCCTCCCCGATGCCGCTGAGGCAAAAAAATTCCTCGAGGATTGCAACGGCACGACTTTTGAGGTTGCCAACGTGAACGTGCGCCCGGTGAAAAAAGCGCCCGCGCCCCCTTTCACCACCTCAACCCTGCAGCAGGAGGCCGCACGCAAACTCGGTTTCACCGTGTCGCAGACCATGATGGTTGCCCAGCGACTTTACGAAGCCGGACACATCACCTACATGCGAACCGACTCGCTCAACCTCTCGCAGCTCGCAATTGACTCGATTGAGAAAGAGATAAAAGCAACTTTGGGCAACAGCTACCTCCACGTGCGCCACTACCACACCTCCTCGAAAGGGGCGCAGGAGGCTCACGAAGCTATCCGTCCCACCTACGTTGACCGCCACACAATCGACGGCACCGCGCAGGAAAAACGCCTCTACGCACTCATCTGGAAACGCACACTCGCCTCGCAGATGGCCGATGCCGAGATTGAAAAGACAACCGTTGAAATTCAGCCGAAATCGCGCGACGAACATTTCACCGCAACCGGTGAGGTGATAAAATTCGACGGCTTCCTGAAAGTCTACATGGAGGAGCGCGACGACGACGCTGCCGACGACACCATGCAGGGACTTCTCCCCCCCATGCACAAGGGTGAAACCCTCACGGCAACCGCCATCACCGCCACACAGCGCTACACGCAGCAACCGCCGCGCTACACCGAAGGTGCTCTGGTGAAGAAGATGGAGGACCTCGGCATAGGACGCCCGTCGACCTACGCCCCCACCATCTCCACCATCCAGCAACGCGAATATGTGGAGAAAGGGGAAAAAGAGGGCACCCGCCGCGACTACGAGGTGATGACCCTCACCAACGGAAAAATCAAAACCTCCGTAAAATCGGAAACCGTAGGCTCCGAAAGAGGAAAACTCGTGCCCACCGACATAGGTGAGGTGGTGAACGAATTCCTCACACAATATTTCCCCGACATCCTCGACTACAACTTCACCGCACAGATTGAAGAGAAATTCGACGACATTGCCGAAGGGAAGCTCCCCTGGCACAACGAGATAAAAGCATTCTACACCGATTTCCATCCCACCGTTGACAAAGCGCTCAACATGCGCCTCGAACACAAGGTGGGAGAACGTGTGCTCGGCAACGATCCCGCCACAGGAAAACCGGTGTCGGTGAAAATCGGACGCTTCGGCCCGATGATTCAGCTGGGCGACGGCGAAGGTGACGAAAAACCCCAGTTTGCATCGCTGCTGAAAGGGCAATCGGTGGGCACAATCACACTTGAGGAAGCTCTCAAACTTTTTGAATTCCCGCGCACAATCGGCGAATTCGAAGGGAAAGAGGTTACCGTGGCAATAGGCCGCTTCGGCCCCTACGTGAAGCACGACGGCAAATTCGTGTCGATTCCCAAAGATATATCACCCGCACACATAACCCTCGACGAGGCCGAGCAGCTAATCGTCGACAAGCGCACCGCCGAGGCCAACAAAGTTGCCAAAACATTCCCCGAGGACCCCGAAGTGCAGATTCTCAACGGTCGCTTCGGCGTTTACATCAAGTGCGGCAAAAACAATTACAAGATACCCAAGACGGTGGCAAATCCCGCCGACCTCACCCTTGAGGAGTGCCGCGACATAATCGCTTCGGCCGACACCAAACCGTCACGACCCAGCAGAAGCCGAAAGAAATGAAAAAATCACCGTTCAAGCCCGGTGCCGAGCGCCGCGGATTCCGTCCCGATACCATCCTCACATTCGTTGCACAAGCCGAAACAAAGCTTCTCGAATTCCTTTTCGGCTGCATGCCCGAGCGCAAACGCACCAATGTGAAGGAACTGCTGAAATACGACCAGGTGATGGTCAACGGCACCGTAACACGCCAATTCGACATGGAACTCCACCCCGGCGACGAGGTGAGAGTGAACCTGTCGCGTGCCTTCGTCACATTCTACAACCGGCGCATTCAGCTCGTTTATGAGGACGACGATATTCTCGTTGTCAACAAGGGCTACGGCCTCCTGTCGATGGGCAACGACAAAATCAAGGATGGAACAGCCTACTCCATCATCAAGGATTATCTCAAAGCCAAGGACCCGCGCAACAAACTGTTTATCGTGCACCGTCTCGACCAGCACACCTCAGGGCTGATGGTGTTTGCAAAGACCATTGAAGCCAAGGAAGCGCTGCAGCACAACTGGAACAACATGGTGCGCCGCCGCCAATATGTGTGCGTTGTTGAGGGGAAACTCGACCCCGCCGAAGGTGAAGTGCGCAGCTTCCTGGCCGAGAACTCAAAATTCCTTGTATATTCAACCGATAATCCCGAAGAGGGGAAACCCGCGCTCACACGCTACAAAACCCTGGCCTGCGCCAACGGCTACACTTTGGCCGAAGTGGAACTCGAAACAGGGCGCAAAAACCAGATTCGCGTTCACATGCAGGATCTCGGTCACCCCATCGCCGGCGACCGCCGTTATGGCGCAAAAACATCACCCATCCATCGCCTGGCACTGCATGCGCGCACAATAGTGTTTGTTCACCCCGTGAGCCGCCGCCTGATGGAATTTGCAACTCCGATTCCCGCCTCTTTTCAGTCAATGGTAAAAACCGTCAACTGATTCAACTCTCATGACTGTAGCCGACTCCCTGCGACATTTGCTGCGGAACGACCGCCTGTCATTCTACCTCCTGTTCACCCTCATTGTGGCTTGGATGATGCCGGGCATTTTCCCGCTCATCTCCTACGAAGGCGACGCAAATTCAATCTCGGCAGCCTGTGAAATGTGGGTGGCCGACCCTTCAACCGACCTCAACACGGCGGGCTACGGCTACTTCATGCAGCCACTCACATTCTTCACCATCATCGGGTTGAAACTCCTGTTGCCGTTTGCCGGCTGCGAGCAAATTTATAGCGTTCTGACGGCGCTATGCACCATTGCACTGTTATTTCTCGCGTCGAAATTCATTAACAAGCTGTCGGGTATCGGAATGACCACAGCCCTCATTGCTCTGTGGCTGATGCCCGAGAGCTACGCGCTTGCAATGTATCCCAACAGCGAGGCACCGGTGCTGTTGATTACATTCGGGGCTTTCTATTTGATGCTGAAGCGCAAATACATCATTGCTCTGGTTATGCTGTGTGTAGCTCCGCTGGTGAGATTCGATGTGCTGCTTATTTACCCGGCCGTGCTACCGATTGCCTTCATAACAACCGACAGGAATTGGCGTAAAAGCCTGTTGATTACCACCGGCTATGCGGTTTCGGTGGCAGCGGTTACATGGGTGGGCTATGAATTACTTGATGCAAGCATCCTCGAAACCTATCTCACCTACCAATACTGGGAAGAAAACCTGATTACATTAGATACCACATTGCTGGCTATAACCGGATGCTATTCAATTCTTGGAATATTGCTCATTATTTCGGGACTTGTTCTAATGATTATCCGTAAGCAATGGATTTTGGTTGCTGTTGCAGTTATCCCGATTATATGCGTGCATTTTTTTCAGCGCGATTTCGGAAATGCAAGTAAGCACTTCTCTCCTTGCGTGTTCTTTGCTGCAATCTGCATCGGCGAATTGCTCAAATGGCTCTGGTGCCGGCGACACACAAACAAAAAACTTTTCTATTGCTGCTCCGCAGCTATAGTACTGTTTGTTGCAGGATTTTCCTACATGCAACCCGCCAGTGACAAACCTTTGCGCGAATTCCGCGACACACTTCCACGCATCGCCGAAATTAAAATTAAGATAAAAGGGGTTGAGTGGTACACCGGAATTGGTATCGGCCCGCTTCAATACACGCCTGATGAATATGTCTGCAAATCGGGCAACATATTCTACCCGCTTGCAATCCACAGGATAAAGACCGATAACCAAAGTAGGATTCAGGGGGCTGTACAGACCATAACATCACAAAAAGATGATGTGGCATTTGTAAATGTGTCGTGGGAAACACATAGCTGCATAAATCTATGGTTATCACGCAACAAACACAACAACGTAAGCATAATTAAGAAATATGACATAGATTTCAACGACCTAAACAATATTTACTGGTATGCTAACGAAGGGATTTCCGAAGAAGACACTCCTTCTATGAAAAAAATCACCAATGCCTTATCTACTCTAAAAACCAACTACCCCCACCACACCATCTACATCGCTATAACATCAGCGCCCTCCTACATCCACACAGCAGCTTTAAGGCATCTTGCCGGCTTGGGATTGCTCACGGAAATTACTCCCGGAACATTCCTTGTTAATTCATAAAAAAGGCGGTGTGCCAAATGCAATTGCATTTTTGACACACCGCTTTGTTTTATTCTTGAAGCGTAGAAATCAGAGCTTTGCCTTGATGGCTGCGGTCTCTGCTTCGTAGCCGGGCTTTTCGAGGAGCGCGAACATGTTGCGCTTGTAGTCCTCAACACCGGGCTGGTTGAAAGGATTCACATCGAGGATGTAGCCCGAAATGCCGCAAGCTTTCTCGAAGAAATAGATAAGCTCGCCGAGATATTCCTCCTTGAGGGCGGGAACTGTGATGCGCAGGTTGGGCACGCCACCGTCAACGTGAGCGATGCGGGTGCCGAGCTCGGCCATCTTGTTCACTTCGTCAACACGCTTGCCGGCAAGGTAGTTGAGGCCGTCGAGGTTGGCTTCGTCAGAGGGAATCACGGTTGTGTGCTGCTGAGTCTCAACCGACAGAACTGTCTCGAAAATGGTGCGTTCGCCATCCTGAATCCACTGACCCATAGAGTGGAGGTCGGTTGAATTGTCGACAGCTGCGGGGAAAATACCCTTGTGGTCCTTACCCTCCGATTCGCCGTAGAGCTGTTTCCACCACTCAGCAAAGAAATGGAGTTTGGGGTTATAGTTTACAAGGATTTCAATCTTTTTGCCTGCGCGGTAGAGGGCGTTGCGGGTAGTGGCATAGAGAACGGCGGGATTTTCGTCGCCGGGTGCGACGGTAGCCTTCTGCATGCGACGTGCACCTTCCACGAGAGCGCGGATATCGAAACCTGCAACAGCGATGGGAAGCAGACCCACGGGAGTAAGAACCGAGAAACGGCCGCCAACATTATCCTCAATCACGAAAGTTTTGTAACCCTCTTCGGTTGCGAGCTGACGCAGTGCACCGCGTTTTGCATCAGTGATGGCAACGATGCGCTTCGAAGCCTCGGCTTTGCCAAGCTGCGATTCGAGCTGCTCCTTGAGAAGGCGGAATGCGATGGCAGGTTCGGTGGTTGTGCCCGATTTTGAAATCACAATAATGCCGAATTTCTTGTCGCGCAGGAGGTCCTGAAGTTCGTTAAGATAATCTTCGCCGATGTTCTGGCCGGCGAAAAGCACGCGACAACGGCGCTTGTCGTCGGTGCGGAGCATCGAGAACGAGTCACCGAGAGCCTCAATCACAGCCTTTGCACCGAGGTAGCTGCCACCGATGCCGATTGCAACAACAACGTCGCAGTTATCGCGCAGCTGCTTTGCGCAAGCCTCGATGTCGGCCAGCAGAGCGTCGGTAGTATCACCGGGGAGGTTCACCCAACCCAGGAAATCGGCACCTGCGCCTGTGCCGTTATGGAGCTTGTCGAGAGCCGCTGCAGCCGCAGGGTTAAGCTCCTGAATCTGCTCGGCCGAAACTGTGCCGAGCACGTTTTTCACATCAACTTTTAATGTGCTCATAAACTTGAAGTTATTTTAGAAATAAGTGTTATCCGATTAAGCGGCCCCGACGACTCCGTACCGTCACGGCCGAACCCCTCCCCTGCTTGCAAAGTTACTCATTCCCTGCGAGATTTTAATTTAAAATGCACAACATTTAAGTTAATCAAAGTTGCTGAGGCTAATGAGAACGGGAACTGTGAAAGCACCCCCGTAGAGAGGGTTATTTTTTACGCCAGAGATAAAGCTTGTCGGAGGGGCGAATCTTTGAGGGCACGGCAATTGAGAAGCTATCCCCTTTCACAGCCTTTTTGGCCGGATGGAGATTGACCCTTATTTCGTCGAGCGTTAGAATCAGCGTGCCGGTGGTGGGGCCTGTGATGATAACCTCATCGCCCGGGCGGAGTTCTCCGGCCTCCATGTAGAATTCAGCCACTCCGAGGTTGGAAAAATAGCGCACACCTTTTGCCCGATACTCTTTCACACGGGTTGCCGAGGAGCCATATTTGCTCGACCACTCCCCGAGCCTCTGCCCGAGATAATAACCGTTCCAGAAACCGCGGTTGAAAATTTTGCCAAGCTCCTCATCCCAACGGGCAATCTTCTCGTCGGAATAGGTTCCGTCGCAAATCGATTCAATCGCCTCGCTGTAGCACTTCACTGCAAGGGTTACATATTCGGGACCGCGGGCGCGACCTTCGATTTTGAACACTGTCACACCGGCATCAATCATCTTGTTGAGGAAGTGAATGGTTTTCAAATCCTTGGGCGACATGATGTATTTGTTGTCGACGGCCAGTTGGTCGCCGGTCTCAAGGTCGGTCACCTCATAGCCGCGGCGGCAAATCTGCGTGCACGCGCCGCGGTTGGCCGACGAGTTCATCTGATGCAGACTAAGGTAGCACTTGCCCGAAACGGCCATGCACAACGCCCCGTGGCAGAACATCTCAATGCGCATCAACTCGCCGCGCGGACCGCGGATATCATCGCGCACAATGGCATCGTGGATAGCCTTCACCTGATCGAGATTCAGCTCGCGTGCAAGCACCACAACGTCGGCAAACTGCGAGTAGAATTTCACCGTTGCCACGTTCGATATGCTCTGCTGTGTGGAAATGTGCACCTCCACCCCCTTTTCGCGGGCGTAGAGAATGGCAGCCATGTCGCTCGCGATTATGGCGGAAATGCCGCTGTTGGCAACCGCATCGATTATGGCATGGCATTTAGCCTCATCCTCGTCATAGATGATGGTGTTGACTGTGAGGTAGGATTTCACGCCGTTGGCATCGCATATTGAGGCGATTTCACGCAAATCGTCGAGCGTGAAATTAACGCTCGAACGCGAACGCATGTTGAGCCCCTCCACCCCGAAATATATGGCATCGGCACCGGCATTGATGGCCGCGTGCAAGCTTTCGTAGCTCCCCACGGGAGCCATGATTTCAAAATCTTTACGTTTCATTACCGCAAAGTTACGCATTTTTTCCTACATTTGTTTTCGCGGAAAGCGCGCATTGCTCCTCTCCCCGCTATTGATTATTTGCAATCTCCGAGCTTAAAACAAGCTCTTAATTTTTCGAACCGACATGAATATTGCAGTTTATTGCTCGGCCCGCACGGCCATAGCCCCCGAATGTTTCACCGATGCCCGAACGTTGGGCGAATGGATTGGCTCTCACGGCCACACGCTGGTCTACGGCGGTCTGGCAATGGGATTGATGGAGGCTGTGGCCACAGCGACTGCCGCGGCGGGAGGAAAAGTCACGGGCGTGGTTCCGGCCACACGCATGGAACGGCAGCACCCCGCCAACACATTAAGCATACACGTGAGCTCGCTCCATGAGCGCAAACAAACAATGGAGGAGCAAGCCAACCTGTTCGTTGCCCTCGACGGTGGCTACGGCACTCTCGACGAAGTGATGTCGGCCCTTGCCTCCATGTCGTTTTTCAACGAGCCGAAACCGCTGTTGCTGCTCAACCGCGACGGCCTGTTCAATCCCCTCATGGAGATGCTCGGCGAAATGGTGCGACGCGGACTGATGTTCCCCGAAGTGCTCTCACGCATCAACCTCTGCCCCAACATCGCCAACCTCACATCACAACTTGAAGCCGCCGAAAAACAGTTTGCGGCAACCAACGAATAACAATCCCCACTCCTCACCATGAAAATCTACACCCGCACCGGCGATGCCGGCACCACCTCGCTTGTCGGTGGAAAACGTGTCAGAAAAGACTCCCTGCGCCTCGACGCCTACGGAACAGTCGACGAACTCAACTCTTTCCTGGGGCTTCTCGCCACCGAACCACACCTCGATGCCGACGCCATCGAAACCCTGCGGATGGTTCAGAACAAGCTGTTCAACATGGGTGCTTATCTGGCAACCGACAATTCTTCCAACCCGATGCTTGAACCGGCCGGACTCGGCCACAAGGCCATCGGAGAACTTGAGCGGCAGATTGACCTCATGACCGACCGCCTCCCCCAACTGCGCTCATTCATTCTCCCCGGCGGATGCCGCGCCGCCGCACAGGCCAACGTGTGCCGCGCCGTGTGCCGCCGTGCCGAACGCCGTGTAATTGCCCTCACAGCCGAAGCCCGGGTCGACGACCTTGTGATTCGATTCCTCAACCGCCTGAGCGACTACCTGTTCACTCTCGGCCGATTCCTCAACACCATCACCAACACCCCCGAAATTCCCTGGGTTCAGGAGTGATTCCGTCGCCGTGCCATAAGGATTGTTAAAAACAGCGGGCGCTCAACCTCCGAAGCCGAAAATTGCGTAAATTTGCTTTTGAATCAGTTCTTTGGAAAGAAATATTACTCTCCATTCTTTCTTCAAGCAAATGGCAGAATTTCAGCACGAACAACTCGGTCGCGTCAACATCACCGTGCGCACTAATTCCCGCCGTGTGTCAGCACGGTGGAAAAGCGGCATTGTTAATCTGAATGTGCCCACCGGAGTCACCCTCCCCGACATCCACCGTATTCTCGACGACCTCACCCCGCGGCTGCTTGCCCGCCGTCCCGATGTGAGGTTCTACCCCGGCGAGCGTCTCACATTTCCCGGCGCCGAGATAGTCATCAGGCAACAGAGCTTTCTTCCGGCAAAGATAATTGCCAAGGCATCCCTCCCGGTATCGGCCGTGGAAGTGGGCACCGACTTCGATTTCAACGACCCCGCCACACATCTCGCCATCAGCGAAATGCTCTGCAAGATAGCCCGCAAAATAGCCCCTCAGGTGATTTTGCCGCGTGCCCGTGAGCTTGCAGCCCGCGTCGGGCGCACTCCTGTGGGATGGACAATCTCGGCCGGCCACCGCATTTTGGGGCAATGCTCCTCACGCGGAATCATTTCTCTTAGCTACGTGCTCATGTTTCTCCCCACGCGGCTCAGCGACTACGTGATTTACCACGAACTCGCCCACCTGAGCGAAATGAACCACAGCGAGCGGTTCCACCGGCTGCTCAACAGCTATCTCGAAGGGCGCGAAGAAGCGCTCGTCAAGGAACTGCACTCCTACCGCTGGCCGGTGTTCAGAAAATAGTTCCGCATGCCGCATCACTCAACAACACGTCGATAAACTTACTTACTAACCAAATATTCGTTTTTCTTTTTCACCACAACCATGAAAAGAAACTATGCAACTAAAATGATTGGAGCTTTCGGAGCTGCAGCGATTGCCTTTGGCGCCGCACAGCCCGCCACAGCCCACGCTCTCGCACTTCCTCTCGAAACCCACCACACAGCCAAAGCTGCCCCCACGGCTCTCACCCACCCCGAATGGAGCCGCAACGCCGTTATCTATGAGGTAAACTGGCGCCAGATGACTCCCGAGGGAACAATCGCTGCCGTTGAGGCACAGCTCCCCCGCCTCAAAGAACTCGGCGTGGATATTTTGTGGATTATGCCCGTTCACCCCATCTCGAAAGAGGGTCGCAAAGGTGAGCTCGGCAGCTACTACGCTTCGGCCGACTACAAGGGGCTAAACCCCGAAATGGGCACAATGGACGACTTCCGCCACTTCGTAAAAGCCGCCCACGACAACGGCATGAAGGTTATCATCGACTGGGTGCCCAACCACACCGGCAACGACAACTGGTGGGTGACGTATCATCCCGAATACTATAAGGAACTCGACGCAAACGGCAAGCCGCTCACCCATCCCGAGTGGACCGACGTTTCTCCCCTTGATTACTCCAACCCCAAACTGCGCGCGGCCATGCTCGACGCCATGAGCTTCTGGCTCTATGATGCCGACATCGACGGCTTCCGCTGCGACGTGGCTTTTGCCGTGCCCACCGACTTCTGGAACTGGGCGCGCCCGCAGCTGCAGGCCATCAAGCCCGACCTTTTCATGCTTGCCGAGGCTGCCGAGCCCGAACTTGAGGAGAAAGCCTTCGACATGGCCTACAACTGGCCCTTAGCAGTGCTGTTCAAGGAAATTGCCAACAACGCAGGCCAGTTCACTTTCGATGCAGGCACCAACCTCGCCAAGAAACCCGCTGTGGCCATTGATTCGCTTTTGGCACAACAGCGCGGCGCCTTCCCGGCCGACTCCTACCTGATGAACATGATAACCAACCACGACTTCAATTCGTGGGAAGGAACCGAATTCCAGCGCCTCGGCAATCTGGCCAACGCAATGGCCGTGTTGAGCTACACCCTCCCCGGCATGCCGCTCATCTACACCGGTCAGGAAACAGGCCTCAACCGCGCGTTTGAATTCTTCAAGAAAGATGAAGCTCCCCAATGGGAACCCCGCAACGAATACTTCACCTTCTATCAGAAACTCAACGACCTCAAGCACAATGAGAAAGCCCTCCTCGCAGGTGAGGCAGGCGGTGAAATGAAACGCTTCCCCACAAAGAGCGACGACCTCTACATCTTCTCGCGCGCCAACGGCGACTCGGAAGTATTGGTTATGACCAACCTCGGCGCCAAAGCCACAAAGGTGAAATATCAGGGTGAAGCTCCCGACTCTAAGGGATTCATCAACTACTTCACCGGAGCCGCCGAGAAATTCCCCACAACACTTGCCCCCGGAGAATACCGCGTTTACACTCGCGCGAAATAAATCTCAACCACAAGTGTGTCATTTGCCAAATAACCCTCGAAAAAGGGGGCGCAAATGCGCCAACAAGTCACAAATGTCACAACTCCGAGAAAGCTGAGAAATTTCAACCACATTCTTTATACAAAAAGGTTACCACCCATACGGGGGTAACCTTTTTTCGTACCTTTGATTCGTGAACAGCAAGCTCAGGTGCCGCACACGGCCCACAAAGCCTGTAAGCACCATTAAGTTCACCATTCAACAGTGACAAAGCAACAATCAAACCGGCAGAATCTCGGTCGCATTCTGGTTGTCGACAGCGACACCGTTATATGCGACATGATTCGGACCCATTTCGGGCCCGAAGGCTTCGTTGTAGATTCATGCAGCAATGCCGACGACCTCTATTCGCTGGAGCTTGCCGACTACCAGCTCATGATAATCGACCTCAACATCGACGGCGACCACGGCATCGGCATCGTGGAGCAGATTAAACAACGCCGCGACACAGCTTCGATGGGCGTTATTACCTGCTCTGTGAACATGTCGCCCACAACCATCATCAACGCCCTTAACGCCGGCGCCGACGACTATCTCATCAAACCCTTCTCACTCCGCGAGCTCATGGCCCGCGTGCGCTCCGTGCTCCGCCGCCAGATACTGTGAGGGGGCAGAAGCCAGAAGAGAGAAATCAGAAGAGAGAAGCCAGAAGTCAGAAGCCAGTTTTAAGTTTTTAGAAGTTAGTTTTTAGGGGGGTTAGCTTCAGCTCAGATTAAAAAAATTTAGATATAGAAAAAGTCCTTAAAGTCGTCAACGACCTTAAGGACTTTTTTCATGCCTTTATGTCAGCAAAGCAGAAGCTGAAATGTAGACGCTATTGAAACAGTCCGTCAAAATCCTAAGTTCATCTCTAAAAACTAACTTCTAAAAACGAACTTCTGATTTCTCCCTTCTGACTTCTGACTTCTAACTTCTGACTTCTGACTTCTAACTTCTGACTTCTGACTTCTTTATATCCATCAGAGCTCCTCGGGAGAAATGGTAATTTCAGATTTATTGCCTGTGCCTTCCTCCTCATAGATATATTTGAGGCCGAGGTTAAGCTTTTTCAAACGGTCGGTGGCATCTTTGCCGGCAGCATTGATGATTGCAGCCTTGTTCTCTTCCGACCCGTCGATTTCAAAACCGCTTTCGGCAGGGTAGGTGCAGGTTGTCACCATGTAGCCGTCAACAATGTGCATGCTTGTGAGAGTGAGTCCGTCGGGAGTTTCCATCGGGAGCTGGTCGTTAACCTTCTCAATCTCATTTTCGAGCACTTTGAGCTGCATTTTCTCAGCCACTGAAAGCTCGGTGTTTTCGGCATCTTCACCACCTTCCGAGTTCTTTGAACCTCCACAGGCAGTGAGCGCTACGGCCACAAGTGCGGTTGCCGCAATTGAAGCGAATTTGTGTAACATCTTCATATCTTATTACTTATTAAACGGTTAAACACTATCGCAATGATATGCTCTCTCAGTTGGAGCACCCAAAGTTATAACATTCCCTCCATCCTGCCAAACAAAACGGCATCGGGGAGGCATCACGACCTCCTCAGGTTGCGCGGATGATGCAACAGAATCTCCTCACGCAAACGCGACGAATCGAGGTGAATGTAAATTTCAGTAGTAGCTATATCCTCATGGCCGAGCATCTGCTGGATAGCCCTCAGATTGGCACCCCCTTCGAGCAGATGGGTGGCGAATGAATGACGCAAAGTGTGGGGTGAGATGATTTTACGGATTCCGGCCTCCTCGGCAAGACGGCGGATAATTATAAACACCATCTGGCGGGTCAGGCGGTTGCCGCGACGGTTTAGAAAAAGTATGCCCGAAGCTCCCGGTTTCTCCTTCACGTTGCCACGGCTCCCGGCGAGATAAGAGGCTATGCACTCCATCGCCACAGGGGAGGCCGGAACCATGCGTTCCTTGTCCCCCTTTCCTCGCACAACGATATATTCGTCGGGAATCGACACTTTGGAAATCTCGAGGTTCACAAGCTCCGACACACGCAGCCCGCACCCGTAGAGTGTTTCGATAATGGCCCTGTTGCGCTCCCCCTCGGCCGATTCCATATCTATGGCCTCGATTAAAGCATCGATTTCCTCAACCGTGAGCACCTCGGGAAGCTTGCGTCCGAGCCGGGGTGTCTCAAGCAACACCGACGGGTCATGCTCAATGTAACCCGCCCGGCGGAGAAATTTGAAAAACGTTTTCAGCCCGCACAACACCCGCTTGCGCGAGCTGTCGGCAATGCCGAGGTCATAGAGAACGGCGGCAAAATTCTGCAACACCTCGTAGGTGACATCGCGCAACGCCGTTCCCGACTCCGAAAGATAATCGATAAGGCGGTTCACATCAAACGTGTAGGCCTCCGCCGTGTTTTTCGAGAATCCCCTTTGCAGAGTCAGATAACCGCGAAATTCGCGAATTAAAGCATCAATATCGTTGATTGCCCTCACAGAATTATGTCATATTCCTGCCGCGGCAGAGAATCACGCCCCACATAAATGCCCATATACCCGTCGGTAAACGACATTCCTGTGGTTGCTTTGCTCGTAATCTTTTGCCACACATCGCGGTTGTTGGGCAAAATGTTGATGTGGCGCACAATCAGCACCACTCCGCCGTTGGCGCGCAGGTTCTCTATCATTTCAACCGCTGCGCCGCATTCGTCGGGAATAATCTGGTTGAGCAGCACAACCGGCTCGCAACCGTGGGGCACCTTCATGTCGCGGGTGGCATGCCACGTTTTCACAACAGCCTTGGGCACAGAGCGGTTTATGATTATATTGGTCACCTCGTGGCCATGCCCGATTTCTATAATCTCCGACGGATTGAAATAGCAGAGCACCCTGAAGAGCATCTGTGCCTCGGGCACCGACATATCTTTGCCGGCAAAAATCTCATTGAATCCGGCTCTGCGGGCTCGCGGGCAGAAGGCGGCAATCTCGGCATAGGCATAGTAGGCGGCATCCTTTTCCCTCAGCACTTTGGTGATGAAGTTATAGGCAAACGGGGAATGAACACCAAAACCGCGGCTACGGCGCCACCGGGCCGGATAACTTGTGATTTTCTTAATCAGATTCATGGTTATCGTCAGTTTTAAGGGAGCGGCGCGACAATCCCGCAACAAGCGCGCAACCAAGCAGAATGTAAATCAATATCACGCTCACCCGGGCGGCAGCCACTGTGCGGCTCACCGACACGGGGCGGAATGTCATCTCCACCGAATGGTTTCCGGCCGGAATCCTCACGGCGCGGAGCAGATAATTCACACGGCCAATCTCAACCGGTTCGCCGTCGATTTTGCACTCCCATCCCCACGGGAAATAGACCTCGGAGAACACGGCCACACCGCCGCGGGCACTGCGCGCGGCATAAGTAAGACGGTCGGGGGCATAGGAGGTTTCAAAAATGGTGTCACCCTCGGCAACCGGTGCGGCGGTTCCGAGCACCGGCTCGAAACCGCGGTCGGCCACAGCTTCGGTGGCTGGTGAGATATGCGACAGGGCATCCATCTCCTCATCGGGGGTGGCCACATAGTCGATGCGGTCAACAAACCACGCATTCCCCAAGGCATCGGGGTTGTAGGAAAGCTCGCCGCTGCGGTCGATGAAATAGCGGGTGTTGAGCATGTCGAGCACTCTGAAATCGGCCTCATCGGGTGTTCCCGACGAGAAATGCGACAGATGGCGGTCGATTAAGTCCTGATAGCGCGTAAGCTTCGCAGCATGATAACCGCCAACCATCTTGTGATGGTAGGAGGGGGCTGCCTGATAGAACTGCGGCACATCCATCACACGGTAGTTCATGGCCGTGTCGGCCAGAATGGCTTTGTCGTTGGCCGAAAGAGGGAAGGGGTCGGCAGCGCTCATCTGCGGTGTGCAGAAACTCTCGTGATTGAGATAGCGCTTGTTGACCGTGTAGAGGTCGGCCACAACGAGCACGCCCACCATAACGGCACCCATCCACGGCTTCACCTTGTCGGCCACACAGAGCATAACGGCTCCGAACGACAGCAGAATAAAAATGAGCGAACGCAACGAATCGGCGCTTACCATCTGCTGCCTCAGTTCAGTGACCACAGCTGCAATGGCGGGGTTGTTGATTGAGAACATGTTCACCGCCTCGGAGGGGTAGCCCGCCTGCGACAGCTGCCATGCTATCATGTTGGAAATCTGAATATCGCCGTCGGTGATGGCGGGCCCGTAGAGGCTCGGGGCCAGCCACCCGGCCACGCAGAGCAATGCCGTGATGCCGAACGACACATAGATTGAACGGTCATAGCGTTTGAGCGCGCCGGGCGTTGTGAGCAACTTCTGAAGCGCAAGAATGGCAAGCAGAGGGATGGTAAACTCGGCGATTACGAGAATACTCTCGACCGTGCGGAATTTTGAATACATCGGCACATAGTCGATAAACATGTCGGTGAGCCATTGCAGGTTGCGCCCGAGCGCAAGCCCAACCGAAAGAATTGTCATCACCAGCAGCGCCCATTTCACAGGGCCGCGCACAATGAAGCATCCCAACAGAAACAGCGTGAAGATTATCGCACCCACATAAACCGGACCGTTGGTACCCTCGGGTTCGCCGAAATATTGGCTCACATAGTTGGCAACAAACTGGCGTTCACCCTCGTTAAGCTGTGCGTTATCCATCGCCTCGGCGGCTCCGGGGAGGTCGAGCAGCGAGGTGGGGCGGAGCGAGCCTCCCGAGGGGGTCACCGACGCACCCCCTTTCACGTTGGGGATAAGCAGCGAGAACGATTCCGAGCGGCCGTAGCTGTATTGAGTAATATAGTCGCGGTCGAGTCCGCCGGTTTTTTCCTGTGCCGAATCACCGTCGGCGGGCGCAAGCTCGGAGTGGCTGCCGCGCATCGTCTCGGCCGAATAGCGGTAGGTGTTGTAGAGGTTGGGCAGATTGGCCGTGACCGCAAGAGCGGCCGCCACGGCAAGCGCGCCTGTCGCCGCAAGCCAGCGGCGCATTTCCCCTTTGCGGAAAGCGGCTATGAGATAAGCTATTACCAGTGCAGCGATTACGAACAGGAAATAGTAGGTCATCTGCACGTGGTTGTTGTGAATCTGCATCATGGCAAACAGCGCTGCCAGAGCGCTGCCGGCGAGCCAACGTCCGCGATAGGCCAGCATCACACCGGCTATGGTTGGCGGAATGTAGGCAAGGGTCACAAACTTCCAGATGTGCCCCGCACCGATGATAATGATGAAATAGGTTGAGAAGCCCCATGCCACAGCACCAATCAACCCGTAGTACCATTTCACGCGCAGCGACACCATGAGAATCAGGAATCCCGCCATCATCATGAACAGCAGGTTGGAAGGGGAGGGGAGAAAGCCACCGTAGAGGGTGTTTATCCAACCGAAAAGAGCGTCGGAGGGGTAGGAGGGGGAAATCTGAAATGTAGGCATGCCGCCGAAAAGCGAGTTTGTCCAACGTGGCTGCTCTGCTCCGGTTGCCTCCATATATGCCTGTGCCTCATGACCGATTGCCGCACCCTGCTGCATGTCGTGCTGACGCAGTTCGTTGCCCAGTGTGGCATCGGGATAGAAATAGGCCAGCGACAGCAACGCAATCACTGCCAGCCCAACCAAAAAGCCCCACCACTGCGGGTTTCTGAAACGATCCTTGAAATTGCGCACAAGTTCTGCCGGAGAAGCTATGCGGCACGATTTTGTTTTGGTCTGCTCAGTTTCCATTATGAATTGGATTTAGCGGGTGGAATAATGATTGGGGATTGTCCTAAAAAATTTAGAACAGGTATTATTTGCGGGCGTTGTAGGTCTTGAGCGCCTGCTCAAGCACCACAAGCGCGCGGGCGAGGTCGTCCTTCTCAAGCACGTAGGCCATGCGCACCTCGTTGCGGCCGAGGCCGGGAGTGGTGTAGAATCCCGATGCCGGAGCCATGAACACGGTCTCACCCTCATAGCTGAACTCGCGCAGACACCATTGGCAGAAGTCGTCGGCATCCTCCACAGGGAGGCTCACCACCGTGTAGAACGCTCCCATAGGGATAGGGGAGTAGACACCGGGGATGCGGTTAAGCCCGTCGATGAGGAATTTGCGACGTTCAACATATTCGTTGTAGGTCATGAGCATGTAATCGGCGGGGGCATCAATCGACGCCTCGGCAACAATCTGACCCAGCAGAGGGGGACTCAGGCGCGCCTGGCAGAATTTGATAACATTCTTTTTCAGCTCCTCATGCTTGGTGATGAGCGCGCCCACACGGATGCCGCACTCGCTGTAGCGTTTCGACACAGAGTCGATGAGCACCACTTGGTTTTCAATCCCTTTGAGATGGAAAGCCGAGATGTAGGGGGCGCCGGTGTAGCAGAATTCACGGTAAACCTCATCGGAGTAGAGAAACAGGTCATATTTCTTTACGATGTCGCGCAGGCGGTCCATCTCTTTCTGTGTGTAGAGATAGCCCGTGGGGTTGTTGGGATTGCAGATGAGAATACCTTTGGTGCGCGGTGTGATAAGTTCCTCGAACTTCTCCACGGGGGGAAGTTCAAAACCGGTTTCGATGGTTGAGGGCACGGTCACGATTTTCGCACCTGCCGAAATGGCGAATGCCATGTAGTTGGCATAGGCGGGCTCCGGCACAATAATCTCGTCGCCCGGGTCGAGGGTTGCCATGAATGCGAACAACACCGCTTCCGAACCTCCGGTGGTCACGATGATGTCGTCGACCTCAACGTCGATGTTGAACCGCTTGTAGTAGTCGCGGAGCTTACGGCGGAGCGACATCAACCCCTCCGATGGGCTGTATTCCAGCACCTTGCGGTCGAGATTGCGCACCGCATCCAACCCTATTTCAGGGGTTGGAATGTCGGGCTGACCGATGTTGAGATGATAGACTTTTATTCCACGTTCCTTTGCGGCGTTTGCAAGCGGAACGAGTTTTCGTATAGGCGATGCGGGCATTACTTCCCCGCGCTTTGAAATCTTAGGCATTCAAAATTTGATTTTGAGTGTAGGTGGTAGGTAGTGTAAAAAAACAGCCTCGATGGCACAACGGCACCAACACGGCGCAACATGCCTGAAAAACCAATGTGAAGGGCTGTTAGTTTCCAACCTGCAAAGGTACTCAAAATTTACTGCGTAAGGCCATTAAAACGCCCGAAAAACCATCAACCCCTCAACCATTTTCCCTCTTTTAGGGCATCTGCTGTTCAATGATGATGTTTTTTTGATTGATGGCTCGCTTCACGCCGGTGTTTCACAGCTTTTTTCATCTCCTTTTTGTGATGCTTTTCCATCTTCTTGTGGAGTTTCTTAATAGCCTTGCGCTGCTTTTTCAAAGCCTTCTTGTGGTGCTTGCGTGCATGCTCCACATATTCTTCAAAATCGTCATCGTCGAAATCGTCGTCATAGTAATCATAGCCGTGCGAATAGCCCGTTGACCCCACAAATATCCCGCCGGGGAGGTATATCCCCACTCCGGGTGCCACACCATGTTCAACCGCCCTGCGGTAATGCCCTGCAGCTCTGCGATAGGTGGGAGCAGGTGCCACATAGCTCACCCCGGGGCGCAACGGCACACACACCGGCTCAGGGTGATGCGCATGATGATGGTGGTGGTGCACCGGAACAGGCACATAAGCCACCGCCGGATAAACCGGGGCAACGTTCGAGAGGTTGAAATTAAAACCGTCGGTGCCGGCGTTCACCGAAAAGAAAGCCTGCGACATCATGGCGGGCGCCCCGGCAGTTGCGGCAAGCGCAAATATTAGCAGCAATCGCTTCATAGGAGTGTGTGTCTGATTTACTAAGTGTCTAATTCTTATCGACGGCGCCATGCCGATGCACAGCCCATCCCTCTTTCTATTATTACAAACACCGCTCCCGTTTGGTTTAACGAATGCGTATGAACGTAGAGCCGCCATACATGGCGGCTCCGCAGCGAGGTTGCATAATAAAAGAGGCCGCCTGACTTAGTGTGTCAAACGGCCTCTTTATTGTTTTCGTTTTCAGGAGAATATTACTTCACCACCACGCGGCGGGAGAAGTCGCGCACCACCACGATGTAGAGGCCGGGGGTGAGAGTAAGGGAGGTTTCACCGGCGGGGAGGAGGCCGGCGAAACGTTCGGTGCCGTCGACTGAGTAGACGGTGGCGAAATCCTCTGAAGTGCCGTCGCTCTCCATGATGAGGGCTCCGTTGCGGCAGTAGGCATCCCACGAGTGATATTCGGCGGTGTTAGCCTCCTCAATCGAGCTGCTGCGGCAGTCGGTGAGGCTGAAGTCGTCAATCATTGTGCGGGCGGTGATGTTCTGCTGCAGTTTCACACGAAGGTTGCCGGTGCGATTCACAGGCACAACATATTCGGTGTAGACGTTGGTTCCGTTGGTGGGTTTCACCTCAACTTTTCCAACCGGTTCCCAGGTTGAGCCCTGATTGTCGGAAACAAGCACCTCAATCTCCAAATCCTTGTTTTCTCCACTCCATTGGCGGGCCCAGAATGAAACCGTGCCGATGCCGTTGGGTTTCGACTCAAGCATCATCAGATAGCCTGCGGCATTCTTGTTCATGCGCACAGCCTGGTCGCCGGTATGGGGGTAGGAGTTTGAACCGTTCTTTTCAAAATAACCGTCGGTTTCCCAAGTGCAGGCGGTGCCGTTGTAGGTCTTTTTACCGTAAGATGCGGCGCCATCGGCCTCGAAATCTTCATGGAAAGTGACGAGGTTGTTTGAAATCACACCGTCAACATCCACATCATCGTTGAAATAACCGTCGGCTTTGGCAACGAGCGATGTGGTGAATTCACCGGTTGTCATTCCATAAAGGCGCATGTAGAAACGTTCCTCACCGGGGGTGAGCACCACGGATGTGCCCCAGTTTTGCTTGTCGGAGCTGACCTGGAAAGGCGATTCTACCGACACGGTGACATTGCCGGGAATGTTCTCAATCAGCACAAGCACCTCGGCGATATCCGAAGAAACACCGGGAGTGGTGATGAAGCTGAGTTCACCGTCGTAGAGGAAATCAACCGACGGAATCGGTGCGGCGGTGATTACGGTTACAGGAGCCGAAACGAGAGTTGTTGAAGCAACGGTGTAGGTGTAGGTGGTTTCGGGTTCGAGCCCTTCAACGAGAGCACTTTCATCACCGGCTGTAACCGTGCGGGGATAACCGGCGATGGAGGTTCCGTCGCGCATAACGTTGAGTGTGTAGTTTGCCGTGGGGGAGTCGATGCAGCTCCATGTAGCCACAAACGATTCGTCGGAGATGCTCGTTGCCGGTCCGGCGGGCAATCCGTCAACGGCCTTAGCGGTGAGGGTGCATGTGGTGGTAACGTCGCCCGAGCGCAGAATCAGCGAACCGGTGGCTGTGGCTGCGGTTGCCGATTTGTAGCTGACTGTCACTGTTGCCCCGGCTGCCGCGTTCACAGTCGAAGCCTGCAATGTGGAGGGAGCCACGGTGAAGCCTGCACCGGTTACATTGACACTTACATTTTCTGTGAGGTCGGTGCCCTTTACGTTCACCTGCATCGAGCGGGTGATGCCGATGGAGCTGGTGCCGATGTTGATTGTGGAGCCGTCCGCCGGAGTTACAATGGTCGGCTCATTACCGGCGCCGATATACCATGCCAACCCCTGCTTGTTACCCCAGATGTATTCAACCAGTTCGGGATGGTCGATGAACGGGTTGCGGTTTTTCTGGAACTTGCTGATGGCCTCGTTGCGGTTGATTTCCTTCTCGCTCACGGGGTCCTGACGGTGCCATTTCAGTAGAAGATTCAAAGCCCATGTCTTGAACACAGGGAAGCTGTTGCCGGCGAGCATGTCACTGCCATGATCAGAAGTCCATCGTGCTATATTGTCATTATAGGCTGCGGCAAGATAGAAATAGGAGCGGGCAAGATCACCCTTGTATTGGTCATCAGGTTCAAAAACTTTTCCGGAAAAACCGGGGAACGTTGAGTCGCCGCAACGCCCGAGTGGTTTCACGTTTCCGTTTGACGCAAGCACCTCTCCACCCTCACATTCACCAAAAGGATAGTTGCTGCGCTGACCGTTCACTTTTCCGTCGGTAGGGTAGAGGTGGTAGGCATCGGAATATTGTGTTTGGTTTCCGCCACCCCACCAGCTTTTGGGGAAAGAGTGCTCGCGGTTTACACAATCACCTACATTTTTGTAGTTGCCACATTGTGGGAAATTTGATGGCCATGCTTTTGTGGAATAGATATCCCACAGCGTTCCGTCGGGACGAACATCGGAGGTTTTGTAAACCGCCCACAACCCGTCGTAACTGACTTTTGTGTGCGATGAAACCACACCCTTGAGGGCAACCAGAAGTGATTGGCCTGTTTTACCTTCACATGACAGATAATAATCGGGGGCTTCAGCTGCATTTCCCCACAGCGTTGCAGCCCCGAAAATGAAAGCAAAAAACTTTTTCATTTTCCGCGAGTAGTTTGAGTACTTTATTTTAAGGTTATCAATTTTTAATGTCAGCCGCTCATCGGCCGCACATGGCGAAAGGGCATCAAAGTTACCATAAAAATATGGCAAAACCATGTTTGTTAATGAATTTAACCCTGCAATGAGCACCCCTAACCGGGAAGAACCGCCTGAATGCCCGCATTTTTCATTAACTTTGCAGTTGCGAGGTTTGTTATAACTCAACAAACACTAAAAAACTTTCAACTATGGAATCAACCCGTCAAGCAAAAATAGCCCGTCTCATCCAGAAGGAACTGAGTGAAATCCTGCGTCTGCAAACTGCCAAGACCCACGGCACAATCGTGTCGGTGTCGGCAGTGAGGGTAAGCCCCGACCTTAGCATCGCTCGCGCCTATCTTTCGATTTTCCCCTCGGCAAAAGCCGCCGAGATTCTTGAGAACATCAACCGTAACGCTAAGACCATCCGCTACGAACTCGCCCAGAAGGTACGTTTCCAGCTGCGCAAAACACCCGAACTCACCTTCCATCTCGACGACTCGCTCGACTATATCGAGAATATCGACAATCTTTTGGCCAAATAACACATCAGGCCTGTTTCCATCACAACCCAAGTGCTCTCACTACGCATAGCCCTGCGCTATCTGCTCGCGCGAAAATCCCACGGTGCCGTCAACGTGATTTCTGCAATCTCGCTGGCGGCCATCGCTGTGGCCTCAGCGGCCATGATTATCGTGCTATCGGTTTTCAACGGCTTCTCGCAGTTGGCCGAGTCGAAACTCTCGGCAATGGACCCCGATTTCATGGTGACCCCTGCGCGGGGAAAAGCGATTGAAAATGTCGATTCGCTGCTAACTGTGGTGAGAGCTGTGGAGGGGGTGGGCACAGCCCAACCCGAAATTACCGAGCAGGCTTTTGCCGTGGCCGGAGAGCGGCAGATGCCTGTCACTCTGAAGGGTATAACCCAGGCAGGACTCGAAGCCTCGGGGCTGCGACACATCATTATCGACGGAACAATTGATTTTTCGGCCGACACCTGCGCCCTCTCAAGCGTGGGAACGGCAATGGGATTGGGTGTTCGCCCTTCGGCCGGAATCGACATGCTCACAATCTATGAGCCGCGCCGCGTGGGGCGAATCAACCCGGCCAATCCGCTTGCCGGCTTCAACACAACCCCGCTGAAGGTAACCGCCGTTTATCAGGTTGAACAGGAGGAATACGACCGCGACATGGTTGTGGTGCCATATGCCACCGCCGCCATGCTTCTGAACTACGACAACATGGCAACCTCCATAGCGGTTTCCTTAGCCCGTGGAGCATCGGTGAATGAGGTGGGGGAGAGGCTCAAAGCCGTGTGCGGCGACAAATTCATGGTGAAAAACCGCCGTGAGCAACAGGAACAGGCATTCCGGATGATTGAGGTTGAAAAGTGGATAACCTTTCTCATGCTTGCTTTCATTCTGCTTATAGCCTCCTGCAACATCATCTCCACCCTGTCTATGCTTATTCTTGAAAAAGAGGATAACATGGCCATAATCACGGCGATGGGGGGCACACGCCGATTCATCAACCGCATTTTCACCACTCAGGGGTGGCTTATAGTGATAATCGGTGGATTGGCCGGACTGGCGGCAGGATGCGCTCTTGTTCTCGGTCAGCAACATTTCGGATGGATTAAGCTCGCGGGTACCGACCCTGCTCTGCTGTCGGTCGAATCCTACCCCGTTGCTCTTGAACTTCCCGACCTTCTGCTCACATTCGCCACAATTTTAGTAATAGCCCTCATAATCACCCCGGTGATACCGCTTATACGCCGCAAGTAAATATCGGGGCGAAAATCACCCAATCCTTTTAAGCGATTTATTAAGCTCACGCAGATAGAGCGGAGCTTCCGGGCCGAGATTGAAAATGAGGTCAAGAACCGACAGGTTGGGATAAAACCCTTGTTTGTCGGCCCTCACCTGATAATAAGCGGGGAACTCAACACCGGCAAATTCCTCGCCGGTAAAAACGTGGTTCACAGTCACCTCAGCTTCATCACCGTTAACAACCGACACCTCGCTGTCAATCATCAATATTGAGCGAAGTTCGGTATCAATAGCCGCATTCAAAGCAGCCACAGTGGGGAATTCTTCTGTCACCTCGCGGCGCAGATAGGGGAGAAAACGGTCGATGTAGTATTCAAAAAATGGAGTGCGGCCATAAGCCGATTCCAAAGTAACCCGATGAACATGCCACCACGCACCGTGATCACTTACCCCCACGTCGCTCCATCGCGCGCGGGCTATGCCGTGAGGCTTGGCAATCGGCACAGTAAGCGACACAGGGCCATGAGTGTCGGCGATATTGCAGCGGTGCACCTCCTTGCGGCGCTTGTCGAAAAGCTCACCCGCATCAATAACCACCTTTCCGAAAGCCGACATCACGGCATAATAGTCCACGCTGCCGAAATATCTCAGCGGCAGCTTCACAGTCCGTTCCGGAAAAACGATCAATGGTGACACTCTTCTTTAGCTTTTAGTTGTTTTACAGTCAAAAATCATTCGGCGAAGCCGCCATATATGGCGGCTCTACGTTCTCTTGCTTCTAACTTCTGATTTCTCGCTTCTGACTTCTTCCCCCTCACTTATCCGGATTCGCATCGCGGAGAATGCGGTTCCAGCGAATCTTGCCGTCGAACAGCGATTTATCCTTGTCAAACGAAATGAGAACCCTCCAGGGAGTGCCCACAATGTGATCCTCCGGCACAAAACCCCAGTAGCGTGAGTCGAGCGAGTTGTCGCGGTTATCACCCATCATGAAATAATAATCCTGACGGAAAGTGTAGTAGTCAACCTGCTCGCCATTGATGAACAGATGGCCGTCGCGCCACTCAGCATCGGGATTGTTTTCATACACCCTGATGGTGCGGCCATAAATATCCCAAGCCTTCTCTGTCATTTTTAGAGCCGTGCCCTTTTTGGGAATCCACAAACCTTCCGCTCCGCCATAATTTGCACGGGTCCAGTTGGCCGAAAGTGCCTCGGGAAACAAGCGTGCCATTGTCTCCTGCCCCGGAATCTGTTTCATCACATTGGCGATGCGCGGACTCTGCACCATCTTCTCAACCATCGCCTCTGTCATAGGCGACACATAAACCGGAGGCACAGAACCGTCGGGATTTACCTTGAAGCCGAGTTCGGCAAGCGAGGGGATGTCGGCAGGGGTGATTTCAACCGAATAACGGTCGTCGACAGGAATTTCAAACTCCTCGAAATCCTCGTCGGTGAGGCTTCCGGCCGCACTTTGATAGAAATGGTTGAACTGCACGTTCTCCGGCACGAGGAATTTCTCGCCATCGATAAAAATCTCACCGTCAACAATCTTTATGCGCTGCCCGGGCAAACCCACGCAACGTTTCACATAGTTTTCGCGACGGTCGACGGGACGGTAAACCACCTCACCGAATGTAGCCTTGTCGTTGACAACACGGTCGCGCCCATGCAGTGCTATGAGAGTGTAGTAGTCGGGGTTAGGCACCTTGCTCATCACGGTGTCGCCCGCCGGGAAGTTAAACACCACAATATCACCGGCCTCAACCGAGCGCTGCCCCTTGAGGCGCTTGTAGCCAACCGAGGGGTGTTCGAGATAGCTTTTACCCAAACCGAACGGCAATTCGTTGTGAACCAACGGGAAGTAGACCGGTGTCATGGGCACACGGGGGCCGTAGACGGTTTTGTTTACAAACAGATAGTCGCCGGTGTAGAGTGTTTTCTCAAGCGATGAGGAGGGAATCTGGTAGTTCTGTCCGACGAAGGCGAACAGAAAATAAACCAGAATGAGCGCATAGACAATGGCATCGACCCACGACATAACCGACCTCACAGTTTTGTTTTTCGACCGTTTCCACCATGTGAACGGAATGTAGCCGGTGATGTAAATGTCGAACAGCAGCACAGCGCCCAACAGCAGCCACCAGTTACCCATCCAGGCAACCCACAGCAGGTAAACGAGCATCACTACTGCAAACCTCACCCAACGTGTGGGTTTGTTTTCTTTTACACGGCGCTTGAAGTCGGCCGAAAAATCTTTTGACATTATGCGTTAGAAGAGATTATTCAAATTCAAAATTATAATCACAACAGAGCCGTTACATCGGCGGCAACAGCTCATCCATCCCGAGCAATCCTTTGCGGTTGGGGTTGGCAGCCACCCATTCGGCGGCAATCACGGCACCGAGAGCGAAACCCTCGCGCGAGAAAGCGCGGTGCTCGATGGAGATGGTGTCGACAGGTGATGTCCAGCTCACAATGTGTGTGCCGGGCACCTCACCGCAACGTTCATGTGCGATAGGGAGAGCCCCGGGGCGCTCCTCATTCTCCGTTTCGGGTTCAAACCAGTTTTCAATCCGGCCGTTGTTGGCAATGATGCCGTCGGCAAGGGTTATGGCTGTGCCCGAAGGGTGGTCGAGTTTATGGATGTGATGAATCTCCCTCATCGAGGGGTTATATTGCGGAAATCCGTTCATTATCTTTGCAAGATAACTGTTGACACGCATGAACAGATTCACGCCGATGCTGAAATTCGATGTCCAGAACAATGTGGCATCGGTTTCGGCAAGCGCGGTTTTCACCTCGTCGATACGTGAAGTCCAGCCGGTTGTTCCCGACACAACAGGCACACCGCGGCCGAAAGCCTCCATGTAGTTTGCCACAGCAGCGGCAGGGCAGGTGAATTCAATTGCCACATCGCTGTTGCGGAACTCCTCGCTGTCGAATTTTTCTGTTTCTCCGGCGTCGATGCGGCAGGTTATCTCATGGCCGCGGTCAATGAGAAACTTCTCGATGGCGCGCCCCATCTTTCCGTAACCTATAAGAGCTGCTTTCATTTTCCCGAGGTTGAATTGTTGTTTTTAAGTTCGCGGCGCACAACGCGCGGAATCTGAATGGTGGTGAACACCAGCAAAGCTCCACCCGCAAGGGTGAACGCCCAGCTGTCACGGCTCACATTGCCGTTGTAGAAAAGGAAAAAAGCGGCCGCGCAGAAAAACAGTGCGCTCCACACTTCGATGCGGAACAAACGCTTGATGCGCTGATGGGTGCCGGTGTAGGGGGTGAACAGTTTCGCCACAAGAAAGCAGAGTGCACCGCCGGCGTAGCAATATTTCCACCACGTTCCGGCCGCTCCGGGAGCTATCTGCACATTTAAAATCGGCATGAGGGTGCCCACGGCAATTGCCAAAAGTCCCACAGTGGCGAGCACAACCACCCATGCGCGTGGAGGCTTCCCTGTGAGCTGTTCGAGAGTGTAGCGGTTATCGGTTTGCTTGGTCATTTCTAAACTATGTGTGAGTTTTAATCGTTTAAAAGTTATTCGATTATGTAGACATCCTCGTCGGCGCGCTGCATGTGATATTGCTCACGCACAATCCGTTCGAGGGTAGCGGGGTCGGTGTCGAGACTGCGGCTCAGATTGTTATAGTAAACCATCGTGTCGGTGTTCTCCTTAATCTCGGCCTCAAGCCTGTCAATCTCCTCCTGCAGCATTGCACTGCGCGAATAGGAGTTTTCGTTGAAGAAAAGCACAAACACAATGTAGCCCACCGCAACAATCAACGGAAACGTTATGTAGCGGCGGCACCATTGCCATGTGCCCGATATCGAACCTGTCATGCGGAGTTTGTTTTTGACTTTTTAGTAGCTGGTCAAATTAAATGAATACTAAATGTAAAGTTATTTTTGAGGCAAATTCTTTTCTTGAAGAGGGAGCGATGCGGGCATCGTGACCGATGAAAGGGAAGAATTTGGCCAAAAATAACGAGCAGTTAGTGTTCAAGGTTATAAATTTGATATAGTAGCGGTTTAATTTGAACAGCTACTTATTTCGCAACGCCCGAAAAAATCAGCGTCATATCAATGCAAAGGTAGGGATTTTTTAGGTAACTTTGTGGGTAAGTAAGTCGTCAAAGTGTATTTAATAAAGTGAATAATCAATAATTTTCCCGACCTACTCTCACAACACATAAGTATTTAAGTTAAAGACAGACACTTATGACAAAGAAATATGATTTTCTGGTTATAGGTTCCGGAATCGCCGGAATGAGTTTTGCACTTAAAGTGGCTGAGAAAGGTAAAGTTGCCCTCATCTGCAAAACTACTCTCGATGAGGCCAACACCGCTCTGGCACAAGGTGGAGTGGCTTCGGTTACCAACCTTGAGGTTGATGATTTCGACAAACACATTCACGACACTATGGTGGCAGGCGACTGGCTTTCCGATCCCGAAGCCGTGAAAAAAGTGGTTACCGAAGCTCCTGCTCAAATCCGCCAGCTGATTGAGTGGGGCGTGAACTTCGACAAAAAGGAGGACGGCACTTTCGACCTCCACCGCGAAGGGGGGCACTCCGAATTCCGCATCCTCCACCACGCCGACAACACCGGCTTTGAAATTCAGGAGAGCCTCATCAAAGCTGTGCGCTCCAACCCCAACATCGACATCTACGAACATCATTTCGCAATCGAGATAATAACACAGCACCATCTTGGAAAAGTGGTGACCCGCCGCACTCCCGACATAACATGCTACGGAGCCTACGTGCTAACCCCCGACGGAAACGTTGACACCTTCCTGGCCAAAGTAACGCTTATGGCCACCGGCGGGGTAGGGGCTGTTTATCAAACAACAACAAACCCTCTGGTTGCCACCGGCGACGGCATTGCGATGGTCTACCGCGCAAAGGGAACGGTGAAGGATATGGAATTCATCCAGTTCCATCCCACCGCACTTTTCCATCCCGGCGACCGCCCCTCATTCCTCATCACCGAAGCCATGCGAGGCTACGGCGGCATTCTGCGGAATCTACGCGGCGAACGCTTCATGGAGAAATATGACGAGCGCCTTGAACTCGCTCCGCGCGATGTGGTTGCCCGCGCAATCGACTCGGAAATGAAACTTAACGGCGACGACCACGTTTTTCTCGACGTCACACACAAGGACCCCGAGGAAACAAAGAAACATTTCCCCAACATCTACCAGAAATGTCTGTCGCTCGGCATCGACATAACCAAAGAATATATCCCGGTGGCTCCGGCCGCCCACTATCTTTGCGGCGGCATCAAAGTCGACGGCAACGGCGAATCGTCAATCCAACGCCTCTATGCCGTGGGCGAATGCTCATGCACGGGGTTGCACGGCGGCAACCGTTTGGCATCCAACTCGCTCATTGAAGCGGTTGTCTATGCCGATGCCGCCGCACGCCACGCATCCGAACAGATTGCACACTACAGCTTCCGCACCGATGTGCCGCAATGGAACGACGAGGGAACACGCCACCCCGAAGAGATGGTGCTCATAACCCAGAGCATCCGCGAGGTTAACCAGATAATGGGAACCTACGTTGGCATTGTTCGCTCCAACCTGCGATTGGACCGTGCATGGAACCGCCTCGACATTCTTTATGAGGAAACCGAGCGCCTGTTCAAATGCTCGAAAGCCTCACGCGAGATATGCGAATTGCGCAACATCATCAATGTGGGCTACCTGATAATGCGCCAGGCCAAGGAACGCAAGGAATCGCGCGGGTTGCACTACACCGTTGACTATCCCCCGAAATAATCTTTCCATTCCCTGCATCCAACCATCTACCTTTTACAATTGACAGTTACATTTTAAAATCCTATCTTTGTAAAAGTAATCACTAAAAGCCTTTCCCGCGTATTGATGAAAAACCGCATTGCCTGTCTGATTGTGTGTGCCCTTGCCATTTTGGCATTGGGAGGCAACGCGGCGTGGGCTCAGGATAACATGATGACTCTGGAGGATGCGCAGAAAGCTGCCCTCAACGGCGACGGCGATTCAGCCGGAGGCACGAAAAGCAAAAAGCGCACTATCGAGAATCCCGGCACAGGAAGGCAGAGTGTGTTTCGCGGACGCTATCACCAGCTCACACCCGAAGGCGACACAGTGCTTGTGGTGGTGTTCAACGACATAACCGTGTTTCCTCCGCTGAAATTCAAGAACAAGAAGCAACAGGAATTTTACTGGCGCACGGTGCGCGACGTGAAAAAAACTCTCCCCTACGCCAAACTGATTTGCGAAACACTGCTTGAAACCTACGAATACATCGAAACTTTCCCCACTCAGGCCGAACGAGAGAAATATCTCAAGGAGATGGAATCGGAAGTGTTCAAACAATACAAGCCCGTGTTGATGAAATTCTCGAAAAACCAGGCACGCATGCTCGTGAAACTCATTCAACGCGAAACCGACCAAAGCGGCTACGACATTCTGAAAGCGTTTCTCGGTTCCTTCCGGGCCACATTCTGGCAAGGATTCGGCCGATTGTTCGGGGTGAACCTCAAGGGGAGCTACAACCCCGCCAAAAACTCCAACGATGCCATCATCGAAAGGGTTTGCGTGGCGGTGGAGCAAGGGGAGCTCTGAGCCGCCATAAACCAATCTCTCTTTTTTCATATTCTTTTCCTAACCCGAAAACTCATAACTCAAAACTCATAACTAACCACCAACATGATTCACAGATTCATTCTCAACGAAGTTTCCTACTTCGGCCCCGGCTCACGCCGCGAACTCATAACCGAAATAAACCGCATGGGTGCCAAGAAGGCAATGATTGTAACCGACCCGGGACTGCTGAAATTCGGCGTTGCCAAAATGGTGACCGACGTTCTCGATGAAGCCGGTTTCCCCTATGCCGTTTTCTCCGAAGTCAAACCCAACCCCACGGTTTCAAATGTGAAAGCCGGCCTCAAGGCTCTCGAAGAAGCCGGAGCCGATGTGCTTGTGGCAATTGGCGGCGGCTCGTCGATGGACACTGCAAAAGCTATCGGCATCGTGGCTCGTAACCCCGAATTTGCCGACATCGTGTCGCTCGAAGGTTGCGCACCCACCAAAAACAAATGTGTGCCCATCATCGCCCTCCCCACCACAGCCGGAACAGCTGCCGAAACCACCATCAACTACGTTATCATTGACGAGGAGAAACAGAAAAAAATGGTGTGCGTCGACCCCAACGACATTCCCGCTGTTGCCATCATCGATGCCGAACTGATGTACACCCTCCCTGCATCGCTCACTGCCGCAACCGGCATGGACGCCCTCACCCACGCCATCGAAGGATACATCACCAAAGGTGCATGGGAAATGAGCGACATGTTTGAACTCGAAGCCATCCGCATGATTCACCGCCACCTCGCAACCGCGGTGCGTGAACCCCGCAACGCCGAAGCCCGCTCTGGCATGGCATTGGCACAGTACATCGCCGGCATGGCATTCTCCAACGTAGGCCTCGGTCTCGTTCACGGCATGGCACACCCGATGGGTTCGCTTTTCGACGTTCCCCACGGTGTGGCAAACGCCCTGCTTCTACCCTCGCTCATGGAATTCAACGCCCCCGCAGCCAAAACAAAATATCGCGAAATCGCACGCGCTATGGGTGTGAATCCCGATGGAATGACCGATGATGAAGCCGCAGCCGCAGCTTGCAAAGCTGTGAAAGACCTCGCCATCGAGGTAGGCATTCCCCAGCATCTCTCCGAACTCGGCATTGCCGAAGGCGACATCGACCGCCTTTCTCAACAGGCTTTCGCCGATGTGTGCACCCCGGGAAATCCCCGCGACGTTACCCTCGAGGAAATCAAATCGCTCTACCGCGCCGTGCTCTGACAGCCATCGCATAAGAACGCATAAAAACGAGGTTGTGTCAAAATTCAGGATTTTGACACAACCTTTTTTATGTATCGATATGGCGAGTGGTCGGAGACCACGGGGTCGTTGTTAACCCCACCATAAAGCCGCTTTTTGCGGCGTTTGGTGGGGACTCTTCAACCGAGCGTTCAACGCAACCTTGGAGAGGTGCGTTGCAATATATTTTCTCCTAAAATATGCGGAAAAACCCTGTTGAAAACTGTGTTGATAATTGTGGAAAACGAGTTAAAAACGGGTGTGGAAAAAGTCGGCTTATAATTTGGAACGGGGAGAAAACAATGTGTATAACCACACCCAACAATAAATCCAAATCCCTGCCGAGGTTGTTTCAAACGGGTTTTCAATATGGATTTCAACAGTTATTAATAGTCTTATTCAAGGAAAGTTATTAACTTTGCAACTTATAAACAGTGTGTTGATAACTGCTGTAACTACCTAATACTCAATAGCGGCTGCTGTTGATAAAGTGATGATAACCGTGAGGATTAGTTCAATAACCCGAAAAAGCAAGAAAAAAGGCTGAAAGTTATCATCGGTTTCAACAACCATTATTAATATTGAAGGAAAGCGATTTTTTAAAGAAGATATTTTCAAACATTTTAAATATAAAGAAATGAATGTTGAAAAAGGGTTTGTCGACGAACCCGTTGCTGAAGGAACCGACCTGCGCGCCGAGATTCAGAAACTCAAGAAAGAGAAGGACGCGGTGATTCTCGCCCACTACTATCAGAAGGGGGAGATTCAGGACCTCGCCGACTTCATCGGCGACTCGCTGGCGCTGGCCCGCATCGCCGAAAAACTTCCCAACCGCATGATTGTTCTCTGCGGGGTTCACTTCATGGGGGAGACGGCGAAAATCCTCTGCCCCGACAAGATTGTGGTTGTGCCCGACCTCAACGCCGGATGCTCGCTTGCCGACTCATGCGATGCCGGCGAATTCAAAGAGTTCATCGAGGCGCACCCCGGTCACACGGTGGTGAGCTACGTCAACACATCGGCGGCGGTGAAAGCTCTCACCGATGTGGTGGTCACATCGTCAAACGCCCGTCAGATTGTGGAATCGTTCCCCGAGGATACACCCATGATTTTCGGCCCCGACCGTAATCTCGGTAACTACATCAACTCCATCACCGGCCGGAACATGGTGGTGTGGAACGGAGCCTGCCACGTTCATGAACAGTTCTCGGTTGAGAAACTCGTGGAGTTGAAAAAGCAGCATCCCAATGCCAAGGTGCTTGCCCACCCCGAGTGCAAGAAATCGTTGCTTATTCTCGCCGACAAGATTGGCTCCACCGCAGCGCTGCTCAACTATGCCGTGCAGTCGCCCGAAAAGGAGTTTATTGTGGCTACAGAAAGCGGAATCCTGCACGAGATGATGAAGAAGTGCCCCGACAAGACTTTCATTCCTGCTCCTCCATCCGACAGCACCTGTGCATGCAACGATTGCAATTTCATGAAGCTCAACACCCTCGAAAAGCTCTACAACGCCTTGAAGTTCGAGCAGCCGCAGATTGAGGTTGACCCCGAAATTGCCCTGCGTGCACGCAAGCCAATCGAAAAGATGCTTGAGATTTCCGACCGTCTGGGAATCTGAGAGCACCCGCGAGGCTTACCTCTATTATTAGAATAATAAATACAATCAACATCACCCATAGCAATAACAACAGTGGAATACAAGCATAAGGAAATTGAGCAGCGCTGGCAACAGTTCTGGAAAGAAAACAAAATCTACAAAACTGAAATAAACCCCGACAAACCCAAATTTTATGTTCTCGACATGTTCCCTTACCCATCGGGTGCAGGCTTGCATGTAGGGCATCCGCTGGGTTATATAGCTTCGGATATTTTCGCCCGCTACAAGCGTCTGCGCGGTTTCAATGTGCTCCACCCTATGGGTTATGATGCCTACGGTCTCCCCGCCGAGCAATATGCCATCCAGACAGGGCAGCACCCCGAGGTGACAACACGCGAGAATATCGCCCGCTACCGCAACCAGCTCGACCGCATCGGATTCTGCTACGACTGGGACCGCGAGATACGCACCTGCGACCCCGAATACTACAAGTGGACTCAATGGGCATTCATCGAAATGTTCAACCACTACTACGACACCGCTCTCGACAAGGCCATGCCTGTGGCCGACCTCATCGCCCACTTCTCCAAACATGGCTCGGAGGGGATTCATGCCGCCGAAACCAAGACTCTGCATTTCACCGCCGATGAGTGGAATGCCATGACCGAGAAACAGCAGAGCGACATCCTCATGAACTACCGCATCGCCTACCTTGGCAACACAATGGTGAACTGGTGCCCGAAACTCGGCACCGTGCTTGCCAACGACGAGGTGAGCGAGGGTGTGTCGGTGCGTGGCGGTTACCCCGTGGAGCAGAAACTGATGTATCAGTGGTGTCTGCGCGTGGGTGCATACGCTCCCCGTTTGCTCGACGACCTTGAGAAACTCAACTGGTCAGATTCAATCAAGGAAACCCAGCGCAACTGGATTGGACGGTCGGAAGGTGCCGAGATGCAGTTCCGCATCAAGAACAGCGATGTGGAGATGACGGTTTTCACCACCCGTGCCGACACGGTGTTTGGTGTTACTTTCATGGTGCTTGCTCCCGAAAGCAAATATGTGGATATGATTACCACCGCAGAGCAGAAAGATGCCGTGAAAGCCTACCGCGATGAAATCAAGCATAAAACCGAGCGCGAGCGAATGATTGATAAAAAGGTGAGCGGTGTGTTCACCGGTGCCTATGCCATCAATCCCCTTTCGGGTAAGGAGATTCCTGTTTATGTGAGCGATTATGTGCTTGCCGGCTACGGAACGGGTGCCATCATGGCTGTTCCCGCTCACGACAGCCGCGACTATGCTTTCGCCCGCCATTTCAATCTGCCGGTGATTCCACTCATCGAGGGTGCCGACGTGAGCGAGGAGAGTTTCGACGCCAAAGAAGGGAAGATGATGAACTCCTGCGGCCCCGAACTCAATCTCAACGGCATGGAAGTGAAGGATGCCATCGCCGCAACCAAGAAATTCATCGAGGAGAAAGGTATCGGCAAAGTTAAGGTAAACTACCGTTTGCGCGATGCCATCTTCAGCCGTCAGCGCTATTGGGGTGAACCTTTCCCGGTTTATTATAAGGACGGAGTGCCCCACATGCTCGATGTGGAGAACCTGCCGCTGCAGCTCCCCGAAATCGACAAATATCTCCCCACCGAAACCGGAGAGCCCCCGCTGGGACGCGCCAAAAACTGGAAAACCGCCGAAGGTTGGCAGCTTGAGCTCAACACCATGCCCGGTTTCGCAGGTTCCTCGGCTTATTATCTGCGCTACATGGATCCCCGCAACGACAAAGCGCTCGTGAGCGAGGAGGCCAACAACTACTGGCGTAGCGTCGACCTTTATGTAGGTGGCACCGAACATGCAACAGGTCACCTCATCTATTCGCGTTTCTGGAACAAATTCCTTTTCGACCTCGGAAAAGTGTGTGAGAACGAACCGTTCCGCAAACTCATCAACCAGGGTATGATTCAGGGACGAAGCAACTTCGTTTACCGCATTAAGGACACCAACACCTTTGTTTCTTATAATCTGAAAAAGGATTATGATGTAACACCCATCCATGTGGATGTAAACATCGTGAGCAACGACCAGCTCGATATCGATGCTTTCCGCAACTGGCGTCCCGAGTATGCCGACGCACAGTTTGTGCTTGAGGATGGAAAATACATCTGCGGCTGGGCTGTTGAAAAAATGTCGAAGTCGATGTTCAACGTTGTGAACCCCGACGACATTGTTGAACGCTACGGTGCCGACACTCTGCGCCTGTATGAGATGTTCCTCGGCCCGATTGAGCAGAGCAAACCGTGGGATACAAACGGCATCGACGGTGTGAACCGATTCCTTAAAAAACTTTGGAACCTCTTCTACAAGGGTGACACCCTACTGGTGAACGATGAAAAGCCCTCGGCCGAGGCTCTCAAATCAATCCATAAACTTATTAAGAAAGTTACCGGCGATATTGAGAATTTCTCCTACAACACATCGGTGAGTGCATTCATGATTTGTGTTAACGAACTTAGCGCAATGAAGTGTCACAGCCGCGAGGTGCTTGCCGACCTTCTCGTGCTGCTCGCTCCGTTCGCACCCCATGTGAGCGAGGAACTTTGGCATGCCATCGGCAACACCGGCACAGTGTGCGATGCCCGCTGGCCCGAGTGGAATGAGGAATACCTCAAGGAGAGCAACGTAAACTATCCCGTAAGCTTCAATGGCAAACCCCGTTTCAGCATCAGTGTGCCCGTTGATATGCCGGCCGCTGAGGTTGAGAAACTGGCGCTGTCGCATGAGGCGGCTGCCAAATGGATTGAGGGTAAAACGGTGCGCAAAGTCATAGTTGTTCCCGGAAAAATAGTCAATGTGGTGGTAGGCTGAAAATCATAGGCTGAACCACAGTTACATAAAAAGGCTCTTAAAGCGGTGTGTCGGTATGATTTTTTCATTTTGACACACCGCTTTGGCATCGGCCCGGTTACAGAAACAACTATCACAATAAATTGCCGCTCTGTTCGTTATATGAGAGAGAAATAACACATGAAAATTCCCGAGAAAATAGTATTTGCAACCAACAACGCCCACAAGCTGCGCGAAGTGCGTGAAATATTGGGCAACCGCTGCGAAATCCTGTCGCTCGAACAGATTGGATGTCACGACGATATTCCCGAAACCGCTCCCACTCTCGAAGGGAACGCCTTGATTAAGGCTCGATGGATAAAGGATAAATATGGCTTTGATTGCTTCGCCGACGATACAGGCCTTGAAGTTGATGCACTCGGGGGTGAACCCGGTGTGAAATCAGCCCGGTATGCCGCTTCGCAGGGAGCCGGTGTGTCCGACCACGATTCAAAGGCAAACATGCGGCTGCTTCTTAAAAAACTTGAAGGGATTGAGAACCGCAAAGCCCGGTTCCGCACCGCCATTGCTCTCATCATCGGTGATGATGTAACAATATTTGAGGGGAAAGTGGAAGGTGAAATCACAACGGTTCCCGGTGGAACCGACGGCTTCGGTTACGACCCCGTGTTCCGTCCCTTGGGCCGCGAGCTGACTTTTGCCGAAATGACCCCGGCTGAGAAAAATTCACTCAGTCATCGCGGGCGGGCGCTCGAAGCTATGATTGAACATTTTTGTTGAACCATGAAAAAAGAAATGAAAAAAGCCATGATAAAGAAATTGATGATAATGCTGATGGTGCTGCTCCCCGCTGCCGTGCAGGGGCAGGTGGCCGTTGGCGGATGGACTCTCTACACCCCATTTTCGGGTGTGAGCGATATGGTTGAGACAGGTGAGTATGTATACTACCTCTCGGCCGGTTCACTCTATCGGATAGATAAAGAGACCACAGAAGTGTCGGCGCTCAATGTGTCAAACAGCCTCAATGATTCGGCCATCACCGGTATTTTCGGCGACAAGAACGCGAAAAGTGTTATTGTGGCTTATGAATCGGGCAACATGGACCGTCTGTATGACAACGGACGCCAGGTGAACATCCCCGATATTAAGGATGTGACCGTGACAGGTTCGCATCAGGTGAGCGATATTGCTTTCGGCAAGGAGCATTATTATGTAGCCACAGCATTCGGTCTTGTCACTTACGATGACTCCAAAAACGAGGTGAGAGAATCGGCTTTCACTCCCGAAAGCGTGTCGATGGTGGTTACATTCGGTAACTCGGTCGGCATCCTTTTAGATAGAATACTTTATCTTGCAAGCCAGGATGACCAGCTAACCTCATTCGATAAATTCTTCACCACAAACTACACCATTCGCGACGGATGGCAGTCACTCGAAGGCTTCGGTGATAACGGCGTTCTCGGAATTTTGGGTAATAAACTCTACACCCTCACCGTCGATGTGGATAATAAAAATGTTCTCAAGCAGGAGGTTAAAGCCAACAATTCCACCGCTTCGGTGACTAATCTGTTCCCAAAAGTGGGAAAAATAGGGCCCGATGCTGCCTATGCCGTTTATAAAAACGGTATCGCTAAATTCGACGGAAACGGCTATGAGTTCATTTCGCTCCCGCGCGCCGATGCGGCAACATGTCAGCTTCTTTACAAAAACACTCTCGACGATGTGTGGGTAGGTGACACCAACGGCGTCCGTATGCTCGACTACACCAACGCTTCATCACCCTCTGTTATCCACGACAACATCACCGGCTCCTCGATGACCGTCCCCGCCGTGCACAACCTTCACGTGGGCGCTTCCGGAAACATCTACATTTCCAATCTTGGTGAAAAGATAAGTGTTGGAATAGACCACAACTATTCAAAAATGCGGATTAATGTTATTGAAGATGGAAAAATAAGGGATATAACACCTCCCGATATGACCATTGATAATCCATACAGTGCGTCAAAAACAGCTCCTCATTATCTTCATTATCATTTGAGTGTGTATGAAGATCCCACAGAGGCTGGAGCTTACTATGTGGGTTCCTTTATGGAAGGTTTCCACCGATTCAAGGGAAACACGGAAACTCACAAATATTATACATATAACACCCCATTCTACAGTTCCGACGGATGGTCGTTCTGCGGGTTGCAGACTTTGGTCGACAAGCATGGTAATTTATGGGCACATACCACCGCCTATGGAAAACCGGGTGGTGACACACCTCGTTTCTTTGTGCTTCCTGCGTCAAAACGTTTATCAACCGATATTACAGCCTCTGATTGGAAACAGATTGTAATTCCGGGTTATATAAAGGATACACGCGACCCTCTTGGCATTGTGTGCAAGCACTCCGATTTTCTTATTTTTTCCGACGGTTTTTACTCAACCCAGATGGAGTTGTTCAACACAAAGGGAACAGCTGATTTAAGTGACGATGTGACAATATATGTTCACGAATATATCGACCAAGATGGTAAAACATTCTCTCTTAACCACATCACGGCTCTTTGTGAGGATAACAACGGCCGTGTGTGGGTCGGCACCAGCAACGGTGTGATTGAATTGGCCGAACTCTCCACAATAAACCCTGTAACGGCTAATATCAACCGCATCAAGGTTCCGCGCAATGATGGCACCAACCTTGCCGACTATCTGCTCGAAGGTATCACAGTTACAGGCATATCGGTTGATAACGCCAACCGCAAGTGGATTTCAACTCTCACTTCGGGTGTATATCTCGTAAGCGAGAATGGTGATGAGATTCTTGAAAACTTTACCACCGATAATTCCATTCTTCCTTCAAACACTGTTTATGCGGTGGCATGTGATCCTAATTCAAACAAGGTTTATTTCGGAACTGCTTCGGGATTGGTTGAATATAGCTCCACCTCTGCTCCCGGCAGCGATAACTATGATAACGTGTATGCTTATCCCAATCCTGTGCGTCCAGATTATTCCGGTTGGATTACCGTTACCGGACTCATGGATAACTCGCTCGTTAAGATTGCCGATGCGGCCGGTAATGTGTTCCACCAGGGGCGCAGCGATGGCGGCATGTTCACTTGGGACGGTTGCAACTCGGCCGGTGAGCGTGTGAAAACCGGTGTCTACTATGTGTTTGCATCGCAAAACCAGAATGGAACTTCGGCATGTGTCACCAAAATTATGGTGATAAATTGATTACAATCTGATGTATAACTATAAAAAGTGTCGGTTGAACTAACCGGCACTTTTTGCCCTAAAAAAACTGCAAAGTGGTAACACTGAAATATAAAGATGAAAGCGACCGTGCCTACGGACTCGGAGGCATGGCTGTGTGCATGTTCATGCTCGACATGGAGCAATATATCGATGACATCTCTCTTGATTCTAAGCCTGACGAAGGGCTGCGGTTGACAGTTGATTTTTTCCACTCCCCTAATCAGCAACTGTCGGCCAAATCGGTGTGGAAAGATAATCTCAACCGATTTCAGCTAACCACAGGTCTGTTAGTGTCGAATGTGCTGTCGAGAGCCCTTGTTCGCCATAACGAGGATGTTTCGCGCGACCTCGGCGAACTGCTCATTTCAAAACTCACCGAAGAGGGAACATCGGCATGTGCACTCGAGAAAGATGAAATCCGCGATCTTTACTACAAAACCTTCAGTTTCTTCCACGGCGTATTCTCCGACTATCGTGTAGCTTCGATGCTCAACGATTTTGTGAACACACTCCGGGAAGAGAGAATTCTCGACCGTGAGAGAATTTTCAATTCGTTCCGCGCGCTGATGAGTCGCTGACCGCTGAGGTTCAATCACACAACATCTCATGCCGGGGCAATAAAGCGCATGAATTTCAGTTATATATTACAGAGTGTGCCAACCTTTTTAAAACACACATTCTGAATCGGGCACCCTGCCTCCTTGATTATCACTCTCAAAAAAACAATAGAATGAAGAGCAACCCAATTTGCTTGTTACATAAAATCTCACTCCGTTTTAAGGCGGCTGCTTTGTTGGTTGTCGCTGCGGTGTTCTCAATGTCGGCCGATGACCTCAAGCAGGAATTCAACCCGGTGGAGACAGGTGTCACTTCGCTCAGCATCGCTCCCGATGCGCGTGGTGCATCAATGGGCGACCTCGGTGCAGCCACCGACCCCGATGTGAACTCGCAGTACTGGAACCCTTCGAAATATGCTTTCGCCTATTCACAGGCTGCCGTTTCGTTGAGCTACACCCCTTGGTTGCGCAAACTTGTCAACGACATCTTCTTGGCAAACCTTGCCGGTTATTGGAAAATCGGCAGTGGCGACAATCAGGCGGTGAGTGCTTCACTCCGTTATTTCTCGCTCGGTGAAGTGACCTCCAACGGCATCGACGGTGTGACCTCAAGCCTTAACCCCTACGAGATGGCATTTGACGTGGGCTACTCCCGCAAACTCTCGGAAAAATTCTCTATGGGCATCGTGTTCCGCTACATCTATTCCGATCTTGGTTACAACACCTCTGATGTAGGCGACAACTCAACCGGTGCATCAGCTTTCTCGGCCGACATTTCGGGCTATTTCACCACCTATCCCATCATCGGTCAGAACGAATGCCAGTGGTCGTGGGGTTGGCATATTTCCAACATCGGCTCAAAAGTAGCCTACGATAACGGCAACAATCCCGCTTTCCTTCCCACCAATCTGCGTCTCGGCACCTCGTTCATGTTCCCATTGGCCGACTACCACACACTGGCAATCGGTCTTGACTTCAACAAACTGCTTGTGCCCACCCGTCCCCGCCAGCAGGACTACACCGATGCCGACGGTCAGGAAGACCTTGCCGCCTATCAGCGTGCCCTTCAGGATTGGCAGGATATGTCGCCAATCACCGGCATTTTCAAATCGTTTTCCGACGCTCCCGGCGGCATGAAAGAGGAACTTCGCGAAATCAGCTACTCGCTCGGTGCCGAATACAGCTACAACCAGCAATTCTTTGTGCGTGCCGGCTACTATCATGAGAGCCAGTACAAAGGCAACCGCCAGTACTTTGGCTTCGGTGCAGGCTTCGCGTTGAACATTGTTCGTCTCGATGCATCCTACATGCTCGCCACCGCGCAGACATCTCCGCTCGACCAGACTCTCCGCTTCACCCTCACATTCGATATGGACGGGTTGAAGGATCTTTTCGGGCGTCGCCGCTGATAATATATTCCACAAATTTTTACAGAGAGGTGTTGGCCCCGGCCGATTGCCTCTCTTTTATAATAAATAGTCAGCACCGACGACTCTTAAATAATTTAAAAAAGTCACTTAATGATGATGCTTCCATTCAGAATAGGTTCAGGTTTTGATATTCACAAACTCGTTGAAGGGAGAGATTTATGGATATGTGGCGTGAAGCTGCCCTATCATCTCGGTCTGCTCGGCCATAGCGATGCCGATGTTGCTTTGCATGCCCTGTGTGATGCCATTCTCGGGGCGGCGGCATTGCGCGACATAGGTTACCATTTTCCCGACACCGACCCTCGCTACAAGGGGGCTGATTCAAGAGTGTTGCTTCGCGAGTGTGTCAGGCTGGTGGGGGAGAAAGGCTATGCTGTTGGCAATGTCGATGTCACCATCATGGCGCAAGCACCAAAAATGCTACCCCACATTCCTGATATGATTGCCAATATCGCTGCAGATTTGAACATTGATACCGACTGTGTGTCGGTGAAGGCAACCACAACCGAGCGTCTCGGTTTCACCGGCCGTGGCGAGGGGATTGCAGCTCAGGCCGTGGCCACAATCTATGCAAAATAATATAGGATTGGGTAGATTATGTAAGCTAATAAAGCTGCAAGAGGAGACACTGTCGGCACAATGAACATGCTTATAAAAAATATATCTTTATCGGCACCGGTGGTGACTGATGAGCGCACTGCTTTGAGCCACACTTTCAACATTCTGAAATGGGTGTTGGCGCTCACGGTGGTCGCCGACCATTTTTTGCGTAGCTATAGTGTTACGGCCGGCGACGAGATATATGTTCTTACCGACAACCTCAACGTGGGGCGTCTGGCCCGCTGGGTGGAGTCTTTTCTGAAAAACTATGCCGTGCCGGTATTCTTCATAATGTCGGCCTACCTTTTTCAGGGAGCGGCGCAGCAATCATGGCAAACCTGGCGCGACAAGCTGCGCCGAAGGATGCGCACGCTCGTATGGCCCTATTTTGTGTGGAACACCGTGGGGCTGTTCGCCGGCTTTTTCATAGCCCTGTTTTTTGTGGCTTTGGGATTGAACAGCGAAGCTCTGTCACAGTTCGACATTAGTTCATGGCAGTGGAGCGGAGTGATTGGCGGTTATTTTTATCCCGATTGGTATTATTACCCTCATAATACGCCGCTATGGTACGTTAGAGATCTGCTTATACTCTTTCTCCTCACCCCTTTGCTCACCCGGGTGGTGAGCCGATTCGGATTGCCATTAATTATTACTCTCATAGCGGTTTGCACCTTTTGTTTCGACGGCTTCAATCACCGCTATTGGGTTAGTCTAAGCTACTATTGCATAGGGTTATATCTGGCAGTCAACAGAATTGATTTCTCGGGAATCCGAATGAAATGGCTCCTGTTGGCCGCGGCTTTCTATCTGGTGAACGGTTATCTCCATTTCACGTGCCGCTACGATTTCAGCGCCACACTTAAGCTTGTGATGAAGAATCTCAACATTCTCGTAGGGGCATATGTGGCTTTGGGTGGTGTTTACGTGCTGGTGAAATATTTCGGATGGCGTGGCACTGAATTTTTAGCCGGTGCATCATTTTTCATCTATGTGATTCACCACCCATTTAAGGAGGCTTTTAAAAGTGTGGTGTTCTTTTTCGTTCATCCTCAAGGCGAAACAACAGTGTTTTTCACTCTCATATTGGCTTATGTGCTTTATGTGGGTGTGTTACTCGGCATGTATCTGGCACTGACAAAAGTTTCCGGATTGTCGAAATTTCTGTTAGGAAGGGGCAATTGAGCCGACCGCTTTCTTCCAAAAGTTGTTATAAACTATAAAATGTTCTACTTTTGCAGTTTCTAAGTTAAGTGGCTGTTCAAAATTATTTTAGTTTTATGGTAGGTGATTTTTCAGACATTTTTTCATGATGAAGAGGGAGCTTAGCGAGCTAAGTGACCGATGAAGAGAGGAAAAAGGGCGAAAAATCAGCAGCATAAAACTACAAAGCAGCCATTATAGAAATAATTTTAGACAGACACTTATCAAATTTATGAGAGAAAAAGCTATTACAACATTGATATTGGGGATTTTGGGTTGCTTTGCATCGTTGAGTGCCGAAACAGTTGAAAAAATCAAATTCGGTGATTTTGAAAACTGGGTGACACGAAAAGTGCCCGAATCAAAAATTATCGGAGGTAACACAAAGGTGCTCTATGAAATTGCTCCTAATGCCACCATCGAAGGGGCAAAAGCCTACACCAATCAAGGCGGTTCACCCTGGGCCACATCAAATGTGATGGCCAAGGTGGTGGGGATCACCAAGGGGAGCAACGCCGTGTTTCCCGACACCCGCAGCGCCGGCAACCGTTGCTGCAAACTCACCACATTGATGGAGAACTGCAAGGCTATCGGTTTGATTAATATCGACGTTGTTGTGGCCGGCTCTATTTTCCTCGGAAAGTTCATCGAACCTGTCACCTCAACCAAGGAGCCTTATTCAAAGATGGAGATGGGCATTCCCTTCACCAAGCGCCCCAAGGCATTGCAGTTCGACTATAAAGTGTCGATGCCTGCCAATCCCACCAAGGTTTATTCCTCCGGGTTCGGCAAAAAGAAAACCTACAGCGGCCACGACAATTCGGAGGTATATATCATTCTTCAGCGTCGCTGGGAGGATGAGAACGGCAACCTCTATGCCAAACGTGTCGGCACAGGCCGCGAACATTTCGGGGCATCAACTTCGGGATGGGTCAATGGCCACCGTCTGCCCGTGATGTATGGCGACATCACAGGCCGTCCCGAATATAAATCATTCATGGGGCTTATTCCCGAAGACAAGAGCTACTATGCCCGCAACAGCAAGGGTAAAATGGTTCCCGTGAAAGAGGTAGGCTGGGATTCCCCCGATGCCACACCCACACACCTCCTTGTCATGGCTTCGGCCGGAAGCGGCACAGCCTACATCGGCACCCTCGGCCTCACCCTGTGGGTCGATAACATGGCTCTCGTTTATTAACCCCTCCACAAAATACATCGGAGGTGTGTCAAAATCTCAGCATTTTGACACACCTCCTTGTTTTAATCCGGATGGCGAGGAATTTGTCAGAATGGTTTGGCCGGTAGGAGCTTGTGGGATTCGGACAAGCCGTTATGACAGATTCCTCTTTTAGAATGATTCGAGCCACGAGGCGAGGTCGCCAAGCATCTCCTTCTGATAGCGGAAATCGGAGCGGATTCCCCAGCCGTGACCTCCGGTGGGGTAGATGTGAAGCGAGGCGGGCACCCCGGCATTTTTCAACGCCTCATAGTAGCGCAAACCGTTAACAGTGTTGACAAGATCGTCGTCGTGGCTGAAACCAATCCACGTGCGCGGTGTGTCGGAATTCACCTGATATTCATTACTGAAAAGAATTTCATGCTCAATCGGGAAATCGGACCCGAGCAGATTGCTGCGGGTGCCTGTGTGGGTGAGCTGTGGCATGAAACTGATAACCGGATAGTAGAGAATCGCGAAATCGGGTCGGCAGCTCACGGTGTCGGCATTCACCGGGTCGGCGAAATGGGTAGAAGCCGTTGAGGCGAGGTGACCGCCGGCCGACGACCCCCCCACACCAACTTTCTGCGGGTCGATGTTCCACTCGGTTGCATTTCTGCGGGCAACGCGCAGAGCCTCCTGCACATCCTCAACGGGAATCTGCCATGTCCCGTCGGGCAAACGATACTGCAACACAATCAGGGCAATGCCGCGGTCGTTGAAAAACGGTGCCCAGTCGGTTCCCTCATAGTCCATGCACAAACCGGCATAACCTCCGCCAGGGCAGAGCACCACAGCCTTGCCGTTGGCTTTCGAGGCCGGGGGCAGAAAAACATATAGTTTGGCAGAGTCGCCGATATTAACCGGAGCGCGCAGGTTACCCTGTGCATCCGGCTTGATAATTTTAGGATGCGGAGCTTCCCCTTCCCAAAGAAGGCGTGAGAACGAGCGCCCCTCCTCAGCCGGAGCCGCATTCTTTTTTGCTGACATCGGCAAAGCCACCGACAAACAGATTGCTGCCAATGCAGCCGTTACAATTTTTTTCATGATTATATTGGTTATGAGTTAGTTTTCAGTCGTCAGTTTTCAGAACCCTTCGGCACTATTCGGCACAGCCGCACGTAGAGCCGCCATATATGGCGGCTTATTTATAAAGAATTGAGTAGGCTTCAAAGCCCTCACTCACCATCCACCTCCCCACTTCCATCCAAGCCGCCATATATGGCGGCTCTACGTTCTCCCTCTCCCTTCCTCCGCAAAGTTACCAAAAATCGTTTGAAATTCGTAACTTTGCATTACTTACCCGATTTGTTTTCAAATCTCATCCCAATGACACAAGAAAATAAACCTCAGGAAGCGGCAGCAGCCCCAACCCCTGAAAACGAATATAAAGACCTCATGTTCACCGACGACGGAAAGCCCCGCAAGCTCACCGTCCTCGATGCCGACGACATAATGGAAATGGTGCCGAAACTCCGCGGCCACCGCAAGCTGGTTGAGCGCATGATTAAATTCCTGTCGCTCGACAAGGTTAACGACATTCACGCCCACAACGCCTCCACCCCCGGGCCGAAGTTTGTGCGCGGTCTGCTCAACGATCTCGACATCAAACTGAAAATCGACAATGAGGAGGTGCTCGACAATCTTCCCCAAGGGGCGTTCGTAACCGTGAGCAACCACCATTTCGGGGCTCTCGACGGCATCATCCTCATCGACCTCATCGCATCGCGCCGGCCGCGCTACAAGGTGATGGTCAACATGTTCCTCAACTACATCTGGGCAATGCGTCCCAACTTCATCGCTGTGGATGCCATGGCTTCCGACGACCCCAAGAAGAAAGCCGTGTCGATGGCAGGCATACGCGAGGTGATTAAAATGGTGCGAAAAGGCGACCCCGTCGGCTTCTTCCCGGCCGGTGCAGTGGCTAAGGTGAACTGGCGCGGACGTTTGCAGGACCGCGAGTGGCAGCCCACAATCATCCAGATTATCGAGAAACTGAAAGTGCCCGTCATCCCCATCTTCTTCCACGGTTCTCAGTCGTGGTGGTTCAATTTCCTTGGGGTAGTGTGCTGGCAGGCACGCACGTTCCGCCATCCCGCCGAGGTGTTCCGCAAAAAGGGAAAAACCTTCCACATCACCGTTGGCGAGCCCATATCGGTTGAGGAGCAGATGAAACATTGTGGCTCGATGGAGGAATTCGGCAAATTCCTGCGCGAGAAAACCTACAGCCTCCGCGAAGTAGGGCGCCGCAAGTAACCGTCCGCACCCCGAAGTTATAATAAGAAACAAAACAGGCACTTATCATGAGCATAACCCCTCAGCAGATTCAGCAGGCAAAAGCGCGTTTCGGGATTGTTGGCAATGCCCCGGCGCTTATCGAGGCTGTCACCCGCGCGCTGCGAGTGGCTCCCATCGACCTGTCGGTGCTTGTGACAGGCGAAAGCGGCAGCGGAAAGGAATTTTTCCCGCAGATAATCCATGCCTATTCGCCCCGAAAACACTCTAAATACATTGCAGTTAACTGTGGTGCCATCCCCGAGGGCACCATCGACTCCGAGCTGTTCGGTCATGAGAAAGGGGCTTTCACCGGTGCAGTGGCATCGCGCAAAGGCTACTTCGAGGAGGCCGACGGCGGTACCATCTTTCTCGACGAGGTGGCCGAACTCCCCCTCACAACTCAGGCCCGCTTGCTTCGTGTGCTTGAGAGCGGAGAATTTTTGAAAGTGGGGTCGTCGGCAGTGCAGAAAACCAACATCCGCGTGGTTGCCGCAACTAATGTCGACATGGAGCGGGCCGTGCGCGAGGGAAAATTCCGCGAGGACCTCTTCTACCGTCTGTCAACCGTTCAGATTCACGTCCCCCCGTTGCGCGACCGCGGCGACGACATAGCGCTCCTCGCACGCAAATTTGCCGGCGACTTTGCCGAGAAATATCGCGTGCCGGCAATCTCATTCACCGAATCGGCCCGCGAGGCCATGCTCCACTACAGGTGGCCCGGCAATGTGCGTCAGCTCAAAAACGTGGTTGAGCAGCTTGCCCTTTTCGAGGGTGGGGGCACCGTCGATGCAGCCCTGCTCAAAAGCTATCTGCCGCAGATAACGGCAACCTATTCACCAACAGTTCAAGGCACCCCCGACACGCAGGGACTTCACACCTACGAGCGCGAGCGTGAGATGCTCTTCGGTCTCATTTTCAGGCTTCAGAACGAAATTGAGATGCTTAGGGCCGAAATCCGTCCAAAGGGTGCTTTATCCGAAGGGCACAACCCAGTGGTGGCCTCCGAACCCGAAATGGCCTTGATGAAATATCATGCCCCGGGCACTCACAACCCATTTGAGAGCGCCGTTGTGGCTTCAGCCTCGGCGTCGGGAAGCGAACCAATCGACGTTACCCACTCGGTGGTGAACGTCGAGGGGCGCACCCTCGAGGACACCGAGCGCGAAACCATCCGCATGTCGCTTGAGCGCAACGGAGGCCGTCGCAAGGCAACCGCCGCCGAGCTCAACATTTCCGAACGCACGCTTTACCGCAAGATAAAAGAATACGGGTTGGAATGAGCAACAGTTTCACCCCACAAAAAATTCAAACTCAACCGATGTCAGTAATCAACAGAATAATATGTGTGTTGGCTTTCGTGGCAATGCTCGCCGTGCCGCAGAGCTGCCGCATAAGCTATAAACTCAACGGTGCCGCTCTCGACTACAGCGTTTACCGCACCATTCATGTGGGTGAGTTCCCCATCCGCGCGGCTTTGGTTTATTCACCGCTGCAGCAGACTTTTGAAAACGAATTGCTCGACTATATAACCCGCAACACACGTCTCACAACGGTCGACACAGCCTCCGACCTCGACCTCGAAGGTGAAATCACCGGCTACAACCTCACCCCACAGGCTGTTACCGAGGATGCCTACGCATCGAAAACACGCCTCACCATCACTGTGAGGGTGAAATACACCGATGCCAAAAACGATGCCAACGACCTCAACCAAACCTTCTCGGCCTATCGTGATTTCGACGCATCGCAGATGCTCACCGATGTGCAGGAACAGCTCTGTCAGGAAATATCCAAAGAGCTTGTCGAACTCATTTTCAATGCCACTCTCGGTAACTGGTAACCGAGAGGGAGCCTCAGAACATAAAACGCCATGAATTCCGACGCCGAAAAACTTCTCGCTCTCATCAACGATGAGAATTTCATCCCCGATGAAAATTGGCTCAGAAGCCTTAAGGAACGCTATCCGTTCTTCAAGGCTGTTGACCTCATGGCTTTACGCGACAAAAAATCGCTCACTCCGTCGCAACGTCGTGAGCTCGGGGCAGCTATAGCGCTCGCCACAGGCAGCCATGAAATGGCCGAGCGCCTCGTTGAACCCGATGGCGACCGTTTCGACAACTTCTACCCCCCGGCTCCAACAAAAGCCGTTTCCACCACCCAACAGGCCATCGACAAATTCCTCGCAACTTACGGCCCCTCCGACGAAGGTGAAACCGAAATTCTTGAACGGCTCATTTTCAACCCGGTGGCCGACTATTCGCAGCAGCTTGCACGTGATGAGGAAAACTCCCTCCCCGATGCCGCTCCAACCGGAAACTCGCGCGACGACCGCATCAACCGCTTCATCCTTTCAGTGAAAGGGGAGGGCTCAGGGCATGGCGACAAGCTCCCCCACGAAACAGCCGATGCCGACACCACCCAGGCAGCCCCGGCCGCTCCCAAACAGCGCGTGAAAACGGCAGTCAAGACGCCCGAAACACCCCCCGAAAACACCCTCCTTAGCGAAAGTCTTGCCAAAATCTACATCAAAACACGCCGCTATGAGCGTGCCTATGAAATTCTTAACCGTTTAAGTTTGGCGTTTCCCGAAAAAAATGCTTACTTTGCAGACCAATTGCGGTTTCTTCGCAAACTGATGCTTGCCGAAAGCTATCGCAGAAAGCGCACCGACAGCGCTGTTCAACCCGAATAACAACAACGAAATAGCATATACTAAATAAAAAATGTACACGCTCATTATCATCCTCACTGTTTTAGTATCAATTCTTCTCATCATCGTAGTGCTCGTTCAGAAGTCGAAAGGTGGCGGTTTGTCGTCGTCATTTGCCGGCTCCAACCAGATTATGGGCGTTCGTCGCACCAACGATTTTATTGAGAAAGCAACCTGGACTCTCGCCGCTATCATCGGCGTTCTCGCCATCATCTCGGTTTTCGTTATGCCCCGCACAATGGTTCAGAGCGGTTCACGCGTTAAGCCCGTGAACGAAGTTCAAACCGTTACCGGCACCGAGTACAACACCCCCGTTCAGGCACCCGCCGCTGAAGCAGCCGCTGAGGAAGCTCCTGCAGCCGATGCAGCCGAAGCCCCCGCAACCGAGGAGGCACCCGCCGCTGAAACAGCTGCCGAATAAGCCGTCATCAACACATTATAATCCCACAGAGAGGGAGCGCTTCAAAAAGGCGCTCCCTTATCTGCGTAGAAAGAAGTCAGAAGCGAGAAGTCAGCAGTCAGAAATTCGATTGGTAGGGTCTTTAAAGTCCTTAAGGTCCCTAAAGTCCCTAAAGTCCTTAAAGACCCTTAATTCACCCCTTCCATCCCAAGCCGCCATATATGGCGGCTCTACGTGCTTCCCCCTCCCTTCTGATTTCTGACTTCTTGCTTCTGCCTTCTCCCCTCCCATTTGCTTGTATCCGATTTAATTGCTAATTTTGTGGAAACTATGTGAAACACCCCGTTCACTTTTATCTCCGATAAAAAACACAACCAATCATAAATTTCAAACACACTTTTAAAAACAAGCGATGAAAAAATTCCTACTTGCTATCGCCGTTGTGTTGGGCACACTTTCGAGCTCGGCCATCGGTTTGGAAAAAGCCGGAATCGCCAACCATCTCGGTGTTGACCTCAACGTGAGCACCAACGGTATCGGCTTTGAAGTATCAACCCCCATCACACGTTTTGTGCAGGCACGTCTCGGTCTTTCCGTGATGCCCGGTTTCAAATTCCACACCGATGTCGACGTGGATGTTGACGGCTACGGATATTGGTCAAACTACGTGAGCGACCCCACAATGGAAGTTGAAGCCTCGTTCAAGCGCGTTCAGGGCTCCTTGATTTTCAACGTTTACCCCTTCCCCGTAGGTAGCTTCTACGTTGCTGCCGGTGCCTACTTCGGCGGCAAGGACCTCATCAAGATTTCAGGACACAGCGAAGATTATGCACAGAACAGCGGCAACCTCGGCGTTCTCATCGGCGACTACCGCATCCCTATGGATAAGGATGGTAACATCAAAGGTGGCCTGAAGGTCAACTCCTTCCGTCCCTACCTCGGCATCGGTTGGGGTCGTCCCGTTCCCAACCGCCGAATTAACTTCGGTGTGGAGCTCGGCGTTCAGTTCCAGGGCAAGCCCAAAGTGTATGCCGACGGCCTCAGCGACGACGAAATGCGCAAGGTTGTTGAAGATAACGACGACGATTTCCAGAAAATCATGGACCACTTCACCGTTTGGCCCGTGCTCAAATTCACCCTCTCAGGCAAGATTTTCTAATCGAAACCTCTCTGAATTCTACTAAGGCGGTGTGTCAAAATTCATGGCACACCGCCTTTTGCGTCTAAGCATGGAGGGTGCTCTCGGGAATCTCTCGCGCAGCTGGCGTGCGGAGGCCGCCGATTGTAGCCACACCGCTCCGCTTCTACTCTTTTGCATTATAATTGAACATAGTTGCTTGTTTTTTAGCGGATTTTTACTAATTTTACGGGTGATTATCATCTTCTTATATTATCTAAACCATCATCTAAAACCATCATTTTTTCTATCATGAAGAAACTGTTTGTGGCTGCGGGGCTGTTGGCCTGCGCAATGGGTGCGGTTGCTGCAACGCCCAAAATCTACATTGCGTTCCAATGGCACATGCACCAGCCAATCTACACACCCGGCGAAAACGTGCTTGAAACCGACAAAAGCGGCGAATTGAGCTATCCCCTCATCAACGACGTGTTCATGTCGCGCACCGGAGCCTATACCTCATGGCCCGCAAGCGCCGTTAACAAACTCATTGCAGCCGATCTCCCCGGTGGCGCGCAGGTGTCGTTCTCCGGCTCTCTGGTCGAGAACCTCAATGTGCTTGAGAACGCCGGCAAAGGCTATTCCAACTGGAAAAAGAACTGGACCGACATGATTTCAAAGAAAACAGCGCTCGGTAACCAGCGTCTCGATATGGTGGCTTTCGGCTACTATCACCCCCTCATGGCACTCATTGATGGTGAGGATGCCATGCGCCAGATTCGCAAACACCGCGAATGCTTCAGCGAGAACTTCCCCGGCATGCCCTACTCAAAAGGTATCTTCCCTCCCGAAAACGCTTTCGAGGAACACATGATTCCCGCACTCGTTAACGAAGGGATTGAATGGGCTATGGTCGACAACTCCCACTTCGACCGCACCGCTATCGACTACCCCTGGATTAAAGGTTTCTCGATGGTTGAACCCAACAAGGCCGATGTGCTCAACGAAAACCCCGCCGACTGGACTCATATCGACGGCCTCTACTGCCCCGGGCAGATTTCGGCCGGATGGGGTCACCGTCCCCACTGGATGAAATATGTCGACCCCGCCACCGGCAGCGAATACAAAATGATTGCCGTGCCCACATCGCTGGTGTTCGGCAACGAAGATGGCCGCGGCGGCTTCGGCGCGCTCCAGTATGAAAAGTGCATCAGCCAGCTCGAAAGCTTCAATACCGACCCCGAACACCCCATCCTGGTGGTCCTCCACCACGACGGTGACAACCACGGCGGTGGTTCGGCAAGCTACTACGGCTCAAACTTCCAGAATTTCGTTGACTGGCTCAAGGATAACCCCGACCGCTTCGCCTGCACCACAATCCAGGACTATCTCGACGAATTCCCCCCTGCCGACGACGACGTCATTCATGTTGAATCGGGAAGCTGGTGGGGTGCCGGCGCCGACCCCGAATTCCTCAAATGGAACGGCGACAAAGGCACATATCCCGGCGCTACCGACCCCTACAGCCCCGACCACAACAGCTGGGGCATCATCACCGCAGCTTCCAACCACGTTAAGACTGCCGCTCAGATTGCTCCTGACGCTGCCGACGTGAAAGCAGCATGGGACGACCTCATGTGTGGCGAGACAAGCTGCTACTGGTATTGGGACGGCACCGAGAACTGGGACTCCAAGCCCGCAACTGCCGCCAACCTCGCTATCGGCAAGGTTGCATCCACAGTAGCCTCGGGCACCGACCTCACAGGCCCCTCAATCTACCATCCCCAGCGCGAGCCCTACAACCCTGGCACAACCGAGTGGGAAGTGGTTCAGCCCTCCGACTTCACCGTGTGGAGCTATGTCTACGACCTTAGCGGCCTCAAATCGGTGAAACTCAAATATCGCGTCGACAAGGACGGTGTAAACCCCCTGTCGTCGAATCAGAACGAAACCTACGCCGGCGGCGATGAAGTTGGTGAATGGCAGGAGGTGGAGATGACTCCCCAAACCATCGTGTCGCTCACAAATCCCAAGCCCCAGGTCAAGGCCGACGAATATTCAGCAAAAATCACCGGTCAGAAAAACGTGCTGCTCGACTACTATGTTGAAGCCGAGGATAACAAAGGCAACGTTAGCCGCTCAATGATTCTGCATGTGTGGGTTGGCGACGGCAACAGCACCATCGGTGGTGGCGGAGGCGACGACGACGTTGTCTCAACTGTCGGCTCCTACAAAATCTCTCCCGTCGAACCCACCGTCGACGATGTTATCACCATCACAGCCCCCAACGGCCGCGACGGCATCATCCTCCACTGGGGTGTAAACAACTACGAGAAACCCGTGGAAGCCTACCTCCCCGAAGGCTCGCAGTATCACTCCGACGGCAAAGCTGCCCGCACACCCTTCTACCGCAACGCCAACAACGAGCTCGAAGTGAAAATCGGTCCCTTCAACAATCCCGAGCAGGCCGCTTCCTACATCAGCTTCGTAACCAACACCGGCAACGACTGGGATAACAACGGCAACCAGAACTACCGCATCGCCCTCAAGGCAACCTCCGGAGTTTCCACAGTTGCCGGCGACAATGCCGCAGCCCCCGTTGAATACTACAACCTCCAGGGCATCCGCATCGCCGAGCCCCTCCCCGCCGGCATCTACGTGCGCCGTCAGGGCACCTCAGTATCCAAAATCGTAGTGCGCTAACCCCGCACCCCCCATACCCGCAGGCGCAGCTCCCCCCGGAGCCGCGCCTGCTTCGCTTTCCCCCCACCTTGCTCCATTCGGCCTGCCGCCTCTTTGCTCCGTTCGGCTGCATATATGCTCTATTCGGCTTGCCGCACGTAGAGCCGCCATATATGGCGGCTTGTAACTTCTAAAATAAGTTATTCTCCCCACGTGGCGTAAAAACAAGTGGTCGGAGACCACGGGGTTGTTGGTAACCCCACCATACAGGCTCCGGAGGAGCCGTTTGGTGGGGGATATGGGCCTGCACCACAGTCGCAACCTTGGAGAGGTGCGACATGGCCGCCGCGGTAACATCAAATGCCCATAATCTTTGCATCGCACCTCTCCAAGGTTGCGCTGAACGCCCGATTATATAGTCCCCACCAAACGCCGCGCAAGGCGGCTTTATGGTGAGGTTACCAACGACCCCGTGGTCTCCGACCACTCGTTGACACACCGATGTGGAACCCGATTTGACGGGGTAAGTTACAAGCCGCCATATATGGCGGCTCTACGTGCGGCTGCGCCGAATGCTTCCCCGCTCAGCCTCTAAAAACTAAAAACTCTTCATTTTTTTGGTGCCGTGAAAAGTTGAAAACTTTTGCCCCCTCAACTTTTCTTCTTTTTAAGCCTCCTCCCCACCATCCCGCCGTTTATCTTTGCGCGTTGATGCGCAAACTAATCACCACATCCCGTCCCATCACGTTGCGTCCTCCCATGCCCGTCTCCCGCGGCTTCGCACGCTTCATCGGCCGTCCTCTCTCTCGGGCCGAGCGCATTGTCATATCCCGCCTTGAGCGCGCCTCCTCAACCTCCCCTGTCCTCATCATCGACCCTCCCAGCCACGACTCCACTCCCATCCTGCGCAGCTATCTCAACTACCGTCTCTCCCTCTCCCTCCCTAACACTCTCGCCATCATCTGCGAGAGGGCAACCCGTAGCACCCTCACCAGCTTCCCCGGTCACAAGGCGTTGTGGAACATCTCCCCTCGCACCCCCTCCTCCCTGCGCGGTTGCAACCCCGAGTTCGCCCTGCTGCTCAACATGCAGAACTTCCGCAGTTACAGTCCCTTCCGTAGGAACCACCTCAACTTCCTGGAAATCTGCCGGGCCATATTCCCCTATGTCGGCAGCGGCCTCGTCATCCTCCACTATCAAGACACCCCCAAAGGCCGCAAATTCCCCCTGCAGTTGCAGCGCATCACACCCGCCCACTCACCGCGCCTCATCCTCCGCAACTCCACAACCTACCTCATCATCCCATTCATCACCTACACCTCCCCACAACCGCCCCCGCCATTATTAGAATCCGCCCGAGAGGGCCCACCCCACACCCTCGTCCGAATCATGCGGTGTGCCGGACTCCGCCCAACCACAGGCTCACGGTTTCTACGAACCATCCCCCTGTGCAACCGCCCGGCCAGAGCCCTTTGACATTTTTACCATAAATATCGCTACATTCATCTTTAGTATAACCTTTGCATTCGGCTTTGCCGCACGTAGAGCCGCCATACATGGCGGCTTGTAACTTCTAAACAATCTAACTCCCTTTAAACTAAGTTATTCTCCCCACTTGTTGACACACCAATGTGGTGCCGGATTTGACGGGGAGGTTACAAGCCGCCATGTATGGCGGCTCTACGTGCGGCAAGCCGGATGGAGCAGGGTGGGGAAAGCGAAGCAGGCGCGGCTCCGGGGTGGGAGCTGCGCCTGCGGGTATGGGGGCGCCCGGAATGGGCGCGGGGGAAGCGGGGGGTTAGTCGCGGTTGCCGCCGAAGAAGCGGAGGAGGTAGAGGAAGAGGTTGATGAAGTCGAGGTAGAGGCTGAGGGCGCCGAGGGTGGCAAGGCGGCCGTTGGCCATCGACGGGTCGGCATAGGCCATCTGCTTGATGCGCTGGGTGTCCCATGCGGTGAGGCCGATGAAGATGAGCACGCCCAAGCCGCTCACAATCCATTCCATTGTGGAGTTGGCCCAGAAGATGTTGACAATGGCGAGGATAATCAGGCCAAAGAGAGCCATGTAGAGGAATGTGCCGATTTTGGTGAGGTCGCGGTTGGTGAAGTAGCCGTAGATGGTCATGGCGCCGAACACTCCTGCGGTGATGAGGAATGTTTTGAAGATGGCGGCGATTGAGTAGACCACGAAGATTATCGACAGGGTGAGGCCGTTGACCACGGCGAAGAGGAAGAAAAGCCCTGTTGCCAGACCTGAGCTCATTTTGTGCAGACCGGCCGAAATCCACATCACAAGGCCAATTTCAACAACGGCAAGACCCCAGTAGACCCAGCGGTGCTGAGCCATGTAGACGAGGAAACTTGTGTCGGAGGTAGCGGTGGCTGCCACAATCCACGAAACGAGGGCTGTGACGAGCAGACCGAGGAACATTTTGAGGTACACGTTTTTCATCACCGACGACACTTTGGCGTCGAGCGATTGAGGCGTGTAGGAATCGGTGGGATAATAATTCATTTTTCTAAGTTTCTTAATTGGTGAGAGTTTAAGTTGTTCTATTACTTTAGACGCTCAGAGTGTGCCTATGGTTTAAATTGGGCACGCGGGCATCACATGCGTTCGGGCACGCGGATGCCGAGCAGGCTCATGCCGGTTTTGATAACGCGGGCGGTGACGTCGCACAAGGTGAGGCGGAGCGAGCGCACGGCGGCATCCTCCTCGCGCAGGATGGAGTAGTCGTGATAGAACTGGTTGTATTGCTTTACGAGTTCGTAAACATAGTTGGCAATCACGGCGGGGGAGTAGTCGCGGCCTGCCTCCTGCACGGTTGCGGGGAAGTCGGCGAGGGTCTGGATGAGTGCAACCTCCTTTTCGTTGGGTGTGACCGCTGAGAAGTCGGTGATGGCAACCCCTTGCTCTGCAGCCTTGCGGAGCACCGAGCGGATGCGGGCGTAGGTGTACTGGATGAAGGGGCCGGTGTTGCCGTTGAAGTCGATCGACTCTTTAGGGTTGAAGAGCATGTTTTTGCGCGGGTCAACCTTGAGGAGGAAATATTTCAACGCGCCCAACCCCACGATTTCAGAAATCTCGTTGATTTCTTCGTCGGTGAGGCCGTCGAGCTTGCCGAGTTCGCGCGACACTTCGCGTGCACCTGCCACCATCTCCTCCATGAGGTCGTCGGCATCGACAACGGTTCCCTCGCGGCTCTTCATCTTCCCTTCGGGGAGCTCAACCATGCCGTAGGAGAAGTGAACGAGGTCTTTGCCCCATTTGAAGCCGAGGCGGTCGAGCAGCAGCGAGAGCACCTGGAAGTGGTAGTTCTGTTCGTTGCCCACAACATAAATCATCTTGTCGATAGGGTAGTCCTGGAAGCGGAGTTTGGCGGTGCCGATATCCTGGGTCATGTAGACCGAAGTGCCGTCGGAGCGGAGCAGGAGCTTCTGGTCGAGACCGGCATCGGAGAGGTCGGCCCACACCGAGCCATCCTCCTTGCGGAACATGATACCCTTCTCAAGCCCTTCGAGTACCTTTTCCTTCCCTTCGAGGTAGGTGTCGGACTCGTAGTAGATTTTGTCGAAGTCAACCCCCATGCGGCGGTAGGTGTCGTCGAAGCCGGCGTAGACCCACTTGTTCATGGTTTCCCACAGTTGGCGCACTTCGGGGTCTTTCTGCTCCCAGCGGCGCAGCATTTCGCGGGCTTCGGCCATGAGGGGCGACAGCTTGGCAGCCTCCTCCTCGCTGATGTTGTCGCGCTCGGCGATTGCTTTCACCTCGGCTTTGTAGTGCTTGTCGAAGAGCACGTAGAAATCGCCGATGAGGTGGTCACCCTTCTTGCCGGCAGTCTCGGGTGTAATGCCTTCGCCCCACTTCTGCCATGCGAGCATTGATTTGCAGATGTGGATGCCGCGGTCGTTGACGATGTTGGTTTTCACCACACGGTTGCCGCAGGCCTTGAGAATTTCGGCCAGCGAGAAGCCGAGCAGGTTGTTGCGCACGTGGCCGAGGTGGAGAGGCTTGTTGGTGTTGGGCGATGAATATTCAACCATCACCAGCGGGCTTTGGGGGGAGGCGGCGGTGATGCCGAAGTTTTCGGTGCCGGCAATGTGGGTGAGCACCGAGTTCCAGAATGTGGGCTCGATAACGATGTTGAGGAACCCTTTCACCACATTGAAGCGGTCGACGGCGGGAACATTGTCGACCAGCCAACGGCCAATCTCCTCGCCCACAGCCTCGGGCGACTTGCGGGCAGCCTTGACCCACGGAAACACAACCACGGTGAGGTTGCCTTCAAACTCCTTGCGGGTGGCCTGAGGCACAATCTGCGATGCGTCGGCCTCCACTCCATAGAGGGATTTCACAGCTGCTGCGACCCCCTCGGCTATAATCTTGTCAATCGACATGTCGGTTTATAACGGATAGTTCAAAAATGGTTAGTTGCTTGGTATTAACTTGATATTAACTTGCAAAGATACACATTTCCCGCGACACTCGCCCAACCGCCCGCCCGATGATAGCCCCGCGATGTGGTTAAATGCTTTTAAAATAGGTCGATTGGGGGTAGGGTAGTGAAAAATTTTGTAAATTTGCTTTTCATTAGCAACCCTATGTTTGATTTCACCGGATTATCCCGGCCATATTTTGAGAAGGTTTTCGACATGGAGCAACGAGCCGGCGAAAATCTTGAGGCGGGGCAGCGCAAGCTGCTCGCCAACCTCCTTGCGTCGGCCCGTGCCACAGCGGTGGGGGAGCGTTATGGCTTTGGTGAAATCGGCAGTTATGAGGAGTTTGCGGCAAAAGTGCCCCAAGGCGACTATGCCGCCATGCGCCCCGATGTGATGCAAATGGTTGAGGGGAAGAGTGATATTCTCTGGCCCGGAACAACAAGGCGTTTCGCCCAATCGTCGGGCACATCCGACGGCAAAAGCAAATATGTGCCCATCACCCCGCGCTGCCTCAATCACGGGCATTATGCCGGGGCGGCCTATTCGCTGGCTTCCTATCTGCATTACCATCCCCACAGCCGCGTGTTCGGCGGAAAGAATTTTATTCTCGGAGGGAGCTTCGCCAACGAGCTCACACTTCCCCGCGGAGTGAAGGTTGGCGACCTCTCGGCCTCGCTCATCGACCGCATCAACCCTCTGGTGAATCTTTTCAGGATTCCCTCAAAAAAAACAGCCCTCATGGCCGACTGGGAGAAGAAGCTCCCGGCACTTGTGGAGGCTTCGCTGCATGCCGACGTGCGCTCTATTTCGGGTGTGCCGTCGTGGTTTCTAACCGTTTTGAAACGTGTGGTTGAGCGGGCCGGAGCATCCACAATCCACGATGTGTGGCCCAACCTCGAGGTGTTTTTTCATGGCGGCATTGCATTCGGCCCCTACCGCAGCCAGTATGCCCGCATCACCCGCGGAGACAGGATGCATTATTGGGAGAACTACAATGCCAGCGAAGGATTTTTCGGAGTGCAGGCTCGCCCCGGTTCCCCGGCGATGCGCTTGCTGATGAACACCGATGTGTTCTATGAATTCGTTCCTGTGGCCCACCCGTCGGCGCCACCGGTGCCGGCATGGGAGGTGGCGCAGGGTGAAGTCTACGCCCTGCTGATAACATCGAGCAACGGCTTGTTGCGTTATCCGTTGGGCGACACGGTGAAAATCGAATCCACTAACCCGCTCGAAATCACCATTGCAGGCCGCACGCGCCATTTCATCAACGCTTTCGGCGAGGAGGTGATGGTCTATAACACCGACGCAGCGCTTGCCCGCGCCTGCGCCGAAACCGGAGCCGAGGTGCTCAACTACACGGCCGCCCCCGTCTATGCCGGCGACCATTCGCGCGGCCGGCATGAATGGCTGGTTGAATTTGCCACTCCACCCCGCGATATGGATGATTTCTGCCGCCGCCTCGATGAGGCGTTGCAGATGGAGAACTCCGACTATCAGGCAAAACGCACCGGGGGCATTTTCCTCGACCGCCTCACGGTGGTGGAAGCATCACCCGGGCTGTTCGACCGCTGGCTCGCCTCGACGGGTAAGCTCGGAGGGCAGCGCAAGGTGCCCCGCCTGAGCAACGACCGCCGTTTCATCGACCCGATGCTGGCAATGAACGGCTCTGGAGCTCGTTGACTTGAAAACAACATGATTAATCACAACCTTCAATAACCTTGAAAAATTAATTAACTCACCGAATGAATATATTTGAAATCAGCCGCAAGGCGGTGGCCGGAATGGCCGTGTCGCTGGCAATCTTTTCGGCGGCAGCCGAGGCGCCTAAATATGTGTTCTACTTCATTGGCGACGGAATGGGAATTAACGAAGTTGTCAACGCGCAGCTCTACAAAAAACATGTGCTCAAACATGAGAAACCGCTGCTGATGACCACTTTCCCCGTTGCATCTATGGCAACTTCACATTCGGCAAGCTCCGACGTGACCGACTCGGCGGCAGCCGGAACAGCTCTTGCAACAGGCCACAAGACCAAAAACGGAATGCTCGGTATGAATGCCGACACCGTGGCTGTGAACTCAATTGCCAAGGTGCTGTTCGACAACGGCTATGGCGTGGGGCTCGTTACCTCCGTGGCCATTGACGATGCCACCCCCGGAGCATTCTACACCCACGTGCCCAACCGCGCCCAATTCTATGAGATAGGGCGCCACCTCGCCGAGTCGGGCTATCAGTTTGCCGCCGGTTCGGCATTGCGCAGAACCACCGACAGCGACGGCAACGACAATCTGCTCGACTACTTTGCGCAGAACAACGTGAGCGTGAGCTACGGGCTCGACTCGATGGATAAAACAGCCGACAAGGTGCTTGTGCTCAGCCCTCTGCGCGACCGCAAGAACAACAATAACATCGGCTACACGGTTGACTCGCTCGCGGGTGCGGTGACGCTGCCACAGCTCACACGTGCCGGGCTGGAACACCTGCAGCGCGTGTCGCCCGACCGCTTCTTCATGATGGTTGAGGGGGGCAACATCGACCACGCCGGCCACGGCAACGATGGCGGCACTTCGGTGCGCGAGGTAATCAACTTCGACGAAGCCCTTCAGATTGCCTACGACTTCTACCTTGCCCACCCCGATGAAACCCTTATCGTGGTTACCGCCGACCACGAAACCGGCGGCATGTCGGTGGGTTGCCAGGCCACAGGCTACAGCGTGCAGCCTCAGGTTGCCTCGCGTCAGAAGGTGAGCAAGGAGATTTTCAATGACTACTGCGAGGAGATGTTCAACACCCGCCCCGACTACACATGGGCCGAGATGCAGCAATATATGCGCGACAACCTCGGATTTTGGGATGTGGTGACCCTCAATCCCGACGAGGAGGAACGCCTTGAGCAGAAATTCAATGAAATTTTCCTCAACCGCAACACCTCAGATGTGCAGAAAACGCTCTATGCCGCCTACAACGGTTTCGTGACCCTCACTTTCGATATTCTCAACTACAAATCGGGCTTCGGCTGGACATCGGGTTCTCACACCGGTTCACCCGTTCCCGTCTATGCCATAGGCACCGATTGCCTTCTGTTTACCCCGCTCAACGATAACATCGACCTTCCCAAAAAGATTATGAAGGCCGTTGGCATCGAATTCTGATTGCGGCGAACCAACAACTTGCGCGATGCGTTCACTCTTGGCGGACGCATCCGCGCCCTACCAAATTGTTATCATTCTATGTTAAAGAAACTGCTTCTGATTCTCGTTGCCTTTGCAGCGGCAGCCTCGGTGCGTGCCGTCGACCTCAATGCAATCGAGGTCGATGTGAAAATGAACCCCGGAAAGTACCGCCAACTGCTCGAAAGGTTTGAAAAGTCCGACACCACCCTCACCCCCGCCGAACTGGCCACGGTTTACTACGGCTACTCCTATACCCCCGACTACGACCCCCGCGAAACATTTGCCGAGGTGGAGGAAGCCTATGAGGCGGCCGACTATGAGAAAGCCGAGGAGCTGGCCCTGGAAGCGTTGAAGCTCAACCCGGTGTCGCTCGACCTCAATGTGCTCGCCCTGGCCGCAGTTGACCGCATGCGCGACAAAGGCACCTACGGGAAAAAGATTCTCAACTACGGCATCAAATGCGACCTCATCGCCACCGCCATTCTCGAGAGTGGCCGCGGCACTTCGGCCTCGTCCCCCTTCGTGGTGATTTCATCGGCCGACATGAGCCGCATAATGCGCAATGTGCTGGGCATAGAGCGCATCGTCGACCGCACCAAGGTTGGTGATGTCGATGCCATAAAGGTCACCTTCCCAACCAGCGACCGCCAGCACATCCTCTACTTCAACAACACCCGCGAGAAGGAATTTTTCGCCACTCATAAATAACCCCTCAAAACCCTCTGAAAAATGAGTTCCGACCAGCCGAAATGGACCGAGATAGAGCATCTTCCCGAATGGGATGAGGAGTTCTACGCCGTCTACACCGCCAAAAAACATGGCAAATGGGTGATGCTCAAAACCCTAAAGCCCGAGCTCCGCGACAAACCCGAATTCAGGGAGATGATTGAAAAGGAGTTTGATGTGCGCTACAACCTCGCACACCCCAACATAATCATGATTAACGACTATGAGGAGGTGCCGGGGCTGGGAATGTGCATCATTACCGACGACGTATATGGCGACTCGCTGCGCAAGCTCATCGACAAGGGGGAGGTAAACGAGGATATCAAGGAGAAAATCCTCACACGTCTGGTCGATGCAATCAGCTACATTCAGACCAACCACATCGTTCACCACCCGTTGCGCCCCGAAACGATAATCTTCACCGAGAATATCCGCAACCTGAAAGTGATTGACGTGGGTTTCGACCAGCGTGCCAATCTTTCTGCAGCCGATGCCTCGGAGGATATGCGCAACTTCGGCAAGATTCTCAAAGAGGTGCTCGATGCCACCGACGACCGCAACCCGCGCCTGCGCAAGGTGGTTGACCGCTGCCTGGCAACCGAACCGTCGAAGCGCTTCCGCGATGTGCCCGACCTGCGCATGGCCATCGCCGGCAACTCCAACAAGCGGCTCTATATCGTTATTATCACCTTCCTGCTCATCATGACCGCCATTCTCGGGTGGCTCTGTGTGAAAAATCCGGCGCTCTGACGTTTCGGTGATTGCAGGGGGCAAAACAACAATTCAAACAAAAAAACGACTTATGTCAGTTGAAATCCGCAAAATAGAACCCACACGCTCACAGCTCAAGAAATATGTAAACTTCGGCATTGACCTTTACGACGGCAACCCCTGGTTTGTGCCGCCGTTGGTGACCGACGACATCAACACGTTGTCGCCCGACAAGAATCCGGCGTTTGACTTCTGCGAGGCTCAGTCGTTCATGGCCTACCGCGACGGTAAGCCGGTGGGGCGCATCACAGGTATAATCAACAACATTGTGAACGAGCGCACGGGAAAGAAATCGATGCGTTTCGGCTTTGTCGATTTCATTGACGACGACGAGGTTGTCGACGCGCTTTTCGATGCCGTGAGCCAATGGGGGCGCGAAAAGGGGATGACTTCAATCGTTGGTCCGCTCGGATTCACCGACATGGACCAGGAGGGGATGCTCATCGAAGGCTTCGAGGAGCTCGGCACAATGGCCACCATCTACAACTACCCCTACTATCCCCGCCACATGGAGCGCCTCGGCTTCGAGAAGGAGGCCGATTGGGTGGAGTTCAGAGTGACCGTGCCCGATGCCATCCCCGAAAAGCACAGCCGCATCGCCCAACTTGTGCAGCAACGCAACAACTTGAAAATAAAGAAATTCAAATCGAGGAAAACCGTCAAAGAGCAGTATGGCGTGGCTCTGTTCGAGCTCATCAACGAGGCCTACGACGAACTCTACGGTTACTCGCCGCTCACAAAGAGACAGATTAACTACTATGTCGACATGTATCTGAGCATCATCAACCTCGATTTGGTTACGGTGGTTACCGATGCCGACGACAAGCTGGTGGCTGTGGGCATCTCCATCCAGTCGTTCTCGAAGGCTTTGCAGAAAAGCCGCGGACGACTGTTCCCCTTCGGTTGGATTCCGCTGTTGCAGGCGTTGCGCGGGAAGTCAGACACCGTTGACCTTCTGCTGATTGCGGTGAAGCCCGAATACCAGAACAAGGGTGTGAACGCGCTGCTGTTTGCCGACCTCATTCCCTACTACAACAAATATGGCTTCAAGTATGCCGAATCGAATCCCGAGCTTGAGGATAACTCGAAGGTGCAGGACCAATGGAGCTATTTCGAGCGACGTCAGCACCGCCGCCGCCGCTCATTCCGCAAGGATCTGTAACTTGCCAACTCCGCGATTATGAATGTTTCCCTACCCAACTGTTTCACAACCGGGCTGCTTGAGGCGGGTTGTGACGAAGCCGGCCGCGGTTGTCTTGCAGGTCCGGTGGTTGCGGCTGCAGTGATTCTGCCCGATGATTTCCACCATCCGTGGCTCAACGACTCAAAGCAGCTTACCGAGAAACGGCGCGAGGCGCTGCGCCCAATTATCGAGCAGGAAGCCGTGGCTTGGGCTGTGGCGATGTGCTCACCGGCCGAAATCGACAAAATCAACATTCTCAATGCCTCAATCGAGGCCATGCACAGGGCGTTGGCTGCCCTGACGGTGACCCCGGGGCAGATTATCGTTGACGGCAACCGCTTCAAGCCATTCGGCGATATACCCTGGAAAACGTTTGTGAAAGGTGACGGACGGTTCGGCAACATCGCCGCCGCTTCGATTCTTGCCAAAACCCACCGCGACGAGCTCATGCGCCGCCTTGCTGATGAGTTTCCCGGCTATCAATGGGAGGTGAACAAGGGCTACCCCACAAAGGCCCATCGTGAGGCAATAGCGCGTCTCGGCGTAACCCCCCACCATCGCCTCACCTTCCGCCTGCTCGACCAACAGCTCACGCTGTTCTAAGATGATATAGAGCTCACGTTAGGATGGAATCCTAAAACTGTCGGCTGACAGAGTAAAAGGCATAATGTAATCGATTTCCACGCTCAGAGTGTCACTATATCAGGGATATTCACTATATTCGCAGTTAATTAGACCAGCAACTTATCTATGAATGACAAGGTGACATATTGGGTAGAAATGTCGGACTACGATTTTGACACTGCCAATGCTATGTTTGAAACCAAGCGTTTTCTATATGTTGGCTTTATGTGTCACCAGGTAATAGAGAAGATTCTTAAGGCATATTGGAGTCGTGTAAGTGAAGAACCACCGTTGAAAATTCATAGTTTATCTCGTTTGGCTGAAAAGACGGAACTTGATAAAATTATGACGGAAGAACAGCTTGATTTCATAGATACTCTTGAACCTCTGAATATTGAAGCGCGTTACCCCTCATATAAAGAGCGTTTGATGAAAAGCCTTAATGCTGACCGATGTAAAGAACTTCTTAAACAAACTGATGACTTGAGAGAATGGATAAAGAGCAAGCTATAAAATTGGCGCAGCGCTACAAAACCGCAGTGGCAGAGCGATTGCCGTTAAAGGCTCTTTACCTTTATGGCTCGTTCAGCAAGGGTACGTACACTCCCGACAGCGACATTGATATTGCTGTTGTGGTGGAGAATCTGAATGACGATTACTTCGCCGATACCCCTTTGCTATGGAAGCTTAAACGAAAAATAAGCAATCTGATAGAGCCTGTTTTATTGATAGAGGATAAGAGCAATCCACTATATTCCGACATACTAAAAACCGGAATACTAATATAGGAATCTCCTCCGTCAGTAACAGTCTTAAGAATAAAACAATCAGCCGTTTAGCGTTAAGCTAAGTGGCTGATTGTTTTTTGGTGGAAATTCAGGGTATGATTTATAGAGCCTAATTATCGTAGGTTAGAACTGTTCGGGGCGTGTAACGGTGCCACCGCCCGAGTAGCCGGCATCGAAGATGGTGTTGAGCACGTGAGCCAACCGCAAGCCACCTTTTAAGAATTGATTCTCGATAACCGGGGCCCAATGTGCCACATCGTTATAGGAGATGTTTTTGCCGTTGGGGAAGAAATCGTAGATGTCGGCGGCGATGGCTACGCTCTGTTTCGCCCAGTCGTCGATGTTGCCCGAAATCAACAGCTTTTGCTCGGTTGGATTGGCACGGTCAATCTGCTGCTGCCATTCGGTGTAGCTCCATTTGTGAGAGCTTTCGGGGAGGGAATTATCCCACACCGAATGCAGGTTGGTGTCGCGGCCGAAATATTTCACCTTGATGGTGTTGCCTCCGTAGTCGGTGGCATGCCCCATGTGGAGCGGCTGGTGGATGTCGCCCATTATGTGGGTTAGCATCTTCAGAGCCAGCGTTTTCTCATCCTTGGCTTTGGCGGGGTCGGCGAGAATGCCGATTGTGTAGCGCAGGGCGGTGATGGCGTCGCCGTCGGGAGCATTTTTGCGGGTCTCGAAAGTTTCGTTGGCATCAACGTTGTTGTAGTGCCACGTTTTTGAATAGGCATATTCGGGGGTGTGGCTTGCATTGTCGAGCCAGTTGCTCCAATAAACGAGGCTATGCCCGTCGAAAAGCGAGTCGACGGCTGCGGCCGCGGCAGGTGTGAGATGCTGTTCGGCGATATAGGCGGTAACATCATGGCCTTTCTGGCTCCATGCCAGTGCCGACAAGGCACAACCGGCCAAAAACATGCCGCAAGCTAAACCTCTTTTCTTCAATGTGGTGGCAATCAATCTCATTGTGATGTCGATTTTAGGGTTAGGGAGAATTATTTAAAGGATATATGTGCCGGAATCCTGTGCAAACTTACTAAAAAATCTCCCGAAAATTTGTGAAGTGCCGAAAAACTTTTGTACCTTTGTCACCGCATTAGCAGAAAAGGCTTTGAGAAGCCCGTGTTATTGCCCCGATTTTGGAAAGATGCCGGAGTGGTCGATCGGGACGGTCTCGAAAACCGTTGTACCCTTACGGGTACCCAGGGTTCGAATCCCTGTCTTTCCGCAAAGAAAGCCGCTGAATTTCAGCGGCTTTCGTGTGTAAAGACGGGATGAGAATCCTGGAAGGGTTCGTTATCGCTTCAGCGCTTTCGAAGCGCAGCGGAGAAAGAATCCCTGTCTTTCCGCCAAGAAAGCCGTAAGCCATGTGCTTGCGGCTTTTTTACGTAGAGCCGCCATGCATGGCGGCTTGAATTTTTTGTGGGTGAGGCTGATTTTGCGAAAAGATTGTACCTTTGCAAATTTATTTAATCTGCAATAAAAATGAACGGAAAAAGTTTCGAGGAGCTTGCCGAGGCTAATAGCCGGCGGGCGCGTGAGGTGCTGGAAATGTCGGGCATTGCTGAAGTGTGGCGCAAGGCCGGATGCAGGGTAAATCTGGTGGGGTCGTTGCGCATGGGGCTTTTGGCATCGCATCGCGACATCGACCTGCATGTCTACTCGTGTGGAATCACCGAGCGCGACAGTTTTGCCATTGCGGCTCAAATTGCTGCCGACCCGAGGGTGACGGAGATAAAATGTATCAACGGATTGCACACCGACGAGCATTGTGTGGCATGGCATTTCATGTTTCGTGCGTCGGATGGGGAATTATGGCAATTTGATGTGATTCACATTGAGGAGGGCACGGAATATGACGGCTATTTCGAACGCATGGCCGACAGGATTGTGGAGGTTATGACCCCCTCTCAGCGCGCTGCGATTTTGCGGTTGAAGTTCACCACACCCGCCGGATGCGATTACCACGGGGTGGAGTACTACGAAGCAGTGATTGCCGGGGGCGTCACCACTCTCGATGAGCTTGCGCAGTGGGTGGAAGCACACCGCCGCCAACCACCCTATTATTGGATTCCGTAGAGGTTGCCGCGGGTTTCCCCGATTGCGGAAATGCTTGTCGATTTTGTTGACAGTTGTGTGTGGTAAAGCATTTTGCATTATATTTGCATCATGGAGAAACAGAACATCATTCTCGACTCGGTCGATACCTACAACAAAATCTATGGATTGCCCACGCGCCATCCGCTCGTGGCGGTGTTTGATTTGAAAGAGGCCACCCGCACGATGGGGGATGCCCGCCTAACCTATGGCGTATATGCCCTGTTTTTGAAAAACGGTGTTAACTGCACATTGAGATACGGCCGCCGAAGCTACGACTATCAGGAGGGAACGGTGGTGAGTTTCGCTCCCGGGCGTGTTGTTGATGTTGAGAACAAACCGGGCGATGCCGCAGCTCCCGATGTGATTGGGCTGATGTTTCACCCCGACCTCATCTATGGCACCCCTTTAGCCTCGAAAATCGCCAAATTCGGCTTTTTCGATTATTCGCAGATGGAGGCGCTGCACCTCTCCGACGAAGAGCGCGCCAAATTCCTGTTTTTCCTCAATCTGATTAAGGAGGAGCTGGAGCGCCCCGTCGACCATCATTCGGCAAGTGTGCTTTCGGCCAACATTCAGCTGCTTCTTGAGCATCTCGACCGTTTCTACGACCGCCAGTTCATCACCCGCCATAAGGTTAACTCCGATGTAGTGGCTCAGTTCGAGCGCAATCTAAAGGAGTATTATGCCGAGGGGAAAGGGCGCGGCGAAGTGCCCGGGGTGGCCTACTTCGCGAATCTGGCCAACCTCACACCCGGCTATTTCGGCGACCTCGTGCGCAAGGAAACCGGTTCGTCGCCCAAGGATATAATCGCGCTGCATGTGATTGATGTGGCCAAGCAACGGCTTGCCGAGAGCAACGACGATGTGAGCGTGATTGCCTATGACCTCGGCTTTGACTATCCCGTCCATTTCACGCGCATGTTCAAGCGGCTGGCGGGGGTGAGTCCCACCCACTATCGCGTAAAATCCTCACATTCGGTGATGTAATAATTTGTGTTTAGAGATAAGTGACCCGGTCGGGTTCCCATTTGTCGCGGGCATGAGGCGGCACGAGGGGGTGGCCGATGGGAATCACGTTGAACGGAACAAGATTGTCGGCAAGTGAGAGGTCGTCGGAAACAGCCTGCATGCGGTCGGCGTGGGGATAAACGGCTGTCCACACCCCGCCTAACCCAAGAGCGTTGGCAGCTAACAGAATGTTTTCAGAGGCGGCGCCGAGGTCCTGCACCCAAAGGGTGGCATCGTCGCCGTCGAGAAAGCGGTTGCGGTCGCCGCACACCACGATTGCCAACGGCGCTTCGGCAGCCATGTGGCAATAGGGGAGTGTGGAGGCGAGTTTCTTCAGCAACCCGCGGTCGGTCACGGCCACAAAATGCCACGGACGCTTGTTCACCCCAGTGGGAGCAGCCATTGCCGCATGCAGAATCGTATCCAAATCCTTTTTGCTAACCCTGTCGTCTGTCTGATACCGGCGCACGCTTGTGCGCGTGAGAATGTTTTCTATCGCGGCGTTCACCGCCTTGTCGTTCCCCACGGGAGTGTTCTCCCCCGAGTTGTAAGTTTTATTATTATCAGTCATTTTATTTCATTCAGCGTCCTTAATGCCGCCTATACCTACAACATAGTGCCCGAAAAGATGGTTCGCCCCCTCGTCTAAATCCTCACACCCCCAAATTTTTGCAACGCACCTCTCCAAGGTTGCGTTGAGTGCAGCAGCGGCAGTCCCCACCAAACGCCGCAGGGCGGCTATATGGTGGGGTTACCGACTACCCCGTGGTCTCCGACCACTTGTTTTAGAGAGACGAAAAGACGAAAGACAAAAGACGAAAGCGAGAATAGTCTATAGTTTGCAGAAGTCAGAAGTCAGAAATCAGAAGTTAGAGTCCAGAAATCAGACGTCAGAAGTTAGAGTTCTGAATAGAGAAGTTTTTAGAGCAATTCGGTTGCGCAGCCGGCGTCCGCAGGCCGCCGATTTTTTCGTAACCCCCGCTGCCGAAGCGGAGCGTAGGCGTCGGGGGGATCCAACCCCGTAGAAAGTCAGGCGTGCGAAGCCCGCCGATTCTATCAACCAAGTTACAAGCCGCCATGTATGGCGGCTCTACGTGCGGCAATGCCGAATGTAGCGACGGGGGCTGCGCCGAATTCCCTCACTACTGTGTGCTCCCATTCGGTTGGGGGGTGCGGTTGCGTCCCCACGTAGAGCCGCCATACATGGCGGCTTGTAACTTGCGCACTATATTCACCCGCAAAGCCCGGAGCATCAGCGAGTGGTCGGAGACCACGGGGTGGAATATGGGAAAGGCGGTGCGTAAAATGACTTGGGTCATTTTGCGCACCGCCTTGGTGGGTAGCCCATAGGAGAATCGAACTCCTCTTTCAAGAATGAAAATCTTGCGTCCTAGCCGATAGACGAATGGGCCGTTATCAACCCATCAGCTTTCACAAGCGGGTGGGAGAAAATAATTACGAGAACTTTATGTCATTGTAGATGGTTCAATGGAAATCCTGATTTATCCGATGTCGCCGCTCTTGGCGAGGGATGCTATCAGGATGTGGCTTTCGCCAATCCCGGTTTATTAACCGAGCTTGTTGATGTGGAGGGCGAGCTTGCTCTTGAGGTTCGATGCCTTGTTCTTCGAGATTGTGTTCTTAGAAGCGAGGCGGTCAAGCATGGCTACAACCTTCACGTATGTTTCCTGAGCCTGAGTTTTGTCGGTCAGGGCACGGAGACGGCGCACAGCGTTGCGGGCTGTTTTCGCATAATAACGGTTGCGGAGGCGACGGCTCTCTGTCTGGCGAATGCGTTTGATAGCTGATTTATGATTTGCCATTTTTAGAAAATGTAAATGTCGTGATTTTTTAGTCTTTCAATTGTAGCCCATAGGAGAATCGAACTCCTCTTTCAAGAATGAAAATCTTGCGTCCTAGCCGATAGACGAATGGGCCATTCAGCGCATTTTTGCGACTGCAAAGATAGGGTGTTTTTCTGAAACACACAAATTTTTCATTAAAAAAGCGCTAAATTAAGTTTTTTTAGATGTTTTTTTGCGTCGGTTGCTGCTTCTATTTCTCTGATTTGTGCGACCTTTGAGGGGGGTTATTCGTAATTGTTCCTCATAATCGTTAAGAGCGATGTGATAACGGCCCGTCAGGGTTATCCACAAGCTCCTACCATCCGAACCGTTCTGACAGCGCCCTCGCCATACGGATGACAGCAGGTGGCTACAATCGGCGGGCTTCGCACGCCTATGTTTGTGGTGGTTCGATGCCCCCGACGCCTACGCTCCGCTACGGCGGCGGGGGTTACGAAGAAATCGGCGAGCTTCGCACGCCTGCTAAGTGGGTGACTCCCGGGAGCACCCTCGCCATCCGGATGTATGCGCCCCTCCGCTACTCTTAATTATTAGTTGCACTATGTTTGAACCGCTTAACTGCATTGCTCTGCGCACGGTGAAATATAACGACCGTCATTCCATTCTCACGGCCTACAGCCGTCAGCATGGCCGGGTTGCCATGCTCGTGCCTGCCGGCTCCACGCGGTTGGCAACGCGGTTGAGGGCGCTCTCAATGCCTTTGGGGCGTTTTGATTGTGTGGCAGAGTTCAAGCCCGGGCGCGATATTCTGTCGGTGCGCGATGTGCGCAGTGCCGGCGAAACTCCCGGGGCATCGCCGCTCAAGGCTGCAATCAGTTTGTTTGTGGCCGATTTGCTCGCATCGTTGCTGCGTGAGCCGCAGCAGGATGAATTGCTCTACGATTTTATTACTTTCACGGTTGAGCGGCTTGTGGGGGCATCGTTGGCGGAGACTGCCAATTTCCACATCTGTTTCATGATGAGGTTGCAGCATTTTCTCGGCATCGAGCCCGACTGGAGCACATTTACCGAATGGGGTGTGTTTGATATGGCCGACGGCATTTTTCGCTCCACTCCTCCGCTCCACGGCCGGTTTCTGCCGTCGGGTGAGGCGGAGGCGGCCTATCGGTTGCGCCGCATGAATTTCCGCACGGCTCATCTTTTCAAATTCTCCCGTGCCGACCGCAATGTTATTCTCGACAGGTTGATTCAGTATTATCAGATTCATTTTCCGGGACTCGGGTCGATTTCGTCGCTTTCGGTGCTGCGGTCATTGTTCGATTTTTGAGGGTGTGTCGTTGAGGGTGTGTCATAACGGCTCGTCTGGGTCGTCGCTTGCGGGATTCGGTCTCGGTCACGTACTACAGTACGCTCCCATCGACCTCACCCACAAGCTCCTACCATCCGAACCATTCTAACAGCACCCTCAGAAGGGTGTGTCATAACGGCTCGTCCGGGTCGTCGCTTGTGGGATTCGGTCTCGGTCACGTACTACAGTACGCTCCCATCGACCTCACCCACAAG
>CAJUIT010000009.1 GCA_910586565.1 uncultured Muribaculaceae bacterium | reverse complement strand
CATCTTCCGCCTCTGCAATCTATATGCTTAAACACAGCTTTTTTACTATGCGCCTTTTTTTATCCTTTCGTTGATAATAATCAAGTCAGATAAGCGCAAACGGGCGTTGGGCTCGCCGTGAGGTGTGTTTCAGTGTCTTACCTGAGTTTAGATGAATGTAAGTAAGATATAATCTCTACACTTGAAGTTGTAATTGACAACTCGAATTTAGAATCACAAATCTTGCCTTTTGGCTTTAATCCTAAATTACCTGTGAAGGAAATTCAGGATTTTTTTTTGCCCTTTTCCGAACTATCGCGGGGCGGGTGTCGTTCTAACATCAGATAAGGTTATTTAATTTGTTTTTGCATCCCGTTGGGGGATGGCTGTTTATTGAACTATTCCATGTTTAGCTGTGATGAACCGAATTCGGTTTTAAACAGACGTTTACATCTATTTATTTACTTACCTTTAAAACTTTGCTCCCATGATGACTGAACTTACCCACAATCCGCAGCCTGTGACGGCAGCGCGCCTTGGCCGTAATGCCATGTTGATAATCTGTGTCGCCTTTGTTTCCGCTTTCCCGTTTTTGTTCATCTGAATAAACAATAAAGAATCGTGCACGCGCGCGTAGCGAGGGCGCCGATACTGCTGCCACTGAGGAGGTGATGTGCCTGGGGCGCTAAACCAATTGGCGGGCAGATGTGTTTTATTGATGACGCCGGCAGAAGATGGCCCGTAAGGATGCCGGGTTCCATTGGAACTGTGCCGGCGACACAACTAACTAAACTAAAGCTCTTAATTATACTATGGAACGTAAAATCTCGTATAACGATGTGAAAAAAGCGTTGGAGGACGCTTATGAATCGGTTAAATCATTGAAAGAAGGAACCGTCGACTCGCGTAATATCGGAGCCGACGCAAAAGATTTCGCAATCACGGTTGCGCTTGCCGACGGCACTGTCATCAGCAAGGGTGATGCTCAGGTGAAAGCCCCGATGGGTTCAATCTCTAAGATGGGATTGTCGTCGCTGCTCTTCTCCCAGAACAAGGTTGAGGAGGTGATAAAGAAATCGGGTCAGTGCCCATGCCACAAGGTTGAAAAGAAACCCAAGCATTTGGGCTTCAGTGCACACGGCATCCGTGCATTCTCGGCTCTTGAGCCTGTTGGCGACCCTGAATCGAAATGGAATCTGTTTGAAGGCCGCATGATTGACCTCATGGGCTCGGCTCCCGAACTCGACATTCCCGTTTATCAGAACCTGCGCAAGGAGGCTGAGGAAAACAAGGTAGTTGATGCATTGGCTGAGGCCGGTTATTATCTTTATGATGATGCCGCTCTGGCGCTCGACCTCTACCTCAAGGCTTTGTCGATGAAAGCATCGACCGAACAGCTTGCCATGATGGGCGCCACGATTGCCGCCGATGGTGTAAATCCCGCAACCGGTAAGGTTGTTTACGATGGTGCCATCTCGCAGAATATTGTTGGCCTTATGGCAGCGAAAGGCCCTCACAAGATGAATGGCCCCTGGTTGGTAGCCGCAGGTTTGCCTGCGAAGTCGTCGTTTGGCGGCTCTATCGTAGGTGTTTATCCCGGTGTGATGGCGGTTGCCGCTTATTCGCCCGAGCTTAATGCAGGTGGTGTGAGCGTGAAGGCAGCCCGTGCAATCACCGAGTTTATGCGCCGCCTCGATTTGAGCGTGTTCGGTTCGGCCCGCGTTCAGATTGTGAAAGAATAACAATCAACACTACGAAAAACACACTTTAATTCTGATTAGCCTTTTTCAGAAACGCGATTCGCGCCTGAAGCAATCACTGCTTCAGGCGCGAATTAGCTTTTGTCGCAAAAGAGCTCGCACGAGGCGGAGCCTTGGCTGCGTTGTGTCAACAGGTTGTTTCGCGAGGGAAATTACTTGTTGATTACGCGGCGCTCCTTGATGCGGGCTTTCTTGCCGGTGAGACCACGGAGGTAGTAGAGCTTGGCACGACGAACCTTACCGTACTTGTTGACTACGATTGAGTCGATGAACGGAGATTCGATGGGGAAGATACGTTCAACACCGATGTTGTCGCTCATTTTGCGAACGGTGAAACGCTTTTTGGTACCCTCGCCCGAGATGCGGATAACCACACCGCGATACTGCTGGATACGTTCTTTGTTACCTTCCTTGATGCGATAAGCCACTGTGATGGTGTCGCCGGGGCCGAATTCGGGGAACTGTTTGCCGGTAGCAAAAGCCTCTTCGGCTACTTTAATTAAATCCATGATTAATTTAAAGCTTTAAATTCAACAATACTCGCAACATTCGCGGGCAGCCTTGTCCCGCCAGCGGTTACGAAATTTCGGCGCAAAGATACGAAACTTCGATAACTTATGCAACCGAAGTCGTCTTGACTTTTTACCGAAAGTTAAAATAATTGTCTTTTGTCAACCCCGGCGGTCTTTACGGGCCGGTTTGCCCCTCGTTGTCGGTCACGATGCCCGCATCGCTCCCTCCTTCTCAGGCCAAACCGGCTCCGGAAATACTCGCCGGTGTTAACAAATAAAAAGTCAAGATGACTTCGCCGTTTTTCGCGCGGATTAGCTTTTCTTCAGCTCTTATTTCAGCAGAATCTTGCAAACCGATGTGCCCTGACGGCGGATTACGATGCCGCGATAGGTGGCGGGGTCGATGCGTCGGCCGTCAACGGTGTAGTATTCGGCGGGATATGTGTCATTGTCGGCCTCGGGTTGCAGGTAAACCGGAATCTGCTCAATGCCGCTGTTACGTCCCTGAGCCGTGACGGTGAGATTCTTAACCTCCCATTGCGATGCTTCGGATGAGGTTGAGGTGTAGCGGAATCCGACTTTGATTTTTTTGCCGGCATATTTATTGAGCGGTATTTTGCCCGACGACACAAAGCTCCAGTTTTTTCCTGTGGGCCATTTCGAGACGGGGAGAATTTCAGTGTTACCGTCGGAATCAGTGACTGTCACGCTGTGAACCTCGGCGGGTGCGGTGGCATAGTTGCATGCGTGGTCGAATGTGAGGTAGGCAACCAGATAGTGGGTGAGGTCGATTTCGGGTGTGTAGAGGGTGGCGTCGGCCTCATATTGCTTGAGGTTGCCGTAGTTGCTTGAACCGGTAGAGGCTTTTCCAACCCAGCCGTAGGTGGCAGAGTTCTGCCAAACCGATGAAATCGCCGACGGATGAACTGTGTGCTCGATTGTGCAGTCGCCCTTGTCGCCGAGGAATGTGTTGGAGTAGAGGGTAACCGGCGATTCCGACGGGTCGAGAACCAAACCCGAGAACGGGCCGGATTTCACGGTTGTGCGCACATTGAGGGCAATGTCGGTTGAATCGCCCCAGATGTATTCCATGAGGTTGGGGAAGTCGACAAACGGGTTGCGGTTGTTCTGGATTGCATAGACATTATCGTTGCGCTTCACCTCAATGTCGGAAACGCCGTCGGTGCGAGCCCATTGGAGGTAGAGCTCGTAGGCCCACTTCTGGAGGGTGGGATAGGTGTTCTGTTCGAGAATCTGCATAGCCTGTGTGCCGCTCCATGTGAAATTCTGATAGGCTGTGGCCATGTAGAGATAGCTGCGTGAAAAATCACCTTTCCATTTGTCGGCCGGTTCCCACAGTTTAAATCCATTTGAGCCGCTTCCCACTTTTGTACAGCCGTTGTTGACGTTCACCGAGGTGACCTTCCCCATCGGATAATTGCTCTTCGACGAGTTTATCGAGCTTTCCGAAGGCATGAGATTGAAAAGGTCCTTATAGGCGTTGTTTTTTGAACCGCCCCACCAAGATTTGGGGAATGAGTGCTCAATGTTCATGCCGCTTACCGATTGGCCGCGTGAGCTGAATTTGTGGGTGTTGTTGCTGTAGCGGTCGATAACGGTGTTGGTGGCCTCGTCGCGGTCGGTGACGTAGAAGCCCCACCACGTGTTGTTTGAGCCTGCTCCATAGTCGAGCATATCAACGTCGTTGGCGATAATTTTATGGATGGCGGTTTTGAGTTCGGCACCCGATAATCCCTGCAGAGAGGAATAATATTCGAGCGGAATTTCGGCCGAAGCGCCTAACGCACAGATTGTGCCCAGTGCCGGGAGTGCTATTTTTTTTAAAATGTGATACATGGTTTGCAAGATTGGGTTATCGGTAATGTATGACTTACTCACAAAGATATGAAATTAATTCGGCTTCGGGCACAAAGCGTGGGTGAAAAACAACTATCTTTGCGGGTGGGGAAGGCCGGAGCCAATTTTCAATGACAATGAACGAACCTGAAATAAATGTGGGCATACTTTCGGCCCCTGTCATAAATTTTAAATTACAAGGTGATTTTACATGCCCTGCCGGAGGTGTTGTGACCGGGGCGGGGAGTGTAAGTTACGCCGGAGGAAAGGTTGAATGGCGAGGGCAACTGTTTGATGCCGTGGAGTTTCGTCCGGCAGGAGGCTGTGCATCGGTTTTCCAACTCGAAGCCGTTACAATCGGTGTCGGGTTTCATTGGGAACGGAAGGAGAGCCAGAAGTTTGCCGGTTCGTTGAGAGTGATTCCCGATGTTGCAGCCGGCTGTTGTGTGGCAATCAACCGGGTTGCTGTCGACGAATATCTCAAAAGTGTGATTTCATCGGAGATGAGTGCCGGGAGCTCGCCAGCTCTGTTGCAGGCTCACGCTGTTGTTTCGCGCAGCTGGCTGCTGAGGCAGCTGGCCGACCGAGGCAAATATCGCTCTGCCGAATCGGTGCGGCGCTCGGTCGCCGTTGTAGACGGCAGGGAGGTTGATGAAATAGTGAAATGGTATGACCGCGAGGATCACACGCTTTTCGACGTGTGTGCCGACGACCATTGCCAGCGCTATCAGGGATTGACGCGGCAAACATCGCCTGCGGTGGCTGCTGCCGTTGATGCCACCAAGGGGATGGTGCTCACTTTCAGCGGCGAAATTTGCGATGCACGTTTCTCGAAATGCTGCGGCGGAAAATCGGAAACTTTCGGCAACTGTTGGGAGGATGCGCCGCATCCCTATCTTGAGCCGGTTGACGACTGCGATGACTCGGGCGATATTTTCTGCTGCAATCCTCCTGCTGAGGTGATAGGGCAGGTGCTGAACGGTTACGACTGCGAGTCGCCCGATTTCTATGAATGGGAGGAGCGTTACTCCGCGGCGGAGCTTTCAAAACTCGTGAAAGAGCGCTCGGGCATCGACTTCGGCGAGATTCGTGAATTGCGTCCGCTCACGCGCGGCGCGTCGGGGCGCATCGGCAGGTTGCTTGTCGAGGGCACTCGTCATTCTGCCGTGGTGGGGAAAGAGCTTGAGATACGTCGCTGGCTTTCGCCGAGCCATCTGAAAAGCTCGTGGTTCGATGTGGAGCGCACCGCAGGGGGTGACTTCCTGCTCCGTGGCCGCGGCTGGGGGCACGGTGTGGGGATGTGTCAGATCGGCGCGGCCGTGATGGGTTCGCGCGGGTATGACATGCGAGCTATCCTGCACCATTATTTCCCGAAAGCCGAATTGACAAAAATCTATTGAACGGGAGCTTATCTCCGGACAGTAATTTGTTGTAACGATTTTATAAGTAGCTGTTCAAATTAAACCGCTACTATAAAAATTATAAACTTGAACGCTCTCTGTTCGTTCTTTTTGGCCAAATTCTTATCTTTCATCAGTCACGATGCCCGCATCGCTCCCTCTTCAAGATAAGAATTTGCCTCAAAAATAACTTCACATTTAGTATTCATTTAATTTGACCAGCTACTTAATGAATAAAACTACACACAGGCGCCCCGCATGGTGGGTGCCGACACTCTATTTTGCGGAAGGACTTCCCTATATGGCTGTGATGACAATCAGCACGGTTATGTATAAATGTTTGGGAATCGGGAACACCGAACTTGCATTTTACACCGCCTGGCTCTATCTGCCGTGGGTGGTGAAGCCTTTCTGGAGTCCGTTTGTCGACATTATCCGCACCAAGCGGTGGTGGGTTCTCGCCATGCAGTGGGCCATAGCAGTTGCTATGGCGCTCATAGCGTTCACGCTCCCTGCCGGCGGATTCTTTCAGGCTACATTGGCCGTGTTCTGGCTGATGGCGTTTGCATCGGCTACCCACGACATTGCCGCCGACGGTTTCTACATGCTTGCTCTCACCGAGCATGAGCAATCTGCGTTTGTGGGGATACGCAGCCTGTTCTACCGTGCGTCGATGATTGTGGGGCAGGGTGCACTTGTGGTGCTTGCCGCCAACATCAGTTCGGCATGGGCGCAACCCAAAGCCGGCTGGCTGGTGGTGTTCGGTATTTTAGCTCTGTTTTTTGCAGGTGTGGCGGTGTATCACAGTTTGATATTGCCACATCCGGTGGCCGATGCGTTTCGCACGGCCAAATCGATGAGGCAGGTTTTCAATGAGTTTGTGGCTACGTTTGTTGAGTTTTTCCGCAAACCTCAGGTGGCTGTGGCCATTCTGTTTATGTTGCTCTACCGCCTCCCCGAGGCGCAACTGGTGAAGATGATTACCCCCTTCATGCTCGATTCGGTGGCCGACGGAGGACTCGGACTGACCGCCGACCAGGTGGGTTTGGTTTATGGCACCGTGGGTGTGTGCGGTCTCATGTTGGGCGGAATTGTAGGCGGCCTTGTTGCGGCACTGAAGGGGTTGCGTTTCTGGTTGCATCCGATGGCCTGGAGCATGTCGCTCACATGTCTCACCTTCGTTTACCTCGCATTCGTGCAACCCACGCAGCTTTGGCAGATTCATGCGTGCGTGTTCGTCGAGCAGTTCGGCTACGGGTTCGGCTTCACGGCCTATATGCTTTATCTGATTTATTTCTCGGCGGGCCGTTTCAAAACCGCCCACTATTCGATATGCACAGGGTTTATGGCGCTCGGCATGATGTTGCCGGGGATGGCTGCCGGATGGATTGCCGACAGTTTCGGTTATTCAACCTTCTTTGTGTGGACGATGGTTTGCTGCGTAGCCACTATCGGGGTGTGTTATCTCATTAAAGTAGATGCAAATTTCGGAAAGAAAGGCTCATGAAAAAGATATTGGTGACAATGGCGGCCGCCATTTCGGGCGTGTCGCTGCTTATGGCGCAGGTGAAGCCCGGCATTGAAGTGTTGCGCGACCGCGGTTTCGATGTGTTGAAAGGTAAGCGAGTGGGGTTAATAACCAATCCCACCGGCGTTGACAATAATCTGAAATCAACCGTCGATATTCTACATGAGGCACCCGAAGTTGAGCTTGTGGCACTCTTTGCGCCAGAGCATGGTGTGCGCGGCGATGTGCCCGCAGGGAAAAAGGTTACCGATGCCCGCGATGCCGCCACCGGGGTGAAGGTGTATTCGCTTTACGGGGCGACACGCCGCCCGACCGCCGAGATGCTCAAAGATGTTGATGTGCTTGTTTATGACATTCAGGATAACGGTTGCCGCTCCTACACATTTATCTCCACGATGGGACTTGCTATGGAGCAATGCGCTCGGTTGGGGAAGGAATTTGTGGTTCTCGACCGCCCCGATCCGCTGGGAGGGGAGAAGGTGGAGGGGCCACTTGTCGATGCCGATTGCCGTTCGTTTGTGAGTCAATATCCTATCCCTTATCTCTATGGTCTGACCCCCGGAGAGCTCGCCGGACTATTGGCGGGCGAGGGTATGATAAAGTCGGAGAAACCGTTGAAATTCACGGTTGTGCCTATGGACGGGTGGGAACGGTGGATGACATTTGAGGATACCGCGATGCCGTGGGTGCTCCCCTCGCCGCATATTCCCTCAGCTGAGACAGCCGTTTACTATCCCGCAACAGGGATTGTGGGTGAGCTCGATTATGTTTCGATAGGTGTGGGCTACACTATCCCCTTCAGAACTTTCGCCTCCCCGTGGATTAACGGACAGAAGCTTGCCGCGGCGCTGAATGCACTGGAGCTTGAGGGGGTGAGGTTCCGCCCGCTAAGCTACCGCCCCTACTACGGATTTGGAAAGGGCTCCGACCTGGGCGGGGTGGAGGTGTTTGTCACCGACCCCGAAAAAGCTAATCTCACGTTGATTCAGTTTTACGTCATGCAGGAGCTCGCGCGCCTCTATCCCGCGCACAAGGCATCGGCCGGTGCCGACCCCTCGCGGTTCGGCATGTTCGACAAGGTGACCGGCAGCAAACGTGTGCGCGAACTGTTTTTCAAGAATCATAAGGTCGACGACATTTTGCCGTTGTGGAATTCGGCAGCCGACGGATTCAAAAAAACGAAGAAACAATATGAGCTTTATGAGTGAAAACAAGCATATTGCGGGGAATGCCGGGGAGGTGATGCTGATTGCCGACTGCGGCAGCACCAAAATTCATTGGGCAATTGTGGCGGGGAACAGCACCACAGGGGAGTTTTTTACATCGGGTGTGAATCCGGTGGTGATGCCGCGCGAGAAGATTGCAGCGATATTTGCCGAAGAAGTTGCGCCCGAGGTTAGCGGTTGTGTGACTGAGGTGTGGTTTTACGGGGCAGGATGCAAAGGGGATGCGCCGGTGAGCGCGGTAACAGATGCTTTGCGAGGTGTTTTCCCCGTCGCCGACATACATGTAGACAGCGATATGCTCGGGGCCTGCCGAGCAGTTTCGGCCGGAGAGGAGGGGATTGTGTGCATTCTCGGCACCGGTGCCAATGCGTGCCGTTTCGACGGCGAGCGGATGGTTGCCAATGTGTCGCCGGGTGGATATATTCTTGGCGATGAAGGCTCGGGAGCGTGGCTCGGGAAAAGGCTCGCAGGTGACTATATCAAGGGGCTACTCCCTGAAACAGCCGCGGAAGCTTTTGAGACCCGTTTCGGGTTGGATGCTGCCGGAATTATCGGCAAGGTTTACCGACCGGGTAGCCACGATTTGCCTCCCAACCGTTTTTTAGCTTCGCTCGCTCCGTTTCTCAGTGCCAATATCGGAGAGGATTGGGCGCGCGGAATCGTTGAGGAGGGATTCACGCAGTTTTTCAAACGCAATGTGGTGCCATTGGTTCCCGCAGGGGAGCGGCGCGATGGGATGAGAGTGCATTTCATCGGTTCCGTTGCCGTGGCTTTCGCTCCGTTGTTGCGGAAGGTGGCGGAGGAGTGCGGTTTCCGTGTCGGAACCGTGACCGGTTCGCCGATGGAGGGGCTGGTTCGATATCACGGTGTGGAGTGTTAGCGGAAGGTGGGAACTTCGTGGATTGGAATCCACAAGATTAGGCAAAATTTGTGAATAAATTGAAAACGGGGAGCGGAAGTGGAACGAATTTGTTAAATTTGTAGTCTCCACACCTGCACTATTTTGCAAGCGAAGGTGTTTTATGAGAGGAGGGAGGGTGTGACAGAGCGGCTTAATAGGAATAACCCCCAAGAGGCCGCTGCATCAGTGTATATTTAGTTTAAGACACTTAAAAACAGAGATTTTATGGAGACGTTGCTGTTGATTGGCGGTGTAATCTGTTTGACAGGCGGTATGGTGTGGGCTTTCCGGTCGGCGACTTCCGGAGTGGCTTATACCTATCTGGGCCTCGGCGCACTTTACAAAAGCCGGTTTATAGCGGTTTCCACAGATGAAATGTTGTTCTGGGCCATTGCTTCGTTGCTGCTGCTTTTCGCAGGCTTCTCAAGGCTCTACCGCAGTCGTTTTCCCAATGTGTGGCGCAACTACATAGTTGGGGGCGCGCTTGTGGGGATGGTTGCCGGGTGCACACTGGGGCACCCCGGCATTATCACCGGGGCTGCGTTGGGTGCAATGCTGGGGGGAGTAGCCTACAGTCGCACTGCGGCAGGCACACCGATGCGCAACCGGCTTTGGCGTGCGCTTGTTGAGGTGGGGCTCCCCGCTGTGGTCACCATGTCGATGGTGGGGGTGGCGCTGCTTGGCGTGATGAACCGCTGACACACGCAACCGGTGTCGGCCCGCAATTTGAAAATTTGAACCGATGAAGAAACTGTTATTCATAATCATAGGCGCTTTGGCGCTCGGAGCCGTGTTCACGGCTGCGGGAGCCGCTGCCAAAACGGAGAAGAATCTCACGGAGCGCCCCGACCTCGAGCGCATCCGTGCCGAGGTGCTCGACCCGAAATCGCCCTATTATTATCCAAAACTGATGGAGCGGTATGAGAAGAATGAAACGGTGATGAACCTGCAGGATTACCGTCATCTCTACTACGGCTATCTTTTTCAGGAGGATTTCAATCCCTACCGCCATTCGGAGGCTTCGACCAAAAACGAGAGCCTTTATTATAAAAACGGGCACACCCGTGCCGAGCTCGATTCGATAATCACATATGCCAAGGAGGCTTTGGCCGACAATCCGTTCGACCTCACTCAGATGAATTTTCTCATCTATGCCCTCAGAGCCCGCGGAAAGGTGAATCTGGCAAATATATGGCAATACAGGCTCAACCATCTGCTGGAGGCAATAGTGTCGAGCGGAACCGGTGCCGACAAGGAAAATGCATGGTATGTGATTAATCCCCGCCACGAATATAACATCATAAACTTCCAGAATGCCGTTGTGAAGGACCAGCAATATGAGGATCCCTACTACGACCGGATGGAAGTGGAGAAGAAGAGCGGCAAGGAGCATGCCACATATTATTTTAATATCCGCAATCTCCTGGAGGAATATTACCGCAAGTTCCCCGACAAGCAGTAATATCCGCTTCCCGCTCGGGTCAAACGCCGCCGCATCAAGAAAACGCGAAAAGCGGCTTTCATTCATCACAACAGAACTTACATAGCTCATGAAAATTGCTGATATAGAACTTGGTGACCGACCGGTGATGCTCGCTCCGATGGAGGATGTCACCGACCAGTCGTTCCGGCTCATCTGCAAGGAGCTGGGCGCCGACATGACCTATTCGGAATTTGTGTCGGCCGACGCGCTTATTCGCAACATCGCAGCCACAACCCGCAAACTGCATATCGAACCTGCCGAACGCCCCACTGCCATTCAGATTTACGGGCGTGAGGTGGAGCCTATGGTTGAGGCCGCGCGGATTGTAGAGCAGGCAGCCCCCGATGTAATCGACATTAATTTCGGTTGCCCGGTGAAGAAAGTGGCCGGGAAGGGTGCGGGTGCCGGAATGCTGCGCGACATACCCAAGATGCTTGAAATTACCCGTGCGGTTGTTGATGCGGTGAAGCTCCCCGTCACGGTGAAAACGAGGCTCGGATGGGACCACGAGCACAAGGTGATTGTGGAACTTGCCGAGCGGCTTCAGGATTGCGGCATAAAGGCGCTTACGGTGCATGGGCGCACCCGTTCACAAATGTATACCGGTGAGGCCGACTGGGAGATGATAGCCCGCGTGAAGGAGAATCCGCGCCTCACCATTCCGGTTATCGGCAACGGCGACATCACCACACCGCAGAAACTCGTGGAGGCATTCGACCGCTATGGGGTTGACGGCGTGATGGTTGGACGCGCGGCAATCGGTAACCCGTGGATTTTTCATGACATGAAGCAAACGTTGCTTCACGGCACTGTCGCCGAGCCGTTATCGCTTGAACGGAAATTCGCCATTTTGCGGCGACAGATTGATGAAAGTATAGACCGAATTGATGAATACCGCGGCATTCTGCATATCCGTCGCCATCTCGCCGTGAGCAGGCTTTTCAAAGGGTTGCCGTCATTTCGCGACACCCGCATAGCCATGTTGAGAGCCGAGACCAAAAGCGAGCTGTTCGCCATAATCGACGACATAGAGGCCCGCTTGAAATCGGGCGAACTCATTCCGGTGCCCGGGCTTGATTCCTGAATTTACAACGCCGGAGGTATCCTGCCCGTGACTGCAAAACCCCGGCTGACCAATGCTATAACAACAATCTATATTTGTCTTAATTTTATGAAACTCAACCTCTCATTAATCGCATTGCTGTTTTGCGCCACATCGTTTATCGGTGTGAGGGCGCAGGGGGTGAAAACCTATGAGCTTAACGTAAAGGATTTCTCGCAGCTGATAGTCGACGACGGTTTCAATGTGGAGTACCGCAGTAGCAACGACTCAACAGGATATGCCGTGTTCAGCGCCTCGAAAGAGGTTGCCGACAAGATTCTGTTTGAGAACAACAACAAAGGGAAGCTGGTGATTCAGAAAGCGTTTCACAACGATGGAGAGCTGATTGAGAACCTCCCCACAATCACGGTTTATTCCCGTTTCCTCAAAGAGGTGAAAAACAACGGCGACTCAACGGTGAGGATAATGTCGGTTAGGCCACTGCTTGAATTCAAGGCAACCGTTGTGGGCAACGGGCGCCTGGTTATCCGCGATCTCGATTGCTCGAAGTTCGACGGCGCGATTAAAACCGGCAACGGTACGCTCGTTGTGACAGGAAAATGTGAAACCGCTGTTCTCAGCAACACGGGCACAGGTGCCATTCAGGCCGACGGACTTGAGGCTCAGAATGTGAGCGCACGCTTTTTCGGCACGGGCACAACAGGGTGCTGGGCCACAAATGTGCTGACCGTGAAGGGTGTGATGGCAGGTAAACTCTATTACCGCAACAAACCAGGACGCATCCGCAACTATTCGGTGGGTGTGAAAATCTACACGCTCGAAGGCACGGAATGGACCGGCGAGAAAGCCGACGAAAAAGAGGATGCTGAGGAATGATTGAGCAGGGGAAGCTTAAAACACTCACGGCACGTTCGGTGAAATGGAATATCATCGACCGTGTTTCGTCGCAGTTGCTCTACGGGGTCACCGGAATTATCCTTGCTCGACTGCTTTCGGAGGAGGATTTCGGTCTCGTAGGTGCCATTCTTGTGTTTCAGGCTTTCGCCTCTCTGTTTGTCGACAGCGGTTTCTCGTTCGCTTTGATTCAGCGGAAGGCCCCCTCGCGGCTTGACTATTCAACCGTGTTGTGGTTCAACCTCGGGGTGGCATCGGCACTGTATGTGGTGCTGTTTTTCTGCGCTCCGTTGATTGCATCGTGCTATGGGGGTGACGAAAGGTTGATTCCGTTGAGCAGGGTGATGTTCCTGTCGTTTATTCTCAACGCCTCGGCCATAGTTCAAACCAACCGTCTGATGAAAAAGATGGATGTGCGCATGGTTGCCGCATCAAATGCGCTGGGGCTGTTGGTGGCATCGGTGGTGGGGATATGGATGGCATTCGGGGGATATGGCGCGTGGGCGATAGTGTGGCAGACACTCACCCTGAACGCGGTTAAAAGTGCCGTGTTATGGTGCACTTCGGGGTGGTTGCCGCTGATGCGATTTTCGTGGCGCTCGTTGCGAGGTTTTTTCGCCGTCGGGTCGGGGATGATGGCATCATCGTTTCTCAACGTTCTTTTCCAGAATATATATTCCTTTTTTATCGGAAACCGTGCGGGGCTTGCTCCGTTGGGCTATTACACGCAGGCCGATAAATGGAGCAAGATGGGGGTGACCTCGATTTCGCAGGTGGTCACGTCGTCGTTTCTCCCCACATTGTCGCAGGTGCAGGACGACCCCGAGCGTTTCACCCGAGTGTCGGCAAAGATGAACCGGTTCACTGCCTACGTCCTTATGCCGGCAATGGGATTCCTTATTGTGATGGCCACCCCGATTTTCCATTGTCTTTTCGGCACGAAATGGGACCCCGCCATTGTTCTGTTTCAATTGCTGCTGCTGCGCGGGGTGTTCACCGTGCTGACCTCGCTCTATAACAACTATCTAATCGCCCTTGCAAAAACGCGCGCCGTGGTGGCGATGGAGACTTTGCGCGACGGTGCCGCGCTTCTGTTTCTGCTTGCCACATTGCCGGTTATAGCGCTTACAACCGAGGGTGACCGTGTGTTGGGAATCAAAATTCTGCTTTACGGGCAGCTTGCCGCCTCAGCCATAACATGGCTGGTGATGACGGCAAAAGTGGCCTCAGTCACCAATCGGCCGCTTGTTCATGTTGTCTATGACAATATCCCCTACGTTTTGCAGACCATCGTAATCGGCGCCGTTATGTGGCTCGAATCGCAATTCATTGCCAATGCCTGGATGCTCTTAGTCGCGCAAGCCGCCACCGCTCTAATCCTCTACCTCGCAGTCAACCGCCTCCTCGGCTCCAACATCCAGCGCGAAGTCCTCGCCTTCCTCCATAAAAAATGATTTAAATATTGAGCTCAGATAACCATGGTAAGTAAAAATCTCAAAGAGGGGTACGATAAAACCAATCCCTTGTCGATTTATGAGTATAGTAAGTATCTCATAGGGGAATCTCTCCATTCTCTTTTGGGAGATAATGCTATAATTAACAAAAAGAAAGGCAAAGGTGGGCTCGGTCAAATGGTAGAGGAGCTTTATTTTCAATATGCCCTAAATTCTAATCAAGAAGCCGATTTTAAAGATGCAAATCTTGAATTGAAATGTACGCCGCTTCTTGAAACTAAGGAATCAGGAAAATATCGAATTAAAGAGCGATTAGTTTGTACGATGATTGATTATTTTAAATTGCCGAAGACATCGTTTGAAGAATCGCATCTTTTGTCAAAGTGTAGATTAATGCTACTATTATTTTATTTACATGTAAGTGGCCAAGAAATATATGATTTAAAATTCATATTTCGCGTATTATGGGAATTACCTGAAAAAGATTTGATAATTATAAAGAATGATTATGATACCATAGTTGAAAAAGTAAAGAACGGGGAGGCTCATCTTATATCCGAAGGCGATACGTTGTTTTTGGGGGCATGCAGGAAAGGGCAAAAAGGAGATGCACTTCAAGCTCAACCTTATTCTGATTATAAAGCTAACAAACGTGCATTTAGTCTTAAGCCTGCGTATATGCGCTATATACTGAATCATGTAGTTGAGTCAGGAAAGACTTATTATTGTAATTACTCTGGGGATAGTGCTCATTCCAATTTTGAATTAGTAAAGGCTGAAGACTTGGAGAAATCTTCGTTTGAAGAGATTATAAGAAGCCGGTTTACTAGATTTATTGGGAAGAATTATAATCAAGTTTGTAAATTGTTGGGTGTTGAACCGTATCAGGCAAAAAGTAAATATGCTGATATAGCAGCTTTGATAGCATCCGATGGGAAAAGCAAGCGTATTGCATCATCTGATGAATTTCTGAAATCAGGGATAATAATGAAAACCATAAGATTAAACCAAAACGGAATGCCCAAAGAGTCCATGTCTTTTAAAAATATAGATTATTCAGAAATAATCTCAAATGAGTCATGGATAGATTCTGAATTGTATGAAATATTTACAAGTAGATTTTTATTTGTGGTATTCAAGCCCGATTCAGGTAATTCGATTGAAGTGTTTAATCGGAAAACTGGTCATACAGAAATAGAACAGTCCTATGCATTGGATAAAGTTTTGTTTTGGACAATGCCTCAAGATGATTTGAAAGTTGCGCAGAATTACTGGAAAGATATAAGAAATAAAGTCTTGAATAATAACATTTCTAAAGATGCTTTTTGGAAATTGAGTGACAGGAATATGTTTCATGTTCGCCCCAAAGCAACTAACTCGTTGCAGCTGGCTGAAAATCCGCATGGTGGAAAATGCCCAAAATTCTGTTACTGGTTTAATGCTGAATATATAAAAAGAATAATCAATGATTAAAAGATATAAGGTAGAAAATAACCGCCAATGTTCTTTATATGAACCATTGATGGCATATAGTCAAAATTATCATTCAGAGACATTGTTTCCGGATGAGCCTGTATATGTATCTTCAGAAGATATCCGAGTGATAGAATTATTTGCCGGAGTGGGAGGGTTCCGGGTTGGTCTTGAACGAGCCTCTAATAGATTCAAGACTATATGGAATAACCAATGGGAGCCCTCTACAAAACGTCAGGATGCATCAATTGTATATACCAGACGATTTGGGATACAAGGACATAGTAATAAAGATATAAATCTTGTCAATGTTGAGGAAATCCCTGATGGCGATTTATTGGTTGGCGGCTTTCCGTGCCAAGATTATTCAGTGGCAACGACTTTAAAAAATTCCGGGGGGATTGAGGGGAAAAAAGGAGTACTATGGTGGCAGATTTACAGAATTTTATCGACGCATCATAATCCTCCGAAATATTTACTTTTGGAAAATGTTGACAGACTATTGGGCTCCCCTGCATCTCAGCGCGGGAGGGATTTTGCTATTATATTGGCATCGTTATCTGATTTAGGCTATAATGTTGAATGGAGGGTTATTAATGCTGCTGATTATGGAATGCCACAGCGTCGCAAGCGGACATATATGTTTGCTTTTAAGCAAAATAGTAATATAGGGAAATCGTTAGGATTCGCCGCTGATTGGGTAGTGTCTGAAGGGATTTTTGCTAAATCATTTCCGATGAAAGAAAAATCTGCATTTGAACATTTTAAAATTGAAGGAGCTATAGATGAGGTATCTGCCAATTTTAATAAAAAAAGTAAACACACACCTTTCCTAAATTCGGGTGTTATGGTTGGCCGTCAAGTGACAACGATTAATGGTGATGCAGATTATAGTGGAATCGCAGTTGCATTAGGTGATATATTGCTAGATGAAGATTTAATACCATCGGAATTTTTCATCTCAGATGACGAGATTGATCGTTGGAAATATCTTAAAGGTAGTAAATCTGAGAAACGGGTTAATAGAACAACGGGGTATGAATATAATTATACCGAAGGCGCAATGGCTTTTCCTGATGCCCCAAATAAACCATCCAGGACTATAATTACAGGAGAAGGTGGAGCATCCCCGTCCAGATTCAAACATGTTGTTTTTACAAATAGTGGTCGATATCGGCGTCTTGTACCGCTTGAGTTAGAACGGCTTAATATGTTCCCGGATAATCATACAGAAGGGGTTTCTGATATTAGAAGAGCCTTTCTAATGGGAAATGCCTTGGTTACCGGTATAGTAGAAAGAATTGGCGTACAAATACTATCGAGAATTTAACAGATTAAATTCGGTATAAATTGTGAAATCGGAAGTGATGGTGTAATTTTGTGGGAGGGGAGGGGAATGGACTTTAAATGGATTGATTATGTCGGTGAACAAGGTTATATTGGTGGGGAATGTGGGTAAGGCTCCGGAAATAAAGTTTGTGGGGCAACGTCAGTATGCCACCTTCTCGCTGGCTACTTCCGACCCGGCATTCGTCAATGCCCAGGGGGTGCAGGTGCCTGAACGCACCGAATGGCACAACATTGTGATGTGGGACAAGCAGGCCGAAACCGCCGAGCGCTATATCACCAAGGGTACCAAGCTCTATATAGAGGGGAAGTTGCGAACCCGCATGTGGGAGGATGCTAATGCCATAAAGCGCTCAATCACTGAAATTGTGGTGGAGCGGTTCGACATTTTGGCAAGAGCCGTGCAGCCCGCTCAACCCAATGTTTGAAAATTTTGGAAATAATCAATTATAAGCAAATGGAAAAAGTAAAAGGAAATGCAATGCCGGCGCCCCCTGTTGACGGTGCCGAGGTGCAAAAAGGTATCTGCGCCGATGCCGATCCTGTGGAATTGCCAGAAAACGCATTCCGCGAGTTAGGTGCCGACGAGAATTACCGTCCGCTCATGCATCCGGCTCGTCAGTACAAGGAAGTGACTGTCTATTCGGTGCTGATGGGATTGGTGCTGTGCGTGATTTTCAGTGCGGCTGCCGCCTATCTGGGTTTGAAAGTCGGCCAGGTGTTTGAGGCGGCTATCCCTATCGCCATCATCGCCGTGGGTCTCTCGGGCGCGCTGCGCAAAAAAGATGCACTCGGGCAGAATGTGATTATCCAGTCGATAGGTGCATGCTCGGGCGTGATTGTGGCAGGTGCCATCTTCACTCTCCCCGCGCTCTACATTCTTCAGGCGAAATATCCCGAAATCACTGTGAGCTTCTTTCAGATATTTCTGAGCTCGCTGCTGGGTGGTGTGCTCGGCATTCTGTTCTTTATCCCCTTCCGTAAATATTTCGTGAAGGATATGCACGGCAAATATCCTTTCCCCGAAGCCACAGCTACCACACAGGTGCTTGCAAGCGGCCAGACTGCAGGAGCCGAGGGTGGCTCGCAGGCTAAAACGCTTGTGGTTGCCTCGCTCATCGGCGGTATCTACGATTATGTTGTGGAGACGTTCGGTTTCTGGGCCGGCACGCTGTCGACCACCGTTAGCTCGTGGGGTGAGGCTGTAGCCGCAAAAACCAAACTTGTGCTTAGCTGCAACACGGGTGCTGCGGTGCTCGGCCTGGGATATATCGTGGGGCTACGCTATGCGTTCATCATCTGTGCAGGGTCGTTCTTCGTGTGGTGGGTCATCATTCCTTTGATGGGCACCTACGGCAATGCCGAAATTGCGGCCCTCGACTCGCAGGATATTTTCAGCAACTACGCGCGAATGATTGGCATCGGCGGCATCGCAATGGCCGGTGTAATCGGCATCGTGAAATCATGGCCTATTATCTGCCAGGCTGTAGGGTTGGCCGGTCGTGAGTTCAAGGGTGGTGCGAAAAACGGTGAGAAACCGATGCGCTGGCAGTGGGATATCTCAATGAAGCACATCGTGTTCTTCATCGCCATAGCCCTTGTTGCCGTGCTGGTGTTCTTCTGGTTCGGTGTTATCCACAACTGGTGGCAGGCTCTTGTGGCATGGGTGGTTGTAACACTCATCGCATTCCTGTTTACCACAGTGGCCGCCAACGCAATTGCCATTGTGGGTTCCAACCCTGTGTCGGGCATGACGCTTATGACCCTCATCATCGCTTCGGCAATTTTTGTGGCTATCGGTCTTAACGGCACCTCGGGAATTGTTGCCTCGATGATTATCGGGGGCGTTGTTTGTACGGCGCTTTCGATGGCCGGCGGATTTGTCACCGACCTTAAGGTTGGCTACTGGCTCGGCTCGACCCCGCGTAAGCAGGAGCAGTGGAAATTCCTCGGCACCCTTGTGTCGGCCGCAACAGTTGGCGGTGTGATTCTGGTGCTGAATCAGGTTTACGGCTTCTCAGGCGAAAACGCACTTGTGGCTCCTCAGGCAAATGCTATGGCAAAGGTAATTGAACCGCTCATGATGGGTGGCGATACCCCCTGGATTCTTTATATGACCGGTGTTGTGCTGGCGTTGCTCCTCAACTGGTTAGGAGTTCCCGCGCTGGCGTTCTGCCTCGGCATGTTCATTCCGCTGTCGCTCAACACTCCGCTGCTTGTTGGCGGCGCGATTGCCTATTTCGTAAGCCACAGCTCGAAGGATAAGGCTGTGAACGACGCTCGCCGCGACCGCGGTACTCTCATTTCTTCGGGCCTTATTGCCGGCGGAGCACTTTTCGGAGTGTTTGCCGCTCTCACCCGTTTCTTCGGCTACGAATATGTGTGTGGCGTTTCAGCCGGAATGCTGCAGGTTTACGGCATCATCGCCTATGGTTTGCTTATCGCCTACCTGTGGTATGACTCATGCCGCGTGAAGAAATAAGCATATAGTTAAAGGGGCTTGGCAACGCGGTTTCCCGTGTAACCACCCCGAAATACTGAAATAAAATGAAGATGTGTCAAAACAATGATGTTTTGGCGCATCTTCGTTTTTATTATCGGTGAATTTTGCTAAATTTGCATGTCGTATGTGACTGTTCTCAATCTATCGCCGAGCTGCAGCGACCGATTCGGAGCACGCATTGAATGCCCCAACGGGGGCTTGACATAGAAATCAATATTAATTCTTACCTTATACTCTAACTCAAAATGAGCAAACCTTACGTAGTCGGAATCGACATAGGCGGTACTAACACCGTGTTCGGCATCGTTGACGCCCGTGGTGTGGTGTTGGCAAGTTCTTCAATCAAAACCCGCAAGCATGCCACAGTTGAGGCTTATATTGATGAGCTTCACACCGAGTTGACAAAGCTTATGGAGGTTAACGACGCCATTGATAAGATTCACGGCATCGGCATCGGTGCTCCCAATGCCAATTATTACACCGGAACCATCGAACAGGGTGTGAACCTTCCCTGGCCAACTCCCATACCCTTGGCTCAGCTCGTGAGCGAGAAGTTCGGCATTCCCGTGTCGATTACCAACGACGCTAACGCCGCTGCCATCGGTGAAATGACCTACGGCGCCGCCCGCGGTCTCAAAGATTTCATCATGATTACCCTCGGAACCGGCGTAGGTTCGGGCATCGTTATCAACGGTCAGCTCGTCTACGGTCACGACGGTTTTGCCGGAGAGCTCGGTCATGTGATTGTTAAGCGCAGCAACGGCCGTCTGTGCGGTTGCGGTCGAACAGGCTGTCTGGAGGCCTACTGCTCGGCAACCGGCGTTGCCCGCACTGCCCGTGAATTCCTTGAGGCGCGTGCCAACGAGCCTTCGCTGCTCCGCAACATCCCCACCGATGAAATTACATCGAAGGATGTTTACGATGCTGCTATCGCCGGCGACAAGCTTGCCAAGGATATCTTTGAATACACAGGCGACATTCTCGGCGCTGCGCTTGCCGATTTCACAGTGTTCTCCGCTCCCGAAGCATTCATTCTCTTCGGCGGTTTGGCAAAGAGTGGCGAGCTTTTGATGAAGCCGCTTCGCAACTCGCTTGAAAAGAACATGATGAACATTTGGAAGAACAAAGTGAAAGTGCTCATCTCCGAGCTTAAAGAGGCTGATGCCGCCGTGCTCGGTGCGAGCGCTCTCGGTTGGGAAGCGAAGTTCACCGCACCCACAGCCAGCGCTGTGCCTGTGGCTCCCACCCCTGCAACTTTGCCCCAGCAGCCCCTGAATCAAAACTGATTTCATGAGGGTGTGTCATAACGGCCATCCAAACCATTCTGACAGCACCCTTACAATCCGGATAAACGCAAGGCGGTGTGTCAAAATCTCTGCATTTTGACACACCGCCTTCTTTTGTATGGTGGAAATGGCAAATGGTTGGTTTGCCATAGGTGGATTTCATTAGTTTTTAGTTGTCAGGCCGAGGTCGCTCGATCCGAGTTACCCCGGCCGACAACCAAAAACTAACAACTAAAAACTATATTTGAAGATTTCCGGACTAAGTGTGCATTTTTAGTGTGCACAACTTTCACCGGATGGAACGGTTGCTAATTCAAATAGAGCTGTATCACCGTCTCCCCTCCGGGAGCCGTAGGCCATGCCGGTGATATTACACCGCGGCTTTTGCTGTATTTGTGTCCGACCGGCAACTCAACTTAATTGCCTCTGTCGTTTATCGACGTTCACTAATAGAACAGATGCCACCCGTGAATGGTTAGCTTCTTAACTTATTTTTATCATCGGAAATTTTTGCAATACCCGCCAATAAAAAGGCGCGTGCCGGCCGAAGTGGCTGACACGCGCGTTGTTGGTAGTATCCCCGTGGGGAGTCGAACCCCAATCGTTGGAACCGGAATCCAATATTCTATCCATTGAACTACGGAGACATCCTGTATATGCGTTCCCTCAAAAACTAAATCTGCGCAACTTGCAGCCGTTTTTAAGGTGATGCAAAGTTACGCAAATTTATTTAGAATTTCAATGTGGCCGATGCTTTTTCAGTGTGATGGCCTGAGAAGAGTATCGCCAATAGTTTGGGGCTCGAACTTAGCGCAGACGCAGTTTCTTGCCCGGAGTGAGCTTCGATTTGGTGGTGAGGCCGTTGAGGCGGCAGAGCTGGCGCACTGTCACACCGTTGCGCGATGCGATGCGGCTGAGGGTGTCGCCGCGTTTAACCGTGTAGGACGACGAGGCTTTTTTCGCGCCTGATGCTGAGGATGATGCTGAGGCAACGGGGCGGTTGGCCGGATGCGAGGCCTGATATTCGCGGGCATACTGGGTGTTGGCAGCGGGGTCGAAGTTTCGGGGCTGCTTGTAGGTGCGTTTGTCGAAAGTGTAGGTGTCGGTGTGCACCGTTTGGTTGGCGAAGTCGAAAATTGCCGCGGGGTTGATGGGGATGCCCATGTAGCGGGTTTCGAAATGGAGGTGTGCTCCGAAGCTGCGCCCGGTGTTGCCGCCAAGTGCGATGGGCTGGCCTACTTTTACATCCTGATCGGGCTTGACGAGAATTTTTGAGAGGTGGCCGTAGACGGTTTCAAGTCCGTTGGTGTGGCGGAGAATCACGTAGTGGCCGTAGCCTTTGCGCTCGAAGTTGGTGAGACGCACACGACCGTTGAATGCGGCATAGACAGTGTCGCCAATCTGCAGCTTGAGGTCGATGCCTTTGTGCTCGCGGCGGAATCGCGGGCGGTAGCCGTAGGGCGATGTCACATATCCGGGGCAGGGCATGGCAAAGTTGCTCACGTCGATTGTCTTGGTGTCGGGCACGGTCATGCCGGCGTATGCGTTAACGCTTTTGCTGTTCCACCCTTCGGTGTAGAGGTCGGGTTCGGGTTCCTCTTCATCTTTGAAGAGGTTATCGAGAAAGTCCTGTGTATCTTTAACTGAAATCTGGTTGCCTATGTTTTCCTGACGGGCGATGAGGTCCTTGTGTTCAGCTTTGTGTGCGCTCGGCAGGCGGAATGTCTGAGCCTGCGAGGTTAGTGCGGCGATAACCGCAAGAGTTGTTAAAGTTACGTTTCTGAGTGTTTTATGAAGCATGGTTTGTTTGTTGAGAGAGATTTAGGCGTTCAAATCGTCGGAGGCATAGATTGCCGGGAAAGTGATGGGGGTGTAGTTGAACAGTTCCTCGGGTTTGAAGAACCGTGCAAGTTCTTTTTCGGCACTTTCAATAGAGTCGGACGCATGGAGAATGTTCTCCTGACCACTCATGCCGAAATCTCCGCGGATGGTTCCGGGAGCGGCTTTGCGGGCGTTTGTCGACCCTGTCATTTCTCTTACGACATTAACGGCATTCACTCCGCGCAGGGCAAGTGCAATGACGGGTGTAACGGTCATTGACTCGATGAGTGAGGGGAAAAACGGGCGGTCAACAAGGTGGGCGTAGTGTTCGCGCAGAATCTTTTCGTCGAGTTGCATCATCTTCATGCCTTCGATGATTAGGCCCTTTTGCTCGAAGCGTGAAATCACCGCGCCGCAAATGGCACGTTGCACGCCTGAGGGTTTGATAAGTACAAGTGTCGTTTCCATGTTTTCTGTTCTTTCAGATTTTTAAAGGTCTGCAAGTGGCGCCTGCCGGTGTCTCTGACCGGCTGCAGAAAAAGCCGAGTGAAATTCAAAAAAATCATCGGCCTCTCCTGTGGGCGGGGAGGCGCAGAAATTAAGGATTACGAAAGCAAATAAGCAAAAGGGTTTTAAAGAATCCTGCTGTTGAAAGTGCTGATTAAAAGGCTTTAACTAATTACTTTCCTGTTCCCCAAAGTTATAAAAAATAACACCCACGCGGAAATTTTGCCGTATTAAAATATTATAAAAGAAATTTCGAGATGCTTGCAGGGATGTATAATACTCTGATTGACAGCGTGGTAAGGATAAATATGTTTTACGGCATATTTTGAACAAAGCAGGTGATTAACATTTCAGAAATATTTAACATTTTAAAATGTTTAAAGCGTTATGCCTCTTTGTTGTGAAAAATTGTAAGTTGTGGCGTGATTCTACGAAATGCGGCTCAAATCAAGTTTACGGCTGTAGAGAAGGCTTAACTCGGGGAGTAGCATTTCATGGCCGGGAGCAGTGAGAGTGGGGTCGGCATCGAGGATTTCGCATGCGCAATCGCGGGCCAACTGCACCAGCTGCCCGTCGGTGGCGATATTGGCAATGTGGAGGTCGAACGGAATGCCGCTCTGGAGGGTGCCTTCGAGGTCGCCGGGTCCTCGCATTTTCAAATCGGCTTCGGCGATGAGGAAACCGTCGGTGGTGGAAGTCATGAGTTCGAGGCGCTTGCGGGTGTCGGCGGCTATTTTGCGTTTCGACATTAGCACGCAATAGCTCTGGGCTGCACCGCGCCCAACACGTCCGCGCAGCTGGTGAAGCTGCGATAGGCCGAACCGCTCGGCATTTTCAATCACCATCACCGATGCGTTTGGCACATTAACGCCGACTTCGATTACCGTAGTTGCCACAAGGATTCGCGCCTCGCCGCTGGAGAAAAGTTGCATCTGGCGGTCTTTTTCGGCAGGCTTCATCTTTCCGTGCACGAACACGGTGCGGTAGGAGGGGAATGTTTCCCTTATCAATTCATAACCCTCCTCAAGGCTCTTGAGCTCAAGCTTTTCGTTTTCCTGAATGAGGGGATAGACAATATAGACCTGTCGCCCCTGAGCCAACTGCTTGCCGATGGAGCGATAAACCTGCATGCGTTGGTCGTCGAAGCGGAGAAGGGTGCTCACCGGTTTGCGCCCCGGGGGGAGTTCGTCGATAACCGACACGTCGAGGTCGCCGTAGACTGTCATGGCGAGTGTGCGCGGAATGGGGGTGGCAGTCATCACAAGCACGTGTGGAGCAACGGTGTTTTTGGTCCATAGGCGGGCGCGTTGCATCACGCCGAAACGGTGCTGCTCGTCGATTACCACAAATCCCAGATTTTTGAATTGCACATTATCCTCGAGGAGGGCATGGGTGCCGATGAGAATGTGCAGAGTGCCGTCGGTGAGCATTGCGTGCAGCTCTTCGCGCTCTTTTTTGCGGGTGCTTCCAGTGAGCAGCCTTATGTTTACCCCGAGTTGCGCGGCAAGGGAGCGCAAGCTCTCGTAGTGCTGAGTGGCAAGGATTTCGGTTGGAGCCATCAGACATGCCTGAAATCCGTTGTCGAGAGCCATTAGCATGGCCATGAGGGCAACAATCGTTTTTCCAGACCCCACATCGCCCTGCACAAGGCGGTTCATCTGTCGGCCTGAACCCACATCGGCCCTGATTTCGCGCAGCACACGTTTTTGCGCTTCCGTGAGTGAAAAGGGGAGAATGTCGGAATAGAAGCTGTTGAAAAAGCGGCCGATGCGCGGAAACACAAACCCTTGCAGCGTGGCCGTGCGGCGGTTGCTGTAGCGTTGGATATTCAGCTGAAGATAGAACAGCTCTTCAAATTTCAGGCGCTCGCGTGCCCGTTGCAGGCGGCTGTTGTCGTGGGGCAGATGCACTGCGGCGATAGCCTCGGCTGCTCCCATCAGATTGTAGCGCTGAAGCAACGGAGCCGGAAGCGTTTCGGGAATGTTTCCTGCGATAGCGAGGGCATTCTGCACCCATCCGGCAATGTTGCGCGACGAAATGCCGCGGTTGCGGAGCTTTTCGGTGAGCGGATAAACACCCCACAGTCCACCTGCGGCCGACAGCGATTCGGGTGAATCCACCTCGGGGTGTACCATGCTCCAACGGCCGTTGAACTCCTGCGGTTTGCCGAACAGCACATATTCCCGGCCGGTTTGATAGAGGTCTTTCAGCGCCTTGATGCGTTTGAACCATACAACCTCCATTGTGGCGGTGCCATCGGAAAACAGGCCCACAAGGCGCCTTTTCGCCCCCTCGCCATGCTCGGTGAAGGTCACGAACCGGCCGCGCACCTGCACTGCGGGCATGTCGCCCGACAGTTCCCGCAGTTTGTAAATCTGCGAGCGGTCAACGTAGTGCGACGGAAAATGATGCAAAAGGTCGTGACACGTTTTGAGCTTCAGCTCCTCGTTGAGAAGCTTGGCCCGTGCGGGTCCGATCCCTTTCACATACATTATGTCGACTTCGCGCGGTCTCCGCATGGCTGTGGCAATCACTGGTTGCTGCGTTGCTCAAGAATGGCTTTTGCAAGCAGCAAATCAACGGGAGTGGTGATTTTTATGTTCTCGGGGGAGCCGGGGGTGAGCACGATGTTCTCGAATCCGGCTGCGGCGATGACCGAAGCATCGTCGGTGAAATCGTCGCGGTAGGGGAGGCTGTAGGCCTCACGCAGTCGCCACAGGGCAAACGCCTGCGGAGTCTGGACTGCGCGGAAGCGTGAGCGGTCGACTGGTTGCGATGCGGTGCCATATTCGTCGAGTTCGCGAAGTGAGTCGGTGACGGCGATGGCAGGGATGGCACCGTCGGTGTTGCGTGCGTAGGCCACGGCGCGGTTAATCACCTCCTCGGTCACGAGCGGGCGGGCGCCGTCGTGAATCAGCACGGTGGCACTCTGCGGAGCGTCAACGATGGAGTTTACTGCATTTTTTACCGATTCCCAACGTGTTGCCCCGCCGCGGATTACGGCCGGCGAACGGAATGAATAGCGTTCGCAAAGTTCCTGCCAGAAATCTGTCATTGACGGGGAGAGCACAAGGCGCATTTCGGCATCAGGCATCGCGCGCCTGAATGCTTCGATGGTGTGGCAAAGCACCGGTTTGCCGCAGAGGTCAACAAACTGTTTGGGAATATCGCCGCCAAACCGGCTCCCTGTGCCGGCCGCAACTATAATGATATATGTCGGTGTCATTGATTTCTTTCTTTGGGTTGTGTGCAGAGAGTGGGGAAGATGTCACCTCCCGATGCAGTGATATTCGATTCCGAGGCGTTGCATGTCGTCGGGGTCGTAGATGTTTCGACCGTCGATAACCACCGGCGTGGCCATAGAGCGGGTGATGACTTTCCACGACGGGAGGCGGAACTGTTTCCACTCCGTGAGCAGTAACAGCGCATCGGCATCAACCACGGCATCATACATGTCGCCGGCATATTCCACGGCATTGCCTACGCGCCGGCGGCATTCGGCCATTGCCACAGGGTCGAACACCTTTACCAGGCAACCTGCATCGAGGAGCCTGCCGATGGTGACGAGTGAGGTGGCCTCCCTCATGTCGTCGGTTTCGGGCTTGAAAGCGAGGCCCCAGATGGCAATCCGTTTCCCTTTCATTTTGTCGATGCCTCCGAAATGGCGAACCAGTTTGGTGAACACCACATGTTTCTGCTGCTCATTAACCTCCTCGACAGCGCGGAGCACGCGCATATCATATCCCTCCTTGGTTGCTGTCTTAATCAGGGCTTTCACATCTTTGGGGAAGCAGCTCCCTCCGTAACCGCAACCGGGATAAAGGAATTTCGAGCCTATGCGCGAGTCGGAGCCGATGCCTTTCCTCACCATGTTCACGTCGGCGCCCACCAGTTCGCACAGATTGGCAATGTCGTTCATGAACGAAATGCGTGTGGCGAGCATCGAATTGGCTGCATATTTTATCATTTCAGCCGAGGGGATGTCGGTGAATATCACGCGGAAGTTGTTGAGCAGGAAGGGACGGTAGAGGCGGCTCATGAGTTGGCGTGCATGCTCGCTCTCAACACCCACAACAACGCGGTCGGGGCTCATGAAATCTTTTATCGCCGCCCCTTCTTTCAGAAATTCGGGGTTTGAAGCAACGTCGAACGGAATGTGGGCACCGCGCAACGCCAGCTCCTCCATGATAGCGGCTTTCACCTTGGCTGCGGTGCCCACCGGAACGGTTGATTTGGTCACCAGAACGGTGTATTTCTTTATCGAGCGGCCGAACTCGCGTGCCACGGCCATAACATATTGCAGGTCGGCACTTCCATCCTCGTCGGGTGGAGTTCCAACGGCGCTGAACACCACCTCCACATCGTCGATAACTTCGGCAAGTGAGGTAGTGAAATGCAAACGCCCTTCGCGAGCGTTGCGCAACACCATTTCATCGAGTCCCGGTTCGTAAATGGGGATGTCGCCGTTTTTCAGACGTTCGATTTTATTTTTGTCGATGTCGACGCACGTTACGTCAACCCCCATTTCGGCAAAACAGGTTCCCGAAACCAGACCCACATAGCCCGTTCCCACTATCGCGATATTCATCCTTTTTCCTTTCTGTTGAGTTTAAGTGCCTGTTCCGCAAATCCGGCGATAAAACCTTCCTACCCGAAACGGCACATGTCTCCGCAAATTTACAACAATTCCTCTACCCACCCGATAAAATCCATCCTAATATCGTCCCAATTTTTTAGCAGCAGGCAGCGGGGATCGGGGTCGAGATTGGCTACATCAAAATTCACAAGTTGTGAAATGAGTTCGTTACGGTCATGAGTCCACTCGAATCGCTCGGCATGCAAAGCAATCATGCTATCAATCGAGAAATTCTGGTGCAGGTAATGCACATCCCAAAAATCTTTTTTGCGACCTCCACGTTGAATCACATCCATTTTCATTGCAATAATATCCTCAATTGCAGCCAACCTGATGTTGTCGGCACTCTCTATCGGCCATTTAAATGAATCGGTGGTATACATGACATCAAGTTTTACGCAATCATCGCGATGATTACCAACGTAATATGAGCATCCGAAAGCTGGAGGCATCCCTTTTGAAGGGCATGCGCAATAAGAAAAATTCGAGCTGAGCCAACTGAATATTGCATCGAAGTCAATGGCCCCATATTGAGTATCAGTGAATAAATCTATGTCATCCGACATTCTGTGGCCATAGCGTAAACTCATGTTGGTGCCACCTACAAGCCGGAACGGTGCGAATAGAGGTTCATTCATTAATGAACCCAACACCGTTCTCAATAGAGGGGTGACCGTTTCAAAATGGATGCTACTCATGATTCAGATGTATTTCCGTAGTATCGGTTGATTTCGTTTATTTCTTCGGCAGAGCCACGTTCCATGATGCGACGAATCACAAAGTCTTTATACCTAATCCAGTCTAATGATTTAAAATCAACGTCCCAGAATAATATGCTCCTCACATTAGGATTATGTTTGGTGACAGATGCGCATTTTTCGGCTTCAGATTGCTTGTAAAGCTCTATATCATACGACGTCTGCAGCATCAGCAGAAAACCTTCTTCAAGATTGAGCACACGCTCAAATGTCAATGCCTGCCTTACAGTTAATTTTCTGTGACCGTTAACAATGGCATTGACCACCTGATAGTGCTCACCCGCCTTTTGAGCGAACATCCGCTGAGACATTTTTTTGTTTGCGAGCTGACGTTGCAGATATTTGGCCGGCGAAATACCCTTATATGCAGAAAATGGAGCCTTCATATTGCAAAGATATAAAAAATAAACGAATTTGTTTACATTGGGGTTCGGAGTGTGTGGGCAGAGGCGGGGAGCGGGGGTGTGGCGGGGCTATAAATAGGTGGAATGCAGGTTGTGAGATTTTTGCTAATGTTGTAATTTTGTGTGGTGAATTGACCGCCGATTAATAGCTGAGATTCGTTTGTGTGGATGCGTGGCATCGCAGGGCGGTTGAACACCCCCGAAGATTGCAAAATCTTCGGGAACAGATTGATTATACATGAAATTATGAGCAAGGAAAACATTATAGTGCTGGGGATTGAGTCGAGCTGCGACGATACCTCTGCAGCGGTTATTCGCGACGGCATTCTTCTGTCGAATGTCATAGCTTCGCAAAAGGTGCATGAGGAATATGGGGGAGTGGTGCCCGAATTGGCATCGCGAGCCCATCAGCAGAATATTGTTCCTGTGGTTGACGCGGCTATAAAGCGTGCGGGGATTTCAAAAACCGACCTTTCGGCCATCGCTTTCACCCGCGGCCCCGGCCTGTTGGGCTCTTTGCTCGTGGGCACATCGTTTGCCAAGGGGCTGTCGCTCGGGTTGCGCATCCCCATTGTCGATGTGAACCATCTGCACGGGCATGTGCTCAGTCATTTCGTGCGCGAGAAAGCCGATGACCGTGTGCCCGAATTTCCGTTTCTCTGCCTTCTGATATCCGGGGGTAATTCGCAGATTATCCTCGTGCGCGACTACGACAACATGGAAATCCTCGGCCAGACAATCGATGATGCCGCCGGGGAGGCATTCGACAAATGTGCAAAGGTGATGGGGCTCCCCTATCCCGGCGGTCCACACATCGACCGTCTTGCCGCCGAAGGTGACGCCTCGCGCTTCAAATTTGCGAAACCCCACATCCCGGGGCTCGACTACAGTTTTTCGGGTCTTAAAACCTCATTTCTCTACACGCTTCGCGATGCGGTGAAAACCAATCCCGATTTTGTGACAGAGAATATGGCCGATCTTGCCGCCTCATTGCAGCGCACAATCATCGACATTCTGCTCGACAAGCTCCGCAAGGCTGTGAAGCAAACCGGGGTTAAAACTGTGGCTATCGGTGGAGGGGTGTCGGCCAATTCTGGCGTTCGTCAGGCTATCGCCGACTACTGCGCAGCCGAGGGGCTCACGGCTTTCATTCCCCCAAGGGCTTTCACAACCGACAATGCCGCGATGGTGGCTATCGCCGGATATTTCAAATATCTCAAAGGGGAATTCTGCCCCTATAATCTTGCCCCCTACGCACGTGTGACGATGTAGGACGCAGCATTATTGAAACATAACAGGCATTTATGAAACTGTCAATTATAGTAATTGGTGACGAACTGCTTATAGGGCAGGTTGTCGACACCAATTCGGGTGATATTGCCCGGATGATTGTTCCCGCAGGATGGTCGGTGGAGAAAGTAATCACAATTCACGATGATGCCGATGCCATCCGCTCGGCCATCCGTTCGGCATTGGAGAGCAGCGATGTTGTGCTCACCACCGGCGGTCTCGGCCCCACAAAGGATGACATAACCAAAGCTACTTTACTCGATATTTTCGGCGGCACTTTGAAGCGCGACGACACGGTGCTCGCACATATACGAGAGGTGTTCGCGCGCAGAGGGCTGCACATGAATGCCCTCACCGAAAGTCAGGCAATGGTTCCCGACAGCTGTCGGGTTATTCCCAACGAGTTGGGAACTGCCCCCGTGATGTGGTTCGAGCGCGATGGAAAGGTGCTTGTGTCGATGCCGGGTGTGCCTTTTGAAACCCGCCATGCTTTCGCCGTTGAGGTGCTGCCGAGATTGCTCGACCGATTTGCCGACCGTGCGGCTATCGGGCACCGCACACTCGTTCTCACCGGCATTACCGAAAGCGACCTTGCCGAACGCATCGCTGATTGGGAGGATGGTTTGGCCGAGGGGTTGCATCTGGCCTACCTGCCGCAGGCGGGATACATAAGGTTGCGCATCGACTGCGTGGCTCCCGACGAGGGGGCGGTGGCGTTGATGCTCGACCAATGCGTGCAATGGCTCACCGACAATCTTTCCGAACATGTGGTGGCAACTGCCGACCTCACTCCCGAGCAGATTGTGATGGAGCGCCTTCAGAGGGCTCATCTTACCCTCGCGACTGCCGAAAGCTGCACAGGTGGCAATATAGCCCACCGGCTCACCATGCTTGCCGGAGTATCGGAAGTGTTCAACGGCGGGGTGGTTGCCTATTCCAATGAGGTGAAGATGCAGGTGCTCGGTGTCAGCGCAGCCACGCTTGAGGCGAATGGTGCTGTGTCGGAGCCTGTGGCACGTGAAATGGCAGAAGGGGCGCGTCGTGCCCTCGGTGCCGATTGTGCCATTGCGACTTCGGGCATCGCCGGTCCCGGCGGTGGAACGCCCGCAAAGCCTGTGGGCACAGTGTGCATGGCTTTTGCAACCCCTCGCGGCACCACTTCGTGCACTCTTCATCTTCCCGGTAACCGTGCCCGCGTCATTGACCGAGCCACAACCGAGGCCTTGCTCCGACTTCTCGATGCGATATGACACCGCAAAAATTTTGAGTCGAAAAATAAAACGAATGGTGCGGCTGTTGCTGAATGGCTGTATCTTTGTTTTTAAATATGTTAAATATTGACGCATTTTTAGTCAGATGAAAATTTTAGGCTTGGGTATTTTTGCACTATCAAATCCTAACCCTAAAAACTAATCTTACCTTAAAATGCAACAATCCTTACGCGCAGTTGCTGTGACGGGAGGTGTGGCTATGGCTATGGCCGCCATATTACCCGTTCAAGCAACCGATTGGGTGAGTTCGGAGGGAACCATGACTTTCCGTGGCACTTATCGAACAACGGCGCTTGCCGCCGATTTCAACAATTCCGACTACCTCGACATTTATTACGGCGGTCAGCTTGCCAATGATTACCCTGGTTATGAATGGCAGGTGCAATCTAATTTGTATTACAATAACGGTGACGGAACATTTACACCCGACGGAGTGAGCTATAATGGCTCAGGGCTCGATTATCCCCGGCATGGAATTCCCGGAAGCGTTTACAATTCGTTTGAATCCATAGATTTCGACAACGACGGGAATCTTGATATGATTGCCTTGTGCAGGGTGTCGGAATGGGATGTGATGGGCTACGGCAATTATGCCTGCAAAGTTGTGTTGATGCATAACAATGGTGACGGCACTTTTTCCGTTTCCGACGGACTTTCCACCCCGGTTCTGAACTCCGACAAACGTGACGATTTTTTGAATTATCATTCGATAGCTGTCGGAGACTACGACCGTGACGGTTTTACCGATATTCTCATCTCGGCCTATGCTCAGGACGGACCTTTTGTAGGCCTGTACCACAACAATGGTAACGGAACATTCACTCGTCTTGATTCGTTGGTTGGCGAATATGTTGTAAACGCCCACGCCACCCGCACCACCGACTTCATTACTCACAACGGGCAACCAACCCGCAATTTGCTGCAATGTGCGGGCAATGTGTGGTTTGTCGATCTCAACAATGACGGATGGCTTGATGTGGTGGTCGACGGTGCCGAATCGCACACTCATGCCATTGGTGGAAACCTACGCATGGTTTATCTCAACAATCTTGCCGATGAAGATGCAGAGGCTACTTTCACGGCCTATGTCAACAACATCACTTCATTGCGTAAAGCCGAGTCAAAACCTGTTGATATAGACGGTGACGGCTGGTTTGATTGGTTTACAATGGGATATGACAACGGATGGACATCGGCTGTTCTTCCCAACCAATGGGCTACCGGCCATGTCATGCCTTTTGGCGTTGGTGCCGATAATGTGGAGAAAATCGAAGGTGTTGAGATTTCGCTCCCCGGCGATGAAAACTGCCGGCCTATCGTTTTCGACATTTCAGGCAACGGCCGCTATGATGTGTTCTATAACAACAAGGCACAAGGTTTACATGAGGGTTCAGGCGACGGTTGGATCTTTACCTCGGGCAATGCTCCCTATAACGGACTTGACACAGGTATCGGTATCGCCGCCGATTTCAACAACGACGGTCTTATTGATATTTTCGGTCTCGGTTACGGTCACGGGCCGCATATTTACTACAATACAAGTGCAGCCTACTCTCCTGTTTCGCGTTCGGCAGAGTCGCTTGAAGCCCCCGAATCGGTGGCGGTAGCAGTGAGCAATGGGAAAATCAATAACACATGGGATGAGGTGAGCGATGCCGCAGCACGTGGTCTGGGCTACAATGTGATGGTTACTCAGGGTGAGAAGGTGGTTTCCGTTCTGCCGGCCAATGCTGCCACAGGTTTTGTAAAGGTTGGTTCAGCCCGTCAAACGGCTTTACGCCCCGGAGTCAACACCTATTCGATAAAAGGTGCCGCCATAAATCCGTCGAAATCATTCACCGTGGGTGTGCAGACAGTTAATGTAGCCAAGGGTACTGACCAATCAAGGTTTGCAACAGTCGACTATAAGGCTGTTACCACCGGCGTTGCTGAAACTGTGGCTGATGAATCGGCCGCCGCATGGCTGTCGTTTATGCCCGGTGCCGTTGTGCTCAACCGGCCTGATGCAGACCTGGCTTTGATTGTTTCCGATATTACGGGACGCACCGTTGCCACAGGCCGCACAAACCACCCCGTGGCGTTGCCTCAGGGAGGTGTGTTCATTATTTCTACGGCCGACGGCTCTTTCGTTGAAAAGATTGCCCGATGAAAGATAAGAATTTGGCCAAAAAGAACCAGCAGTTAGTGTTCAAGTTAAAAAATAGATAGTAGCGGTTTGATTTGAATAGCTACTTATAAATATCGATTAGAAATGAAAAAATATATAGCAGCGGCTTTGCTTTCACTTGCAGCCGTGTCTTCGGCATCGGCCTTTAGTTACAGTTGGTCGGGGGAATGGTATGTGGAACATGAAGGATGGCAGGTGAATATCAAACACAACAATCGTAGTGTGGTGAGCAATGCCTATTCAGAAGTAACGTTTAATTTCGTGGGTGACGCCACTGAATATACCTACAACACCACTTCGTTCGAATCGTTTGCAGGTGTGGATTATTCCATTGATTCCCCAGCGGATGATGTTGCTCTTAACGATGCATTGGGAGCGAGCATAATGTTCCATATCAAATGGTTCATAGGGGCATCGAAAGAAAGTCCTGATGCGATTCTGCATCAAACTTTCCGTCTGTTCGACGACGGACGCGATTATGTTCTGTCGCAGGTTGAACTCGAAGGTGTAGGGCGCGATGTGGAGAGCCGCAAAATGATTGCGTTCGCATCGTGGAACGATAACACCCCCGTGCAGGCACGCGACAACCGCGCAATATATGTGCCGTTCTACAATGACGGTTATGCATCCTATGCATCAAATACTTTTTTCACGCGCACTCTGATTAACACCAAGGGCACCTCCACAACCGAATCGCATGAGGTATCGGCTTATTATAACTCGTCGTCGCGCGCGGGCTTTGTTCTCGGTTCGATCGATCATGACAAGTGGAAAAGTTCTGTGACATTCACCGGTTACACTCCCCGGTCGGGCGGAAACACGGTGCTTTCAAAAATACAGTGTCTGTCGGGCTATACCAACTATGACACAACCGGTGATACACTCCCTCATGGCAAGGTTAAGGGAAACCGCATAGGCTCGGCCCGTTTTATGGTCGGTGATTTCGACGATTGGCGAACCGGTCTGGAAACATTCGGTGAGGTTTGCAACACTGTGGCACCGGGCCCTGTGTGGACGGGTGGTAATCCTATGGGCTATAGCACATGGGGCGCGATGAAAGAATATGTCAGCTACGACGGCGTTAAGGCTGCCATTGATTTCATCGACAGTGAATTGCGCCCAAATGGATTCGGTGATTTGACAAACTCGGCCTCCATCAGTCTCGATGCATTTGCCGAGGATAACATCTCACGCAACAAAATTTCATATCTCGGCAATTATTATCTGGCCAACTCCAACTATAACCACGGAAACACAACACAAAGTGGCAAGAACATGACGTTGGGTGCGTATTGCGGGCCTCTGGTGGGATGGAGTTGGGCTTTCGATTCTAATTTCGACGGCTCAAGCCACACCGTGCGTGAGGCGCTGCTGAAGGTAAACGGAAGCGAGTACAAGGTTCCCAAACATCCCGACGGCGGCCATGCCATCGACCCCACTCACCCGGGAGTGCGTGAGCACATAGAGAATTTCATGCGCAAATATGCCATGCTCGGTGTGAAATATGTAAAGGCCGACTTTCTCGACGGTGGCATTGTGGAGGGTGATTCGTGGTATGATCCGGAGGTTACAACGGGGGTGATGGCATATAACTACGGGATGAAGATTCTGCGTGAGCAAGCCGAAAAATATGGCATGTATGTGGTGGAATCTATCGCTCCGGTTTTCCCTGCCAACTACGCCCACGGGCGCCGCGTGTGCTGCGACGTGTGGAATAGTGTTAGCGACAGCCAGTATGCAATGAATGCCATGAGCTACGGATGGTGGACCGACCGCATTTACACCGTCAATGATCCCGACCATCTTGTGATGATTCCCGATTCAGATACAAACGGTTCAACCGCCGAAGGAATCAGCCGTATGCGCGCCACCTCGGGCGTTTGCACAGGTGCTTTCATTTTCGGCGACAATCTCAGCGAGAATGTGAAGAACAACAATAACAACACAATCGGAAATCCGTCGAAATCGAAAGAACGGCTGCGCACCTATATGGGCAACAAAGATGTCAACGATTATGTGCGCAATAATCTCGGGTCGTTCCGTCCGGTCGACGGGGGTAGCCCTGTGTCGGGTACCCACGGGGCAGCTGAGACGCAGTTCTATCGTATCGCGGGGAATTATTGTTATGTAGCGGTGTTCAACTATGGAACCGGTACTTTCTCGGGCTCATCAAGCGGAACCATTTCATTTGATCGGCTTGGCGTTGATTCATCGAGTGTTGGTGAAATTAAGGAACTTTGGACCGGAAATTCTGTTTCACCCTCGGGAAACGGGCTTCCCTATGATGTACCCAAGAGTGATGCACGTATCTATCGCATCACCCTCAACTGATTCGGTGGAGTAGCGGCAGATAGTTCTCAGTCAAACGATTCCACATAATATAGGAGGTATGTCAGAATGCATATATTTTGACATACCTCCTTTTTTATACGTCGTGCGAAGGGGGGATTATACGTTCTATATTTTTTTATTACCGTCCGGTAAAAATTACATATGTTGACATCAAAAAAGGGAAACAGCCCAAACTTATCGCATTGCTTACAAACGACTTTGATATGCGCCCTGAGACAATCGTCGCCATATATCGCCGTCGTTGGCAGATTGAGTCGCTTTCAAACAGATAAAACAAAATTTTCCACTGCGGTATTTTTATGGCGAAAGTGCCAATGCCATTAAAATCCAGATCTGGGTCACACTCATAGCCAACCTTCTGCTGTCAGTGCTTCAAAGCACTCTTTCGCACCAATGGAGCTTCTCAGGGCTGGCCACAATGGTAAGGATTGTCATGATGTACTACATCAATCTCGAGACCTTCTTCAACCAACCCGACGCCGACCTCAAAATCATGTTCGCTCAGGCCTCCGAATCTCCTCCCGGAACGAACGAAAACCATTAAGAGGGGGGTGTCAATGCACGAAAAAAGCCCAACTTCTATTTTTCAAGAGGTTGGGCAAGGGTCTTTGTGGTTTAGCGGACAGTAATAATATTTTTTGAGAGGTTCGGCGGATGAATGCAAATCAATGCAGAAGGTCGAGGCCGATGTTGCGTGAGGCGTTGATGAGTGCAGGCACGTGGGCATCGGAGTTCACAATCACGGGCACACCGGCGGCAAGCAGGCGGGGAATGTGGCGGCGAGCCGGGAAGAGACGCCCCTGATGGTCGGCGTAGGCTTTTGTGTTGATTTCCACAGTTACTCCGCTTTCAATCACATGGTCGATGAGGTCGTTTACCAAGGCCTGATACCACGCTTCATCCTCAATGCCCGGGTGATGGTGTGATGCGTTGTGGCCAATTTTGTCGAGATGGCCGATTATGTCGAAGCCACCTTCCGACAGCATGTTGTGCGATTGGCGGTAGAATGTCTCCACCACATATCGGAGGTCGTTGTGGAATTTTGTCTCCATTTTGCGGCGGAAGCTGTCGTAGTGGCCGTCGATGTCGACAAGCTCACCCTCCTGCGAATGGATGAAATGCACCGAGCCGATTGAATAGTCGAGTGGGAGCCACTTGAAATAGCTGTTGGCAGGTCCCCAGTTCTCGTCGATATAGTCGATTTCCATTCCGGCATAGAACCGGCACCGGTCGCCGTATTCCCGTTGTATGCGTGCCACTTCGGCCAGATAGCGCTCCACATTGTCGGCCGACATGTTGCATGGCGAGTGGAACGGGACGGGTGAATGCGGCGTGAATCCGTAGTGGGTGAAACCTTGTTTCACAGCCTCACGGGCAAATGCTTCCATCTGCGCGCGGCCGTCGCAAAATTCGGTGTGGGAATGAAAAGTGTAGAGGGTGCTGTTACCTATGGTTGCTAAGAAGTCCATATCGGTTGTGCGGGTTGACGCCATTGGTGGTGGCGAGGGGGTTAGCGTTCGAGTGTGATAACGTCGTTTCGCAGGGTTATGAGTGCGGCGCGAGCAGCTTCGAGCTGTTTTTCGCCTTGGCGGATGAACTCCTCATCGCTGCGGTCGCCGCGGCCGTAGGCCTGGCGCATGGCTTCGATGGAGCGTTCGGCCGATGTTACTTTCTCGAGGTTCTCAAGATATTTTTTCATGGCAGCACGAGCCTGCGGGGTGCGGAAATCGTCGAAGTTGGTGTAGACACCTCGGCCGGGAATCGCTATCTCGAACTGATGGGGACGGCTCTTGGTGTCGTTTTTCAACGCCACGATGCGTTCGATGATTGCGCGCCTGTCGGTTTCGGGGTTCCAGGTGTCCTTGATAGATGTGAGGCGGGCACGCGCAATGAGGTCGGGGCTTTCGGGGTCGACGTTGCGGCGGAGGTCGGAGGGGATGAAAACATAGATTGTCACCTTGCCGGGAATGCGGTTGCGGTCGGTGGCCCACCACCCGGTGCCTGTGAGCTCATCAATGGCGAGCATGTAGTCGTCGTAGGGTGAGTTATAGGGCATGCCGATGTTCTGCGGTTGGAGGAATGAGTCGTCACCGCGTCGGGAGATGAATATGTCGAGGCCGCCGAGCGAGTTTTCCCCGTCGTTGGCGAAATAAAGCGTGATTCCGTCGGGCATCAGGAAGGGGTAGTTGGCGTCGCCACCTTCGCCGAGGTCGTCGCCCAGCGGTGTGGGAATTTCCCAAAGATTGCCGTAGAGAGCCGAGGTTGAATAGAGCGCGAAGTTTCCGGCCGTGTCGGGGGCTGCCCAAATCATCTGCCGGCGGCTTTCGGGCTCATACACCACTGTGGGTTCAGCCGCTTTGAAATTTGTGGGAAGCACATCGGCCGGGGCGTTGAGCGAACCGCTCTCGGCACTGAGCCGGTAGTGGCGGAAAAAGTCATCGGCATCAACAATCAGCGAGTCAATCACTTCGATTTGTTCCACGCGTCCGAGCATGTTTTCGGTGCGGTCAATGCGGTCGTCGAGGTCTCCCGAATTGTCGGGATGAACGGTTCGCTTCCCTTTTTTGAGCAGTTTGCGGTAATCTTCGAGCAGCGAGCGGGCATCGTCGGTACGATATTCGAGGTTTGCCATCTCGGCGAGGGCGAGCACGGCTTCGCGGTCGCCAAGTCGCCGCGCTTCGGTGTAGGCCTCAAGCGCTCCGGCATCGTCGCCGGCACCGAGACACATGTCGCCAAGCTGTTTGCGCAGTTCGCCGTTTTTAGGTTGTTCGGCAACTAGCGACCGCATCATTTCGATTGCTCCGGCTGTGTCGCCATCCTCGGCGAGGCGGCGGGCATCGTCGACTGTTGCCGCTGCGAGGTTGAGCGCAAGGGCTGCAATGGCTGTCAGTGCGAGATATTTAGGTTTCATATCGTGTCGGTTGTTAGGTGGCCTGCTCAGAGTTTCACGCCCTGTTGGCCGAGTGGATTGAGAATGTGGATAATAAGGTCGAAAAGCAGGTCGTAGGAGTCGAGGCGTGAGCCGTTACCTTTTGAGGCGCAGTCAAACCGTCGCAGCAGGCCGATGATTTCAATCACCTGCCAGGGGCCGTAGTGCTGCATGCCTGTTTTGATTTCGCGCAGTTGCCACGGTCCGCGCAAGCCGAGTTCCCCCATCAGGCCGCGTTCGCTTTTGTCGGGGGCATAGTAGGCTGCGAGCAGGTTGGCGAAAAAGTTGAACAGCACCACCACGATAACCTGCACGGGGTTGGCTTTGGGGTTGGACTTGAAATAATTGAGGATTGAAAGGGCGCGCACGGCGTCGGCATTGGCTATGGCCGAAAGAAATTCGTAGTTGTTATAGTCTTTCGACACGCCGATGTTGCGTTCTACAGCCTCGGGGGTTACCATTGCCCCGCGGCCGAGGGTGACAGTGAGTTTATCGACCTCGTTGTAGATGCGCGACAGGTCGGTGCCGATGAAGTCGCAGAGCATTGTGAGGGCTTTTGGGTCGACCGATAGCCCTTTCTCCTTTATAAATTCGCTCACCACTGCCGGGATGTTGCGGTCGGTGAGTTTTTTCGATTCGAAGTTTATGCCGTTACCCGCTTTGAGCGCTTTCAGAAATTCGGCTCCGCGTGCCTGTTGGCCGCGGCAGCAGAGGCAGAGCACGGTGGTTTCGGCCGGTTGCCTGGCATAGTCGGCGAGTGCGTTGAGGAAGTTGGCGCCCGCGCTCTGCACCTCTTTCACTATCACCACCTGTCTCTGCGCTAACATGGGATAGCGCCGGGCGGTGTTCACCACCGTTTTGGGCGAATCGAGCTCGGGGGCATAAAGCACCGTGAGGTCGAAGTCGCGTTCGTCGGACGCAACCAATCCCTCGAAGAGCTCAACCAAGGCATCGATGTAGTACCCCTCCTCGCCGTGCAGCAGATAGAGCGGCGCAGGGCGGTTGGCCCGCAGGTCGCGGCTGATTGATTGGAATGTGGGAGTTTCTGCCATGATTGTTTGTGACGCGGTTGGTGAGGGTTGGCCGTGGAAATGGAAAATTTGTTGTAAATTTACACAGAAAATTCGGTTTCGCGAAATCCGCGCATTCAAAATCCATTACCCACGTCATGGCAGCTAAACATCCACCATTGAATTTGCCTCCGGCTCCGTTGCGCCTGCAAACGGGCGACGACGGGGTGGAACGTGTGTTTGATTCGTTGCGCGGAAAATTCGTTGCGCTCACTCCCGAGGAGTGGGTGCGTCAGCATTTTGTGGCTTATCTCACCGGTTCGCTTGGCTATCCGGCGGCATTGATTGGCAATGAGGTGTCGATAACATTGAATGCAACGGCACGTCGCTGCGACACGGTGTTGTTCTCGCGCAGCGGAATGAAGCCGCTGATGATTGTTGAATATAAGGCTCCTCACATTGAGATAACCCAAAAGGTGTTCGACCAGATTGTGCGCTACAACATGGTGTTGCAGGCGCGTTGGCTTGTGGTGTCGAACGGCCTGCGCCACTTTTGCTGCGAAGTTGACTATGCCGCCCGCAAGGTTCGTTTTCTCCCTTCCGTGCCGCCTTACCCCGCGCTGCTTGAGGAACTCGGAGGTGAAAATTAGTGGTAAGGAAAATTATTGCGCACATAAATAACGTGAGTCCAATGACCACAAGGCAGTACAGTGATTGCGTAGGGATAGAGCCGAAAGTAAGAATGTAACAGGCATTTTTTTTGATGGTACGGAAGTTGCAACGACTGCATGAGAGTTGAATTTTAGACTGTCGGAAAAAGAAGTGTCCATAACTTGCTGATTATTCTTTGCCGAGGCAAAGCGCTAATGCGATGACAGCAAAGTTCCGGACGGTATGGCAGTTGCGAAATAACTTATTCCGTACTGAACCATAATGACAACGGGATACATTTAGGTTGGTGATTATTTGGCGAAGTCGGATATTGTCGTTAATTTTACACTTTAGAAAACTGTCACAAGTGACATAAATCTAAAGTTGATGAAATCCATTCAGCGCGACATTTACCTAAATAGACTAATTAAGCGTCGACACAACGGTAGGATAAAGATAGTAACCGGGGTGAGACGAAGTGGAAAGACCTATCTTCTCTTTACGCTATTTACAAAATGGCTGAAAGAACAAGGTGTTGACGATGCGCACATCATTCAAATTAATCTTGAAGATAGGCGTAATAAGTCGCTGCGCGACCCCGACATGCTATTGGAATACATCGACTCAAAAATTCATGGGGCAGATATGCATTATATTATGGTGGATGAAATTCAACACGTGCCCGAATTTGAAGATGTATTAAACAGTTACCTCCAGATGCGCAATGCGGATGTATATGTAACAGGTAGCAATGCTCGTTTTCTATCCAAAGATGTTATAACAACATTCCGAGGTCGCGGTGATGAAGTGCGCATTTATCCGTTAAGTTTTTCAGAATATCACTCAGCACTTGACCGTCCGATGGAGGCAACTCTGCAAGAGTATATGATGTACGGAGGCCTCCCTCAAATCGTTTTTATGGAAACAGATGAAGAGAAAACTGCATTTTTGAAAGAAATATATGAGCAAACGTATTTACGAGATATCAAGGAGAGGTATGTGATTAAGCACGAAGAAGAGTTTGAGGTTTTGCTGAACATTCTTTCATCAACAGTAGGGAGTCTCACTAATCCTCAAAAGCTCGCCAACACTTTTGACACGCTGAAAAAATGCGACTTGTCGGCAGTTACCATAAAGAAATACCTTGATTACATCTGTGATTCATTCCTTGTTGAAAGAGCAAGCAGATATGATGTTAAGGGTAAGAAATATATAGATACGCCGTATAAATATTATTTCGTTGACAGCGGATTAAAAAATGCCAGGATAAATTTCCGACAGAACGACGACAGTCATACGATGGAGAATATCATCTACAACGAACTTCGCAGACGTGGATATAATGTGGATGTTGGCGTGGTGCCTGCAGTTATAAGAGGCGAAGATGGAAAACAATCCAGAAGGCAATATGAAATTGATTTTGTATGCAATCTTGGCAGTAAACGCTATTATGTTCAATCCGCATACAGAATGGAGACTGAAGAAAAGATAATTCAAGAAGAAACTTCATTGCGGAACGTTGATGATTCTTTCAAGAAAATTATCGTACTCGGACAACATACACCGATAAGGCGTAATGAGGCAGGAATTACAACTATGTCTATATATGATTTTCTGTTGAAAGAAAACTCGTTGGAATTGTAATAAGAGCCTATTCTTTCGGAATCTTTAGCTCGGCGAGGCTCGACCGAGTCAATCCTCTCTACCTGAATGGGCGGTAAATTCCGCGACTTACTTATAAGGTAATAAAAAAGAGGTTGCGCTTTTTAGCACAACCTCGTTTTATAGCTTTTTTCCTCGATTATTCGCCGGGGATGATTGCTTCGCTGGGGCAAACTTCTGCGCAAGTGCCGCATTCGATGCAGGTGTCGGGATCGATAACATAGATTTCGCCTTCCGAGATAGCTTCAACGGGGCAGTTGGGCAGGCAGGTGCCGCAAGCAACACATTTGTCAGTAATTACGTAAGCCATTGTTGTGTTTGATTTTATGAGTAAAATTGAATTTTGAGTCGCATTAATTGCGTTGCAAAGATAGCTAATTTTGCCCTTTTACAATGAAAAACTCTCTAAAAAATTTCAATCTTAACACTACGGGGCGCGTACAGGGCGCAGGGCTGCACTCGGGAGGGTGTTAGCGATTCATCTGTGGTGCTTCTGTTAACCGTCATTCCGCCCCGACCCAACGCAAAAGCGACACGCCAATGGATGGTTTTTCCTTGACGCGTCGCTTGTGTTGAGGTTATATCGTTCTGAATCAGAACTTGTAGGCAACACCCAGGGTGATGGGCATGCGGTTGAAGTCCTTCATATACTGATATTTGATTTCGAGATTGAGCACGAGGTTCTCGGTGAGGTCATATTCGCCGCCAACACCGATGTTGAACACGAAGCGGCTTGCGGTTGCAGAGCTTTCTTTAACGCTTGCCATTTCCTCCTCGAAATCCTCTTCAATTTCATCCTGCATGTAGCCGGGGAGCATATCCCAGGCATCTTTCACGCCGGCAGCATCAAGATAGTCGGAAAACGACATTTTGCCGCCCCACGACTGCTTGAGGCTTGCATAGCCGATACCTGCGAGGGGATAAACGCGGATGTTGTCGGTTACGTTGATGAGGTAGTGAACGTTGGCTGTAACGTCGAACACGCTGATGCCTTTCGATTTGAAGCCGTATTCGAGGTCGAATTCACCGCGGATAGCGTCGGTGATGCCATACTGGAATTTGGCACCGAGCTGGAAGTTGGTGGCTTTGAGGTTGCTTTCGAGGCTGGGAGCTACACCGAGGTTGATGCCTGCGGCCATCTGGCCCTGCTGTGCGAATGCCGCACCGATGGTTGCAACTGCCATAGCTGCTGTGAGAAGAAGTTTCTTCATTGGTTTGGTTGTTTGTGTGTCATCAGGCCCTGTCGACACAGGTTAAAGAATAGATAAAGTGAAATTAAAGGTTACAGGAAACTGTGGGTGGAATCGGGCTTTTCCGCATCATTGAACGGATAAATGTCGCGCGTTAGCGTAGCAATGCCGTGCATTTTGCATCCGGTTGCAAATGGCATCGGGTTCCCACTTTGTGGCAGCGGTTGCCGTTGGTGAACGGTTCATGATGTGGCGGAGCCAAATTCCGATTTGTGCAGCAGTCTGACCGGGGCCTCGATTACTTTTACTCCTCTGAGAGTGCAATCGCAATCAAACGTTTGCAGCGGTTCACCACTATAGGTAAACCGCTGCAAATATACGCAAAAATTTTCTAAAAATCTTGAAATCCTACGACTTTATTCCCACTCAATGGTGGCCGGTGGCTTTGAGGAGATGTCGTAGCAAACGCGGTTCACGCCGCGAACGTGGTTGATGATGTTGTTGGAAACTTCGGCAAGGAAGTCGTAGGGGAGGTGTGCCCAATCGGCTGTCATGGCATCGGTGGATGTTACCGCGCGAAGTGCCACGGCACGCTCGTAGGTGCGTTCATCGCCCATCACGCCAACGCTCTGAACGGGGAGCAGAATCACTCCGGCCTGCCAAACTTGGTCGTAGAGTCCCCAATCGCGGAGTCCCTGGATGAATATGTGGTCAGCTTCCTGAAGGATGTGCACTTTTTCGGGGGTTATGTCGCCGAGGATGCGCACGGCCAGACCGGGGCCGGGGAAGGGGTGACGCTTGATGAGGTGGTCGGGCATTCCGAGTGCTTTGCCAACGGCGCGCACTTCATCTTTGAAGAGGAGGCGAAGGGGTTCGCAGAGCTTGAGGTTCATCTTTTCGGGGAGACCGCCAACGTTGTGGTGGCTCTTGATGACGGTGCCTGTGATGGATAGCGATTCGATGCAGTCGGGGTAGATGGTGCCCTGGGCAAGCCATTTCACATCGCTGATTTTGTGAGCTTCCTCGTCGAACACGTCGATGAAGCCTTTGCCTATGATTTTGCGTTTGCGTTCGGGCTCGGTAACGCCGGCAAGTTCGGAGAAGAATTTGGCCGAGGCGTCGACGCCAACAACGTTGAGCCCGAGGCACTCGTAGTCGTTGAGAACGTTTTTGAACTCATCCTTTCGCAGCATTCCGTGGTCAACGAAGATGCAGGTGAGGTTTTTTCCGATTGCGCGGTTGAGGAGCACGGCTGCTACTGACGAATCGACTCCGCCGCTGAGACCGAGAACAACTTTGTCGTTGCCGAGCTGTTGGCGCAACTGTGCCACGGTAGAATCGATGAACGATTCGGCGCTCCAGTCCTGACGGCTTCCGCAGATGTTAACAACGAAGTTGCGCAGCAGGTCGGTGCCGATTGCCGAGTGATAGACCTCGGGATGGAACTGCACACCCCATGTTGATTCACCTTCGATGCGGTAGGCGGCGATTTTCACTTTTTCGGTTGATGCCACCACCGAGAAGTTTTGTGGAATGGCCGTGATGGTGTCGCCGTGGCTCATCCACACCTGGCTGCCGGGGGCGATGCCTGCAAAGAGGGGGTCGTCGGGGCACACTTGGGTGAGGAGCGCGCGGCCATATTCGCGTGAGCCAGCGGGTTCAACCTTGCCTCCGTTGGTGTAGGCCATGAACTGGGCACCGTAGCAGATGCCGAGCAGCGGGAGCCTGCCGCGGATTGATGAAAGCTCGGTGCGGAACGCTTTCTCATCATACACCGAAAACGGGGATCCCGAAAGGATAACTCCGATTACCGAGGGGTCGTCGTGTGGAAATTTGTTGTAGGGAACGATTTCGCAATAGGTGTTGAGCTCGCGAACGCGGCGGCCGATGAGCTGCGTTGTTTGCGAACCGAAATCGAGAATGATTATTTTCTCCTGCATAAGTGGGGATTGATGTGTAGTTTGTTTCCTGCTGCAAAGTTACGAAAAAGATGCGGAGTAAAGAGGGTGTTCCGAATTATTTTGAGCAGGAGCCACAGAGCTGCGAAAGAGCCGCGAAAGATTACCGAAGTTTCGCAGCCATAGCGGGTGTGCCAACAATCCACAGGCGGTCGCCGGGGAGGAGGGGGATGTTGGCGGGGTGGTCGAAGAACTCGCCGTAGCGTTCGAGAGTCACCACATGGGTGAGATAGCGCCGGCGCACGTCGGCCGAGGCGAGTGTCTGCCCCAGCAGGGGTGAGTTTTCGGTGAGCACAACGTTGGTGAGTTTGAAGTCGGTGAGCTCGGGACCGTGGGCGGGGCTTTCCGATTCGGAGTCGATGACGGGGAGCACTGCCGAAATCTGCTCGTCGGTGCCAATCACACCGATTATGTCGCCGGGGAAGATGCGGGTGTCGGCCGTGGGAACTACAATGAGGTTGGAACCGCGCTGTATCATCACGATGCTTATGCCGTAGCGCTCACGGATTTTGGAGTTCACCAATCGTTCACCCACGAAGGGGCAACCATAGCCCACGTGGATGTGGGCGAGGTGGAGGTCGCTCACAAGGTTGTTGTTTTTGCCCGAGCGGCGCAGCTCGCGTTCGTTGAGGTTGTTGAGGAACTTATCCTCGATGTGCCGCAACTGCAGGTTAAGTTTTTTCGACAGCATGAGCAGCAGCAGGATGAGGCACCCGATGCCGACGAGCAAGCCCACTTTCAGCGAATAGTAGCGCGAGAGCTCGTGCACGATGAAAGCTAGTGCCAGCAGCAGGCGGAACACCATCATGATGATGCGTGGAATGCGCAGCTGATGGGCGGTGAGGCGCGCTTTCTCGTTGCCGCGGTCCATCTGCGGGGGGAGGCAGAGGGCAAGCAGGAAGGGAGCCATGAACACCAGTGTGATTATGGCACCTGCCATGCGGCTCCACGACGGAATCCATGCGTCGAGGCGTGGCATCATGTAGTTGTGACACACCATTGAGATTGCAATCAGAATGATGGAGTACATGAGGATGCGCCACAGGTAGCGGCGCAGAATTGCCATGTAGGCGCGGCGCGTGGTGTTGTTGTCGTTCTCTTTCACCTCGTGGCGGTAGCGATCGATGAGGAAGCGCATGCGTTCGGGGAGATGCTGTTCCACAAAGTTGTAGAACGGGTCGGCCATGCGAATAAAATAGGGGGTGGTGAATGTTGTTATCACCGACACGGCAACCACGATGGGGTAGATTTCGGGATTCAGCACCCCAAGACTCATGCCGAGGGTGGCGATGATGAAGGCGAATTCACCAATCTGGGTGAGCGAGAAGCCCGACTGGATGGCAACTTTCAGTGTCTGCCCTGTGACGAGCATTCCGAATGTGCCGAAAACAATCATTCCCACGATTATCACTACCGACAACAGAAGAATCGGCCACCAGTATTGCACGATTATGTCGGGTTGCACCATCATGCCCACGGAGATGAAGAAAACCGACCCAAAAAGGTCCTTGACCGGCATGGTGACATGTTCAATGCGTTCGGCATAGCTTGTGCCTGCCAGAATCGACCCCATCACGAATGCACCCAAAGCGAGCGAGAAGCCGCAGAACACCGAGAACACTGCCATGCCGAGGCAGAGACCCATCGACACCACAAGCAGGGTTTCGTCGTTGAGGAAACGGCGTGAGCGGTTGAGCGCCGAGGGGAGGATGAACACTCCCACGAGAAACCAGATGATGAGGAAGAAGGCGAGTTTGCTCACGCTCATGAGCATTTCGCCACCCTCAACGCTGTTGTTGATTGCTATCGACGACAGCACAACCATCATCACCACGGCGAAAAGGTCCTCGACAATGAGCACGGCAAACACAAGTGATGCGAATTTTTTCTGCCGCAGGTTGAGGTCGGTGAATGCCTTGATGATGATTGTGGTTGATGACATTGAGAGCATCCCCCCGAGGAACAGGCTGTTGATGGTGGTGAATCCGAGCAGATGGCCGATGGCAAAACCTGTGCCCATCATTCCGGCCACAATCACAAGGGCAGTCACCACGGCTGAACCGCCGGTGTTGAGCAGTTTTTTGAAACTGAATTCCAATCCTAATGAAAACAGCAGCACCACAATGCCTATCTGTGCCCAAAACTCGATGTTTTCTTCGGTGGTGACCGAGGGGAGCGGTTTGAAATTCGGGCTTGCCAGAAAGCCGGCTACAATGTAGCCGAGCACCACGGGCTGTTTTATCCATTTGAACACGAGCGTTACCACCGCGCCAAGCAGCAGTATGAACGCTAAATCGGATATGAGGCTCTCTATCATTAGTGGGGAAGAAGTCAGAAATCAGAAGTCAGAAGCAAGAAATCAGAAATCAGAAGTCAGAAGTCAGGCTTCTAAATTCTGACTTCTGACTTCTTGTTTCTTGCTTCTTGCTGTTATTTTTTGAGGGTGAAGTTGCGGGAGGCGAGGCGGTAGTTGTCGCAGAAAAGCTCCACGTTGTAGTCGCCGGGGGTGAGTGTGGTGTTCACATCCCAGTAGATGGTGACTCCGCCAATCTCCTCGCCGGCATATTCGATTGATTTGCGGGCTGTGGCGGGGAGTGTGGCACCTTCGAAGCTGAATGAACCGCCGCCGGGCAGAAGGTCGCCTTCGGGGTTGACGATGCGCAGCCAGATGGTTTTTTCGCCAACGGGGGTTGAATTGTTCTGCGGGATGGTGAATGTTACCATGAGCTGGCGTGCCTTGGTGACGTTCTTCTCTTTTTTGCCCTTTTTGTTGAGGGGGGTGAGTGTTACGCCAGTAACGTTGAGCTTCTCGGCCAAAGTCATGCGCTCGTTCAGCACCTTGTTGTTGGCCTGCACGGTTTGAATGCTTTGCGAAAGCTGTTGGTTCTGAGCTTTTACCTCCTGATTCTCGGTGCGCAGTTCCTGATTCTCCTGATTCAGGGCGTTGATTTGCTCAACATAGTTGCGCAGAATCCCCTTGAGGGTTTCGATTTCACCTTTGAGTTTGCTTATTTGCGCGGCCGATTTGTTCTTTTCGTTCTTGAGTTCCTGAAGAAGTTTTTCAACCTGTGCGCGGGCAGCCGAATATTTCTGCACAATCGAGTCGTTGGCCAGAAGCGAGGTCTGGTTCTCATATTGGGCGAACTCGGTGTTGAGTGCGTCATATTCGTTGGCGAGCTGAATCTGCTCGTTGGCAAGTTGCAACTGCTCAATCTGTTGCTGTTGCTCAGCGGCTTCACGGCTGTGGGAAACCGTGAGGAACACCACGGCGAGGATGGCCAGCACAAGCAGCACTGCCATGATGGTGATCCACATTGTGAGCGGTTTCTTCTTGGCCGGTTCGGAGGGGCGGCGTGCGCCACCGTAGGGAGCATATTCGCGCTCGGGATTGCGGTGGGCGTGCCGTGGGGGCTCCTCCGCTGCCATGCGGGGCTCGGGGCGCTGCGGGCGAGGTGTCTCTGCGGGAGCGGGAGCAGGCGCCGGAGGGGTCTGCGGCCGTTGGCGCGGAGCTTCGTCGGCAGGGCGTTGCGGCTGAACGGGTGTTGCGGGCTGAACCGGTGGCTGCTGTGCCTGAGGCTGACGTGATTGCGACGCGCCCTGCCGCTCACGGTCCTGACGGGCCATAGCGGCAGCGCGGCGCAGACGGTCGTTCAATGTTTCACCGCCGGGGAGATTGGGGCGGTCATTGTTTTCGGTCGACATAACTTTTATCGGTTTAGTTGTGTTGCTTCAGTTGCCTGAAATGGGGCTGCGGGGGTGATGGCAAGTGCCTGTTCCAAATGAATTGGAACAGAAACTTATCACATGCCGCGGCCGTGGCAGTTCTTGAATTTTTTGCCCGAACCGCAGGGGCAGGGGTCGTTGCGGCCTACGCGGGGTGCGGCCTTTGCGGGCTGCACTTTCTTTGGGCCGCCACCGGCATTGGCCATAGCCTGACGCTGGGTGTTCTCGCCGGGGAGTCCCTCTTTCGAGGCAGTGTACTGCGAGTAGTCGTTGGGGCGCTCGGGCATAGCCTGCTGCACCTGAGGCGCGGGCTGCTGACGGCGCTGTTCGGGCTGTTCGGGAGCAGCTTCACGTGCGGCAGGGGCAGGGGCGGGGGCTCCGGCTCCCGACACCGACACGTTAGAAGGCATGGGCGCGGGCTGAGGTGCGGGGATATAAATCTGGCCGCGCATCAGCGCTGCAAGAGCTTTCTGGTTGAGGTTGTTGAGCATCGACTCGAAGATGTGGAACGATTCAACCTTGTAGATAACCAGCGGGTCTTTCTGTTCGTAGGATGCGTTCTGCACGCTCTGGCGCAGGTCGTCGAGCTCGCGCAGGTGTTCCTTCCACAGTTCGTCGATGGTGACGAGCAGAATCGCCTTGTGCCATTCCTTCACAATCGAGCGGCAGCCGGTGTTGTAGGCTTCGGTGATGTCGGCACGCAGGTGGAAGATGCGTTTGCCGTCGGTCATGGGCACGATGATGCGGCCTGTGGCTCCGCGGGTCTCCACCCAATCCTTGATTACGGGTGTGGCGACCTCGATGATGCGCTGGCTGCGGCGTTCGAGGTTCTCGTTGGCTGCGGCGTAGAGACGTTCAACCTTTTCCTCGCGGCTCAGCGATGCAAATTCCTCCTCGGTGAAAGGCATCTCGATGGTGAGCACGCGCATCAGTTCGAGCGACAGTTCCTCATAGTCGGTGGGCTGGTCGTAGGAGATAACCAGGTTCTCGATGAGGTCGTAGGTCATGTTGGCGATGTCGATGCCGATGCGTTCGCCGAGCAGGGCGTGATGGCGGCGGTTGTAGATGTAGGTTCGCTGCTTGTTCATCACGTCGTCATATTCGAGCAGACGTTTGCGGATGCCGAAGTTGTTCTCCTCAACTCGTTTCTGAGCGTTTTCGATGGCTTTTGTCACCATGCCGCTTTCAATCATCTCACCCTCTTTGAGGCCGAGAGTGTCGAGCATCTTCATCACGCGGTCGGTGGCGAAGAGGCGCATCAGCTGGTCCTCGAACGACACGTAGAACACCGACGAACCGGGGTCGCCCTGACGGCCGGCGCGGCCTCGGAGCTGACGGTCGACGCGGCGGCTTTCGTGGCGCTCGGTGCCGATGATGGCCAGACCGCCTGCCTCCTTCACCTCGGGGGTGAGCTTGATGTCGGTACCGCGGCCTGCCATGTTGGTGGCGATGGTCACCGTGCCGGGACGGCCGGCGAGCGCAACCACCTGTGCCTCTTTCTGGTGAAGCTTGGCGTTGAGCACCTGGCTTTCGATGTGGCGCATGTCGAGCATGCGTTTGAGAAGTTCGGAGATTTCAACCGAGGTGGTGCCCACGAGCACGGGGCGCCCGGCATCGCGCAGACGCACGATTTCCTCGATTACGGCGGCATATTTCTCTTTCTTGGTTTTGTAAACGCGGTCGTCCATATCCTTGCGCGCCACGGGGCGGTTGGTGGGGATGGTCACCACATCGAGTTTATAGATGTCCCAGAGCTCGCCCGCCTCGGTTTCGGCGGTACCGGTCATACCGGCGAGCTTGTGATACATGCGGAAATAGTTCTGCAGGGTGATGGTGGCGAAAGTTTGTGTGGCGGCTTCAACCTTCACACCCTCCTTGGCCTCGATTGCCTGGTGGAGACCGTCGCTGTAGCGGCGACCCTCCATGATGCGGCCTGTCTGCTCGTCAACGATTTTGATTTTGTTGTCGTCGATAACATATTCGTTGTCTTTCTCAAACAGGGTGTAGGCCTTGAGGAGCTGGGTTACGGTGTGCACACGCTCCGATTTGATGGCGTAGTCGGCCATAGCCGCATCTTTTTTCTCCTGACGTTCGGCAAGGTCGGTCACATTCTCGAGTTCCGAGAGCTTGGCGGCGATGTCGGGGAGCACGAAGAACTGGGGGTCCTGATTGCGGTCGGTGAGCACGTCGAAACCCTTGTCGGTGAGTTCAACCGAGCGGTTCTTTTCGTCGATAACGAAATAGAGGGGGTCGGTCACCTTGGGCATCTCGCGCGAGTTATCCTGCAGGTAGTAGGCTTCGGTTTTGAGCAGGGCGTTCTTCATGCCGTCCTCGCTGAGGAACTTGATGAGGGGGCCATATTTGGGGAGACCCTTGAATGCGCGGAACAGCAGCAGCTCACCTTCTTTGCGCACCTCTTTGTCGTCGGAAGCGAGTTTCTGTTTTGCCTCGGCGAGAATCTGGGTCACGAGGCGTTTCTGAGCCTGATAGACTTTCTCAACGTTGGGCTTGTAGTCGTTGAACAGCTGGTCGTCACCCTTGGGCACGGGGCCTGAGATGATGAGGGGGGTTCGGGCATCGTCAATGAGCACCGAGTCAACCTCGTCGACAATGGCATAGTAGTGCTTGCGCTGCACCATATCCTGCGGTGCCATAGCCATGTTGTCGCGCAGATAGTCGAAGCCGAATTCGTTGTTGGTGCCGAATGTGATGTCGCATTCGTAGGCGCGGCGGCGCTGGGGGGTGTTGGGCTGATGCTTGTCGATGCAGTCGACTGTGGAGCCGTGGAACATGTAGAGCGGGCCCATCCATTCCGAGTCACGTTTTGAGAGGTAGTCGTTGACGGTCACCACATGCACGCCCTTGCGAGAGAGCGAGCGGAGGAACACGGGGAGGGTTGCCACAAGTGTTTTACCTTCACCGGTTGCCATTTCGGCGATTTTGCCCTGGTGGAGAACAACGCCGCCGATGAGCTGCACGTCGTAGTGGGTCATGTCCCATGTGATTTCGTTGCCACCGGCGAGCCAGCGGTTTTTCCAGATGGCTTTGTCACCCTCGATGGTCACGAATTCGCGTCCCTGGGCGGCGAGGTCGCGGTCCATCTGCGTAGCGGTCACCTCCACGGTTTCGTTTGCGGCGAAGCGTGCGGCGGTTTCGCGCATTGTGGCGAACACAACGGGCAGATGCTCGTTGAGCTGATCCTCGAGGATGTCGAGAATGTTTTTCTCATGTTTGTCGATTTCATCCCACAGGGGCTGACGCTCGTCGAAGGGGAGATCCTCCACTTTCGAGCGGATTTCGGCGGCCGCATCCTCGTCGGCCTTTATGGCAGCGGCGATTTCGGCACGCACGGTGTCGATTTTGCCGCGGAGCTCATCGTTGCTCAACCCTTTGAGGGTGGGGCCGATGGCATTGATTTTATCTACGATAGGTTTGATTTCCTTAAGGTCGCGCTGCGACTTGTTCCCAAAGATTTTGCTTAGAAATGTTTGAAGTGACATTATGTTAAATAGTGGTAATGGGTTCGGATATAAAAAAGTGAAAACCGGCTCAATTGTTCATCCCTGTTGCAAATTTTTCACGCCGGCAGGTGTGTGTTTGCTCACAACAACGGTTGTGACTTCCTGTTAATCAGAAGCGCACGGGAGGGAGTGCTGCTCCGTTGGGGGAGCGTATGCGCAGAATCCCCGCCACTGTGGGGGCGAGGGCACGGGCGTCGGTGGGCGCTGCGATGGTTCGGGCGCTTTCGCCGGGGATAAGTATAAAGGCGGGTGCGGTGGCCGATGCGGCGCGCACGGTTGTTCGGGGTGTGTCGGTGTCGCTGTCGTCGTCGACCTCCTGCCATCCCGGAGCTATGGTGACGAACACGTCGCCGGCTGTGGCCACAACGGTGTTGCGGCGCATGGCGTCGGGGTTGTCGGTGGCTCGGCGGTCAATCACGTCGTCGACCGTCCATGCGTTGGTCACACCGCTCATGCGGGTGAGGAAGCGGGCCGACTCGTCGCGCATGGCGGTGAGGTCTTTGTTGCGCTCTTTTATCAGCTTGTGGTTGAGAAACAGCTGCCCGTCGTGGTAGCCCGACACCCATTCGCCGTTGCCGTGGATGGCCATGAGATACATGTTGAGCAGCGACACGGCTTTGCGCGACGAAAATTCGCCGAAGGGGATGTTCCACTTCTCGTCGTCGCGGCGGCTGCGGTTGGTGAGCGGGGTGCCGGCAAGGAACACCAGGGTGCGGTCCATTCCGGGGCCTTTCTGCTCAATGGCATCGAACAGGCGCCCCAGGTCGCGGTCGAGGCGCAGGTAGGCATCCATTGTCTCGGCGCGGTTGTCGGCTTCGCGGCCGTAGATAAACGGTTGGAGCGTGTAGCCGAGGTTGAGCATGTCGGTGCTCTCGCGCTTGCCGAGGGCAAGGATGTTGATGTAGTCGGCGGCGAGGCGCGTTATGTCGGTGTTTACCGCCGGTGAATTCTTATAGGCCTTATAGCGTGTGGCGCTTGCCCGTGGGAATGTGTGGCGGAAGGGGTAGAGTTTCTTGTAGGTGGGGAGGTCGGGCAACCGGTCGAGCGGAAGCAGCGGAGTCCACTGCAGGGTGTCGAGGCGGTATTCGTTTGGCTCGCGGTGGTTGAGGTTCTGGGCCGGAGTGGGGAGGTCCTTATAGAACGTTGTGGTGGCCCATTTGCCGGTGGCATCGTTTATCCAGAATGCACTGTTGGCAGTGTGCCCCGCGAGGATTATGGCTTCAACGGCATCGGGTGCGATGGAGTAGACATAGCCGAGCCCTCCGCCGTCGATGCGCAATTCGTCGGCAATGGTTGAGGCTGCCAAACCTTTGGGCGAGAGGGTCTCGTCGGTGAAGTTACCGATGGTTTCGGGGTCGAGCAACACCGGGTTGACGCGCCGTGCCTCGGGGTCGTAGACAGCCGAGGCTCCGATGCCGTTCACAGCCGGTGAGGCTCCGGTGAAAAGCATTGCCGTGGCTGCGGCTCCGTCGAGTGGTGTGCCGAAGTCGAGGTCGCTCACGGTGACCCCGTTTTCGAGCAGGCGGCGGAAGCCCCCTTCGGTGAAGCGGTGACGCAGCAGGTCGATATAATCCATCGACAGCCCCTCCACAACGATGCCCACCACGAGAGCGGGGCGCTTTCGCGGTTCCTGAGGTGTGGAGCCTGTCTGGGCGGTGGCCGAAACGGCTATGACGCTGAATGCCGCCACAAGCAGCCCCGCCACCGACGATGTTATCTGTTGTTTCTTCATTGTTTGTTGCCGCTCTTTCCGGCGCCGGTGCGCATAACCCACAGGTAGGTGAGCGAGCGCATCATGTCGCACAAAATAAGCAGGGGGAAGGCCGCGTTGAGGGCCTGCCCGAAAAAGTGATGACCTGCAAGGAGCAGAATCAATGCCGCAAAGTTACAAATTTGGTAGAAATAAACCACACGTTTGCACCTTTTTATCCAAACTCCCGCCGCGGCGATGAGGCAGAAGGGGTTAAGCCATAGGTAGAGCCAGTTGGGCGATGTGGCCTCATGAACCGACACGAAGATGAGGAATGTGAGCAGACACCCGGCCAGAAAGAACGCCCCGTAGAGCACCGAGTCGAACCATCGGGTGATGCTTCGGCCACTGAGGTCGCGCACGCTCACCGCCACGGTTATCACCAACAGCAGGCATGCCACCCCAACGGGCGACAGCGGGAACGGGGTGGGGCTGGCTGTCACGCCACCCGGCACGCCGTGGTTGAGCAGCAAGGTTTCTTTCACCAGTGGGCGCTCCCCTCCGTGGGCGTCGCTCATTGTGGCCGAGGCGAGTTGCCGGCGCATCTCCACGGGGGCAAATGTGAGTTCGCGCGGTGTGACGGGGTAGTCGATACCCGAGCCGAGAGCCATGTCGATGCCGAACTGATACCACGGATAGTTGGCATGATAGCGCCGCATTTCCGAGCGGAAAGTGGCGCCTGTGTGCGCCGCCGAATCGGCATGCAATGTGACAGGCGAACCGATGGCCGCTTCAATCAGTGCCAGCGGACGTGTGGCGCAGTTATCTTTCACGTAGTTGTAGCGGTAGGTTTGGTTCTGCGGCAGCAGATTGTTGGCAACGAGTTGCTCAACCCGGGCCGCTTCCCACGGGGTAAGGTCGAGCACCTGCTCCACAACCTCGCGCCCTTCGGTGCGGTACTCCTCAATGAAGAAATCAAACGGGTAGGCCCATGCCATGTAGTCGGTCTCCCCCTTCACGAAGCGGTAAACGAAGTTGGGGGCGGCGAAATCGAACACCCCCCAGTTCACCACATTGTCGTAGCCTTCGCGACCGTTGCCGGCCTCGCGCACCAGTCGCAGCGCCGTGTGCCCTTCGAGCTGGTAGATTTCCCGGCCCGGAGCGCAGGTGAGCAGGCTCACACGCAACGGGCCATGCTCGTTGGCGGGTTCGGCGGCAGCTGATGCGGGCATCGGGGTGAATGTTGAAATCACCAATGCAATGAATGCCGCCAGTTCCGTAAGCAATCTTTCAATCCGGTTCATGCGGCAAAGTTAGCGAAAAAAATGCACACGCGGCAATCGCCATGCGGGTGCGTTTCCGTGAGTGGCTTCACTTTGAAGCAGGAGCGGTTTATCACGTGAAAACCGCCGCCACGGAGCGTGTAAAAGCGTTTTAAGCAACTTTAACTAATTGGGGGGGTAATTTGTGAACTTCTGTATAAATTTGTTGAAAATTATGCTTTTAATGCGAGTAAACAACGATAGCCGGAACAGTTATCTATACCTTAAAAAATTATAACCAATCATGCACTTGAATATGAAAAAACTTCTTGTCACCCTGCTCGTTTCGGGATGTGTAGCCACAACATTCGCTTCGCCCGATATTTTCGATAAAATCGGAAAGGCACTCGACAAAGCCGACAAGGCTCTCAACAGCGTCACCGGCAACACTCAGCAGTCATCCTCCACAGCCAAATCGTCAACATCATCCACCGCTACCTACAAGCAGCCTGCCCCCAATGTGGAGATAAAGCTTATTGAGGCGATGCGCTATGGCGAAGGGCTCCTTATTTCCTACACTGTTACTAACATCGGTGAAGAGCGATATCCCGCATTTATATTTCACCTCAGGGATGTTTATGGCGGTAATGGCAAAAGTGAACGTGCACTTGCTGTTTTTGATAACGGTAAGGAAAGCTATATAACACAGGAATATAACAGAGAAGAAAAGGCCTTGCCTTCCGAAACAAAGAAAAAAGCCTATCTCTATGTGCCGAAACTGCCTAAGGGGGTGAGCTCAATCAAACAGATTCGTCTCGGCGGTTATGGAAGATCTGATTCAAGCCGAAGCACAAAGGAAAATCCGTTTGGCGAATGGCTCTATGTTTTCCCCGAAATGCCAATCAGAGGATTTCAGGAATCGAACCGTGAGGGTGTGTACTGCACACATCCAGCCATAAAGGTGAAATATAACGGAGCCGAGTATGACGCGGCGAAGAAGATTCTAATGCTTGACTACACACTCACCAACACCGGCGACGACGACCTCAGCTTCACGTTTCAGAGCAATTCCGAAGCTTACGACGAGGATGGCAACAAATATCGCGTGGCAAGCGGGGTTGCAGGTGGCACCAATTCACTTAAGCTCGACAGCGAGCAGACCGTGCACGTGCAGACGGCCGTTTTCGATGTGCCTTCAAAAGTGAAGTCGTTCAGCCGCATCACGGCCGATTTCGGAAGCTACGGAACCCCGCTTCTCGCTACAAAGTTCACCAACTTCACCGTTGACTGACAGACTTACATACAAAAAATATTAGATAGATTCATGCTATGAAAATTCTCCCCTTTCCCCTCCGCTCAGTAATTTTAGTGTTGCCGCTTGCCATGCTGTGGTCGTGCGGCGGTTCCGATTCAAACGATGACCCCGAGCCCGCTCAAAAGCCCGGTTCGGGAACGGAAACCACTCAGAAAGGCATTCAGTTTGTTGCCACCTTGCAATCGCCGGCCCGTGCAACCGAGACAACATTTGAGAATGGCGATGCCATCAGCGTTTTCGCCGTTGAATCGACCAACGGAAACCAGGGCTATCTCGCCTCGTCGGGCAACTATGCCTCCAATGTGAAGTACACCTATAATGGCAGCCGCTTCACCTCAACCAACCCGATTGAGAAACCTGTTGACGACCAATTGACATATTTCGCCGTCTACCCCTACACGTCGACTGCCTCCAACATCTTCACTTTCAGCGTCAACACCAACCAGCGCACAAAGGCTAATTACACGCTTTCCGACCTCTGCACCGCCACTTCGGCATCGGTGTCGACGAGCACTGTCGATTTGCCGTTCCGCCACCGGTTATCCTTGTTGAGCATCACCCTCGATGCGTCGGTGGGTGCTTCAGCTGCCACAATCGAGTTGCAGAATGTCTACACCAAAGCTTCGGTGAACCTCAACACCGGCACGGTATCTTCCTCCGGCACCAAGGGCACAATTGCCATGCTGCCCCTCGGCAACAACGAATATCAGGCGGTGCTCCCTCCGCAGTCAATCAGCAAAGGCACACTCCTGGCCAACATCACCATCGGTGGCGAGCTGTTCACATGGAACATAAGCGAGGCGGCCAGCTTTGCATCGGGTCGTGCCTACGGCTACACTCTCACAATCGAAAACGGCAAGGTTGAGGTTGTGTTCAACGGCTACATCGAACCCTGGAACTGATAATTGAGCGATTATGAGCAATTTCAACAAATTAAAAAAATCATGGGCCGGAACACTTGTTGCCGGAGCGACGTTGATGGCCGGTGTGGCTCTCACGGGTTGCAATTCATCAATCGATGAGCCGATGGATGCGCAACCGCCTGCCGCGGCCAACGGCAAGGTTGCCATAGAGTTCATACCGGGTGCGCCTGCTCAGTCGAGAGCAACAGAAACCTCGTTTGAAACCGGCGACCGGATTTACGTATATCCATTCGGCGCCGGCTCAGCACACCTCCCCGACACCCGTTACTTGTATCGCTTTGACGGGAGCATGTTCCGCAGCGTCAGCACACCGATTGAAAAGGATGTGAGCGAGCAGTTGGCATATCTCGCCATCTATCCCTACAGTTGCTTCACCAAATCGGGCGATATTTTCACTTTCCGACAATCAACGTCGGAAGATATCTGCTACACAATCCACGACCTCACGGCCGAAGCGGTGCCTGAACTGCGGTTCAAGCACCTGACCACGCGCATGAATGTGGATTTGACGGGGTCGGCAGCCTCGCGGGTTTCATACGTCACATTGTACTCGGTGTTGAACTTTTCAGTTGATTTCTACAACGGTGAGAAAGTTCCCACCGACCCCGCTGATGCGCGGATGAACCGCATGGTCAAGAAGAACGGGGTCTACACCCTCTACACCGCTCCAGACCTCATTTTCTATCAGGGTGTGGAGATTGTGAACGTTGTGCTCACCGATGGCACAATCTACCGCTTCACACTTGAAAAGAATGAGGAATACTACATGGGCTCCTCCTATACATATTACATAAATCTTGATAACTCCTCACCCGCCGCACGCAGTAATGGCTCGGCCCAATCATCAGTTTCTGTTGTCTCCGCAGTGCAGAATTCAGGGTGGTAAGTCGCTGAAGTTATCTTTACTTCTATCTCAAAAACAATAAATCATGAAAACTTTAAAAATAATGGTGGCGGCGCTTGTGGCTGCCGCAACGCTCACCGGATGCTCGGGCTCGGGAGGTGATTCCGGGCAATTGGCTCAAGTTGATTTTGTGGTTGGAAACGTTGTTTATCCGGTTGAGGCCCGGCAGGCTCTTAAGGACAAATTTCCCTATCTGAACACAACATACCTGTATCCCGGTGTGAACGGGATATTCCGCTATAATAATGATATTTACAGCTACAACAACGGTGAGATTGAACCGCTTTTGGAAGGTATTTGGGATTGCGGGTATCTCAACTACGACCGCATACCTGTGGTGATGCGCGGTGAGGCTCCCGTAATCCGCGATTCTCAGTTAAATCCTGTTTTCACGGCTGACGAGGTGGACGGGGCTGCCGTTACGAGTGTTGGGGATGTTTACAGCAACGGCCTGCTCAGATTCTTGCTCTCCGACGGGCGCACGGGCTTTTTCGATGTTGACGGTAAGGTTGCGTTTATGTTCGATGACCCTAAGTCGGCTGCAAACGTGAAAATGTCGAAGTGCGACTACAATTTCAAGCATGGATTTATAGTAGCCTATATCAATAACCGCTATGTCACGGTCAACACCAAGGGAAAGGAACTGTGGGAAATCCCGGAAGACAGATTTTCCCGGCAGGGTGAATATATTGTCATTTTCTCAGATTCAGATGACCGGCACATGATGACCGACACCTACTATTCGGCAACCGGGAAAAAAGAGAAAACCATTGAGCGACCTGTGGTATTTAGCATCGATGCTGACAATGTGGATGAGGAATATTACCGGAATTTCTTTGTGGATTATGAACCGTTCAACATCAAACCTATGGTGAATCAGACCGATGATAAACAGCAGCGCTGGGAATTGCTTTGCCTAATGCAATCGGCCAAAAGTAAATTCTTGGGGTACAGACTGATTAAAAGCCAGTTATCCTCGCTACGCTAAGCGGTTGAACATTAATAATATAGGAACCGAATCATGAAAACTTTAAAAATAATGGTGGCGGCGCTTGTGGCTGCCGCAACGCTCACCGGATGCTCGGGCTCGGGCGGTTCCGATGCAAAGCTCGATTTCATCTCCGGGAAGGATGGCGATAATTTTATGTGCTACTTTCCTGATCGCATCGAGGAGGCGATTGACATGAAGGCGCGTTATGACAGGCGTACGGTTGTTTATCCCTGCGTGAATGGATATTACGTTTCCCTGCAGACCGATGGTTGGTTGTGGGAGGGGAAAGAAGATGTGGAACTATATAAATATGCTCCCGACAGCAAGTCGGAGTTGATTGCACGCGGATTCAGTCGCATCGGCTATGTCAACAACGGGCTGGTTCCTGCTGTGGAAGAGGAGGGTCCCGTTGTGGTTCTCGACACGAAAGGTGAAAAGGTGTTCACCGCAGGGCCTGTCGATGGCGTGCAGGTGGCCGAGGTTGCATCGGTGTTCAGCGACGGGCTGCTGTGGTTCCGCCTGAGAGATAACCGTGAGGGCTATTTCGACACCAAGGGCAATGCCGTGATTTTGCTTGCGCCGTCGCTCACAGTGTCTCACCTGCCTGCCGCTACTTTCGGGCGCAACTTCAGCAACGGCATTGTGGTGGTGAATGGCACCGGCTGTTGCTATGTTCTCAATTCAAAAGGGGAGCTTGGTGCCCCGGTGAAACTGGAGCCGGGTATGGTTGCCAACCGCATAAAGAAATGCATCATTATAGAACCGGAGGATTATGCACAGCCCGCTATCGCCGCCTATGATTTCGATGGTAAACGCAATGACAAACTACTTGAAAAATATAACAAGGCTAAGGAACTTTCCAACACCGACCCCAAATCAGGAGCCGATTCCGATGTTATTGATTTTTCAAACGAGATGATTGCTCCGTTCAACTTCGGATGGGTGTGCAAGAAAATGGCCGAGGAACAGAATCCTCAATTTATCAATGCTGTGGCAATGACTACAGCAATGTTTAACATAACACTTGAACCGGAGGGGGACGCTCCCGAAAAGGAATCGGAATCCGAATCGGCCACAACCGCCGCAGCGCAGGATGAGTCTGCCGCAGCGGAAGTTCCTGCAGCTGCCCCTGCCAAGGATTTCAGCAGTCGCGCCACAGTGGCTCTTCAGGGTGCCGTGAAATCGGTAAAGAAAGGGGTATATGTCGACGAATATAACAGCGACGGTGAACTGACGCGCCGCACAGCCCACGGCAATGTGTTTGACAAACGCACCTACACCTCCCCCACAACCTACAAGGATTATGAAGGGGATGTAACCGTCACCATAACCGACAACGTTCGCAAGGAGGCCGGTCCAAACAATTATGAACGTGCCACCTACACCTTCGATTCAATGGGCCGTATCGTCAAGGCGCAATATATTCGGGATATGGAATATGTCACTGACAACTACACCTACGATGGCGACAGCCGTCTCCCTTCCACCATTACCTCAGAAGGCGGAATGTGGAATTCCGTTGAAAAATACACCTACCTTGAAACCGACAAGGCCGGAAACTGGACCAAGGCAAAGGTGACAACCACCGTTACCTCCGAGCCCAATGAGATGGACGATACTCCCGGTGGCACCCGCACCAACACCGAAACCGTTACCCGCACCATCACCTACTGGAACTGACCACGTCAGGCATCGGGGAAGATGCCGAGGTTGTCTATCCCCGCTTCAACCTGTCAACCCATGCTTTCACATTCAGTAGTGTTGCCGGTCTGCATGATGTTGCAACGACTGATGAGGCGGAGTGCGATGCTCCTGCGGTCTACTACAACTTGCAAGGCATTGAAGTGCAGTATCCCGTTGCCGGGCAAATCTATATCGTGCGCCGCGGAGCAAAAGTGGAAAAAGTGCTCTATCGCGAATAATCAACCAAAAATAAATCGAATAATTTAAAAATTAAAACATGAATAGAATAGTGAAAAATGTTGCGTCAGCGTTGGCTGCATTTGGTGTGGCCGGATTTTTTGCCGCAATGCCTGCACAGGCTAAAACATGGCGTGTGAATTCTAATCCCGAAGCAAAAGCTGCCTTTTCGTCGCTTGCCGACGCATTGGCAAGTGAAGAGGTGAAATCGGGCGACGAATTATTAATTGAGCCGGGGCAATATGAAGGAACGTATGATATTACAAAGCAGGGGCTTACCATAACCGGCCCGGGCTATGCGTTGGCTGAAAATACCGACTGGGCTGAAACACGCTCGGCAATAATTAATTATGTCAGGATTAAAGCGTCAAACACCACATTGCAAGGATTAGAAATTCCCACGGTAGAACTTAGGTCGGATGCTGAAACAAGCGCCCCCCTTGAGGATTGCACCATTCAGCGCTGTAAGATATCAACAATCACGGGTAGCTCTTCGGAACAACACAATCATCTGGTTATCCGTCAGAACTATATCGCCAATCTCAGATCAGGTGTCGGGATGAGGGAATCAACAGTTGCCAATAATATCTTCATAGGGAGGGTGACGCTTTATGGGGTGAACAATACGGTGGAAAATAACATCTTCCCATCCGTTAACACATGGAATACCGGTAGTAGCTACAGCAACGTACTTAATGTGAGCTCATTGACAAATTCTGTTATCCGAAATAATATACTTATTGAACGCAATGGTGAGGTGCATATGGGCAAATATCTGATGGATTTCAATACGGCAAACAACAACGTCATTACCAACAATGTGTTTTCCGGCTCGGAGGAAAGTGCGAATGCCAACTATCTGAATAACCAGTGGGTTTCTGCCCGCATGGAAACAGTGTTTGTTGATGATTTCGGCTTCGACGGCTATTATCTGCGCGACGACAGCCCGGCGAAAGGAGCGGCAACCGATGGTGGCGACTGCGGCATTTTCGGTGGTGCCCATCCCTATGTGATATCCGGGCGTCCCAAAAGCATGCCTCACATATCATCGGCCATTATTCCATCTTCTCCCGACGAAAATGGTGAGGTTGTTGTGAAACTCAAAATCGAGGTGCAGAATGATTGATACGAAACGAAAGTTGTGCCGCGTTTGGGCGCTGCCGTTGCTTTTTGCATCGTTGGTGTCGGGGGCTGAATCGCTCTCGTGTGAATATTTTGTCAATGAGGATCCGGGCCTCTCTCGTGCGGTTGAGGCGGGTGAATGCGAAATGGTCAACGGAAATGTCAGCTTCCGGCTCGATGCCTCGCGGCTTGTTGATGGTTTTAACCTCGTTGGTGTGCGCGTGTGCAACGGTGGGCACTGGAGTGTTACCCACACGGTGGTGGTGTGGAAACTTCAGGATGCCACGCCCGAAATCACAGCCGCTGAATATTTCTGGGATACAGACCCGGGATTGAACAATGCCACCGCAATTGCTGGCGCAGATAATGGCAAAGGATGGCTCGACATTCCTGTGCCTGCAAACGCCTTATCCAACGGTGCTCATTTGCTCGGGGTGCGTGTGCGCACGGCTTCTGGTTGGTCGGCAACTCACACTAACCTTGTTCATATCCATTCAGGAGAGCTGACCGATATTGTTGGCGTGGAATATTTCTGGGGCACCGACCCGGGCGAAGGTGAGGGAACGGCGGTTGATATAACGCCTGCGCCGACGATTGAGCTTGAGAATCTGGCAATTCCCTTCCCGGCCGACGATTGCGATGAGTACACCCTAAGTGTTCGAGGCAAAACGGCCCGTGGGTGGGGTAACACGGTGTCATGGACCCGCAAGAACACGCCTGCGAGCTCAATCACACTTTCAGATTCAGAACTTGAAATGGAGCAGGGCACCACTCATTTATTGCAAGCCGAGGTAGCTCCCGATAACACATTGTTTAAGAATCTGTTGTGGAGCAGCAGTAATCCCGATATTGTTACGGTTGATGCTTCGGGCATGCTCACTGCCATAGGGGTTGGTGAGGCCACAGTATCGGTCAAGGCGGCGAGATATGCCAATGTTGAGAACTCGTGCAAAGTCTCCGTAACCGACAACGGAGCGGGCATCTATGGGCCTGTTGCGGCCGATGTGACGGTGAGCTCAATAGCAGGTGGTGTGGAAATTGGTGGTAGCGGAGCTGCATCGGTGCGTGTTATCGGTGTTGACGGTATCATCGTTGCGGCACTGCAAACTGCATTGCCGGCAACCGTAAGCCTGACTCCGGCAATATATGTTGTCACCGTTAATGGTGTGAGCTATAAAGTAGTTGTGGAATAAACACCTTATCTTATACTGCACACAAAGTGAAGCCGCGCGGCTCCCGGAGTGGGGGCGGCGCGGCTTGTTTATGGTGTGGTTTGTTGGGGGGAGGCGGGAGGGTGGGGGTTACTCGCTGAAGTAGAGGCGGGGAACGCGGGGGGAGACGGCGGTGAGGATTTCGTAGGGGATGGTGCCGAGGGGGGTGGAGAGGTTGGCGGCGGGATTTGCCTCGCCGAAAATCTCAACCGAATCGCCCACGGCGACGTTGGGAACGTCGGTCACGTCAATCATGCAGATATCCATGCAGATTGACCCCACGGTGGGGCATTTCACGCCGTTGACAAGGAAGCTCACGCGCCCGCACCCCATGTGGCGGTTTATGCCGTCGGCATAGCCGATGGGGATGGTGGCGATGAGTGAGGTGCGGTCGAGCTTACCGCGGCGGCCGTAACCGATGGTTGTCCCCGCTTCCCATTGCTTGATGGCGATGATGGGGGTGCGCAGGGTCGACACCTGGCGCAACGGCGCTTCGGAGCCGTCGTTAAGCACGGGCACGCCATAGAGGCCGATGCCGAGGCGCACCATGTCGAACTGGAACTGCGGGAAGCGGATGATGCCTGCCGTGTTGAGAATGTGGCGGAGCACACGGTGTGGGAACGCGTCGACAATGCGCTGCGAGCAGCGGGTGAAGGTGTCGAGCTGCATCAGGGTGTAGTCGTCCATATCGAAACAGTCGGCGGTGGCGAGGTGGGAGAACACCGAGCACACCCGCACGTTGTTCTGCCCTTTCAGGCGCTCGATGAGTTGCGGCAGGTCGGCTTCGAGGAAGCCGAGGCGGTGCATGCCCGTGTCGAGTTTGATGTGAACGGGATAGTCGGTGATGCCGGCCTTGCGGGCTTCGGCAATGATTTCGTCGAGGATGTCGAAGCCGTAGATTTCGGGTTCCAGACGGTTGGCAAACAGTTGCCTGTAGTTGAGCACCTTGGGGTTGAGCACCATGATGGGCATCGTGATGCCTGCGCGGCGCAGGTCGATACCCTCGTCGAGCACGGCCACGGCAAGATATGCCGCCCCGCGGCTTTGCAGGGTTTTGGCAAGCTCGTAGGAACCAGCTCCGTAGCCCGAGGCTTTCACCATCGCCACAATGCCGGTTTCGGGGCGCAGCCGCGAGCGGTAGAAGTTGAAGTTGCTCACCAGAGCGTCGAGATTCACTTCGAGCACGGTTTCATGAGTGCGGGCCTCGAGCATGTGAACCAATGATGCCAGGCCGCTTTGCGGGGTGCCTTTCACCATCACGAGCTCGTGGTCGAAATCGGTGGGGGTGAGGGTGTTCAAGGCATCGGCTGCATCGGCGAAAAAGCGGCTCCCCTCGGGAAAGAGTTGCGCATGCCGGGCAATCTCGCGCCCCACACCAATCACGCGCCGCACGTTGCGCAGGCGGCATAGACGTGCCGTGGCGGCGTAGGTGGCATCGGCCGGGAGGGTTTCGTGGCTCATGTCGGAGAGCACGAGGGTGAGGGTACGGTCGGCGGTGGCGCGGCGTGCGATGAAGTCGAGCGCCGGCAGCAGCGAATGGAGGTCGCAGGTGTAGTCGTCGGCAACCACAAGGCAGTGGTTCACCCCCTCGCTCACTTTCAGGCGGGTGCTTATGGGGTGGAGGGTGGAGGCGCGGAGGGCAATCACGTCATCGTCATAGCCGAGTACACGCATTGTGGCGGCGCAGGTTGCCATGTTGGAGCGTTGCCAGTCGCTTTCGAGCTGTTGCATGGCGGGGCACAGGGAGGCTATTCCGGTTGCCGATGAATCGATTAGCCTGATGGCGGCGGGGAGGGCACCCGATGCAACCGCCTTGTTGACGGCGCGGGTTATAGACGGGTCGGAGGCGGGATAAATCAATGTCGATGCTTCGCGTGCGAGAAGCAGTTTTTCGGCAATTTTTTCATCGGACGATGCGAACCCCTCACTGTGCGGGTCGCCAATGTCGGTGAGCACAACGATGTCGGGCTTAATCATGGCTTCGAGCGGAGCCATGTCACCCTTTTGCGAGATGCCCGCCTCGATTAGTGCGAGTTCCGAGCCTTCGTCGAGCTGCCACAGCGAGAGTGGCACCCCCACGCTTGAGTTGAAACTGCGCGGGCTGCGGGCCACGCTGCGGTCGGGCGAAAGCATCTGGTAGAGCCATTCTTTCACCATTGTTTTGCCGCGCGAGCCGGTGATGCCGATAACCGGGATGTTGAAACGGCTGCGATGTGTGGCGCCGAGTTGCCTCAGAGCCTCTGCCGGGTTGGCCACGGGGATGAATGTGGCCTGCGGATAGAGTGATGCGTCGGCAAATCCCTCCTCCACAACAAATGTTCTCACCCCTTTGTGGTAGAGCTCGGGGATGAAGCGATGGCCGTTGTCGCGTGGGGTGCGTATTGCAAAGAAAATGGCTTTTTCGGGTTCGAGCAGCGAGCGGCTGTCGATGAGCAGTTCGCCGATGGTGGCAGTGTTGGAGGTTGAGAGCTTGAGGTCGGGTCGCAGAATGGCTGCGATGTCGTTGACTGAATAATTCATTTTACCATGATGAGTAAAAAGGTAGGAATGTTGTGTGGAGCCAGGCAGTCAGCTGCCTTTGACGGGGGAGAGGTGCAAGCGGTCGACAGCCGGTGAGAGTTCGGGGTGACGGTTGCACAAATCGGAGGCAAGGCGGCCGATAGCCTGAGCCTGCTCGATGCGCCCTGCCTCGGTGCGCGGCCTGTGAGCGATGCGGCGGGTGAACCGTTCGCACTCGTTGGCGAGAGCCGTTGTGGGAGGGGAAAAGAATGTTTGGGCAAAGCGGCTGTAGATGTGGTCGCACGCCACTTGTGAGGGGTGAATCATGTCGGCGGCGTAGAAACGGTAGTCGCGCAGCTCGTCGTTCATGATTTCGTAGGCGGGGAAATAGAGGCATCCGTCATTCTCCCGGCAAATTCTGTCGACAGCCAACAGCAATGTGGCCTTGCTCAGGCGGTCGGCATGCATGCCGTAGGATACGTGGCGGATTGGGCTCACCGTGAAAATCAGTTGCAGTTGCGGCGCCACGGCGCGCAGGCGACCGATGAGCGCTCCGAACAGCGGGGCGATTTCATCGACGGTGAGGTCGCGTACTTCAAATTGCGATGCGGGCAGTTTGTGGCAGTTGGCCACGGGTTGCGACGTGGCACGGTCGACAAACATGCGGGCCGAGCCGAAGGTCACCATCAGCGTGTTGAGCCGGGGGAGTTCGGCGGCAAGCGTGGTGACGGTATTGTTGATGCGGGCGAGCACTTCTGCTGCATTCTCACCCGAGAAGTCGGAATGGAAGTCGGGCGAATGCCACAGCCCGTTGTGCTCCAACAGCGAGTCGGCATTGTAGGTGCGGCCGGTGATGATGCGGTCGAGCGCACGCGCCACCGACACCGGGTTATAGAGGGTGCCCATCGGGTTCACACGTATGTCGAACAGTCTGTCGGCCAGCCGGCTCCCGATTTCATCGGCGAAGCATGAGCCGATGGTCCACATTTTTTGTGTGTGGGCAATCAAGCCGGGCCGACTGTCGATTCTAACTTCGGTTTGAAACATGATGCGTTCAATCAATACATCTGATAGTCAATTGAAAGCACCTGGAATTCGGTGCGGCGGTTAATCTGGTCGGCAACTTCCTGATCTTCCTCGCTCAGCGCCTCGATATATTCGGGGGTGAGCACATCACCCTCCTTGAACTGCGGATAGATGCGCGCGAGCTTCTTGGTGATTGTTTTGGGGCGGCTTTTGCCGTAGCCCTGGCTTTGCAGGCGGTCGGCTTTGATGCCTACCGAAATCAGATAGTCGATAACCGATTTTGCCCGTCGCCCCGAAAGGTCGATGTTATAGGCTTCGGAGCCCCAGCGGTCGGTGTGCGAGGCCATCTCGATGGTGACGTTGGGGTTGTCGCGGAGCACCTGAGCCAGCTCGTCGAGTGCGGTTTTCGATTCGGGGCGCAGGGTGGCTTTGTCGAAGTCGTAGAAAATATTGTCGACCACTACCGGCTTGTTGATAGAGGCAAGAATAAAGTCGACGCCATATTCGGCATCCTCTTCGGCAGTGTCGCTGGTGAACTCCTGCTTGGCGTTGAGGTAGCCTTTTGCTCCGGCAAGCATCACGTAGCTGATGCCGCGTTGCAGCGGGAAGCGGAACGAGCCGTCGGGTTTGGCAACCGCTTTCTGGTTGGAGCCGTCATTCCCCACGATGCGGATAACGGCATTGGGCACCGGCTCCTCATCCTTATCGAGCACCCATCCCGAAATCCAAATTTCGAGGTCGGGGAGGATGAATGAGTAGATGTGGTCGTAGCCGCGGCCGTCGGTGCGGTTGGAGCTGAAAAATCCGCTCTCCCCCTTGCCGAAGGTGATGCCGAAATCGTCGGCCGACGAGTTGACGGGCTGCCCCATGTTCTCAACTTTCCAACCACCCGATTTTGTGAGGGTGGCTTTGAAAATGTCGAGGCCGCCGAATCCCGGGTGGCCGTTGGAGGCGAAATAGAGAATCGAGTCGGTGCGCACAAAGGGGAACATCTCGTCGCCGGGGGTGTTGATGAACTCACCGAGGTTTTCGAGAGAGCCCTGGCGTTCGCGCAGGTTCACGCGCCAGAGGTCTTTACCCCCCGAGCCGCCGGGCATGTCGGATGTGAAGTAGAGCCATTTGCCGTCGGGCGACACGGCCGGGTGGCCGTAGCTCGAAATGGTGTCGGCGGTGATTTCATATTTCACAGGGGCACTCCATTTGGCATCGGATCGCTGTGAGGTGTAGATTTCCACACCGGTGTTGGCGTTGGGTTCGCGACGCGCTTTGGTGAGATACATCGTGGAGCCGTCGGGGGAGAATGAGATAATCCCTTCGTCGAGCTCGCTGTTGAGTTCACCTTCCACAGGTTCGGGACGCTGCCATTCACCCTTTTCGTTCTGGCGTGCCATCCATATATCCCCCTTTTTCATGCCCGTGATTTCACTTTTGCGTGAGCCGCTCACCTTTTCGTTGGTGGTGGTAAAATAGAGCACGTCGGCAGCCGCCGGGTCGATGAACATGGGGGAGAAATCGGCTCGCCGCGAGTTGAACAGTTTTGCGTTCTTCACCACGTAGCGTGTGGGCTTCCCTTTTTGGGCGAGTGCAAACCGGCATCCGGCCAGACCGTTCTCGGCCAAAGCCGAGGTGGGGTCTTTTTGCAGATATTCTTCGTAGGCTTTCTGTGCCTGGGCATATTTACCTTCGGCCTGGAGCGATTTCCCCATCAGCAGCAATGCGGTGCTGTCGGGGTGGCCATAGCGGATGGCGTTGGCAAATGCCGACGACGCGCGGGCCGACATGCCGAGCTTGTCGTAGCACAGCCCCATCTGGTAGGCCACGCCTCCGCGCTCGAGGCGCTGCTCTTTTTTTGTGAGTTTGTTGTAGACCTTGCGGTAGGTTTTCTGCGCGTCGAAATATTCGCCGCGTTCAAACTGCTCGTTGGCAACCGAAAGTTTCGCACCGCGGCATCCACCCAATGTGGCGGCTGCTATGGTGAGAATAATTATGTAGATGAAGTTCTTGAATGTCATAGGGTTTATCAACTGCTTTTTGCCGGCTGCGCATCGGGTGCGCGCATGTGTGCCTGCTTAAAAGATAAAACGCATTTACAGCTGCATTAATTGTGCGAAGTTACAAACTATTTCCACCTTATACAACTTAGAGATGACTTCACCCTCTAATTCTTTTCACCACTGGTTCATGCTTGTTTTTAAACCGACCACAAACTAAACAGCCCGATTAATTTGTTGTAAACGCTGAAATGCCTACATTTGCTATCTCTAAGCTTTTTAGTCGCATCGTTGCGGCAGGCTTACGCACCCTCTAACCGTTAAATCAGCAAACATGACTTACTACGATCAGGATATACTCAAAGTTTATCAAAACAGCTTCCGAAGCAACTGGGATTTACCCGCTCTCACCGAATATGGCTCCGACGACGTGCTTAGTTATGGAGAGTTTGCCCGACGCATTGCCCGCATCCATCTGTTCTATCAGCTCATCGGCGTGAAGCCGGGCGACAAGGTGGCGATGGTGGGTAAAAACTCTGTTACGTGGGTCATTACTTTCATGGGCACAATTACCTATGGTGCCACAATTGTTCCCATTCTCTCCGATTTCAATGCTCACGACGCACAACACATCATCAATCACTCTGATGCAACGGTGTTGTTTGTGAGCCAGTCGATTTGGGAAACCTACGATTTCGACCAGATGCCGAACCTCAAGGCTGTGATTTCGCTGGAAACACGTCAGGTGCTCGCCGAGCGCACTCAAAAAGGGGAGGCTGCCGTGGAGCGTGTAATCCGCAATCTCACGCGCCGGTTCCGATCGGTCTATAAGAGTGGTTTCAATCCCGAAAATATAAACTATCCCGATGTCGACCGCAACGCCACGGCTATCATAAACTACACCTCCGGCACCACGGGATTCTCCAAAGGGGTGATGCTGACTTACGACAATATTTGCGGCAATGTGGTGTTCGGCATCGAGTCGAGATTGCACTACGAAGGGTCGCGCGCGCTGTCGTTCCTGCCGCTTGCTCATGCCTACGGGTGCGCGTTCGACATGCTTGTGCCTCTCGCAACAGGCACATTCATCACCGTGTTTGGCAAAACGCCCACGCCGCGCCTGCTGCTGGCTGCCTTGGAAAAGGTGAAACCTAATCTGGTTGTGTGCGTGCCACTTATTCTTGAAAAAATCTACCGCAAGCAGATTGTGCCGATGATAACGCGACGTGCAATCCGTTGGGCGCTCGCTGTGCCGTTTATCGACGGTGCTATCTATGCGAAGATACGCAACAAGCTTGTTGAGGCGTTTGGCGGAGCTTTCGAGGAGGTTATCATCGGGGGTGCTCCCCTCAACAGCGAGGTTGAGTCGTTCCTCTATAAAATCAAATTCCCCTTCACCGTGGGATATGGCATGACAGAGTGTGCCCCGCTCATCAGCTACACCCCCTGGCGCGAATTCCGCCCCACAAGTTGCGGGCGCACCCTGCCATGCATGGAGTCGAAAATCGTAAGCGACGACCCCGAAACCATTCCGGGAGAAATCTGCGTGCGCGGTCAGGACCGCATGAAAGGCTACTATAAGAATCCCGATGCCACCGCCGCCACAATCGACGAGGATGGATGGCTCCACACCGGCGACATGGGAACCCGCACCCCCGACGGCACTCTATTTATTAAAGGCCGCTACAAAACGATGATTCTCAGTGCATCGGGTCAGAATATCTATCCCGAGGAGATTGAAGCAAAACTAAACAATATGCCCTACGTCAACGAAAGCTTGGTTGTTGAGCGCGGCAAAGGGCTCACTGCCATTATCTATCCCGACTATGAGCGCATGGATGCCGATGGCATTGAGGTGAGTCAGCTCACGGAGGTGATGGAGCGCAACCGCGTGGAGCTCAACACCCTTGTTGCACCCTACGAAAAAATCGACCGCATCCAGCTCATCCCCCACGAGTTCGAGAAAACCCCGAAAAAATCAATCAAGCGCTACCTCTACTCCTGATTCATACCAATAGCTTCGTAGGAATTCGGATTAAAACAAGAGGGTGTGTCATAACGGCTCGTCTGGGTCGTCGCTTGCGGGATTCGGTCTCGGTCACGTACTTCAGTACGCTTCCATCGACCTCACCCACAAGCTCCTACCATCCAAGCCATTCTGACAGCGCCCTCTCCATATAGATAAAAACAAGGCGGTGTGTCATTGACACACCGCCTTGAAATGTTTTTATTAAAAGGGGTTAGCAGGGGCGGGGACCGAAGCGGTTGGGCATGGGTTCCGACTGCTGGCAGCACCAAACAATCCAGAGAATCCAGCCTACCAGGGGAATGAAGTTGATGAACCACCAACCTCCACCTTTGCCTATGTCGTGCATACGACGCCAGCTAACGGCGAGAGTGGGAACGAGCAGAGCTACTGAAACAGCCCAACCAAGGAAGGGAATCCAACCGAGAACGAGGCTAACCAGAACGGTGCACAGATACCACCACCAGTATTCGGCGCGGGTTGCACGGCCTTTGAAGTCGGCATACTTGTTGAAACAGATTTTAACCGCATCCACAAATCCGAGATAGGATGTTTCGGGATTGGGCATTTGAGGGTTGTAGCCCTGCTGCTGATAATTTTCCATAACAAGAATATGTTTAAAGTGATTGAAAAATTTAAGTGCCGTTTGAATGCGGTTGTGGCTTCTTGCTGCCGCCGGGGCTGAGGGCGCTGTTTGCATCCTCCCCTCCGGGTCGGTTGCAAACAGCGCGGAAAGGCGCCTTGCCGCGCTTTACATCCACAAATATAGGTAATATTATCTGATTAATTGCCTGTTAGTTCGTAAAAATAATTTGAAACAGATATTTAACTCCCCGCCGCATTGAAAATTTGCTTAATTTTGAGGAATGAACAAGCTGTGCAGGAGGCTGTGAACCACCATCGACACAGGTTTGTTTCTTAGAGAAACGGATGGTGCATTGGCTTGCCGGCATTTGCATCGGTTCGTTTTCATAGCGTTTAACTGTTTAAGAGAGAAAATATTGATGAAATTGAGGATGTGGGCTGCGGCTCTGCTGCTTGCTACCATGCAGGTTGCGGTTGCCGCGGCGACAGATGAAACTGCTGCCGTTGCGTTGCCCGACAGTGTTTCCGTTGCAGCCGATGCGGATTATCCCGTGTCGGTAGGTTTGGTGTTGAGTGGCGGGGGTGCCAAGGGAATTGCGCACATTGGCGTTATTCAGGCGCTCGAGGACCACAATATACCAATCGATTTTGTGGCCGGCACCTCGATGGGGGCGATAGTGGGGGGCTTGTATGCCGCCGGCTACACTCCTGCCGAGATGATGGAGCTGATATTGTCGAAAAGTTTCGCGAGCTGGTCAACAGGGCAAATCGACCCCAATCTCACATATTATTTTCTGAAACAGCCGCAAACCCCGGCGTTTGCCCATCTTAACATCAACGTCGGCAAGACCGACTCGGTGGCGTCGGGCGGACTGATGCCCTCGAGCCTCATTTCACCCCTCCCCATGAATTTTGCCTTCATGGATCTTTTTGCCGGCTACACCGCGCAATGTGGCGGCGATTTCGACAAGCTGTTCGTGCCGTTCAGATGTGTGGCTTCCGATGTTATCCACAAGCACAAGGTGGTGTGCCGCGGCGGCATGCTTTCCGATGCCATACGTGCTTCGATGAGCTTCCCGGCTGTGTTCGAGCCGATTAAAATTGACGGGGTAGAACTCTACGACGGAGGTATCTATGATAATTTCCCTGTTGATGTGATGCGTGAGGATTTTGCCCCCGGCATCATGATTGGGGTTGATGTGCATGCCGAGAATGCACCCCCATCCAACGGCATTGTCACGCAGCTCGAAAACATGATTATCCAGAACAACGACTACGATTTGCCCGAGCGCGAGGGGATAAAGATTCACGTTGATGTGAGTGAATTCTCGTTGCTCGATTTCGGCAAGGCGCGTGAAATCTATCGCAAGGGCTACGACCGTGCGATGGAGATGATGGATTCGATTGAGCACCGTGTGACGGCCCGCATCCCCGCCGAGACGCGTCGTTTGCGGCGTGCCGTGTTCAAGTCGGCCACTCCATACGTGCGCTTCGATTCGGTGAGCGTGACCGGAGGAACCCCTTCTCAAAACGAATACCTCACCCGTCTTTTCGACAGCAGCAAACAGAAAGCCGATACTTTCGGCATCGATAAGGCGCGCATGGCCTACTACCGTGCGCTCACCCCCGGGAAACTGCGTAATCTTTTCCCGCAGGCCCACTACAACGACTCCACGGGGCTGTTTCTCCTTGATTTGCAGGCCGACCCCAAAAACAATTTCGCCCTCGGGGCAGGTGGATTCCTCACCTCCTCAATCAACTCGATGATATTCCTGTCGGCAAGCTATTCAAGCATGTCGTTCGGCTCATGGTCAACGAGGCTGATGGGGTGGATTGGCCAAAGCTACATGGCGGCTCAGTTCGACGGCACAATCAATCTCACCAACACTATCCCCTCGGCGCTTGAACTCACCGGAGTTTACTCGCGCCAGAAATACTACGAGAACGACAAACTGTTTTTTCAGGATAATTCGCCTGCATTCATCTCAAGCTACGACGTGTTTGCCCGCCTGAGCTACGCTTGGGCCGTTGGCCGTCGCGGAAAGGCGATGATTGGGGTGAGCGGGGGGCGCAGCTGCAACCGGTTCTACTCCAACGACCGTGCCGATTTTCTCGATTCCTCGCCCGAGGAAACGAAAATGGACCTCGGGCAGGCAATCGCCAAACTCGAGTTCAACACACTCGACCAGGTGAGCTTCCCGTCGGAGGGCTCCTTCATGAATCTCACGGTGATGCAGACCCTCGGGCGCTATCATCATCGCCGCAACCGCCCCGACCGTGAACCGGCACGCTACAGCACCGGGCAGCATTGGTTCCAGGCCGAATTGCGGGCCGAAAGATATTTCCCACTCGGCAACCGCTTTGTAGTGGGATTGGATATGGATGTGTTGCTGTCGAACCGCAAGCTTCTCAATACCTATTATGCCTCGATAGTTAACGCTCCGTCGTTCACCCCCTCCTCCTCGATGGAAGATGTGTTCAACAAGGCGTTCCATGCCAATTCATTCGCAGCCGTTGGCATCACACCCATCTGGAAACCGTTTCAGCGGGCACAGGTGCGCCTGTCGGCCGATGTGTTCCTTCCGTTCCGGCCGATTTTGCAGGATTCCGAAGGCTACGGGGCACACTATGGCGACTGGTTCTCACGCACCGAGTTTGCATGTGAGCTCGATTTGGTCTACAACCTCCCCTTTGCATCGGTGTGCGGCTATGTGAACTACCTCTCCTATCCCGCCCGCAACTGGGGCGTAGGGCTTTCCTTCGGCCTCTATTTCACCGCCGACAAATTCCTGCGCTAACCCGGCGTTGTCGTTGCTGAGACGTTAGTGTATTACCCCCGAAAAGAGGGTTTGACTAAATTAAGTTAAATGCGGCATTTACGGAAATAATTCCGTATATTTGCAATGTTCAAAACGAACAGTGACAAAGCAAACAAAACTCAACTAAATTTAAAGATAAATCATTATGTCAAAAGTAACAGTTGTTGGCGCCGGCAACGTAGGCGCTACTACCGCTAATGTGCTGGTAACCACTCAGGTTGCCGATGAAGTTGTGCTGATCGACATCAAGGAAGGTGTTTCTGAAGGCAAGGCAATGGACATCATGCAGACCGCCAATATCCTCGGCCTGCAGTCGCGTCTCACCGGCGTGACCAACGACTACGCCATGACCGAAAACTCCGACGTTGTTGTCATCACTTCAGGTGTGCCCCGCAAGCCCGGCATGACCCGCGAGGAACTCATCGGTGTTAACGCCGGCATCGTGAAGTCGGTAACCGACAACGTGCTCAAGCACTCTCCCAACGCCATCATCATTTGCGTTGCCAACCCTATGGACACCATGACCTACCTGATTCACAAAATCTCCGGTCTCCCCAAAAACCGCATCATCGGCATGGGTGGCGCCCTCGACAGCGCACGCTTCAAATACTTCCTCAGCATCGCTCTCCAGGCCAATGCAACCGAAGTTGAAGGCATCGTAATCGGTGGCCACGGCGACACAACCATGATTCCCCTCACCCGCTACGCTGCTTACCGCGGTGTGCCCGCATCGGAATATCTCCCCGCCGAGCAGCTCGCTAAAGTTGCTGCCGACACTATGGTTGGCGGTGCTACCCTCACCAAACTCCTCGGCACATCGGCATGGTATGCTCCCGGTGCAGCTTCGGCTCAGATGGTTGCTGCCGTGCTCCACGACCAGAAGAAACTCATCTCCTGCTCGGCTCTGCTCGACGGCGAATATGGCGAAAGCGACCTCTGCATTGGTGTTCCCTGCATCATCGGCCGCAACGGTATCGAAAAGATTGTTGAATTCGACCTCAACGACGAGGAAAAAGCTCTCTTCCACAAGAGCGCTGAAGCCGTTCACAAAACTAACGAGGCTCTCAAAGCTGCCCTTTGATTTTCGGCCCCGCTAAAAAAAGAGAAATCATGAAGATTGTAAAACTGATTTTTGCCGGTTGTTTCGCCGCTGCCATGTCGATGGCTGTTGTTTCGTGTGGAAACAAGAGCACCGACAACTCTGCCGAAGGTGATGCCAACGCCGATCTCGAAACCGTAACCGAGACCGAGGCTGCAACTGCAACCGACGGTGCAGTCATCGTGCTGCAGAAAGGTGCTGAAATCGCTCCCGCCGACGGCAAGCTGGTGGTAATCGACTTCAACGCCACTTGGTGCGGTCCCTGCAAGCAGTTCGCTCCTAACTTTGAGGCTGTGGCTGAAAAGAATGCCGCCAACGCCGTGTTCTATAGCGTCGACGTTGACGAGCATCCCGAACTGGCCGCTCAGTATGGTGTTGAATCCATCCCTATGGTGGTTTACATCAACGCCGACGGCACAACCGATTCAACCGTAGGTTACATGGATGAGGCTCAGTTCTCCGAAGCTGTTGCCAACCACCTGAAATAACCCACATAATCCCCATAAACCAAACGAGGCTGCGTTCACAACGCAGCCTCGTTTGGTTTATGGCTAAGATTAATAAGAGTGTTTAGTTGGCGGCGGGGGCGGGGAGAGGTTGGCGGCGACTGATTAAGTGAAGCTGCCACCACACCATTGCTGCCGTCACGATTGTGGCGAGTGTGTCGGAGATGGGGAACGACATCCACACTCCGTCGACGCCGAATTCTCCGGGAAGCCACACCAACAGAGGGATGAGAAATATAACCTGACGGGTAAGACTAAGGAAGATGGCTTTGCCCGACGAGCCGATGCTCTGGAAAAAGGTTGTGGAGATAATCTGGAACCCGACAACGCTGAATGCCACCATTGAGATGCGCAGGCAGTTCTCCGACACGTCGAGCAGGAAATCGTCGGTGGTGAATGCACGTGCTATCGCACGCGGAAAAACCAACCCTACCACGCTGCCGCATACGCATATAACTGTTGCGGCACCGCATGCAAGCCACAGCGCTTTGCGCAGGCGGTGGAAATGGCCTGCGCCGTAGTTATAGCCTATGATGGGCTGCAATCCCATGCAGATGCCGAGAATGGCTGTGGTGAGCAGCGAGGCGTAGGTCACGAAGATGCCGGCAGCGCCGATTGCCATGTCGCCTCCGTGGGCAACGAGCGATTTGTTGATGAGGATGTTGATGAGGCATGACGCGATGTTCACCAGCGAGGGAGCTGCACCGATTGAGATGATATCCCACACAACGCTGCCACGCAGCGAGAATGTGCCGCGGCTGAAGCGCAGGGTGACCCCCGGCCGGAAAAAATGCCACATCACAAACAGCGCCGACACGGCCATTGCCACGTCGGTGGCTATGGCGGCGCCAATCATCCCCATGTCGAGCCCCAGCACCAGCACGGCGTCAAGAGCCACGTTTGTCACGGCTCCGATAAGCATTGTCATCATGGCGCGCACGGGGTAGCCCGAAGCGCGCATTATGTTGTTGAAGCCGAATGCGATGTTGGTCAGCAACAGCCCGGGGAGCACCCACAGCATGTAGGTGCGGCCGTAGGGGAGGGTAAGGTCGCCTGCGCCGAAAGCCCTAAGCAGAGGGTCAATCCACAGGGCGAATGCAACGATGTAGATTGTGCCGTTGATAAAAGTGAGGGTGAGGGCATTGCCAAGCATTGTGCCGGCGCGCTCATAGTCGCGTCGGCCGAGCAGAATCGACACCCATGCCGACGAACCTGCGCCCACGAGCACTCCGATTGCTGTGGCGATGTTCATGAGCGGAAATGTGATGGCGAGGCCGGCTATGGCTTCGGGCCCCACCACCTGACCGATGAAAATGCGGTCGACCACGTTGTAGAGTGCCATGACAAGCATTCCCACAACGCCCGGCAGACTATATTCCCACAAGAGCCGACCAATGGGCCGGCTCGAAAGTGCGTTGAGATTTTCCTGCATGATTGGAGAAAATGGTTTTACTTCAAGTCGAGCACCACATTGTCGCGCCCTTTTTCATGATAGAGTTTGCGCAACGGGTTGGCTGTTATGTCGGCGTGGGTGCGTCGGGAGCGCAGAATGTCGATGGCCATGTAGAGGGCGGCACGCATCGACTCTTCCGACGCACGGTTTTTCCCGGCGATGTCGTAGCCTGTGCCGTGGTCGGGTGAGGTGCGAACAAACGGCAGTCCGGCCGTGAAGTTCACCCCCGATTCCATTGCTATGGTTTTGAAAGGAGCAAGTCCCTGGTCGTGATACATGGCGAGAACGCCGTCGAATTTGGTGTAGAGTCCGTTACCGAAAAAGCCGTCGGCAGCGTAGGGGCCGAATACGTGCATCTTCATCTCGCGTGCTTTCTCGATTGCGGGGATGATGATTTCGGTTTCCTCGGGGCCGAGCAATCCGTTCTCACCGGCATGCGGGTTGAGGGCGAGCACGGCGATGCGTGGTTTTACAATCGAGAAATCCTGAATGAGGCTTTGGTTGAACAGCTCAAGCTTCTCAACAATGTTCTCGAGGGTGATTTGTTGTGCTACCTTGGCGATGGGGGTGTGGGTGGTTACAAGTGCCACGCGCAGGTTGCCGCTGCACAGAATCATCAGCGGGGTGGCAGGCCCGCTTTCGGTTGATGCCGAAGCGGCGAGATATTCGGTGTGCCCCGGGAATGTGAACGATTCGCTCTGAATGTTGTGTTTGTTGATGGGAGCGGTGAGAAGCACATCGATTTTCCCCTCGCGGAGGTCGGCCACAGCGCGTTCGAGGGCGGCGAATGCAGCTTCCCCCGCCTCGCGGGTCGATTCTCCGGGGGTGATGTGGGCTTCCTGCCCGATAACATTGATGATGTTGTAGACATCGGTCCGCGCCTGTGAGGGGTCGGAAATCTGCACGTATGGGGTGCCGGGCATTTCAAGAGCCTTGCGGTAGTATGCGGCGATTTTCGCGCTGCCGTAAATCACCGGTGTGCAGAGTTCGAGCAGGCGGTTATCCTCAAGCATTTTGAGGATAACTTCATAGCCAATGCCGTTGAAATCGCCGTGGGTGATTCCCACTTTGATTCGGGGCATTGTGTCGGTTGCCTTTGCATCGTCATGCGCGGGCGAGTTATGTTCTTTCATGCGGTTTTGCGTTGAATGTAGTGAATCTTTATGGGTGTAAAGTTACGCAAAACCCGCTAAAGAAGCAAACTTAAGCCTTTGTGTCGGGTGTGGTGCCCGCGGGTTGTGCCGGCGCACCCTGGATTGATGCAGGAGATTTGGCTGGGGAATCGATTGTGAATGTGTTTCGGTCGGGACGGTTGTAGATTACGATTCCGAAGTCGGGGGCAACGGCGTGGAGGTGTTCGAGAATCTCGGCTTTGACTGCGGCATACTGTGCCCACGAGGTCTGCTTCGAGTAGCAGTTGATGTTGAGTGCCACGCCGTAGCTCTCGTCGGGGTCGTAGGCCATGAGCATATCCTGGGTGGTGGTGTTCACCTGCGGATGGGCGATTAGATAGGCGCAGGCATAGGCACGGAACAAACCGAGGTTGGTGTCGATTGTGCCGTTGATGCCGTGAGTGTTGTTGTAGGTCTGGGCGAAGAGGGCTGTGCCGGGTTTAGCCGCCTTCTTGGCAGCCTGCTGCTTTTCGATGAAATCGCGCACGAGGGGATATTTCTGCGACACCGATTCAATCAGTTCAGGTGTTGCCGCAACGATTGAGGAGTGGTCGACGTACATGTTGTGGTCGATGTAGCGGGCGCCCACAGCATACATGTTGCGCCAGTTCTGGAACGAGGTCGACACGAGGGTGTAGGGTGGAAGCATCACCATTGTGTTGTCCCAGTTCTGAACTTTCACAACCGTGAGAGTCACATCCATCACGATGCCGTTGGCGATGGTGGAGGGAACGACAATCCAGTCGCCTACACGCAGCATATCGTTCTGCGACAGCTGAATGCCTGCCACAAAGCCGAGAATGGAGTCTTTGAAAATCAGCATCAGGGCGGCGGCGAAAGCACCGAGGCCGGCGAGCAGCGTCATAGGCGATTTGTCGATGAGCACCGACACGGAGATAATCACGATAATCATCCACACGAGTCCCTGACACACGTTGAGCACACCTTTCAACGGGTGTTTGTCGGTGTTCTCGCGCTCGTCAAAGCGGGTCCAGGCGAAGGTGAGAATCGCGCATATCGCAATTGCGATGGTCACAAGGGCATAGACACCAACAACGCGAAGAATCCAGTCGAGCGTGTGGCCGTCGTGTGAGAACGCGAAGGGAATGAGGCAAAGGAACACGATGGGGGGAATCACATGCGAGCATTTTCGCAGTGTTCTCTGCGAAAGCAGTTCGTAGGTGAAATCCTTATGGCGCAGACGCACTATTTTACGGGCTGCGAAAAGCAGAATGTAGCGTATGATGATACCCACAAGGATAGCAACCCCCACCACAATTGCAGTGTAGATGATTTCTTCAATCAAATCGTTGTGGGTCAGGCCGAGGGCATCGAGGCAACGGCGGATAACTCCCATAATCCATGCCGCGAAGTCGTGGCTTGGAATGAGTGAGGTGTTGAGGGCTTTGGCTACATCGGGCGCTCCGCTGTCGGCGGGGGCAGAAGTTGATGCGGCGAAGGCACAGGCAGCTGTTGTAACAGCGGCGATATTGGCTAAGATTCGTTTTATCCCTTGCATATTGCAGATAGTTGAATGTGACGTTTATTGACTCAACGCCCCGCGCCCCCCGAATGTTCAGCAACGACAAACGGGGGGCGCGGGGTTATGTGAGAATATGAGAATATATGCAGGGAACGGGTGTTGTCAGCGAAGCTCAACCACGGTTTTCACGGGGAAGTGGTCCGACGGGGTGCGGGCTTTGACGGTTGTTATTTTCAGCTCGGCCGGAGCATCGGTGGTTTTCTGCGGAGCTGAGTTTTCCTCGATTGTGCGGTAGGTGTCGGTGAGCACGCCATATTTGTTGACATGCACATTTGGCGACACGAAGATGTGGTCGATGCGCGACTCCGAAAATCCGTCGGTGCGGTAGTTGTTGAAGGTGCCGTTGTTCTGATAAACGAAGTCGGCCACGTCGTGCGAGTCGAGCAGTGTTCCCCCCTCGGTGATGGTGGCGTAGGAGGGGCTGTGCTGGTCAACATTAAAGTCGCCGGTGAGGAATGTGGGCAGCTCGCTCCCCAGTTCATCTATTTTGCGTTTTATCAGTTTCGCGCTTTCAACGCGGGCTGTGGTGCCCACGTGGTCCATGTGGAGGTTGAAAAACAGAAATTCGCGTCCCGAGGGTTTGTGGCGGAATTTTCCCCATGTGCAGATGCGCACGCAGGCTGCATCCCATCCCAATCCCGGACGGTCGGGAGTCTCCGAGAGCCAGAAATCGCCATGCTCAACAGGCTCGAAAAGATCGGTGCTGTAAAAAATCGCGGAGTATTCACCCTCTTTTTTCCCGTCCTCACGCCCGGCGCCGATGTAGTCGTAGCCTGGAAGTGCTTTTTTCAGGTCCTCGAGCTGCACATTGAGGCCTTCCTGGGTTCCGAAAATGTCAAAGTCGTGGAAGCGGATAAGGTTGGCCACGTAGGGGCAGCGGCGTTCCCATCCGTTGCCGGCGGCATCGTCGACAGCGTTTTTGTTACGCAGGTTGTAGGATGCTACATTGAATGACGGGTTGACAGCCTGCGCTATAATGCCGGTTGCCGCCAATGCGAGCGAGAAGATAATAAACTTGAGTTTCATGTTGTGGTTATGAGAATGGTTGGTTTGTTCTTGTCATTATAGGATGAAAGCCACCTCCTTGAACGCGAACGTGCGTTTCTCCCCGGTTGAGGTGACGAGGGTGAGGATGCCGTCGGTGCCCACGTGGGCAATGCGGGCTTCGAAGTGCGCCCCGTCGGGGGTGGCGAATGTGTGCTGCTCGCCGTCGTTGCGCCAAAGCTTTTCAAGAAACATTGTGTGGCGTTGTCCGGGGAGGGTCTCCTCAAGCCGGTGCAGGATGTTGTCGCAAATTTCATTGAGCAGGGGGGTGAACTCAAATTCGCGCCCGGCGATGTTGGCCATCGACACCGGGTTGGGGGCATCGGATAGGAAACGTGTCTGGTTGACGTTCAATCCCACTCCAGCCACTGTGTGGGCAATGCGGTTGCCGCTCAACGAGTGCTCGATTAGAATGCCCGCGATTTTCCGGTCGTCAACATAAATGTCGTTGGGCCATTTCACCCGCACGGTGCGGCCGATGTGCCGTTCAACAGTCTCGGCAACCCCCAAGGCAACCGCCTCGGAGATTTCAAACTGTCGGGCGGGTGGCAGAGCAGTCGGGGTGAGAAAAAGAGAGAATGTGAGATTCTTTCCCGGTTCGGCCTCCCAGCTGTTGCCGCGCTGACCGCGCCCCGAGGTCTGGCAATGGGTGAGCACCACTTCGCCGTGGCTCAGGGTGGCGGCATGCTCCTTTGCCCAGGTGTTGGTTGATTGAACGCTTGGCAGGGTGTGGATTTTTGCCATGTGCCGAGTGGATTGTTTATTCGGGAGTTTCCACCGTGAGGGTGCGGCTGTCGTCGGGGTTTACGGTGACGGTAACTTTCACGGTGTCGTCGGGAAGAAGGGGCTCGATGCGTTCGGGCCATTCGAGCAGGCAGAGGGCACCCGAGTCGAAATAGTCCTCAACTCCGATTTCAAGGGCTTCGTCAACCGATTCGAGGCGGTAGAGGTCGAAGTGATAAATCAGCTCGGCGGTTGAGTCGGAACGGTATTCGTTGATGATGGAGAATGAGGGGGAGTTGGCGAGGTCCTCCTCCACGCCAAGCGCGCGGCAGAGTTCGCGGATGAAGGTTGTTTTTCCTGCGCCCATCTCGCCGAAAAAGGCATAGACGGTTTCATCGCCCATGAGCGATGCAAATTCTTTTGCTGCCTGCGGAAGGGCTGCTGCCGAGGGTATCTCTATTTTGTGTAGCATGGGTGGTTTAGTTTTCAGTTTTGTAGTTTTTAGTTTTTAGAGGAGAGAGGAGGGTTGCGTTTTTAGAGAGGAGAGGGGTTATTTGCGGGGGGAGAGGGTGACGAGGGGGATGAGCATTTCTTCGAGCGAGATGCCGCCGTGCTGAAATGTGTCGGTGTAGTATTGCACGTAGTAGTTGTAGTTGTTGGGATAGGCGAAGAAGTCGTTGTTGCCTGCGAAGATGTAGGTTGATGAAACGTTGGGAGAGGGGAGTCCGTAGGTTTGCGGACGCTTGATTTCGTAGACCTGCTTCTGATTGTAGGCAAGGCTTTTACCCACTTTGTAGCGCAAATTGGTGTTGGTGTTTTTGTCGCCAACAACTTTCACGGGGTTATCGACGCGGATTGTTCCGTGGTCGGTGGTCACTATAACTTTGGCTCCCGTTTCGGCGATGCGGCGGAAAATTTCGAGCGCCGGGCTGTGACGGAACCACGATTCGGCAAGCGAGCGGTAGGCGGCATCGGTGCGGGCCAGCTCACGAATCATGCGGCTTTCGGTTCGCGCGTGTGAAAGCATGTCGATGAAGTTGAGCACCACCACATTGAGGTCGTTTTGGGCGATGTTGGAGAACTCGCGCAGAAATTTCTCCCCGCCGTTTGAATCGTTGATTTTCGTGTAGGAGAATTTGCACTGGCGGCGGAAACGGTCGAAGAGGGTCTGCACCAGCTCGCTTTCGTTGAGGTTCTTCCCCTCCTCCTCATCCTCGTCGACCCACAGATGGGGAAACATGCGGGCGATGTCGATAGGCATCAGGCCTGAGAAGATGGCGTTGCGGGCATATTGCGTTGCCGTGGGGAGGATGGAGGTGTAGAGTTTCTCCTCAAATGTGAAATATTCGGCAAGGAGGGGTTTCACCGTGAGCCAGAGGTCGAGGCGGAAGTTGTCGATAAGCACGAAAAACACCTTTTCCCCTTCGTCGAGCAGCGGAAACACCGATTTGCGGAACACTTCGGGGCTGAGAACCGGGCGGTCGGTGTCGCTGGCCGGTTTGCCGGGATTGAGCGTGGATGGGAGCGCCGTGACCCAATCCTCATAGTTGCGTTTCACATATTTGTAGAACGCCGAATCGGCATCGGCTTTCTGCATTTTCAGCATCTCGTCCATGTTGGTTTCGGCCGACGACAGACGCAGCTCCCAGTTCACCAGCTTTTCGTAGACCTGATAGAAATCGTTGATGTCGCGTGCGCCGTCGATGAGCATGGAGAGTTTGCCGAATTCCTGACGGTAGTCGGTGGCGGCGGTCTGCGACACAAGTTTGTCGCTGTGGAGATTCTTCTTTATGGAGAGCAGAATCTGGTTGGGGTTGACCGGTTTAATCAGGTAGTCGGCGATGTTGTTGCCCACGGCCTGGTCCATGATGTTCTCCTCCTCGCTTTTGGTAATCATGATTACGGGCGTTTGCGGGGAGATTTCCTTGATGCGTTGCAAGGTTTCCAGACCTGTGAGACCGGGCATGTTCTCGTCGAGAATAACGAGATCGAAGTGTTGCGACTCAACAAGTTCGAGTGCGTCGCGACCGTTGTTCACGGTCACGGGGTCGTAGCCTTTGCTGCGCAGAAACAGGATGTGGGGCTTGAGAAGATCAATTTCATCGTCGGCCCAAAGTATGGAGTATTCGCTCATGGAGCAAGTTGTAGTTTTTAGTTTTTTAGTTTTTTTGTTTTCAGAGCCTGCCGGAAGCTCAGTCGAGAAGCGGGTCGTCACCCTCGGAACCTTCGGGATAGGTGGGGAGTGCCGGGGGAGCCGGTTTCGGTTCGGGCTTCGGTTGAGGTTTTGGCACCGGCTTGGCCGACTGCTTCGGTTGCGGCTTCGCCTCGGGTTCGGCCGGTTGGGGCTTCACTACGGGGGCGCTTTCGGGTTTGACCTCAGGTTTGGCCGAAGGTTTAGGCTGAGGTTCGGAATCCTCAGTGCTCTCAGGAGTCTCGGGCGTTGCGGCGGCTTCGTTTGGCTCCGGGTTCTCGGTGGGTTGTGTGGCTTCCGATGGCTCCTCGTGGATTTCAGATGACTCCTCGTGGACTTCCGATGGTTCCTCATCGGGGAGAATTATGATGTCGGGAGCATTGTCGGAGGCCTCCTCGGGGGTGAGCCCTTCCGATTCGCCGAAAAATTCGGGGGGAAGCACCGATTCCTCGGTGTCGCGGTAGGTTTTGTCGCGCATATAGCGGAAATACTCGTCGAACGAGCGGCCACTCTTGAGGAGTGTGTCGAAGTTCTGAGCCGAAATAACCACGGGGCGCACTTCGGGTGGAAGTGTGAACGACGACGATTCAGCCATCACCTTGCGGTAGTGGTTGATTTCGTTAAGGTTGTCGAACCCTTTTATTATAAGGAGGCCGAGGCGTCCGAAGTTCATTTGCTCAAGGTCGAAATCTTTCACAACAAACGATGTGAAGTTGTGGCGGGCCACATTATAGAGCAACGCATTCTGCGAAATCACGTCGGTGGGGAAGAGCAGCACGAGATACTGTTCGTTGTCGGGGTCGAGCTCGAATTCGAGTGCGGCATCGCCGTCGACGGCTGTTGAGTCGTTGCTGAGGCGTATATCCCACAGCATGCCGCGCATGTTGCGTGAGCCCTGCTGGAGCTGTTTCCCTTGTGCGAGCCCTTTGAGATAAGATGATGCGTAGGGGCTGAGGTCGGTGTCGGGGAAGCGTTCAAGCATCTCCATGAGGGTTGCCTTGAAAGCCTCGGTGTTGCGGTCAGTTACATGGGCGAGCGCTTCGAGGAACATGAATTTGGGCATGAGCTTGCTCAACGGGTATTCGCGGCTCACGGTTTTGTAGGTGCCGTGAACGGTGCTGTTGTCGTTGTCGAGATAGGCTTCGAGCGCGGTGTCGTAGAGTTGGTTCTCCACTTCGAGCATGCGGCGCAGGTTACCGATATAGTCGGGGTCGCGCATGGCGATGCCGTAGCTCGATTCGGGGAAATCGGAAAGAATGAGGTTGCGGAACCGCTCGGCCTTGGCAATGTCGCCCGCCCGCACAAACATGAGGTAGAGGTTATAGTAGGTGTCGAGGCGGTAGATGTTGTCGGGGTAGCGGTGAAGAAGCGTTTCAAACTCCGTTTCAGCCGCGGGGAAATCCTCGAGCTTATCTTTCAGAATCACCCCCATGTTGTAGAGCCCCTCCTGAATCACGTCGTTGGCAATCTGCTTTTCGGCGTCGGTCTTGGGAATCTGTTTCAGATAGTATTCGGGGAAATGCGGGTCGTTCTCCTTTTCGAGAGCTTCGGCATCGGCTGCGGGGATTGAATCTTTGGCGGCTTCGTTGTCGGGAGCGTCCTCATCGTCGGTGTCGCCCGAGCCGAAATCGTTGAAATTGAACGACGATTTGTTGCGTCGGCGCCAGTCGTCCTCAAGCTTTCGGTTACCCCATTTTTTCTGGAACTGGGTGCGGCCGGCATTTTTCGTGGCGGTGTTGTAGAAGTACCACGAGTCGTCGCCGTTGTTCATTGTGAACGTTTGCGGTGCCTGTGCCGAGTTGCCCAAATTGGAGCCCTGTGCGTCGCGGTTGGCAAGGAACTCCTCGCGTGCAGCCGCCTCGGCCTCCTCCTTTTCCTTTTTCTTCAGCTCCTCAATGATTTTGTTGACGGTTTCGAGCTGCTGCTCGGGTGTCATTGCCGCCAGGCGCAGCAGGGAGTCCTGCAACTCCACATTCTGCGAGTAAAGCGCAAGTTCGTCGAGTACATCGCTCCGTTTCTTGAGCGTGCGGTAGTCGGGCCACGTTTCGGGTATTATTGGGATAGCCTCGGCATAGCATGGCTGTGCCTTGGCATATTTGCGGAGATCGTAATATAATCCGCCGAGCGTTAGCTGCGAAATGGCTTTCTCCACACCGTTGCGGGTTGATTTCTCGGCTGCCAGCTCGTAGTTGGTGATGGCGTTGGCAGTGTCGCCGCGCGAAAGGTAGAGGTTGCCGATGGCGTAGTACACCTGGTCGAGATACTCCTTGTTGCGGTCATATCGCACCATGCGGCGCAGGGCTTTCACCTCAGGCTCGATGTCGGCGCCGGTGTAGACCTCGCTCTGCTTGATGCGGGCGTTGAATTTGGTGCGGTAGGTTGCCGACGAATTGCTCCCCGCCTTGTCGAACGCCTTGTAGGCGGCTTCCTTGTTGCCGGTGAGTGAATAGAGCTGGCCGAGCAGGAAGTTGAGTCGGATTTTCTGCGGTCCCGACGACACCTTTATCCCCTCGGTGAGCATGGGAATCGCTTTCTCATATTCTTTCGACCGGATGTAGAAATCGGCGAAAGTGTTGTAGTAGAGCTCGCGGATTGGTTTGGAGGTGAGCTGCTCGGGCTTGATGCGTGTGAGGATGTTCTCGGCTTCGAATAGCCAGTCCATAGCGCAATAGCAGCGGGCCTCCCACAGGCGCGCCTCGGTCACCGTTGCCGGGAGCCATGAAAAATGCTTGGAGATGTAGAAAAATGTTGCCGCCGAGCCCAGAAAGTCGCCGTTCATGTATTGGCTGCGGGCCATCATCAGCCATGAGTTGTGGAGGAAGGGGTTATACTCCTCGCGGCGCATCCATGCCTTGTAGGTGGGGTCGGAGCTTTTTCCGGCTTTCTTTTTAGGTTTTTTCTTTATTGAACGCAGCTGAATGGCTTTCTGGGCCTTTTCGATTGAGCGGTCGAAATTGCCCTGCGGCTGCGGCGCTTTTTCATCGCCCTTGGCTGCGGCGGGATGGATGAACAGCAGGCGCGAATAATCGTCCTCGTAGGCTGTTTCCATGTCGTGGAGCGTTTCCTTGTAGTGGGTGTCGCCGTTGAAGTGGATGTTGTAGCGGGTTATGAACTCCTGATATTTTCGGGTGGCCGCGGTGTTCTTTCTTGGTGAACACGACGAAAGCGCCATGACCGTCACGACCACGGCTGCCAAAACCCGCGCTATGGTTCTGCCTGCCTTCAACATTGTTTTATTCAAAAACGCGGCTCGCGCGTGTTTTATTGCATGGGAAGGTGGAGAGGGCACCACAAATGCTTCAAACAGCCGGTTAGCGGTCTACGGTTTGATGAACCCGAAGAGCGCGGAGAATTGTTGGTTAATGTTAAATATTGTTAATGGGGGGGGTAGTTGCGGATATTTGCGTTGATAGCGAGCCGAGGGTATTGAAAAAAGTTGTTAACTTCGCGGCGTAATATTGCCTTGGCAAAACCTATGGTAGCAGGTTGGCAGGCTACCCGGGGAATTGGTGCCACGATGTGTGGAGATACGTTTATTAGACCTGATGCGCCATTCCCGTTTCATGTGACAGATAATACCATACTTTTTTTACTTACATTCACTAATACCAAAATTTTTGCAATGAACAGTGCAAAGCAATTAATGCTCGGCGGCCTGATGGCTCTCACGGCCGGTGCATCGTCGGCTTCCACATTCGTGGGTGACCGCACCGACTTCCGTGACGAAACCATCTACTTCGCCATGACAACCCGTTTCTACGACGGTGACCCGAAGAACAATGTGTGCGGCTGGGACCACCAGAACGTGCAGATTGCCAACAACGACCCCGACTGGCGCGGCGACTTCAAAGGCCTTATCGACAAGCTCGACTACATCAAGGCTCTCGGTTTCACCGCAGTTTGGATCACACCTATCGTTCAGAACTGCTCGGGTACCGACTTCCACGGCTATCACGCCATGGACTTCTCTACAGTAGACCTCCGCTACGAGAGCCGCACCAACTGGGGCTCGGAAAAGGATGTGAAATTCCAGGATCTCATCGACGCAGCCCATGCCAAAGGGATGAAAATCATCCTTGACATCGTGCTCAACCACACCGGCAACTTCGGTGAGGCTCACTTCGCCGAATTGTTCTACCGCTCGCAGGATATCCGCAACCAGGCAAGCGTGAGCGCTTCGATTATCCCCAACTACGACAAGCTCCCCTCAAACTACAACGAGCTCGACGGCGACAGCCAGTATGCAGCCCGTTTTCCCTATCTCAAAAATACCGACGGTACCAATAAAGATAACCACAACTACTGGCACCACCTTGCAACCGCATGGAACTGGGACTATCCCAGCCGTTGGTGGGGGCAGATTGCAGGTGACTGCGTCGACCTCAACACCGAGAACCCCGCTGTGAGCAAATATCTCGTTGAATGCTACGGCAAATTTATCGAGATGGGTGTTGACGGCTTCCGCATCGACACCACAGGCCACATCTCGCGCCTCACATTCAACACCTCATTCATTCCTCAGTTCGTTGAACTTGGCGAAAAATACAAGAACAAACGATTGAACGGCGCTCCCTTCTTTATGTTCGGCGAATGCTGCGCACGCTTTTCAGAACCCACCTATCGCGATCAGCACAACCTCTCAAGCTATTTCTACACATGGAAATCGCCCGAAGCCAGCGTGAAAGCATGGAATTGGGATGAGACTTACTGGGACGGTATCGAAATTCTCGAAGGTAATGACAATATCTACGGCAACATGCAGTTGTGTATCGATGAACCCAGCGTTGCTCGCGAGAGCGACAATGTGTTCATGAAGAACGGCGCATGGCATGAACCCGACTACTCCGACTACTCGAACTTCAGCATCATCGACTTCCCGATGCACTATAACTTCAACAATGCCGGTGCAGCCGTGAGTGTGGCAAAAAAAGGTGACCACTTTTACAACGATGCTTCGTTCAACGTGGTGTATGTTGACTCGCACGACTACTGCCCCGGCCCCAACGACGGCACCCGCTTCAACGGCGGCACAGCACAGTGGGCCGAGAACCTCTCGCTGATGTTCTCGTTCCGCGGTATCCCCTGTATCTACTACGGTTCGGAGGTTGAGTTCCAGGCCGGCAAGCGTGTCGATGCCGGTGGCACCGACATGCCTGTGAAAGAAAGCGGCCGCGCTTACTTCGGCCACTACATCGAGGGTTCGGTCAACACCACCGACTTCGGCGAATACACCGACGCTACCGGTAACATGAAAACCACCCTCAACGGCGACCTCGCACAGCACGTGCGTCGTCTCAACCAGATTCGTGCCGCTGTTCCCGCTCTCCGCAAGGGTCAGTACACATGGGATGGCTGCTCGGCCAACGGCGGTTGGGCGTTCAAACGCGCTTACAAGGATAGCTACGCACTCGTTGCAATCAACGGTGGCGCAACATTCACCAATGTTCCCGCAGGTACCTACACCGACATCGTTACAGGCAAAACCTACAACGGCGGCGGTTCAATCACAGTTGACGCTCCCCAAAACCAGGGCCAGCTCCGCGTTCTCGTGAAGGACTGGAAAGGTGGCAAGGTTGGTGAGGATGGCAAATTCATCTACGACACAGCCCCCGTGGCTCACGGTGGCAACCCCTCGTTCACCGACCCCGGCACAACCGAATATTACACCGAGGACGATGCCGTTGGTGCCCCCTCAGTAACATTCTCACCCGCAGGCGGCGCATTCAAAACCGAAACACAGACCGTTACCGTTTCACTTAACGAATCTGCCACATCGGGATGGTATCAGGTTGCAGGCCAGGCTAAGGCTACACTTACCGTAGGTTCAACCGGCACATTCACCATCGGTGAAAACATGGCCTTTGGCCAGAGCATCCAGGTTATGTGGGGTGCAACAGCCGACGGCGGCGAGGAATACACCGGCACCGTTACCTACAAGAAGGTTGACCCCAACGCAGTTATCACCATCTACGTGAAGGCTCCCTCTTCGTTCAACCTCTACGCATGGTGCAAAGATGCATCGGGCAAAAATGTTGAACCCAACGGCGCATGGCCCGGCAAGGAACTCACCGACACCAAGGAAATCAACGGTGAGAACTACTACTACTTCACTTTCGACGATACCGACAGCGCCAACTTCATCTTCAATAAAAACGGCAACCAGACCGCAAACATTGAAGGTGTGACCGAGGAAAGCTTCTATGAGTATGATTGCAACTCAACATTCACCAAACTCGACAATGTTGTTGTTACTCCCGAACCCGGCGTGAAACTCTCGCCCAACGGTGGCACATTCGTTGATAACGTAACCGTAACAGCAACCGCCAACAGCAACACCACTTCGGCATGGTATAAGATTGGCAACGGCGCTCAGGTTTCGTTCACCGGCACCACAACTTTCACTCTCGGCAACGACATGAATGTCGGCGACAATGTTACCGTGACATGGAGCGCTACCGGCGCTGAAGGCACCAAGACCGGTTCGGCTACCTTCACCAAGATTGAGGAGCCCGACGGCATCACCGTTTACTACGACAACAGCAACACTCAGTGGCCCACCGTCTACATCTACCATTGGACAGTTGATGAGGTTAAATGGCCCGGCACTCCGATGACCCATGTTGTTGACAACATCTACTCTTATGTTATCCCCACCGGAAGCATCAGTATGATTTTCAACAACGGCAACGGTCACCAGTCGGTCGATGTAGATAAAATCATCAACAACCACCTCTACAAAGGCACCCTCGGTGGCGACAAGGTTTCTGTTTCCGATATGGGTGAATATACACCCTCTGCTGTTGAGGAAGTTGAGGCCGCAATGTTCGACGACGAACCTGTTTACTTCAACCTCCAGGGCATCCAGGTTCAGAACCCCGCCCACGGCTTCTACATCAAGAAAGTCGGCAACAAGGTTAGCAAAGTCTACATCCCCTAAGCAGATGAAACAGCCGCACCGCGGCCGTGAATCATAAGAACCGGGAGGCGGTTCAGGAGCAATCCTGAGCCGCCTCCCACTATTATATATCCATGTTTCATCCCCACGTAGAGCCGCCATACATGGCGGCTTGTAACTTCAGCCAGGTGGGATGGTGCCCCCGCGCTGTGCAGGTCTCCCCAAGCCGCCATGTATTCCGTTTTTGCTTCAATCGGCGGGCTACGCACGCCTCCCTGTCGACGCGCCGCTATCCCCCGACACCTCCGCTTCGCTACGGCGGCGGGGGTTATGAAAAATCGGCGTCCTGCGGACGCGCAGCCCCGGAGCAGCTGCCGGAGGAATTGAGCAGAAGAGCAGAATGATTCAGGGCTGAGAAGATAGGGGCTATTAATAGGTAATCTTTATTTTATATGCTGTTTCACCCCCACGTAGAGCCGCCATATATGGCGGCTTGTAACTTCAACACGGTGGGATGGGGCTCCCGCGCTGTGCGGGGCCACCAAGCCGCCATGTATTCCGTTTTTGCTTCAATCGGCGGGCTACGCACGCCTCCCTGTCGACGCGCCGCTATCCCCCGACACCTCCGCTTCGCTACGGCGGCGGGGGTTATGAAAAATCGGCGTCCTGCGGACGCGCAGCCCCGGAGCAGCTGCCGGAGGAATGGAGCCGAAGGGCAGAATGATTCGGAGCTGAGGAGATAGGGGTTATTAATAGGGTAATAGATCGTGATGTGGATGAGCAGGATGATTCGGAGTTGAGGAGATAGGGGCTATTAATAGGTAATAGGGCGTGATGAGGGTGAGCAGGATGTTTCGGAATTGTGTGGAATCAGTGTAGGGGGAGGCGTGCGGAGCCCGCCGATTTTTCATACCCCCCGCCGCCGTAGCGAAGCGGAGGTGTCGGGGGATGACGGGTGATGTAGGGGCGGCGTCCGCAGGTCGCCGATTGAAGTCGGGGGAGTTGGTGATAGAACAGGTGGTTGGAACGTGGGAAGGTGTTGATAAATATTTGGCGGGGTGGGGGTGGAATTGGGGAAATTTTGTATTTTTGCGTTAGAAAAAATATATGGTCATGAGCTGACCGCAACCGACAAATCTGATTGATTATGAACGTAACGGAGAGATTCCTCAAATATGTGAAGTTCGACACCCAGAGCGACGAACTCACAAATCTCACCCCCTCCACACCGGGGCAGTTTAAATTCGCGCAGGCACTCGAACGTGAGTTGCGCGAGCTCGGGTTGGCCGATATATCGCTCGACGACAACGGCTACCTTATGGCCACTCTGCCGGGAAATGCCGGAGAGGGTGTGCCCACGGTGGGTTTTATCGCCCATCTCGACACATCGCCCGACATGTCGGGGCATAATGTGAAACCCCGCATCGTGGAGAACTACGACGGTGGCGACATCGTGCTCAACGAGCAGGAGGGGATTGTGCTCAGTCCCTCGGAATTTCCCGAGCTGCTTCACTACAAGGGGGAAAGTCTCATCGTCACCGACGGCACCACGCTGCTTGGCGCCGACGACAAGGCCGGCATCGCCGAAATCATCTCGGCCGTCGAGTATCTGATGGCTCACCCCGAAATCAAGCATGGCGACATACGCATCGCTTTCAATCCCGATGAGGAGATTGGCAAGGGTGCCCACAAATTTGATGTTGAGCGCTTCGGTGCCGACTGGGCCTACACGATGGATGGCGGCGAAGTTGGCGAGCTTGAATATGAAAACTTCAACGCCGCCGTGGCGCGCGTTACCTTCAAGGGACGCAACGTTCATCCCGGCTATGCAAAGCACAAGATGATTAACTCAATCCGCATCGCCAACCAGTTCATTCTGATGCTTCCCCGTTGGGAAACCCCCGAACACACCGAGGGCTACGAGGGTTTCTACCACTTAGTGCAGATTGAGGGTGATGTGGAGAAAACCACTCTCACCTACATTATCCGCGACCACGACCGCGACCGCTTCGAGCGCCGCAAGCGTGAGCTGGAGCATATCACACGCAAAACCAACAACGAATTCCCCGGTTGCGCGGTGATTGAAATCAACGACCAGTATTTCAACATGCGCGAGAAAATCGAGCCTGTGATGCACATAATCACCACTGCCGAGGAGGCGATGCGTTTGGCAGGTGTCACCCCCAAGGTGCAGCCTATCCGCGGCGGAACTGACGGCGCCCAGCTCTCGTTCAAAGGTTTGCCCTGCCCCAACATCTTTGCGGGTGGCCTGAACTTCCATGGCCGCTATGAGTTCGTGCCCATCCCCTCGATGGAGAAGGCGCAGCAGGTGATTGTGGAGATTGCCCGCCTCGTGGCACAAGGAAAATCCTGACATTGGGCAAGGAAAAGACATTGATAGTGGTTACCGGGCCGACGGCCTCGGGGAAAACCGCTCTGGCAATAGAACTGGCGCGACGGTTGAAATGCGAAATCATTTCGGCTGATTCGCGTCAGCTTTTCCATGACCTCCCCATCGGAACGGCAGCCCCCACACCCGAAGAGCAGGCACAGGCAGTGCATCATTTTGTGGGGACGCTCAACCTCACCGACTACTACAGCGCGGCTCAGTTCGAGGCCGATGCCCTGGGGGTGCTCGATGAACTGTTTGCCAAGGGTGATTATGCCGTGATGTGCGGCGGCTCGATGATGTATGTCGACGCGGTGACCCGAGGCATCGACGACCTCCCCACGGTGGCCGACGACGTGCGCCGGGAGGCCTACGCCATTCTCGAAACTGAGGGGATAGAGGGGGTGCGTGCCCGGCTGAGGGAACTCGACCCCGTTTATTATGGCGAGGTCGACCTCAATAACCACAAGCGGCTGGTGCATGCGCTCGAAATCTGCATGCAGGCCGGGGTGCCCTATTCGTCGCTGCGCACGGGGAGGGTGAAGCAGCGCCCCTTCCGCATTGTGAAAGTGGCTTTCGACTATCCGCGCGAAGAACTTTTCGACCGCATAAACCGACGGGTTGACGCGATGCTGGCCTCGGGATTTATCGAGGAGGTGAAAAGAGTTTATCCTCATCGTGAACTCAATTCGTTGAACACGGTTGGATATAAAGAGATGTTTGCGTGGCTCGACGGGAAGTGGGATTTGGCCACGGCCACTGCAAGAATGGCGAAGAACACCCGCGTTTATGCCAAAAAGCAGCTCACATGGCTCAAACGCGATCCCGATGTGGTGTGGCTCGACCCACATTCATCGTCGCCGGCCGATGAAGTTGTGGCGATGCTGTGAGTAAGCGACATTGCCGATACTGCAATATAATCAGTTGTCAACTATTTAAGAGACAGAAACCGTGATAAAGAATTTTAAAACCTCGTTGGCCGACTACTTTTCGTTGAACGGCTATCTGATTCCTCAGGAGGAGGCCGAACAGGCTATAAGGGAGGGTGTGTCGTTCCGCGGCACCAACCTGTTGATTCTTGTGTTCGCAATTCTCATTGCCTCGCTCGGGTTGAACACCAATTCAACCGCCGTGATTATCGGCGCCATGCTCATTTCGCCACTTATGGGCCCGATTATCGGGCTCGGGCTCGGTGTGGGAATCGAGGACTTCGAGCTGCTCAAGCGGTCGGTTAGAAACCTCACAATCGCGGCGGCATTCTCCGTGCTGGCATCAACTCTCTACTTCCTTATTTCCCCCGTGAGCGAGGGGCACAGCGAACTGCTTGCGCGCACGTCGCCCACAATCTACGATGTGCTTATCGGCTTTTTCGGTGGTGGCGCAGGCATCTTTGCAATAGCATCGAAAAGCAAGGGAAACGTGATTCCCGGTGTGGCTATAGCCACTGCACTTATGCCGCCGCTCTGCACCGTGGGCTACGGGCTCGCCACATGGCAGATGAACTATTTTTTCGGCGCGCTCTATCTGTTTCTGATTAATTCGATTTATATAGGTGTGGCAACTTTCATCGGTGTGAAACTGATGCACTTCGCCCGCATTCAAACTGCCGTCGCCGAGCGTGCACGGCGCATGCGGCGGTTGGTCTACACGGTTGCTCTGCTCACCTTGCTGCCGAGCGTTTATCTCACCTACAACATGCTGCGTCAGGAGCGGTTTGAGATGAATGCGTCGCGTTTCGTTGCCGACGAGTTCCATTTTCCCGCCACTCAGGTGCTGAGTCACAGCGCAACCATGAGCCGCGGCGACCGCACGGTGAGTGTGACCCTAATAGGCAAGATTCTGCCGCAGGATTCGTTGGAACTTGCCATGTCGGCCAAGCTCCATTTCTATGGTTTGCAGGGAACCAAACTCCGCATCATTCAGGGTGAGGGTGCCTCGATGGCATCGGCCGAGGCTCTGCAGGGGCATTCTGTGAAGGAAATATATGAGATGGCGCAGAATTCGCTCATTCAGAAACAGGAAACCATCGATTCGCTGAGGCAGATGCTGCGCGGCCACAACGAGCGCGATTCAATTTCGGCTCGCATTGCTCCGGAGCTTAAAGTGATTTTCCCGCAGCTCGCCGAGATTGCGGTTACAAAAGCTGTGTTCGGCAACATCGCCAACGGCGCCCTCGACACCGCCACTGTGGCGCTTGTGAACTATTCGCGCCCGATGAGCGCTGCCTCGCAGGCCGAGCTTGCCCGCTATCTCGAAGCCAGGTTGCGCGTGAAATCGGTGCGACTGGTCACCGTGCCCGCTTCCACCGCCAAGTAACACGGTAGCCGGAGGTCTCCCGAAAGCTCGCGGCGAGATGCCTCCTTTGCACCAGAACAAGTAAAAAAGCTGTCTGACGAGTTCCTTAAAATCGGAATAGTCAGACAGCCTTTTCTTTTATTGCGTTTTATGGATTTGTGAGCCTCCCGAAGGTTGGCTACAAATAGAGATGCTTAACTCAGCGGTTCGTCGGCAGGAGCCTTAGGTGTAGGTTTCGTGCCTTTTGCGGCTTTGGGGCGGGGGAGGGTGAAGATGAATTCCAGACCTCCGCCACGGCGACGGCGCACGCTGATGCTGCCTCCCATTGTGTTGATTGAGCTTTTCACGATAGGCAGACCGAGCCCGGTGCCGCCGGCCTTGCGTGAGCGGCCGGTGTCCACGCGGTAGAAGCGGTCGAACAGATGGGGGAGATGTTCCTCGGCCACACCAACGCCGTTGTCGTAGAACGAGAAGGTGAAGTAGCCTTCGGTGCGTCCGAGCACCTCGATGCCCATTTGTGTGCCCTGCGAGTAGGCGAAACTGTTCTTTATGAGATTCTGGAGCGCCGAGTTGAGCAACCCTTCGTTACCGAGAATCATGCAGTCGAACGGAATGTTGTAGCGGAAATCCATTTTGCCGATGAGACCGGAGGCCAGTGTGTCCTCGGCGATGTTGAACACAAGGTTGTGGAAGTCGATTTCCTTCAGTGGGATGTTGCCGTTCGATTCCTCAAGGCGGGTCATCGTTGAGAGGTCGTTGAGCATCGACACAAGGCGCTCCACATTCACCTGAGCCTTTGAAAGGAAGTGGTTGCGGTCCTCCTCGGGCATGTCGGGCTGGTTGAGGAGCATGTCGATGTAGGCGCGTATGATTCCTATCGGCGTTTTCAGCTCGTGGCTGATGTTGTCGGTCATCACGCGTTTCATCTGGTTTTTCTCTTCGGTGGCCTTGAGGGCGATGATGTGCTCGCGCTCACGGCGCACGATTGCCTGCATGCGTGAGTTGTAGATGGCCACAATCTGGCGGGAGATGTCGCCGATTTCGTCGGAGGGGAAGTCGCCCATAGGGATGAAGTCGCGGTCGGCAGCGGCACGTTTGGCGAAGTCGTGGAGCAACGCCACGTTCTTGGCCTGGTGGGCGGTGACGAAGTAGGCGAGGAAAGTGCCCACGATGCCCACGCCCAAAATCATAATCCACAGCACCACGTCGATTTCGAGGGCTTTGTTGAGCTCGTGGGAGTAGGGCACGAAAGTGCGGATTTCAATTTTGCCGTCGTGGGAAATGCGGCTTGAATAGAGGAAGAGGGGCTTGTGTCCTGTTCCGTAGGCAACATCGTGCATGCGGAGCACCATCGAGCCGTCGGGGAGTTTGTTGTAGGCTCGCCCTATCGAGGCGGCGGGCACTCCGGGGAGAACTTTCCCCACGTTGTGAATCACTCGGCCGGTTTCGGTGTTGTAAATCACAATGCTCATGTCGCGCAGGAAGGTGTCGTCGAGATAGCGGTCGATGAAGTCCATGTAGGGCTGCACGTTGCGGTTCCCCTCCAGGGCATCGATAACGTTGCCGTTGGCGAGGTTGATGCGGGCGATTACGCTTTCAACCCTCAGCTTTTTCTCCTGCCTGTAAACGAGCCATGAAAACATGAGAATCACGGCCCAGATGCACACCACAGCGGTGAGAAACAGGCGCAGCTGGTATTTTATTTTACGTCTCACGTTGAAAAGTCGTGAATTGTGGAATGTGACTTGTGGATGTGGCGTTGCGTGGTGCTGAACGGCACACTGCGCATGGCTACAATGAGATGTTTAATCCATGTCGGACTTGAAGCCGTAGCCAAAGCCGAGACGTGTGACGATGTTGTTGCCGTAGGGCTCGATTTTCTTGCGGAGACGCGCAATGTTGGTGTCGACGGCGCGGTCGGTTACCTCGACGTTGCCCCACACCTGGCGCATGATTTCCTCGCGCGAATGGATGCGCTCGCGGTGAACGAGGAAGAACAGCAGCAGGTCGAATTCCTTACGGCTAAGCGAAACCTCGTGGCCGTTGATATAGCAAGCTTTCTCGTTGCGGTCGATGCGCATTGTTTTATAGGTGATGTCGGGCTCGTAGTGGGTTTTGGGCATGTTGTAGGCAACATGCTGCGCAGCGTGGGTGCGACGCAGAACGGCGCGCACACGTGCAATCACCTCTCCGATGGTGAACGGTTTGGTGATGTAGTCGTCGGCTCCGATGTTGAGACCCATCACGGTTTCGTCCTCACCGTTGAGGGCGGAGCAGAAAATGATGGGAACGTTTTCGGTTGCGGGGTTGTTGCGCACGCGTTTTGCGAAGTCGAATCCGCTGAGGCGTTCCATCATGATGTCGACAATCATGAGCTGGTAGATTGAAAGGTCGTAGCCCAATGCTGTTTCTGCGCTGTCGGCGGTGTCAACCTCATACCCCTCTTTCTCGAGGTTGTACTTAAGAATCTCGCAATATGATTCCTCGTCGTCAACGACTAAAATGTGAATTCTCATTGTTTTTGGATGTTGAGTTAAAAACGTTGTGTTTTAAAGTGGGGAGAGGGTTAAAAATATGTGATGAATTGGGCATCGGCCTGTTCGGGAGGAGCGGGGGGTGCCTGTTGTCCCTGTTAGGGGTAACTAATTTTCAGTTGATAAAATTACGATAATTGGGGCGGATGTGGGATGTTACAAGGGTTAAAAGAAGTTAAACGGTGGTTTAAATCGAACCATCTGCTCCCGGGGATGTTTAGAAGGTATAATTACTATATTTGCACTGTGTTTTTTCATGGTATTAGATTTAAGGTTAAAGATAAAAGAAAAGGGCTGTCGTGATGACAGCCCTTTTCTTTTCCACGTCATATTTGTGTTTTTGTGCCGGGATGCGCGGTGGGGTGTTATTGGCGGTTGGATTCGAGGGGGAATGCCTGAGAGGAGAGCACACACAGTGTGTCGGCTCTTAGAGTAACGAGCAAACATTCAATTCCCTGAATGCGGTTGACTATGGCCATTGCCGAGTCGGCCGTCGATGCCATGCAGGAGGTTGCCCAGGCATCGGCCTCACCGGCGGTGGGTGCAATCACCGTTGCCGAAACCACATCGGTTGTCACGGGGAGACCCGTAACGGGGTCGATGGTGTGGCCTATGCGGCCATAGCGCGATGTGTCGTGGAAATTGCGGTAGTTGCCCGAGGTGGCTACGCCGCAGTCGGTGACGGAGATGAATGTGAGGGGTGTGTGGCTTATGGTGTCGGATGGGGCAGGGGTGTCGATTTGAATGCGCCACGGCTTGTTGTGGCGATTGTGGCCGCCCACGGCTATTTCCCCACCAATCTCCACTATATAGTCGGCGCAACCGTTGCGTTTGAGCATGGCGGCGATAAGGTCGCACCCCATCCCTTTTGCAACGGCGCTGAAATTAAACGTAGTTGCCGGGTGTTTTTTGTGGATTATTCCGTTTTCAATCCGGCACGACGAGATGCCCACCATCGTGAGCGCGCTGTCGATCATGGCTTGCGGGAGAACAAAACCGTCGGGATTGCTTTCGATGTTTCTGCGGGCTGATGCGTCGTAGCCGAAGCCCCACAGGTTGACGAGTGGAGCCACGGTGGGGTCGAAGCGTCCGTGCCCGGCGCGGCTCACACGGGTTGAAATGGTGAATGCCGAGTCAACCAGTTGGTCGGTGCGGTCGGTTTCCCCGCGGTTTATCCGGGATATGAGCGATGAGGGGTTGAAAGGGGAGAGCGACATGTCAACACGGCTCATCACTTCCTGAATGGAATCGTCGAGTGCGCGCGGACCATTATAAACAATGCGGTAGGTTGTGTTCCACACCGCACCCTCGGCAATGCGCCATTCGCCGGCGGGGCGGCATGCGCCTAATAGTGCAGAAATGGCGGTAAGCGAGATTAGTGCAGGGATTAAACCTCTTCTTGTAACAGCCCGGAAAGACGTGGTATAGTGGCGATACCCTCGGGCGAATGATTTTTTCATGAATTTTCGGTGGGTTGCGGGGCCGACGACGTTTAGCAGTCGGCGACCCCCCGTTTTTTTGAGTCGCTTTATATCGCAAAGTTAGCCAAATAAACCGTAGAATGGGATGCGAGCCAAAAGTTTTTGTAACTTTGCATTTCCGAATCACGTTCAGCTGAAAGTTTAACCGAGATATATCAGAAGTGAGCGGATTGTGCGAATAACCAGTAAAACCGATTTTTTTTGACCGAAAATGAGAAAATGGCGAGTTGAAGATAGTGCCGAGCTTTACAATATTAATGGCTGGGGCCGCCAGTATTTTTCAATTAATGAAAAGGGTAACGTTGTTGTCACCCCGCGCGAAGGGTTGGCTCCGGTCGACCTCCGTGAGGTTCTTGACGAGCTTCAGATAAAGGATGTGACGGCTCCGCTGCTGATACGCTTCCCCGACATTCTCGACAATCGTGTTGAAAAAATCTCCAACTGCTTCAAGCAGGCGTCGGAGCAATATGGCTACAAGGGAAAGAACTACATTGTTTATCCCATCAAGGTTAACCAGATGCGCCCGGTGGTTGAGGAGATTGTGAGCCACGGCAAAAAATTCAACATCGGTCTGGAGGCCGGCTCAAAGCCCGAGCTCCACGCCGTTCTCGCCACCAACATCGACGAGAATGCGCTGATTGTGTGCAACGGCTATAAAGATGAGAATTATGTGGAGCTCGCATTGCTCGCTCACAAGATGGGGCGCCGCATCATCCTTGTGGTTGAGAAACTCAACGAGCTGAAAACCATCTATTCGGTGGCACGCAGGCTGGCCATAACCCCCGCCATCGGCATCAGAATCAAACTTGCCAACTCGGGTTCGGGAAAATGGGAGGAATCGGGGGGCGATACATCGAAATTCGGCCTCAACTCGTCGGAACTGCTTGAAGCCCTCGACTATCTCGACAAACATGAGATGACTTCGTGGCTCAAGCTCATTCACTTCCACATCGGCAGTCAGATAACGAAGATTCGCCGCATTAAAAACGCCCTCCGCGAGGCGATGCAGTTCTATGTGCAGCTCTCCAAAATGGGCTTTTCAATCAGCTATGTCGACATAGGGGGAGGTCTCGGTGTGGACTACGACGGCACCCGTTCGAGCGCTAGCGAAAGCTCGATGAACTATTCCATTCAGGAATATGCCAACGACGCCATCTACTCGATTGTCGATGTGTGTGAGAAAAACGGGCTTCCGCAGCCCGACATCGTCACCGAGAGCGGACGCTCGCTCACGGCCCACCATTCGGTGCTTATCACCGAGGTGCTCGAAACAACCTCGCTCCCCAAATGGAAAGATAACGAGGACCTCACCGGCGACGAGCATGAACTTGTGAAGGAACTCTACGAAATCTGGGATAAGCTCGACCAGCAGCGCATCTTCGAGAGCTGGCACGATGCCCTGCAGATTCGTGAGGAGGTGCTCGACATGTATTCGCTCGGCATCATCGACCTGCGCAACCGTGCGCTCGCCGAGAAACTCTTCTGGGAAATCGCTCGTGAGGTTGGCTCGCTTTCGGCACAGATGAAACACCCGCCGGAGGAGTTGCGCAAGGTGTCGAAGATGCTCCCCGACAAATATTTCTGTAATTTCTCGCTGTTCCAGTCGCTTCCCGATTCATGGGCCATCGATCAGGTGTTCCCCGTGATTCCCATATCGCGTCTCGACGAGAAACCCACCCGCACAGCCACACTTCAGGATATGACATGCGACTCCGACGGCAAAATCACCACATTCATTTCGCCGCAGGGCACGGCATCGGCCCTCCCCGTGCATCCGCTTCGCGCCGGTGAGCCCTACTACATCGGTGTGTTCCTTGTGGGTGCATATCAGGAGATTCTCGGTGACATGCACAACCTGTTCGGCGACACGAATGCCGTTCACATCTCCTGCTATAAGGACCATTATGAAATTGACCAGGTGATTGACGGTGAAACCGTTGCCGAGGTGCTCGACTATGTGCAGTATAATCCGAAGAAACTCGTGCGCAACGTGGAGACTTGGGTTACCAAGGCGATGAAAAACGGGCGTATCACCCCCGAAGAGGGGCGTGAGTTCCTGAGCAACTACCGCTCCGGGCTCTACGGCTACACCTATCTTGAAAAATCCTGATTCTGCGATAATGCCGATGCCAACGCGCCATTTCATAAATCTGGCTTACCTTGGAGCACCCTTTCACGGCTGGCAGACGCAGCCGAATGCCGCGTCGGTGCAGGAAACCGTTGAACGCGCGCTGTCAACGGTGCTGCGCACACCCGTTGCTGTTACCGGTGCCGGGCGCACCGATGCCGGGGTTAATGCCTCGATGATGATAGCGCATGCCGATTTACCCGAACGGATTGACGACGACAGCCGCCTGGTGAGGGCTTTGAATAGCATTCTCGGGCCGTCGGTGGCGGTGAGGTGGGTGCACCCTGTGCATGCCGACGCTCATGCCCGGTTCGACGCCACCTCGCGCACGTATCATTATTATGCACACTGCAACCGCAATCCCTTTGCAGGAGGTTTGTCGTGGCAGGCTCCGGCCACCCTCGATTTCGAGCTTATGAACGAGGCTGCGGCCGAGTTGCTTGTCACCACCGATTTCACTTCATTCTCAAAACTTCACACCGACGTGAAAACCAACAACTGCCGCGTTACCGAGGCACGTTGGCGCCGCGCCCTCACCGGCGAGGAGCTTCCCGGTGCTCCCGAATGGGTGTTTGAAATCACCGCCGACCGCTTTTTGCGTAATATGGTGCGCGCCGTTGTGGGGACATTAGTCGATGTGGGGCGCGGGAAAGTGAGCATTGAGGCTTTCCGTGAGATAATCGAGCGCCGCGACCGATGTGCCGCCGGCACATCCATGCCCGGCACTCCGCTCTTTCTTCACAACATAACCTATCCCTATCCAATCTGACACCACCGGTTTATGCGCGTTGTGGTGCCCCTGAAGCCCTTTTTGCAGCTATTAAGGAAAAATTTCGGCAATTCGTGCCAATAATTCCAATTGTTTTCGTAACTTTGTGCGGCAAAAGGTGATGTAATTATCAGAAAATTACTTAACTTTGCACCGCTAAAAATAGAGTATTCAAAAACTAAAACTTAATTATCATGTCAGAAATCGCATCTCGTGTTAAAGCAATCATCGTTGACAAGTTAGGCGTAGATGAAAATCAGGTAACTGAAACCGCAGCATTCACCACCGATCTCGGCGCTGACAGCCTTGACACCGTGGAGCTCATCATGGAATTTGAAAAAGAATTCGGCATCACTATTCCCGATGACAAAGCTGAAGGTATCGCAACTGTTGGCGACGCTATCGCTTACATCGAAGCTGCTCAGAAATAAGACTTATAAAGCAGTCGAATACAAAGCCCCGGATTTTCCGGGGCTTATTAAACATTTTGAGGGTTGTAAACGAGTGTGTCAGCTTGCTTTACCCCTCTTTTTCTCTCCATTGCAATCACTCTTATCACGCCACTAATTCTATATGGAACTTAAAAGAGTAGTTATAACCGGCCTCGGAGCCATCACCCCCATCGGCAACGATGTGGAGACCACATGGAAAAACGCTCTCGACGGAGTGAGCGGTGCCGGTCCTATTACCCATTTCGATGCGTCGCTGTTCAAAACCCAGTTTGCCTGCGAGGTGAAAGGTTTTGACGCCGCAGCCCATTTCGACCGCAAAAAACTGCGTCAGCTCGACCTCTACGCCCAATATGCCGTGGTGGCAGCCCGTCAGGCTGTTGACGATTCGGGCATTGAAAAGGACGAAACCCTCAACCGCAACCGCGTGGGAGTGATTGTGGCTGCCGGCATCGGTGGTCTGCACACCTTTGAGGAGGAAGCCGGCTACTACGCCATGAACGCAGCCAACGGCCCGAAGTACAACCCCTTCTTCATCCCCAAGATGATTGCCGACATCGCGTCGGGTCACATCTCGATGGAGTATGCCTATCATGGCCCCAACTTCGGTGTGGTTTCGGCCTGCGCATCGTCCAACAACGCAATCATCGACGCATTCAACCTCATCCGTCTCGGCAAAGCAGATGTGATGGTGACAGGTGGTGCCGAGGCAGCCGTTTATCCCGCCGGTGTGGGTGGCTTCAACTCGATGCACGCCCTTTCAACCCGCAACGATTCGCCCGAAACAGCATCGCGTCCCTTCAGCAAGAGCCGCGACGGTTTCGTTATCGGTGAAGGTTCTGTTGTTCTCATCCTTGAGGAACTTGAGCACGCACTTGCCCGCGGCGCAAAAATCTATGCCGAGGTTGCAGGCGGCGGCATGTCGGCCGATGCTTATCACCTCACCGCAACTCATCCCGAGGGTCTCGGAGCTATCCTTTCGATGGAAAACGCTCTCGAAGATGCCGGCATGAAGCCCGAAGATATTGACTACATCAATGTGCATGGCACATCTACCCCCGTTGGTGATATTTCGGAGGTAAAAGCTATCCAGAAAGTGTTTGGTGAAAGCGCCAAAGACCTCAACATCAGCTCTACCAAATCAATGACCGGTCACCTGCTCGGTGCAACCGGCGCTTTGGAAGCCATGTTCTGCGCCCTCGCCGTTGGTGAAGATATCGTTCCCCCCACCATCAACCATGAGGAGGGCGATGAAGATGAGGAAATCGACTACACCCTCAACTTCACCTTCAACAAGGCTCAGAAACGTCCCGTGCGTGCTGCCCTGAGCAACTCGTTCGGTTTCGGCGGTCACAACGCAACTGTGATTCTGAAAAAATATGAAGCTTGATTGAGAGGCTGACCCCTTTCGCAGCTAAATAAAACAAGTGGCTGTTTTTAACAGCCCTCGAAAAAATCACTCCTGTTCGCAGGGGTGATTTTTTTATGCGGATTCGCCACCGGCTTTGTTCGGGAGATAAAACTTTAATCAATAGAGTTCGTTTGTGAAATTAAAAGCATATAACTTTGCAGTATTAATGATAGCACCATGGAATTAGCAATAAATAGAAAGTCGGCAATGTTTCGTTTGCGTACCGAATTGTTAGACCGCCTGAAACAGTTGGCCGCTAAAGACAATCGAAGTCTCAACAACTACGTGGAAACGATTCTTATGGATGTCGCTTTTAATACACCCAACGCCACAACCATTGCGGCCATGAAAGAGGCGAAAGAAGAATCTAACCTCACAACGGTTGATATGAGCAATTACGACTCTTTCTTAAAATCGCTTAATCCACCCAAAGGAGGATTTTGCCGGGAGTGAGTGCGTGGGGGAGGGGAATGGTGGTTTTCAGCGGTAGCACCGATGGTCCTCCCACGGTGAGAATACCACACAGGTTTGTTTCCCTTAGTGTGTCGGCCGTGTCGAATATGGCGCAGTTAAGCGCGCCCGAACCAAGCGTTGCAGTGCGTCTTAGCACACAGGTGAGCACCATCCCTTTTGGTGTAATGTCGATGATTGTTGGAGAATCAATGCTCACACCTCGCGCTGCTTCATTCTCGCGGTTTACGGATAGAATGGCATTGAGGCGTTCCAACGTGGGTAGTGATTCGATTGCGAGAGCCGCCGAGGTGGCGTGTGCCTCTATAGTATCAGGGGCAGCGGGCGATCTGTAAGTGGCTGTAGGTTCGCAAGCCGATGTTGTTGCTGTTGCGCTTTCTGCTTCAGTGCGGTAGATTGTTTTTAATTGCGTGGAGACAGGTGTGGAAACTGTTGTGGATTCCCGGTTGCACAGCGGTTCAAGGGCATCGAAAAAGATGCGCGCGGCTTCAGGTCGGAATCCGGTGTGAGTCAGAAACCGTTCCACCTCCTGTTGTGCCGTGGCGGTGTCGGCGGCAGCAGCAAAACGTCGGGCCGCGCCGCTTTTTATGGCGGTGGAAATGATAAACCGGAGAGCAGGAAGCTTGGCAAACGCCCCGCACTCGTCGAGTTTTGTAACCAATGATACATCAACAGATGTTAAATCTTGATTGTATTGCCGCAACGCCAGTTTTAAAAGAGTGGCGAAAGAAAACGTTGACTCCATGTTGACTGGATTGATGAGGGATGTTATCTTCTCGGTGAGAACGGGGGTGAATAAAACTGAATTATTGGTAAATTTACACCAATCTTTTCAAAACCCCAAATTCTCTTAAAATGAAAGGGTTGAACGGGAAGTGCCGGCAGTGTGAAATGGAGGGAGCCATGTAAACTGTTTCTCGTTAAAAAATGTAAATAGATTATGAAAGGTTGTTTTTATGCGTATATTTGCAACTGAAAAGAGATTGATGCTTCGGATTGCAGAAGTTTCTGACCGCCGGATTTTCGAACTTTTCAGCACCAATGCCGGTTGAGCAATCAACCCGCAATTGGCGGCCGATTGAACGGATGACCCGCGGTGAAGCATCAATAAGAGCACGATATTTGGATTTGGTTAAACTATAAATTAATATTTGCAGTGAAAATGGGAAACGTCGTGATGACGCGAACCTGTTTGCCCGGCCGTTGAAAGTTTTTACTTTCACCGGCCGGGATTTTTTTCGGCCGAATCCTGTGCACGTTCCCTGTTGCGGGTGCACTTTGGAGAGGATGCGCACTTATTGGGCGGGTGATGGGTGCCGAGTGAAAAAAAATAGCTAAATTTGCCCTAATGGAATGGAATAGCGGAAAATCGGGTGACACCGACGGAAGGAAAATAAAGAACATCTACGCCCGTGGAGCCGACGACGGGTTTCGTCTCGGCCTCTACCTTTCGGTGATGTTTTTCCTGGCCGTTGCATCGTTGTCGGTGCCGCTGCTAAATATGGCAGTGGTGGTGATGGCGCTCGGTGTGCCCGTGCTGACTTATGTTTTTTTGAGGCGGACACATGTAGCCGCCCACGGCATGACGGTTTTCTCGGCGCTGTGGATGCAGGGTATAACCACGTTTGCATGCGGCAGCCTGCTGTTCGGAGCCGTGAGCCTGATTTACATGAGGTGGATTAACCCCGGCTTCATGCTCGACGTGCTAAACGCCGGAGTTGACTATTACAGTGCTGCCGGCACCGAAGGGGCTAAGGCCATAGCCGACGAGCTGCAGATGATAATCAACAGCAAGGCGATTCCAACTCCGTTAAATGTGACTTTCGGCTGGATGTGGCTCGGCATGTTTTCGGGCTCGTTGCTCTCGATGCTCGTGGCAGCCGTGGTTAAATTCAAGAAAGTGCCTGCCGGGCGCTGAAAAACAGAATAAACGATGGATATATCAGTAATAGTGCCTCTGTATAACGAGGCTGAGTCGCTTCCCGAACTTCAGGCATGGATTGAACGTGTGATGCAGGCCAACGGATTCACCTACGAGGTGATTTACGTAAACGACGGCTCCACCGACAATTCGTGGGAGGTGATTGAGGAACTGTGCCGGCGCAATCCGGCAGTGAGAGGCGTGTGCTTCCGGCGCAATTATGGCAAATCGCCGGCTCTCAACACCGGTTTTGCCCGTGCCAAAGGGGATGTGGTGATAACGATGGACGCCGACCTGCAGGATTCCCCCGATGAAATCCCCGAACTCTACCGCATGATAACCGAGGATGGCTACGACCTTGTGAGCGGCTGGAAACAGAAACGCTACGACCCGCTGTCGAAAACCATCCCTACTAAACTTTTCAATGCCACAGCCCGCAAGGTGAGCGGCATCAAGAATCTGCACGACTTCAACTGCGGGCTAAAGGCCTACCGTCAGAAGGTGGTGAAGCGCATCGAGGTCTACGGCGACATGCACCGCTACATCCCCTATCTGGCAAAGAATGCCGGTTTCAACAAAATCGGCGAGAAGGTCGTTAAACACCAGGCACGCAAATACGGCACAACGAAATTCGGCCTTGACCGGTTCGTCAACGGTTATCTCGACCTTGCCACCCTTTGGTTCACCAACAAATTCGGCATCAAGCCAATGCACCTTTTCGGTCTGTTGGGCTCGTTGATGTTTATGTTGGGATTCATTGCGGTTGTAATCGTAGGGGCTGCCAAAATTTATGCCATGCATTCGGGCGGTCACTATACACTGGTGACCAATTCGCCCTACTTTTTCATAGCGCTGACAATGATGATTCTCGGCACCCAGCTGTTCCTCACCGGTTTTCTCGGAGAGCTGATTGTGAGAAACTCATCGCGTCGCAATGAATATGAAATAGAGATGGAAACCGGCGGTGGCGAAACACCTGCCGCCACAAATGAAAAATAACAGTAAGCGGTTATAGCTACTTATAAGTCAACAAGTGGATAAAACTGACACAAATAAGCGTGGATTGAGGTTGCTCTGGACCCTCCCTCTTGCAGTCGTTGCGGCGATTGCCGGCTCGGCGTGTTTTGGAGGGTGTAACACACAGGGGTGCACCGACAACCACAGCGCCCTGCCGCTGATGGGCTTCTACTCCTCAACCACTGAAAGCAGCATAGTGCTCGATTCGCTTGCTATAGGTGGAGTTGGCGCTCCCGACGATTCATTGCTCATACAGAGCGGCCAGAGCGTGAAGTCGCTCTATCTTCCCTTCCGCTACGATGAATCGACAACATCGTTCCGTTTCCATTACGATTACAAGGAACAGGGCCTTGATGACCCCGCCATCGACGACATAGTAACGTTCAGCTACACTTCCGAGCCCTATTTTGCCTCGGAAGAGTGCGGAGCCTACTACATCTACCGCATCACCTCGGTTGACTACACCACACACCTCATTGAGCGTGTGGAGATTGTTGATTCTATTATCAACAACATCGACATGGAGAGGATAAAAGTGTTTTTCCGCACCATCGATCCGGGAACTCCCGACGATGATGATGACCCCGAAAACCCCGATGAAGGTGGCGAGGGTGATTCCACCGAGGGTGAGGACAGTGCCGGCAGCGATGCCGGAACCGCCGGTGATTCCGATTCCGATAACTTGAAAATAAGAACAATGCGATGAAAGGTATATTCAAGATATTTGCTGTCGCATTGCTCGCAATACTCGCCTGTTCGACATTGCCGGGTGTGGCTCAACGCAGGGTCAATCCGGTGACCAATGCGTCGCAGGGGTTGCAGGGGAAAAACGAGAACAAGAATCCCGCCGATACCATCGACTATTCCAAACTCGTGGAGATGCACGACGAAAAAGGGAATGTTATTCTGGTGGATACGGTTTCGGGAGTTGAGGTGCCCGACACCACATCTGCCCCCATCGCAAAGATTCCCAAAATGAAGCAGCCGCTATTCTATGCCACGGCGGTGAGCGTCGACATCTGGGACCCCGTGATGAGACTTTTCGGTCAGCATTACGGCCTGATTGAATTTTCGGGCGAACTGAATCTCCACAACCGCTACATCCCTGTGGTGGAGGTGGGTCTCGGTCAGTCGGATTATACCCCCGACGACAATAACTACACCTACCGGGTGCCTGTAACCCCCTATTTCCGCATCGGTTGCAACTACAACTTCATCTATAACAGCAACCCCGACTATATGGCCTTCGCAGGTTTGAGATTCGGATGGACCCGTTTCAGTTATGAAGTGAACGATGTGACCCTCTCAAGCGATTATTGGGGGGAGAGCACCACATTCAATCTCCCGCGGCAAACGTGCAGTTTCACCTATCTGCAGGTGTTGTTCGGCATCAGGGTGAAGGTGTTCAAAAATGTGTCGATGGGTTGGTGCGTGCGCTACAAAGCCAAATTGCGCGAATCGGATAACACCTACGGCGCTCCGTGGTATATCCCCGGCTATGGCTCACGCAACGGAGCCATCACAGGCTCGTTTGCCGTGACCTACACAATCCCGTTCCGCAAGAAATCTGCACCGGAAGCGGAGATAAACCAACAGGTTGATTAATATTAAGTGGCGGTTCAAAACTACCGACCGGCCATGATGAAAAATAATTTTAAACAGACGCTTATGATAGCAATTTGCAGTGACCACGCCGGTTACGAACTCAAATCAATTATCGAAGGCTACCTTGAAGCCAATGGCAAGGAATATGAGGATTTCGGCACATTCAGCGCCGAAAGTTGCGATTATCCCGATTTTGCGCATCCATGTGCCGAAGCGGTGGAGTCGGGCAAGTGCTATCCCGGCATCGCCATGTGTGGCTCGGGCAACGGCATTGCCATGACCCTCAACAAGCATCAGGGCATTCGTGCCGCGCTCTGCTGGACTCCCGAGCTGGCCTCGCTCGCCCGCCGTCACAACAACGCCAATGTGCTTGTGCTCCCTGCCCGCTTCATCGCTCCCGAGGTGGCTCTGGCCATTGTCGACACCTTCCTCAACACCGATTTTGAAGGTGGCCGCCATGAGCGCCGCATCGAAAAAATTCCCGTGCACTGATATTTCAGGATGCGGCCCGGGGCTTCTTCCGGGTTGAATTGACAATAACCAAAATCTCAATCAAGTGGCTGCTCAAAAAAATTAAGCAGACACTTATCAATCACATTCTTTAATATCAACCCTAAAACAAAATTTACATGAAAAAATCATTACTCGCATTGTGCGCAGTGGCATGCATGGCATCGGCCTACGCGCAGGAGGCCAACTCACCGGTCACATTCACAACCGACGGCGTGCGCTTTCAGGTTAACGAAGCCGATCAGACAACCGTAACTGTGATGCCCGTCAGCTCTTCTTATCCGGCCGATGTGGTTATCCCCGAGCATGTTACCGATGCCTCAACGGGGATTTCTTACACTGTGACAGGCATCGGTGAGGAAGCGTTCTATCTGGCTAAATGCACAACCTTAGCAATTCCCGCCACAATCACCGACATTGATGGCAAGGCATTCTGGGGAAGCTACATAAGCGCTCTCGAAGTGGCTGAGGGTAACACTGTGTTTGCTTCGGCCAACGGCATTCTCTACAGCAAGGATATGCACAAAATCTGTTGCTTCCCTCCCGAAAAGTCGTTCGGTTCCTATGTGTTGCCCGAATCGGTTACCGAAATAGGTGCATACGCTTTCTGTGGCGTTTGGCTCACAGCTTTTGAAATTCCGGCGCGCATCACCACCATCGGTGAAGGTGCTTTCATGGGCACCAAACTCAGAAGCATCGAGGTTCCGGCAACGGTAACATCTCTGGGGGATGCCGTGTTCCAGAATTGCCAGAAGCTCGCGAAGGTTGTGCTTCCCGATGGTCTTAAAAAAGTGCCTGAGCATTTCCTCGCCACATGCTGGGAGCTGAAAGATTTCACCATTCCCGAATCTGTTGAGGAAATTGGCTTATATGCATTCTCGCAGACATTCACCTACGGCTATCAAACCGATATCGTAATCCCCGACAAAGTTACTACAATCTGTGCGGGAGCCTTTCAGGGTGGCCGCGGTTTGAAGTCGCTGACTCTGGGCAAAAGCGTAGCCTCGATTGACCTCTATGCGTTTGCGCAGTGCTCGGGATTGAAGGAGATTACCTCGCTCAACACCACCGTTCCCACATGCTTGTCGTTCGACGGCAATGACGACGAAGTTGTTTACGCTTTCTATGAAGTGCCCGATGATTGCGTGCTCTACGTACCCGCCGAATCGCTCAACGCCTACAAATCATCGTGGGGCGTGAAATTCTCCGACATCCGCCCCATCTCAACCGGCGGTGTGGAGGCAGCATCTACAGGTGCCGATAATTCTATGGTTGTGAATACCGGCAATGGTGAACTGACTGTTTCTTCGTTAAATCCTGTGGAGGTTTTCAACTCGGCAGGTGTGAAAGTGGCATTCTCATCTACAGGTTATTTAAATGTGCAACTTGCGGCAGGCGTATATGTTGTTCGTTCCTCCTCCCGAAATGTAAAAGTGCTTTTGCATTAATCAATCCCTCGGAAATTATTTCATTGAAATAATTCTTCAACTCATTATAACAACAAAGCCCTGATGCGTTATGGTTTCGCATCAGGGCTTTGTTGTTATAGATATATGTCAGAGATTCATCACCTTTCCCGACATCAGGCAAACTCCGGTCTGTTTTTCTGTAATAAAGAATAGGAACGGACGATCAAAAATCAACTTATAGCCGGGCCCCGGGGAAATAGTTCCGGATATTGCCGTAGCGGAAGTTGCGACTGCGCCATCTTCATCAAACTCAACAGTTGAACGTTGGGATATTTTAAAATATAAATTGTTGAGGGTGTCGTCGGTAAACAGGTTGAAATGGCTGATATTTGAGAAACATTGCAATCCCATTAGTGTTAAAGCATTGCCGAGGTCGATGCGGTCGCTATCAATTTTGAATTTAGGCATGGCAATGGTGCAATTTGCGAGATTCGAAGTTTCTGTGTTCGCAATCAGGCGACTTGCATTGTCGGCCAACTTGTTAATATCAACCCCGGGGGCAGGCAGAACCAGTTTCACTGAGAACGAACCATTGCCGAAAGGCAGTTCGGCACATTCGAAACCCAATTCATTTGATTCGCCTGTAGTGAATGTGAGGTTTGTTGAGTAGGTGATAGTGCGCGAGTCCATCATCATGTCAACAGTCGTGTCACCGTTGGCTCCGTGAAAAGTGTAGGGACGTGTGTTCTCTTTACTGAACTTTTCAGCCCATTCCCCTTTAAAATAAAGTGCATTCAGCATTGTGATGATGCATGAGTTCAAATCTTCGGGCGATACAAGTTGGGAGATGTTATTATCAGTTTTCTGTGCACACCATGAATTTATATCATTGGCAGCCTCAGAGAGATTGCAAGGGAAAACGTCTGCCGAATAGTCCGAGCCAACAGTATTCTTAAATTCGGGAAACAGTTCGTATGAGCTTTCGTGCCATACCGAGTTTGCCAAATTTGATGTCACCTTTGCGTCAAGGCGGTGGAACGTTTGCAGAATTTTGCGGTTGATACCTGCAATGGCATTTCTGTCGGAACATCCAAGCACGGATGCAATCTCATTTGCTGCAGCGTCATCGGCTGACAATGCCAACATTCCCAATGCCATTTGTGCGCTAAGAGGTGAAATCAACAGGTTCTCGTCACGATTCATGCGCATACGGTCGCATGCTCCTAAAAAATTGTAGTTGAACGTTTCTATATCTTTTGAGGCTGCAACTTCTTCTGCGGATAGAGAAATCTTGGAAATAGACTGTTGCTTATTTTCGTCAGAAATATCAGCAAACTCTTCGTTATCGCATGCGCTGCATGCTCCTAACAAGCATGCTATAGCCAAATATTTAAAACCGTCAGTTTTCATGTGTATAAATTTATGGTGAATTATTGATGTTGTTTAAATAAGTGATGAATTTAGAAAGATTGGGATAATTACCGGTTCAATTGCAAATATATGTAATATTTTTTTTAATGCAAAAATGTTAGATTACAGTTCTCTGCTATGAACTATAGAGAGCTTTTGTATTCACTTGTTCTTTATACTTAGAACGACCAATGCCAACACGCCCGTTAAATGGTTTAGAGAAAAAGTTAACGATATAATCGGTTCATTGAATTAAACTCATACCGCAATCATTATGCGAGCTGTGCAACCCTACGTAAGTAGGGAATTAATTCGGTCAACGCGTAGTTTCACGACATATTTATTGGCCGACGGATAAATTGTTAGGTTACAGATTAAGGTACGGAAAAGATATGGCGCCATGTGATTGAATATCGACACGGCGCCATATTAAAAGGGGGGAGATTCGAATGTTTTTATTTGGCGGGGAGGGGGGTGATCATGAACGAGTAGGAGTAGGGGCGCACGGGGAGGCGATAGGGGTCGTGGGGGTGTGCTCCCCAGGAGGTGTCGCCGCCGAGACCGCGCTGCACGAGGTCAACGTAGAGGAATGTGTGGTGGCGCTGGTGGCGCACGTCGCTGTTGTGCATCTGCATCTTTTTCAGGCCGGGGTCGAGGTCGAACGGGTGCACGTCAAGTGCCGTTACGTTGAGCGGTTGCACGGCATCGATGCGCACTCCCAGGCCGGTGCTGTCGGTGAGCGATGCTTCCCACACGTCGGTGTGGTTGCCGGTTTCCTGCGGACGGATGTAGGGATAGAAAATATCGGCGGCTTTTTTGCTCCAGCGTCCCATGAATGAGGCGGTGTTGCGGTCGGAGTAGTTCTCGCCGGGGCCGCGGCCATACCAGCTGAAATTATCCATCGGTTTTGGCATGGCTGCAATCATGCCGAAGCGCATCATCTCGGGGGCATCGCAATCGGCGTCGGGATGGAGCGAGGCTTCGACTCCGAGACGGCCGTCGGGAAAGACGGTGTAGGTTATCGCATAGTCGCAGTTCACCTCGGGGAGGCGATAACGTTCGTCAACAACGAGCGTGTTGCCGCGGCGGGTGGCGTTGAAAGCCGTGAGGCGGCGGTTTTCTGAAGCGCAACGCCATGCGTTGAGATGCACCTGCGAGTTTGTGCCGAAGTCGTTGTCGTTGGGAGCGCGCCAGAATGAGGGTGCGAATGTGGTGTTCATCAGGCTGCGGCCGCCGATGGTGTAGCGTGCAATGTCGCCGTTGTGGCGGTTGAAGAGGATGTTGACACCGTTGGAGGTTGTCACGTCGACGAAGCTACCCCCGTCAGAAACCGTCAGGGTGTCGGCGGGATTACCCGAAAGTTGTTCCCACAGCGCGTTATTGTCGGCGGGAGCGGTTCGCGAGCGCAGGGTGAATTGTTCGCGGGCAACTTCGTGGCCGGCAGGAACTATTTCATCGCCGTTAATGGTGCGCGCATAGACCGACAGATGATAGTCGGCGTTGTCGTCGGCTTTGATTGCGGGGAGGGGGAGTGCTGCCTTTCCGGCGGTGAGCGGGGCAAGCTGTGGCGTGGTCACAGTGCCTTCGCCGATAACGGAGCCGTTGCGCAGCAGTTCCCAGCTGAGGGTGTAGTTTGAGAGGTCGCGGGCAATGAAGTTGTTCTCCACAGCGAGCTCGCCGGTAGAGCTGTCGAATCCGGGGAAGCGGATGTCCTGATAAACCTTTTTCACTTCGTCCAGTCCGGGATGCGGCGTGCGGTCGGGCTGCACAAGGCCGTTGATGCAGAAGTTTTCGTCGTGGGTGTAGTTCCACGCCCCGAAATCGCCCCCGTATGCCCAATATTCGGCACCGTTCTCATCACGGGTGAGCAGACCCTGGTCGACCCAGTCCCAGATGAAACCGCCCTGCATCTGCGGGCTTGAGCGGATAATGTCGAAATACTCCTGAAAGTTACCTGTGGAGTTGCCCATTGCGTGGGCATATTCACACATGATGAACGGGCGCCCCGGATTGGTGCGCGAGGCATATTCCTGCATCTTTTCAATCGAGGGATACATGGGGCACACTATGTCGGTGTTGGCCTCCTCCCAGGCCTGCTCGTAGTGAACGGGGCGCGTTGGGTCGAGCGACTTCACGAGGTCGTAGGCCTTGTGGAAGTTTTCGCCGTTTCCGCTCTCGTTGCCGAGACTCCAGATAATCACTGAGGGGTGGTTTTTGTCGCGCTCAACCAGCGAGCGTTCGCGGTCGAGGAGCGAGGCCAGCCAGCTCGGTTCGTCGCCGGGATGCCCTTTCACGGGATTCTCGCGCTGATAGTTGGCACCGAAACCGTGGGTTTCGATGTTGGCTTCGTCGATGAGATAGAGCCCGTAGCGGTCGCAAAGGTCATACCACAGCGGGGGCTGCGGATAGTGCGATGTGCGCACGGCATTGATGTTGTTGCGCTTCATGGTGATGATGTCGAGCATCATTGTTGCGCTGTCGACGGCATGGCCTGTGAGCGGATTGTGCTCATGGAGGTTCACGCCGTGGATTTCAACCGGCTTGCCGTTCACCAGCAGCATGCTGTTTTTGATTTCGACCGAGCGGAATCCCACGCGCGACGATGTGGATTCAATGGTGTTCCCCTCGCGGTCGGTGAGTGTGAGCACAAGGGTGTAGAGGTTGGGCGTTTCTGCTGTCCACGCGGCCACGTTTCTAACGGTGCCGTTAAATTTAATCTGCGTGGATTTTTTCGATGCCGCAACCGGTTTGGTTGATGACAGAATTTTCTCGCCGTTGCTGTTGAAAAGATTCATTTCGAGCTTGGCGCCTTTCACCGGAGTTTTGGAGCTGTCGGTTATGGTGGCGTCGACGGCAAGCACACCGTCGGTGTAATTTTTGTTGAGCGTGGCGCGGGCGAAGAAATCGGCGATGCGCAGGGGTGCGGTTGAATAGAGATACACGTCGCGGTCGATGCCTGAGAGGCGCCAGAAGTCCTGGTCCTCCATGTAGGAGCCGTCGGTCCAGCGGTAAACCTCGCATGCGAGTGTGTTCTCGCCGGGAACGAGATAGTCGGTAATGTTGAACTCGGCCGGATTTTTAGCGCTCTGCACATAGCCTGCCTTGTGGCCGTTGACCCACACATACATTCCGGCCGTCGAGCCGTCGAAGTGGAGGAACACCTGCCGGTCTTTCCAATCGGCGGGCACGGTGAAAGTGCGCACGTAGCTGCCAACGGGGTTGTCGTCGTGAGGAATATAGGGTGGATTGGCCGGGAAGGGGTAGACGATGTTGGTGTAGATGGGAGTTCCGTAGCCCTGCATCTCCCAACTTGAAGGAACCGGAATCGTGGCCCACGACGATGTGTCGTAGCCGGGTTGGAAAAAGTCGGCCGGCCGGGAGTCGGGCGTGGGTGAGAATTTGAATTTCCAGTCGCCGTTGAGGCTCTTGAACCAAGGCGAATTTTTGTGGAATCCCTGCAGCGCCTGTTGAGCGGTGGGGTAGGGGAAAACTGTGGCACGCACAGCTTCGCGCCCCTCGGCAAACACCTCGGGATTCTCCCAGTCGGGTTGCTCTGCGGCAAATGCGTTGGTGGAGGCAAGCAGCATGGCGATGGCTGCCGTTGTGAAAGTTTTCATGGAATGCGGGTTGGTTATGAGAGTTTGTTTAAAAGCAGGGATGCGCCTGTTGCTGATGCCGTGGGGCACATCCCTGCTATGTTGTTTTCCGATGCGCGGTGTGGTGCCCGCGGGGTCAGAAGCCTGTGTAGGTTGAGGGGGAGAGGCGGTGGAGCTCGGCACGCACGCTTTCGCTCACGTCGAGTGTGTCGATGAATGCTGCGATGCTCTCGGCAGTCACGGCGGCGTTGGTGCGTGTGAGGGCTTTAAGTGTCTCGTAGGGTTTGGGATAACCTTCGCGGCGAAGAATGGTCTGGATTCCTTCGGCCACAACGTTCCACATGCCATTGAGGTCGCGGTCGATAGCCTCGCGGTTGAGCAGGAGTTTGCCAAGCCCTTTGAGGGTTGAGTGGAATGCGATTACCGAATGGGCCATCGGCACACCCACGTTGCGCAGCACTGTGGAGTCGGTGAGGTCGCGTTGCAGGCGCGAAACGGGGAGTTTCTGTGCCAGGTGGGCATAGATGGCGTTGGCTATGCCGAGGTTGCCTTCGGAGTTCTCGAAGTCGATGGGGTTCACTTTGTGGGGCATTGCCGACGACCCCACTTCGCCCGCTTTGATTTTCTGTTTGAAATATTCCATGCTCACATACATCCACACGTCGCGGTCGAGGTCGAGCACAATGGTGTTGATGCGGCGGAGCACGTCGAACAGCGCGGCCAGATTGTCGTAGTTTGAAATCTGAGTGGTGAACATCTCGCGTTCGATGCCAAGTTTCTCTTTGAGGAAGCGGGCGGCAAATTCGGGCCAGTTGTAGGAGGGGTAGGCTGTGTGGTGGGCGTTGAAGTTGCCGGTGGCACCGCCGAACTTGCCGCTCACGGGAACGGCACGCAGCTGGTCGGCCTGTGTGCGCAGGCGGTAGACAAACACTTCAAGCTCCTTGCCCAGACGGGTGGGGGAGGCGGGCTGGCCGTGGGTTTTGGCAAGCATGGGGATGTCGGCCCACTCCTTGGCGCGTTCCTCGAGAGCTTCGATGAGGGTTTCGAGCAGCGGCAGGTAAACATCGTTCACGGCATCGCGCAGCGACATAGGCACCGCCGTGTTGTTGATATCCTGCGAGGTGAGGCCGAAATGGATAAACTCTTTGAATGCTCCGATGCCGAATTCGTCGAATTTCTCCTTCAGGAAATATTCAACCGCTTTCACGTCGTGGTTGGTTATCGATTCGTGGTTCTTGATGCGCACGGCATCGGCCTCGGTGAAGTTTTCGTAGATGGCACGCAGGCGCCCGAACAATTCGTTGCGTTCGGCTTCGGTTGCGGCAATCCCTTCGAGTTGCGGAAGCGGGAGCTCAACGAGAGCGATGAAATATTCCACTTCAACCTTCACGCGGTAGCGTATGAGGGCGAATTCAGAGAAATAGAGGTCGAGACCCGAAGTTTTTCCACGATAACGGCCATCGACGGGTGAGATGGCGGTGAGAACGTTTAATTCCATTGGAGGATTATTTGTTTAAATGACAATGATTCGACACTGATTCGGCCCGGCTTTCGCGCGGGCGATTAAATCTTTTGCAAAGATACGAAGTATCTTCGACGAAAAAAATAGCGAAAGTCGGCCGGAGGCCGGTTCGCGTCGCCGCAGGCGATTTTATTGAGTCAACGGTGCGAAGTATCTTCGACGAAAAAAATAGCGAATGTCGGCCGAAGGCCGGTTCGCGATGCCGCAGGCGATTTTATTGAGTCAACGGTGCGAAGTATCTTCGACGAAAAAAATAGCGAAAGTCGGCCAAAGGCCGGTTCGCGGTGCCGCAGGCAATTTTCTTGAGTCAGCGATACGAAAAAAATAGTCTCGATCTCCTTTTTTATGGCGTTTCCGCCCGGCAGGAAGCTCATAAACCTTTGTCAGTGGTTGCAGGCCTCAGTTTTGCGGAAAGCTTCGGCTGGAATCCATGAAAAAAAAGTTTCTTATTTAATCGGCTGAATGATAGTGAAGTGCTTGGTTTGCCTGAAAAATACTTTGAAAAAAGTTGCTGAAAAATTTGGAGGGAATGGAAAAAGTGCGTAATTTTGCATCGCTTTTGAGGGCGAGAGGGGCGCTTAGCTCAGCTGGTTCAGAGCGTCTGCCTTACAAGCAGAGGGTCGGC